>JBIKKX010000015.1:0-74788 GCA_044360135.1 Cyanobium sp.
CCCGGCTGGCCTGGGGTGTTGGGGCGGCATGAGCGAGCCCCGCGAGCGTGGCCGCCCCAACACCCCAGGCCAGCCCCCACCAGTCCTTGTGTGACATCCCCCATCGGCTCCGGGCTGATCGGGTGGGCATTTCTACACTCCAACCAGATGGTTCGTCCTGTCGGTGCCCTTCCCCTGGCTGAGCGCTGCGATTCTCTTCCCGATCGCGGCATCCCTGTTGATCCCCTTCGTGCCTGACCGGGGGGACGGGCGTTCGGTTCGCTGGTACGCCCTGGCGATCACCCTGATCACCTTCCTGCTGACGGTCGGCGGATATCTGAACGGCTACGACCCCTCGGTCGAAGGCCTGCAACTGGTCGAACGCCACAGCTGGCTGCCCGAGCTGGGCCTGGCCTGGTCGGTTGGGGCGGATGGATTATCGATGCCCCTGATCCTGCTAACCAGTTTCATCACCGCCCTGGCTGCCCTGGCCGCCTGGCCGGTGAGCTTCAAACCCAAGCTTTTCTATTTCCTGCTCCTGGCCATGGATGGCGGCCAGATTGCTGTGTTCGCCGTGCAGGACATGCTGCTGTTCTTCCTGGCCTGGGAGCTGGAGCTGATCCCGGTGTATCTGCTGCTGGCGATCTGGGGTGGCAAGAAGCGCCAGTACGCCGCCACCAAGTTCATTCTCTACACCGCCGGCAGCTCGTTGTTCATCTTGCTGGCGGCCCTGGCGATGGGCTTCTACGGAGGAGGCGCCCCCAGCTTTGAGTACACCGTGCTGGCCGCCAAAAGCTTCCCGGTCACGTTCCAGCTCCTCTGTTATGCGGCGCTGCTGGTGGCCTTCGGCGTCAAGCTGCCGATTGTGCCGCTGCATACCTGGCTTCCCGATGCCCATGGTGAGGCCACGGCGCCGGTCCACATGCTGCTGGCCGGCATCCTGCTGAAGATGGGGGGGTATGCCCTGCTGCGCTTCAACGTGCAGCTGCTGCCCGTTGGCCATGCCTCGTTCGCGCCGTTGCTGGTGGTGCTGGGGGTGGTGAACATCATTTATGCAGCGCTGACCTCGTTTGCGCAGCGCAACCTGAAACGCAAGATCGCCTACAGCTCGATCAGCCACATGGGCTTCGTGCTGATCGGCATCGGCAGCTTCAGCTCCCTGGGCACCAGCGGCGCCATGCTCCAGATGGTGAGCCATGGCCTGATCGGTGCCAGCCTGTTCTTCCTGGTCGGTGCCACCTACGACCGCACCCACACCCTGCAGCTTGATGAAATGGGGGGCGTGGGGCAGAAGATGCGCAAGATGTTTGCCCTCTGGACCGTCTGTTGCCTGGCCTCCCTAGCCCTGCCCGGGATGAGCGGCTTTGTCTCAGAGCTGATGGTGTTTGTGGGCTTTGCCACCAGCGAGGCCTACAGCCTGGTGTTCCGGGTTGTGATCTGCGTTCTGGCGGCGATCGGCGTGATCTTGACACCGGTTTATCTGCTCTCGATGTTGCGGGAAATCTTCTTTGGGAAGGAAAACGCCGAGTTGGCCGCCCACACCCACCTGGTTGATGCCGAACCGCGCGAGATCTATGTGATCAGCTGCCTGCTGGTGCCGATCATCGGCATCGGCCTCTACCCCCGTCTGCTCACCGACAGCTACCGCGCCTCGATCGAGGCCTTGGTGCAGCGGGAGGAGCAGGCCCGTAGCAGCCGTCTGGCCCCCAGCGCCAGCGTGTTGCGGCCAGCGGCGGCAGCAGCACGCTGGAGCAGCGATTTCCGCAGGGCCCCCTCTCTGGCCTGAACCCCAGGCCCAGCCAGCTGCTGGCCTTTCCGCTGCGGCCAACAGCGGAGAGGGAGCCTGCTTTACAACAATCCTGATCCCGCCTCGGCCAGACCAGGTAGGCTCCCTGCCCGGTCCCCTTCCCTGGTTCACCAGTGCTGATCCGATGCGACAGCTGAACTTCCTGCTGATCTTCAGCTTCGGCCTGGCGGCGGTGATGTTCACCCTTGAGAACACCGCCTCCACCACCGTTCACTTCCTGCCAGGCCTGGCCGCCACTTTGCCCCTGGCTGTGCTGCTGCTGGTGGTCGCCGGGATCGGGGCGACCGCTGCCTGGATTTATGCGGTCTGGAGTGGTGTGGTCAAGAAGGTGGAAACCCTGCAGGAAGCCACCGAGAAAGAGGCCCAGCAGGTGCGCATCCAGGAACTGGAAAACGATCTGCAGCGCTACCGCGCCACCGTTGACGCTCAGCTGGGCCTGCTCCCGGCCGCCGGGGGCAGCAGCGCCCCAACCACAGGCGGAGGCGAGTCGGCCTGAGCCGACGTTCAGGAGCCTCGAAGGCTCTGGCTGATCGCGGCGAGGTGACGCCTCAGCTTCAGGCCGATAAGTTGAGTCCAATCGGAGCGCAGCGGTAGGAGTGGCAGAAGCAGGGGCCAGGCTGGCGATTCGATTGCTTCAGGATGCAGCCGAACGCGGCGAGATCGATCCCTGGGATGTGGATGTGATCGGCGTGATCGATGGCTTTCTCGATCAGCTCCGCCAACGCATCGCCATGCCCCGACTGGCGGTGTCGGGCGGCAGCTTCGAGCGGGATCTCTCGGAGAGCAGCGAGGCATTCCTGGCGGCGTCGGTGCTGGTGGGTCTGAAGGCTGAGGTGCTGGAAGCCGCCACCTTTCCGCCCGAACCAGTGCTTGAGGATGGCTTCGAGCTGGAGGAGGTCGAGGAGTCTGGGGCGATCGCGGGCCTGCTCCTACCCAGACGGCCGGAGCGACACCTGCTGCGGCGGCCGGTGGCCCCGCCTCCCCTGCAGCGGCCGGTCACCCTGGGGGAACTGATTCAGCAGCTTGAGGCGATCGCCGAGCGGCTCGACCAGGAGACACCCCGCCAACGGACGCGATCGCGCAACCGCGCCTTCAGCGACGACGCGGCGATCGCCCAAGTGAGTGCCTTGGCCCATCGCGAGAAGCTGCCGGAGACCACCGCCGCCCTGAGTGTGTTCCTCGGGGAATCGCCGCTCAGCATGGCTGGCCACTGGCTGAGCTTCGAGGAGCTGGTACGGGCCTGGGCCTGCGATGGCGAACGAGCGGATGCCGAAGACCTCGACCGCGACCGGGTGGGGGTGTTCTGGGCCCTGCTGTTTCTCTCGGCCCAGGGTCGGGTGGAACTGCAACAGGAAGGAGGGCTCTACGCGGCCCTGGAGCTGAGGCTGCTGGGGGAGGGGGCGCGGCTGCCGGGAGTGGCCCTGGCTCTGGCTCAGGGGTCAGATGGGGTGCCGGCTCGCAGCGGGCAGGCCGCCTGAGCCGAGTCCCTAAGCTGGCTCGACTTGATGGAAGCCGAACGCCAATGAAGGCCATGATTCTGGCGGCAGGCAAAGGGACACGGGTGCGGCCGATCACCCACACCACGCCAAAACCGATGATCCCGATCCTGCAGAAACCGGTGATGGAGTTTCTGCTGGAGTTACTACGCCAGCATGGTTTCAATGAAATCATGGTTAACGTATCGCATCTAGCCGAGGAAATCGAGAACTACTTTCGCGATGGTCAACGCTTCGGCGTTCAGATCGCCTACAGCTTTGAGGGTAGGATTGAAGATGGAGAATTGATCGGTGAAGCCATCGGTTCCGCTGGCGGCCTGAAGCGGATTCAGGATTTTCAGCCCTTCTTCGACGACACCTTCGTGGTGCTCTGCGGCGATGCTCTGATCGACCTTGATCTCAGCGAGGCCGTCCGTCGCCATCGAGCCAAAGGGGCCATGGCAAGCCTGATCACCAAGCGCGTGCCTGCCTATGAGGTCAGCAGTTACGGCGTTGTTGTGACTGACGAGGACGGCCGGGTGCTGTCCTTCCAGGAAAAGCCGGCGGTCGAAGAAGCCGCCAGCGACATGATCAATACGGGCATTTACATCTTTGAGCCGGAGGTGCTGGACTACATCCCCAGCGGCGAGACCTTCGACATCGGCTCCGACCTGTTCCCCAAACTCGTTGCAGCAGGGGCGCCTTTCTATGCCCTACCGATGGAGTTTGAGTGGGTTGATATCGGCAAGGTTCCCGACTACTGGCAAGCGATTCGCAGCGTCCTCCAAGGCGACGTTCGCCAGGTTCAGATTCCTGGAATCGAAGTGCGGCCAGGCATCTACACCGGGCTTAACGTTGCGGCCGACTGGGACAAGATCCATGTGGAGGGGCCGATTTATGTGGGCGGCATGACCCGCATCGAAGACGGCGCCACAATCATTGGACCAGCAATGATCGGCCCAAGCTGTCATATCTGCGAAGGCGCCACCATCGACAACTCGATCATTTTCGACTATTCCCGCATCGGCCCGGGAGTACGCCTGGTCGAAAAGCTCGTGTTCGGCCGCTATTGCGTGGATCGCAATGGTGATCACTTCGATCTTCAGGAAGCAGCCCTCGACTGGCTAATCACCGATGTGCGTCGCCAGGATGTGCTGGCGCCTTCACCCCAGCAGAAAGCCCTGGCCGAACTGCTGGGAACCGACCTGGCCCTGAAGGCCAGCTGAGCCGAGCGGGGCGCTCCGATTCAGGGCCCTGCCATGGCCTGCTCGATTCAGCGCGAACCGACCGGGACCGGAGCGCATCCCGCCAGCCTGAGGATCCCCGGAATGCGCTCCTCGGCCTTGATCGCCATCAGATGGACCCCCTGGGCAATGTCCCGGTAGGCAGCCACCTGTTCGGCCGCGATTGCCACCCCCTCAGCGGCGGGATCTGCGGAGCCCTCCAGTCGCTCGATCAATGCTTCGGGGATACAGGCACCAGGGACGACGCGGTTGATGAACCGGGCATTGCGGGCCGACTTGAGCAGGAACACACCCGCCAGCACCGGCAGTCCCAATGGCCCGGTCAGCTCCTCCACAAAGCGCCGCAAGGCTGTCGCATCCATCACCATCTGGGTCTGGATGAAGCGGGCCCCGGCCGCATGCTTGCGGCGTACCCGTGACACCAGACCGCTCCAGCTGGGCGACTGGGGATCGGCAGCAGCCCCGGGGAACAGCGCCGTGGGGCCATCGGGCAGCTGCCCCTTGACCGGATCGAGCCCGGCATTGCAGCGCTCCACCAGCTGCAGCAACCGCACCGACTCGAGTTCGTTCACCGACCGGCTGCTGGGCTGATCACCGGCCCGCACGGGATCGCCAGTGAGGCACAGCACGTTGGGGATGCCCAGGGCATGGGCGCCGAGCAGGTCGGCCTGGAGCGCGATGCGGTTGCGATCCCGGCAGGTCATCTGCAGCACGGGCTCGATGCCGGCCTCCAGCAGCAGACGACAGAGCGCCACGCTGCTCATCCGCATCACGGCACGGCTGCCGTCGGTGACGTTCACGGCATGGACCAGCCCCGCGAGGGCTGCCGCCGCCTCGAGAGAACGGCTGGCATCTCCCCCCCGTGGCGGGGTGACCTCAGCGGTGATCGCAAAGGTTTTCTGGGCCAGCGCCCGTTGAAGACGCACCGATCACTCCTGCCAAATGGAGCCATCATGAACCAGCGGGCTGCCTAAAGTGAGACAAACACGGGGAGCGGCGGATGGGCGAAGCTGGCGGCGCGGCAGGCAACCCGAAACCGCTCGGCCCTGACACCCGATCGGAACCAAACAGCCCTGCCAGAGGCATCGTCACCGGTTTCAGCCCCGCCCGCCACGACCTCTCGGAACGGGAACTGGAAATCATCGAGCTGGTGGCCACCGGTCTGACCAATCTGGAAATCGCCCGCCAGCTCACGATCAGCAAGCGCACGGTCGACAACCACGTCAGCAATATCTTCACCAAGACCGGCGCCAAGAACCGGGTTGCGCTGCTCAATTGGGCCATGGACAACGGCAAGATCTGCCGCGATGGTTTCAATTGCTGCGCCCTACCCACCGATCGCTAAAGGCGGACACCCTCCGTTGAGGGTGAACAGGCTCAACCGAACAGCTGCCTCAGCTCGGCGGCACTCCAGAGCAGCAGCGGCCGCTGGGCCAGGCCTGCGTTGCTCAGCCCATGGGAGCCCGTGATCTCCCGGCCGCACCAGGATGGGATCACCACCTGGGCCTCGGGGCTGTCCAGCTCCACTTCCGCCAGCACCAGGGGGGCATTGTCGGCTTCAAACACATCCACCACCCAGTCGCCGCCGGAGAGAGTCAGGCCGTAGCGCCGTTTGACCAGGCGAGTGGCGCAGAGGGCCAGCAAGGCCTGTCCATCCTCGGCGGGGATGGGGTACTCGAACTCCAGGCGACTCAGCGCCACTCCTGCGGCATCCGGTGCCGCCGCCTTGATCGTGATCCAGGCCTGGGCCGCCTCACCTGCCCCCTCCACCGCATCGGGCGGGCCACTGGTGCGCACCCGCACCGTGGGGCCGGTGGCGTTGATGGCGAGATAGCCCTGCTGAAACTGGCGTACCCAACCGATATGGGAGCGCCAGCCATCGCCATCGACCAGGAAGCGCCGCTCGATCTCGAGGGCCATGGAGCTGCCGCAGCAGCTGGCAGTCTGACGCCGGGTCGCGGGCTGGCGATCAGTTGGGGGAGGGCTCGGCGCTGAGGCTGCCGGCCCAGTGGAGCTTGTGGGTGAGGGTGCGGTAGTAAGAGGGGCTCTGCTCCAGCTGCAGCAACAGGGCCGGGTCGGGGCCGCGCTGCACCACGCAGCGATCGCCCGGTTCGACCAGGGTGGCATGGGCACCGTCCTTCCAGAGCCGCACCCTCCGGTTGCTCTCCCCCAGGGGCCAGATGCTCAGGCGCGAGCGGGGCGGCACCACCACAGCGCGGCTGGACAGGCTCATCGGACAGATCGGATTGACGACGATCGCCTCGATACCGGGATGGAGGATCGGTCCACCGGCAGCCATGGCATAACCGGTGGATCCGGTGGGGGTGGCAATGATCAACCCATCGCCGCGGTACTGATCAACCACCTCACCATCAATCTCCAGCTCCAGCAGACAGGTGGGGGCGACCTCATCGAGGCAGGGCCGGAAGTAAAAATCGTTCAGGGCCACATGGGGGCCATCGGCATCGATCTCCGCCGGCAGCCCGGCCGCCAGGGGGGCAGGATCACCGCCGCGATGGACGCGGGCTTCGAGCATCATCCGCCGCTCCAGGGCGAAATGGTCGTCGCGCAGACGGCGCCACAGCCCCCCCTGGGGATCATGGGCGGAAGGACGCAGCAGCGATCGCTCGTGGGTGAGAAAGCCGAGATGGCCGCCCACATTGAAACTGAGGATTGGCACCGCCAGGGCGGCGAGATGGCGGGCGGCGCCAAGAACGGTGCCATCCCCGCCAAGCACAACGGCCAGATCAGGGAGGTCTGGTTCGGTGGCCAGCAGACCGGGGAAGGGATTGGCGGTGGCGCCGCTGGCCGCGATGCTCACATGGCTACCGGAAGCACGCAGCTCCTCGGCACAACGGCGGGCCTGGCGCTGGGCGGCCTGACTGCCGGCGCGGATGATGATCCAGACGCGATCGAGGCGCATGGCAGAGCTGCGCGGGCGCAGGGCTGGTGTTCACCAACGCAGCAGGTTGAAGCGCTCCATGTCGACCGTTTCGCGGTTGCGGTAGAGCGACAGCAGAATCGCCAACCCGACGGCGGCTTCAGCGGCGGCGACAGTGATCACGAAGATCGCGAACACCTGACCACGGATCAGCTGACCATCCAAAAAGTTGGAGAAGGCCATGAGGTTGAGATTCACGGCATTGAGCATCAGCTCGATGCTCATCAACACGCGCACCGCATTGCGGCTGTTGATCAAACCCCAGACACCAACGCAGAAAAGAACGGCGGCAAGGGCCAGGTAGGCCTGGAGGGGGACGGAGTCGCCAGCAAGGGGCAGGGAGAGGGTCATGGGGTTTTCTCCAGGGCGGGCTTCTCGAGAAGCAGTGGGGTGCGGGCCTTTTCAAGCAGACCCTGATCGGCGGGTTCGCCAGTGATCACATCGGTGCTGAACACGTCGCGACGGGCCAGCACGATGGCGCCGATCATGGCCATCAGCAGCAACACTGACGCCAATTCAAAGGGAAGGAGGTAATCGCTGAACAGATGTTCGCCGATGCGGATGGTGGCTTCTTCACCCACCGGCAGGGGACCGGGAAGGTCCCAGGGGGTGGTGAAGGCCACCCGCACCAACAGCACGAACAATCCGCCGCAGACCAGACCAGAAAGAAGCTTGCGCACGGCCAGGCCAGGGATATCAGCGAGATTTTCCTTCTTGTTGACCAGCATGATCGCAAACAGGATCAACACATTCACAGCGCCGACATAGACCAGCACCTGGGCCGCTGCCACGAAACTTGCATTGAGCAGCAGGTAGAGACCGGCCACCGACAGGAAGACACCGCCGAGCAGGAAGGCGGAGTACACGATGTTGGGCAACAGCACCACACCGAGGGAGCCGAGCACCAGCGTGGCCGCCAGCACCAGGAAGCAGATCAGCTGCGTCGTGGAGGCGATCGTCATGCGTCGGTAGGGGTGGAGGGGGTGGAGGGAGCACTGGCCTCACCCTTGGGCAGGGTGGTCAGAACCTGTTCGGGCAGTCTGCCGGCCCGGGGTTGGCTGGGGTCAATGCCGTGGGGGTCGATCGCGCCCTTGGGCAGGTAGGCGAGTTCCCGGAGCGGGACGACAGCGGGATCGCTGGTGACGCTGGTGGGCAGGCGGCCGAGGGCGACGTTGTCGTAGTTGAGGCTGTGGCGGTCGAAGGCAGCAAGCTCGTACTCCTCAGTCATCGAGAGGCAGTTGGTGGGGCAGTACTCGACACAGTTGCCACAGAAGATGCAAACACCGAAATCAATGGAATAATTGCGCAATTCTTTTTTCTTGGTGGCTTTATTCATCACCCAATCAACCACCGGCAGGTTGATCGGGCAGACCCGCACACAGACCTCACAGGCGATGCACTTGTCGAACTCGTAATGGATCCGGCCGCGATAACGCTCCGAGGGGATCAGCTTTTCATAGGGGTACTGAACCGTGATCGGGCGGCGGCGGAGGTGGTCGAAGGTCACCCCCAGCCCCTGGGTGATGTACTTCGCAGCTCCCACCGCATCCTGGGTGTAATCGCCGACTTTCTTGAGGAACCCGAACATGGTGATGGGGGAGCTCAGGGAACGGATGGGGCCATGATGGCGGCCCGAGGGGTGGACTGACGAAAACGGCTCAGGGTCAGCCGCCGAAAGCGACCGGGAAGGCCAGCTTGAGGGCCGCCGTGACCAGAAGGTTGACCAGGGCGACAGGAAGCAGGAATTTCCAGCCGAGGTCAAGCAGCTGGTCGATCCGCACCCGAGGCACGGTCCAGCGCAACAGGATGGCGAAGAACACCAGAAGGTAGGCCTTGAGCACCGTCATCACGATGCCCAGGGTGCCGGTGATCACCTGGATCAGCGGGGCATCCACCGATTGGCCGAGCAGATGGGCGACCCACTCGATCGGCACGGGGAAGCCCCAGCCGCCCAGGTAGAGCACCGAAACCAGCAGGGCAGAAAGGACCAGATTGATGTAGCTGCCCAGATAGAACAGGGCGAATTTCATGCCCGAGTATTCAGTCTGGTAGCCGGCCACCAACTCCTCCTCCGCCTCGGGGAGGTCGAAGGGGAGACGTTCGCATTCGGCCAGGGCGCAGATCCAGAAGATCACGAAGCCCACCGGCTGGCGCCAGATGTTCCAGCTGAGAATGCCGGCACCGGTCTGCTGATTAACGATGTCGACAGTGCTGAGCGAATTGCTCATCATCACGATCGCCAGCACACTCAGGGCCAGGGGGATCTCGTAGCTGATCGACTGGGCCGCAGCCCGCAGGCCACCGAGCAGGGAGTATTTGTTGTTGCTGGAGTAGCCGCTCATCAACAGCCCGATCGGCTGGATGCTGCTCAGCGCCACCCAGAGGAACACCCCCACCCCAACGTTGCTGATCAGCAGGTTCTGGCCGAACGGCACCACCAGCCAGCTGAGTATCACCGGCACCAGGACCAGCACCGGGCCCAGCGTGAACAGCAGCCCATCGGCACGGGCCGGAATGATGTCCTCCTTGAATAGGAGCTTGAGGCCGTCGGCCATGGGCTGGAGGACGCCCAAGGCGCCGGCGTACTCAGGGCCGATCCGCTGCTGGACGGCGGCGGAGATCTTGCGTTCCAGCCAGACGTTGACCAGAACCCCCATCACGGCTGCCACCAGCACCGTGAGCATGGGCAGGGGGAGCCAGAGGAGATGGGCGAGGCCCTGGCTCACACCGAAGCCGTCGAGCAGGTCGAGGAAACTGGCCTGCAGGTCGAGGCCAGGGGTCACGACCGCAATGGTCTGCATGGCTGGCGGAGGGAGTGTGGGGCGACGTTAAGCCCCCCCCAGGCGAGCTGGCGGATGGGGCCGGGGCTGATTCAGGGATTCAGAGGTTCGACGGGCGACTTTCCAACGGCAGCCAGGGGCGCTGCGGCGAGCCGGTGTAGATCTGGGTGGGGCGGTAGATGCGGTTGGCGCCGAGCTGCTCGCGCCAGTGGGCCAGCCAGCCGGCGGTGCGGGCGATGGCAAAGATCGGGGTGAACAGGTCGCGGGGAATGCCGAGCTTGCGGTAGACGAGCCCTGAATAGAAGTCGACGTTGGGGAAGATCCCCTTGGGCCCCAGGCGATCGGCCGCCACCTCCTCGAGCCGGCGCGCCACGTCGTACATGGCGTCGTGGCCGAAGCGCAGGAACAGATCCTCGGCCAGGCCCTGCAGGATCACAGCGCGGGGATCCTTGACCTTGTATTCGCGGTGACCGAAGCCCATGATCTTCTGTTTGGAGGCGATCGCCTGATCCAGCCAGGCCTCGACCCGATCGGGGCTGCCGATCTGCTCAAGCATCTCCAGCACATCCTCGTTGGCCCCCCCATGCAGGGGGCCGGCCAGGGTGCCGACCGCAGAAGCCACCACGGCATAGGGGTCAGTGAGGGTACTGGCGGTGACGCGGGCGCTGAAGGTGCTGGCGTTGAGGCTGTGCTCGGCGTGCAGGATCAGGCAGGCATCGAAGATGCGGGCCGCCAGTTGGTCGGGCTCCCGCTCGGTGAGCATGTAGAGGAAGTTGGCGGAATAGGCCAGATCGTCGCGTGGCTGGATCGGATCCTGGCCTTTGCGGATCAGCTGGAAGGCCGCCACCATGGTGGGAATCTTGGCGATCAGCCGCACCACCGCCTCAGTGATGTATTGGGGATCGTTGAGAGCCCGCCGTGAATAGAACAAACCCAGCGAGGCGGCGCTGGCCTGGAGGGCGTCCATCGGGTGCCCCCCGGCCGGGAAGCACTTCATCATGTCGCGGATCCGGAAGCTCACCCTCCGGTGCATCTGCACGTCCTGTTGGAAGGCATTGAGCTGGAAGATGGTGGGCAGCTCCCCCCAGATCAGCAGGTAAGCGGTTTCCAGAAAGCTGCTGTGGTGGGCGAGCTGATCGACCGGAACCCCGCGGTAGGTGAGGACCCCCTGGCGCCCATCGATGTCGCAGATGGCGGACTGGGTGGCGGGCACTCCCTCCAGACCCGGCCGGAACACCGCCGGCGGCGCCGCATCGGCGACGGCGGTCTCGCGGGCCGGAAGGGCCGCTGCCGCCGCTGGGGCCTCGGGAGTGCTTTTCGCGGCCATGCCGATCGCTGGGTGTCGAATCGACAAACCTAGGGGTGCAGGATGCCGCCGCGCCGTAGCGCAGGCTGCCAGGCGAGGGGCGCCTTGGCAGCCCCAGACCCCCGTGACCGCAACGGGGCTGGACTGCCGTCAGGGCCGCTCTGGGGGGCCTGAGGGGGGCCTTGCCCGGAGCAGGCCTTAAGGCCACCCGCCGTGGCCGATCGCGACCAGGCCGCAGAGGGCGCGCAAGGCTCAGCCCAGCAGGATGCGGGGTGCCAGCAGCAACAGCAGCTGCCAGCTCCCGGCGGCTGCGGATGGGGCGTCGGGCTGCGGTTCCGCCGCGGCCGGAGTCCACTGCAGCAGGGCCATCCCCGCCTTGCGGAGACGCAGGGAGCCGGCCGGAGCCGCCAGGAGCAGGGCCGCCAGATCGCTGAGGTCGGGCTCATGGCCCACCAGCGCCAGACTGAGCAGGGCCGGCGGGGCGCCATCGACGCTGGCGGCCTGCAGCCAGGTGCTGAGCAGGGGAAGGGGATCCCCACCGGGGGCGAGGGCGGTGGCCAGCTCCAGCGAAGGGGCCAGGCCCGCCGCCACCGCGAGCTCTCCGGTCTGACGCGCCCGCAGCAGGGGGGAGGCCATCAGCCGCTCAACCCCCAGACCCAGGGCCGCGGCCCGCTCGAGCACCGCCAGGGTGCGGCGCCGTCCGGTGGCGGTGAGAGCGCGATCGGCATCGTTCTGGTGCTCCGCGGGCTCCTCGGCGATGCCATGGCGCAGAAGCAGCAGGGTGGGAAGGGCCATGGGGAGCGGGCTTGGGATCGGTGGGGTTCAGCGGCTGCCGCCGAGGTCGAGCCGGGCCTGGAGGACCAGCTCATCGGCGGTGGGTTCGACGGCCAGGGCCAGGCCGCGAACGCTGCCATCGATCGGACCGCCGGCCAGTCCGGCCAGACGCCGCCAGGGGCCCCAGGAGGCCAGCAGGCCCCGGGCCTGATCGGCATCCAGCGCCCATTGGATCGGCGCCCCAGGGTGATCGAGCTGCTGGAGCTGGCGCTGGCGGGGGCGGGCGCCCCGGCTGTCGGGGTCCCGATCCAGCAGGGCCAGACTGCGGCCCCAGAGGGCGAGGCCGTCCTGCTCCCCTTGCCACCCCTCCACCGGGGCCAGCAGCCGGTCGCGGCCATCGCGCCCCTCGCGAGCGGCGCGGGAGCCACGAGTGGCGGCGGCCTCGAGGCGGGTCCAGACGGTGACGCTGCCGGAGCCCGTCTCCAGGGGCGCTGGGATCAGGCCGGCGGCGGCCAGGGGCGCCTCCAGATCAGCGGTCGCCGGCTGCCCGCTCGGAGTGACCAGAAGCCAGTCGTCGTCGATGCGCACCGAGAGCAGGGGGCCGTCCGCCCGGGCGAGCAGCAGGGAGGGCAGGGGCCCGGCGGCGCCGCCGCGGGGAGCGGCCAGATCCACCAGGCCGCGCAGCAGCGGATCCTGGCGAAGCAGGGCCGGATCCTGCAGCAGAGCCAGGGCGGCCGGGCGAGCCGGGGCCAGGGCGAGGAGCCGGCGGCGCTGCTCCTCCGCCAGCGGGGCGGCAACCACGTCCTGGGCTGCGGGATGGTCGATCAGCACCTCCAGGAGCAGGCTGGTGCCCTCGGGCCGCAGGCTGGCGAGCAGCCGGGCCGGGGTGGGGGCGTCCGGCGCGGTGGCGGGCAGACCGAGGGGAACGGCGGCGGCGCCCCGGGCGACCAGCAGGGCGGCGCCGCTGCCGAGGCGCTCCAGGCCGGCCTGGAGGCTGGGGTCAGCGGCCTGGTTGAGCTCGTCGATCTGGGAGACATCGAGGGCTTCTTCCAGCACCCCCCGGCCGGAGGCGATCAGCAGCAGGTCGTCATCGATCAGGGCGGTGGCCAAGGGCACGGGCTGCTGGCCGACCAGGGCGCCGCGGCCGCTGATCAGCCCCATGCCGCGGTAGCTGCTCACCTGCAGATCGGTGCCGGCCAGGCTGCGGGTCTGCCAGAAGCGCTGCAGGAAGCGCCGGGCACCGCCGGCATCGCGGCTGCGCAGGGCCAGCAGCCAGTTGCCCCCGGGCTCCGGGCCCGGGCGGGAGGCGCCGGCCTGGCTGGCTCCGGGCCGGTCGAAGAGGGCGACGCTGATCTCCGGGGCGAGCCAGCCGGCCAGCTCATTGCTGTAGTCGAGGCCGGCGGCGGCGAAGGCCCCATCCCGCAGGCGCTCGATCGCATCCACCGCCTGGCGGCGCTCCCGGGACGGGGCCACGGCGCGGGCGTAGCCGACCGGTTCGCGGCCATCGCTGAGCAGGTGCAGGGCGATCGGCGCATCGCGGGAGACGAACCGGGCCGCGCGGGGCAACACCAGGGCGCGATGCTGCAGCTGCAGCGGGCTCCGCTCCCACACCTGCCACCAGGCCAGCCCTGCCAGGCCCAGCAACAGCAGCAGCAGCGCCAGCAGGCTCGCCAGGAAGGGCCTGGCCTTCATTCCGGTTCTGCAGGATGGGTCCATCCTGCCGCTCGCCCGGACCCGTGCCCCCCATGGCTGAAGACGCCCCTGCTCCCCCCCTCCACCCCCAGACCCTGACAGCGCCGGAACTGGCGGCACGGTTGGGGCAGGAGGCCGGGCTGCAGCTGCTGGATGTGCGGGAGGACGGCGAACTGGCGCTGGCCAGGCTGGCCGAGCCGGTGATCCATCTGCCGCTGAGCCGCGCCTCGGACTGGGCGCCGAGGATCCATGCCCTGCTGGACCGGGAGCGACCGGTGGCGGTGCTCTGCCATGCGGGGATGCGCAGCTGGCAGGTCGGCTGCTGGCTGATCCAGGAGCAGGGCTTCACAGACGTGTGGAATGTGGAGGGCGGCATCGAGGCCTGGAGCCTGCAGGTGGATCCCTCGGTGCCCCGCTACTGAGCCGGGCGGGGGCCACCGGCGAGGGTCGGGGCGGGACCGCTGGCGGCGGCGCCTTGAGCCGGCCAGGGGCCTCGTGCGGCGCGGGCAGCCGGGAGCATGAGCGGCGAGAGAAATAAAGGGGACGCAGCGCTCAGGCGGGCCTGCGGGCGAGGGGGTGGAGGCGCAATGCAGGGGCGCCTAGCGACCCGCCATCAGCCCCTGTAGAGATGCCGTAGAGGTGCTGTAGAGGCGCTGTCAACCCCGCACCTGGCACAGGCACGGCAGCGGCGGGGTGGAACTCCCTACGATCGCCAATCATTCCCACCCGTCCTTGGAGAGCCTGCCCCGCCGGCAACAGGAGGTGCTCCAGGCCACGGTGCGCCATTACGTCGACACCGTCGAGCCTGTCGGCAGTCACACCCTGGTGCGTCGCTTCGGCCTGCCCGCCAGTCCGGCAACGGTGCGTTCGGCGATGGGTGCCCTGGAGCAACGGGGCCTGCTCACCCAACCCCACACCTCCGCCGGCCGGATCCCCAGCCAGCAGGGCTATCGGCTGTTCGTGGATCAGCTGCTTCCCGCTCCCGGGGCGGCGGCCCTACAGCTCGACCGGGAGCTGGCAGGGGTGGCGCTGCAGTGGGCGGCGCTGGATGACCTGCTGCAGCACCTGACCCGCCGCCTGGCCGACCTGACCGGACTGCTCAGCCTGATCAGCCGGCCGCTGCGCCCCCAGCCCCAGCTTCAGGCGGTGCGCCTGGTCGCCAGCGGCGACCGGCTGTTGGTGTTCCTGGTGCAGGGTGCCTCCCACACCTCGAGCCTCAATCTCAAACTGCCCAGGGGCATCGCCGATGAGCTGCCGCTGCTGGAGACCTGGGCGAATGAGCAGCTGGGCAACCACCCGGGGGGAACCCTGCCCTGGGATCGGCTGCCGGCCCAGCTGAACCGGAGCGTGGGGCTGCTGCGCCAGGCCCTCGACAGCCAGGCGAGTCAGGCCAGCCGCGGCGGTTTCGGGGTGGTGGCGGCGGGCCTGGGCCACCTGCTGGGCCAACCGGAATTCAGCCGCAGCACCACCCTGCTGCCGGTGGTGCAGCAGGTCGATGGCGCCCCCCACCTGCTGCTCGCCCCGGACCCCCAGGACCCCGACGCCGGCGCTGGCATCTGGATCGGCAGCGAGCACCCCAATGTCGCCCTGGAGGCCTGCGCCGTGGTGCAGGCCCCCTACCGCACCGCCGATGGGGCCAGCGGCCAGGTGGCGGTGATCGGGCCGATGCGTATGGCCTACGCCACGGCGCGGGCGGCGGTGCAATCGGTGGCGTCGATCCTGCAACGGTTGCTCAGCTGAAAGCATGGCCAGCCCAAAAGCAGAGAACAACGTGATCAACAGAGTGCCGCTGCAGCAATGACTTATTGCGTCGGATTTCTTCTCGAGAGCGGCCTGGTTTTTGCCTCCGACTCCCGCACCAATGCTGGGGTGGATTACATCTCCAGCTACAGCAAGTTGCATGTTTTCCAGCCGGCCCCCGATCGGCTGTTCGTGTTGATGGCCGCCGGCAATCTGGGCACCACCCAGGCGGTGCTGAACCGAATCCGCCGTGACCTGGCGCTCGATGAAGCGGCCGCCGATGCGGCGATGCTGAGCGCCTTCCACGAGGGCCGGGCGGCAGCCCTGAACCAACCAACCCGCGCCAAAAGCGAGAGCCACGATCTGCTGACGGCGCGCTATCTGTTTGAGGCCGCCGATTATGTGGGGCGGTTGAGCGTTTCGGTGCAGCAGGCCTTTTCAGCGCCATTGAAGCAGGCTGGAGCCAGCGGCGAGGCCAGCTTCATCCTGGGCGGCCAGATCGCCGGCCAACCGCATGGCCTGTATCTGATCTATCCGCAGGGCAACGCCATCATGGCGACTCCGGAAACGCCTTTCTTGCAGATCGGCGAGAGTAAATATGGTAAGCCCCCGCTTGATTACGTGGGTCACCACAAGCTTTCCCTGGAGGATGCGGCTCGCCTCTGCCTGGTCTCCCAGATCGTCACCCGCCGCTCCAACCTCACCGTGGGGCCACCGTTTGAGATCGCCCTGGTGCCGGCCGATGAACTGCGGATCAGCCATCGTCTCAAGCTGGAGAAGGACAACCGCCAGGTCACCAGCACCATGGAGATCTGGGCCCGCGGACTCAAGGAAGCCCTGGCCAAGCTGCCCCGTTTCCAGTGGGAGGAAGATCCGCTTTGATCAGGGCCTGAACGCGAGTTGTTGCGTTGTTGATCCTGCGCCGGATCCTGGGGCCTCAGCCCGCCCCCAGCCGGTCGCCAAGACGATCGGCCACGGTGTTCACATCCTTGTCGCCGCGGCCGGAGAGATTGACCACCACTTCGGTGCCGGGGGCGAGGGTGGGACAGAGCTTGTCGAGCCAGGCGAAGGCGTGGGCGGTTTCCAGGGCCGGAATGATTCCCTCCAGTTGGCAGAGCAATTGCAGGGCATCGAGGGCCTCAGCATCGGTGACGGCGGCGTATTCGGCCCGGCCGATGCCCTTGAGGTAGCTGTGCTCCGGACCCACACCGGGGTAATCGAGGCCGGCGCTGATCGAATGGGCCTCCTGCACCTGGCCGTCGTCGTCCTGCAACAGCAGGCTCATGGCGCCATGCAGCACACCCACCCGGCCCTCGGTGATCGTGGCGGCATGGCGGCCGCTGGCCACCCCCTCGCCGGCGGCCTCTACACCGATCAGCCGCACGGAAGTGTCCTCGACGAAGGGATGGAACAGGCCCATGGCATTGGAGCCGCCGCCGACGCAGGCCACCAGCACATCGGGCAGCCGCCCGAAAGCTTCGGCGCACTGCTGCTTGGCCTCGATACCGATCACAGCGTGGAAATCGCGCACCAGCATCGGGTAGGGGTGCGGGCCAGCCACCGAGCCGAGGATGTAGTGGGTGGTTTCCACATTGGTCACCCAGTCGCGGATCGCTTCACTGGTGGCGTCCTTGAGGGTGGCGGTGCCGGCGGTGACCGGCTGGACCCGGGCGCCGAGCAGGCGCATGCGGAACACGTTGAGCGCCTGGCGGCGCATGTCTTCGGCGCCCATGTAGATCACACACTCCAGACCGAAGCGGGCGCAGACGGTGGCGGTGGCGACGCCGTGCTGGCCGGCGCCGGTCTCGGCGATCACCCGCTGCTTGCCCATGCGCAGGGCGAGCAGGGCCTGGCCGAGGGCGTTGTTGATCTTGTGGGCACCGGTGTGGTTGAGGTCCTCGCGCTTCAGCCAGATGCGCGGGCCGCCCTCAGCGCGGCGGTAGTGCTCCGTGAGCCGC
The DNA here is from genome assembly GCA_044360135.1 of Cyanobium sp. Lineage (GTDB taxonomy): Bacteria > Cyanobacteriota > Cyanobacteriia > PCC-6307 > Cyanobiaceae > Cyanobium. The sequence continues at coordinate 17,697 of JBIKKX010000015.1, forward strand.
TCCGCTTCGTAGAGGGGGCTGGGGCGGCCCACATAGGTGCGCAGCAGGTGGTTGAGCCGCTCGGTAAAGGCGGGATCGGCCCAGGCCTCGGCAGCGGCGGCCTCCAGCTCGGCGAGAGCCGGCATCAGGGTTTCCGGCACGTACTGGCCGCCGTAGGGCCCGAAGCGGCCGGCGGGATCGGGGCGCACCGCGGGGGCCAGGCGGGCGGGATCGGTGGAAAGGCCCGTGACGGGGGGAACGGTGCTGGTCACCGGCGGAGGCATGCAGTGGCACCAGCCTAGGGAGCCAGCCTCCTTCCCATCCGGGCCACCTGCTCCCGCCATGGACCCGGGAGTTCGTGATGCAGCGAGAGGTCGATGCCCCAGATCACGCGGCACCTCGCCATTGAGCAGCTGGGCGGTCCAGCCCAGGCGGGCCGCCATCGCCTCCTCCAGCGCCCTGCACTGGGCCTTGCCGGGGGCGGCGCTGCGCACGCGCTCACCCGGTAGGGCGTGGCCCGGGAGCCCTGCACCCTGGCCTCCAGCCGGCCCGCCTTCACCACCAGCTCCTGCACCCGCCCGCCGCGGGATAGCGGCGGCCACGCTCCATTCGCGGCCCCAGCCCATAGCTCTCCAGCACCGCCGGCAAGGGCGAGAAGGACTGACGGCTGCTCATCGCTCCCCCTGTCGATCCCGCAGCTGGATCATGCGATAGAAGCGGCTTGAACAGACTGGCCCTGCCTGAACCGGGGAGGCGGCGGATGCAGGAATCCACTGCATAGCGCTGCATTCTGCCCCTGATCCTCCACACTGAATGCGATGGCTTTATGCCAGTTCTGAATAACAGCAGCCCTAGGATCAGCACAGTCTTGTCGGCATGCCGTCGTGGTGTCCATTGAGAATCTTGCCTGCCTGGATCTGATCATCTGGCTGCGTACTGGTGCCCGAGCCGCTTCACTCCTCGGCATCTCGCAACCGAAGGTGAGCCGCGCTGTTCAAGCCGTTTCCGATCTATTCGGCATCACCATTGTCAAACGGTGGGGAGAGTGGCAGGTGCGAGGAGATCAGACACTGCTCAACCTTGAGCGACATGTTCATCAGGAGTATCGCTGGCGAAAAAATCAACCGCTCAGGATTGAATCGCAATATTACTCAGGGCCATTGTATTGCGATCCCGTTCCCAAGGGATGGGTTGCAGGGAACTTTGACTTCATTGAAATCCACACCCCGCTCCACCACCTTCGCCATGGCGTGATCGATGCCTGGCTCGGCTGCTACCCCGATGTGCCCGATGCCGACGATCCGGACCTGTGCTGCTTTCACCTCACACGCCTGCCCACCCATCTTGTGGTCAGCCCGGAGCACCCGTTGCTGAACCAGGCCCATCCACTCAGCCTGGAGGATGTGCGCCACTACCCCTCGCTTGCGCTTCCTGACAACGCTTTCCCAAAGATTCAGGCCACACTTCAGAGCCTAGATCTTTGGAATAACCCCCAGAAGATCAACCGCTATGAGCGACAGAAATGGGAGGGGATGATAGACAGCAATCTCCAGGTCGGCTATGCCACGGCCTTAAGCATCGGACTGCTTGATGCCGCAAAAGTCATTCTTCCAATACAGATCCCTCTTGACGTGGGTGAGACCTTGGTGGTCCGCAAGGTTTATCAACAGCAGCCACGCCTTCTCAGACTGCTGCGCCATCTGAGCCAGAAGGCCGGAGATCTGGCAAAGCGCCATCCCGAGATCCGGCTGGTTGGAGCAGCCGCATCCTCGATGCAGGACCACAGATCAAGCCCAGCGGATGCCTGCGCTGAGTCCGCCGCCTCGATCGGATGATCGGGGCCTGAGCGCTCGCAGCGAGGCTGAGCCCTGCCGCCAGCGCCCCGGCGCCGCTGGCAGCTGAGCAGTGGCACGGCGCTGCAATCGGGCAACGCTTCTGCTGCATCGCCGCGGCCGTTCGGCTGACAACGCGTCGGAGCCACAACAGCGCGCCGAGGCTTATGCAGAATCTGAATAAGCCTTTTTCGCCCCTGCCTTGACCGACAGCACCTGGCGTCTTGACGCCTCCAGACTCCCGCAGCGCGTCGACCTGGACATTCCGGCCGAGATCCACGCACTCCTGGAGCAGTGCAGCGTCCGCTCTGGCCGGTCGGTGCGCGACCTGGTTGAAGACCTCATCCACCGCTCCGCATTCAGGTAGCCAGACAGCCGTGGCTGGCCGCAGCCCGCAGCGCCAGCAGCAGCACCGCGTGACCCTGGCCTGCAACAGCTGAGCGAGTGGGGAGACTCCGGTGCTGAAAGCGCCCACTCAACAGCTGCCATGGCTGCAGGTGCTTGCCCCGCAGATCATCAGGTGGGGCCTGCTGAATCAGAAATGCACAGAGATTGGGCAGGGAGCGGCCTTCCTCTACGGAGCGATTCAGCAAGCGCTCATCACCATGGTTGCCGAGGATGATCGAGATCGCCGAGGGTGACGCCGAAGCAGACGCAGACGTTCGTTCATGACTGGACGTCCGAAGCTGATCTGCAGTGCCAGGCCCGGGGCTTGAAGGCGTGATCGCCTGGAATCTCCCGGCGTGATCAGGCGGCTCCGTCGGCACAGCAGAGCCGGACCCGCGAGGCCGAGAATGGACGGCGCTGCGTTCCTCGCCCTGCCATGACGGCATCCCCCAGCCTCTCCAGCACCGCCGCGCCGGAAGCCCCACCCGTGGCGGACCCAGCCTGGCTGCAGGGTGCGCTGCGCACGAGGGTGGAAGCTGCCGCGGCCCACCTCGGCCTGAGCGTGGCTGAAGCCTGCGAACAGTGGCTGCTTCAGGGCCTGGAACAGGCCGAACACCAGCAGGCCCTGGCCGAAGCAGCCGGCCGCTGCTCGCTGCGCACCGGCACCTGCACCGCCGGCCCGGTGCCACTGCCCGTGCAGCAGTAGGGCCGCGCCAACACGCCAACAAGGGTCTGCAGCGCCCGTAGCGGCACTCTGGGGGGCACGTCAACGGCCCCCTGGGCGGTCGGCGGGGTTGGCGCAGCGCCGATCAGAATCTGCGGCAGTGGCAGGGCGCTGAGGATGGCCAAGAAAGGCGGCTGGCAGGAATTCAGCAGCAGCGCGGCGAGCATGGCCCGGCCTGCCGCCGGGGCGTCCGGCGCCGCTGGCGGCACCACCCCGAAGGCCCAGCAGAGGGTGCGGGTGCAGCGCAGCAAGGCCGGCAAGGGCGGCAAGCTCGTGACCGCGATCACCGGCCTGGAGATCCCGGAAGCCGAGGCCCGCGCCCTGCTCAAAACCCTCAAGGCCTCCGCCGGCACCGGTGGCACCCTCAAGGACGGTGTGATCGAACTGCAGGGCGACCAGGTGACCCCGGCCCTGGCGGCCCTGGAGAAGGAGGGCTTCCGGCCCAAGCAGGCGGGGGGCTGAGGGCGGGGGTTGGGGGGACCTGCGGTGCGCGCTGGGGTGCGCTGGTGGCTCGCGCCAGCGTTCAAGCCAGAGCCGGGGCCGTGGCGAGGCCACTGAATCAGCGCTGGCCCATGGCAACCAAAGGTGCGCAGCCTCCTCCCGACGATGACGGCAACCCCCTCGGCCTCGCCGGCCCGACCAGCCCACGTGAACACGCCGCCCTCCCTGGGAGGGGCGATCGCAGGTCTTGGCCTCTTTTGCGCTGTTTCCCTTCTATTCCTCGGCTTCAGCATTCAAAAAGCTTCGGATGTGTTGACCGAGCTGGAACTGCTACGCGAGGGCGAGATCAATGAAGGCGTGATTCTGAACCGCCACGAGGAAAGCAGTCCAGAGAAATCTTTTTGGCTTGAGTATCAATTCTGGCCTCGCCCGAACAACAACTCCAGTCCCACGCTGCATCGCAACCAGGCCGCTGTCGACTGGAACACCTATGCATCGTCACGCCCCAGAAGCAACGTGCTGATTCGCTACTTGCCGACGAGTCCCGAAACAAATCGGCTGGATCAACAACAACCGCTCCTTGGCAATCTCGCGGGACTGGCCATTCGCGCTACTCTCGTAATATCTTCTACGGGAACGTTGTTCAGCTCGGTGCGGAGCCTACACGATTCCATTCTCCTAGCATGCCGTGGCCGCCAGGTCATGGCCCAGGTTGTCGATCGCTGGACAGAGGTTTGCGGAGAAGGCACACGCTCTTGCGTTTCCTATCGCTTTACCACTTACCCATCGCCACCTTTCATTCACTACATGGCGGAAGACAATTACAGGGCTTATCACAAGCTAAGCGTGCATGACCAGGTCATGGTGCGCTTCGTGCCAGATCGGCCCTGGATCTCCAGGCTCAAGCTCTGATCCATGGAAGGCATGGTCTTCACGGGGTCACAGCAGCCAGGAGCGAGGCCCAGCGTCTGACAGCCCCCTGTTCCGGCGCTAGAGGAAATCAGCGCCACCCCCGCCAACCCCATGGCCTCCGCTCCTTCCAGCCCCCCTCCCCTCAGCCTCTCCGACCAGCTGCTGATGCTGGCCAGTGGCGCCTGGGTGAGCCAGATGATCCACGTGGCCGCCGAGCTGGGGGTGGCCGACCACCTGATCAGCGGCGAGCGCCCCGTGGACGAGCTGGCCACGGCCTGCGGCGCCGATGCCGACAGTCTGTTCCGGTTGCTGCGGGGGCTGGCCAGCCTGGGGATCTTCCAGGAAACGGCCCCGCGCCGCTTCGCGCTCACAGCCCTGGCGGAGCTGCTGGGCAGCGATCACCCCCACTCGATGCGGATGGTGGCGCGCCTGCTCGGCGATGAGCACTACCTCGGCTGGGCCGATCTGCTGCACAGCGTGCGAACCGGCGATGGGGCCTTTCGCCATCGCTACGGCATGGATGTCTTCACCTGGTACAAACAGAATCCTGAGCGGGGCGCCATCTTCGATGGGGCCATGGGCGACCACTCCCGTGCCCAGCTCGCTGCCCTGCTGGCCGCCTATGACTTCCGCGGCATCAGCCACCTGGTCGATGTGGGCGGCGGCCGGGGGATGCTGCTGCAGACGGTGCTGGCGGCTTACCCCGATCTGCGGGGCACCGTGTTCGATCAGCCCCAGGTGGTGGCCGGCGCGGCGATCCCGCCGGAGCTGGAGGGGCGGCTGAGCCTGCAGGGCGGCGACTTCTTCAGCGAGGCCCCGGCCGGCGCCGACGCCTACCTGCTCAAGCACATCATTCACGACTGGGGCGATGACGCCTGCCGGACGATTCTGGAGCGGATCCGCGCCGCCATGGCCCCCGGCGCCCGGGTGCTGGTGGTGGAACAGGTGATCCCACCGGGCAACGGTCCCTTCCCGGGCAAGCTGCTCGATCTCAACATGCTGGTGATGAGCGAGGGCGGCCGCGAACGCACGCCCCAGGAGTACGCCCAACTGCTGGAGAGCGCCGGTCTGCAGCTGCAACGGATCGTGCCCACCCCCGGGCCGGTGAGCGTGGTCGAGGCGGTGGCGGCCTCGGGGTGAGCCCGCCGCCCAGGATGGGCGTCGCCATGGCCCCCACCGACCTCCTGCTGCAGTTCGCCCTGTTCGGCGCCGCGCTGCTGGCCAACCTGCTCTCGGCCCTGGCGGGCGGTGGGGCGGGGCTGGTGCAGCTGCCGGTGCTGATCCTGCTCGGGCTGAATTTCCCCCTGGCCCTCGCCACCCACAAGCTGGCCAGCGTGGCCCTGGGGGTGGGTGCCAGCCTGCGCCACCTGCGCGAACGCTCGCTCAACCCCAGGCTGGCGGCCTTGATGCTGGCCACCGGCCTGCCGGGCGTGGTGCTCGGGGCGCGGCTGGTGCTGGCCCTGCCCCCCAGGCTCTGCACCCTGCTGCTCGGGCTGCTGACGATCGGCCTGGGGCTCTACTCCCTGGCCCGCCCGTCCCTGGGGGTGGCGGCCCGCCCCCGGCCGCTCAGCCGCCGCCGACTGGCGATCGGCGGCGCCGGCCTGTTCGCGATCGGGGTGCTCAACGGCTCGCTCACCTCCGGCACCGGTCTGTTCGTGACCCTCTGGCTGGTGCGCTGGTTCGGCCTCGACTACAGCCGCGCCGTGGCCTACACCCTGGTGCTGGTGGGCCTGTTCTGGAACGGCGCCGGTGCCCTCACCCTCGGCCAGCAGGGCCAGATCGCCTGGAGCTGGGTGCCGATGCTGCTGGCCGGCTCGATCATGGGCGGCTACCTCGGCGCCCACCTGGCGATCGCCCGCGGCAGCCGCGTCGTCAAGCGGGCCTTTGAGGTGCTGGCCCTGCTGATGGGCAGCTCGCTGCTGCTCAAGAGCTTCTGAGGTCCGGGGCCGCTTCCGGCATGGTCAGGAGCGGCGGGGCTGGGGAGGACGGGCCCGGCTCCCTCAGCCCTCGCCACGCAGCAGCGGCCGCAGGGCCGGGTGCTCCAGCAGGGGGCTGTTGTGGCCGGCATCCGGCACCAGGGTGAAACGCACCAGGCCCGGCGCGAAGCTGGCCGCCAGCCGGCGGGCCTCGGCCAGCGGAATCAGCTCATCGCTGCCGGCCGCCACGATCAGGGTGGGGGCGGCGACGCGGCCGGCATGGCGCCAGGATTCGAACCGATCCCGCAGCAGCAGCGGCACCGGCACCAGAGGGAAGCGGGCCGCGGCCAGGCGCAGCACGCTGGCGAAGGGGGTCAGCAGGATCAAGCGCTGCACCGGCCGCTGGGCCGCCAACTGCACCGCCACACCGCTGCCGAGGCTGCGGCCGATCACCACCACATCCCGATGCTGCTGTCGGAGCTGATCGAGCACCGCCACCGCATCGGCCACCAGGGCCGCCTCCGACGGCCGGCCGCCGCTGCCGCCATAGCCGCGATAGTGCACCGCCTGGATGGACCGCTCCGGGAAGATCGCCGCCAGGCTGGGCACGGTGAGGGCCACATCCTCGGCGTTGCCGCCGAAATAGAGCACCGCCCCGCGGCGCTGGCGCTGGGCGGCGCTGATGTTCAGCACCCCATCGGCATCGGCCAGGGGCAACCGCAGCAGCTCGACGCCGGGCACCGCCGCCCTGGGCTGGGGGAAATACAGCAGCGAGCGCTGCCACAGGAACAGCGCCAGGCAAAAGGCCAGGTACAGGGCCAGAGGCAGGGCGGCCCAGGCCAACAGCCTGCCACCGCCGAGGCCACCGAGGCCACCGATCAAGGCAGCCGCTCGGCTGGGCAGATCGGCCATGGGGCCCAGATCGTCTGGGGGGCAGTCTGGCGCGGCTGGCCGGCCATTGCGCTGGGGGAAACCCAACCCTGGCCAGGCGGGCGAGGCGGCCGGGCCGCTGCTGAAGGGCGGCCGGAGTTGCGTGATCAGCCTCACAGCAAGCCTTGAGCCTGCGCATGGCTGGCGCCGTTGATTGCGCCGACACTGCATTCACATTCACGGAGGACTTCAAGGCACCAAGCCATCCTGAGCACCATCCAGTCATGCCGCTGCCCGATCAGCGAGGCAGCCCGGGTTGCGATCCAGATCGTTGGATCCCAACCACTCATTCTTCGACGCCAACCCGTCCTTCCCACCAACCCGTTTCAACACAACACCACGTTCTCCAGAACAACAACCATGGCCAACCTCACCTTGCGCATCACCCTGCAAACCACCAACGATGATCTGCGTGGAGGCAGCTGGGCAGACTTGATCCTCAAGCTGCGCACCAGCCCCGCCCTGCGCGAACGGCTCCAGTTCACCGGCACCGGCGGTCTGGCCGGCGGCTCGGTGCGCGTTTTCGACGTGACCTTCGCCGTTCCTGACAGCTTCCAGCCAACGGACATCGAGTATTTCCAGATCCGCCACGTCTCCCAGGAAGGCCTCTTCCAGGACGTTGATAACTGGAATCTTGGCAGCGCCACGATCGACATCCTGCCGACCCCCCGACCGGTCACCCGCGTCGGCCGGACCGGCCCCCATCGCTTCGATGGCCGCAACAGGGTGCTGACGATCCCTCGCTCCGCCTAGCCACCGCGCTCGATCGCGGCCCCGGGGTCCTGGGAACAGGGCCCTGGCCAGCCGCGGCCCTGCCAGCAGGGACAATGGCCACCAGCACCCCGCAGCGGCGGCCCGATGACCAGCTCCCAGGCCCTCGATGGCACCCCCTCCCCCGCCGGCACTCCCGACGGTGGGGGCAACGACCCCGGAGCCGGCCCCAAGGCCACCAACATCGTCTGGCACCACTCCAGCGTCACCCGCGCCGCCCGCGCCCACCAGCGGGGCCATCGCAGCGCCATCCTCTGGTTCACCGGCCTCTCCGGCGCCGGCAAGAGCACCCTGGCCAATGCCGTCAATTCGGCCCTGTTCGAGCAGGGGCTGGCCACCTATGTGCTCGATGGCGACAACGTGCGCCACGGGCTCTGCAAGGACCTGGGCTTCTCCGATGCGGACCGGGAGGAAAACATCCGCCGCATCGGAGAGGTGGCCAAGCTCTTCCTCGATGCCGGCATGGTGGTGCTCACCGCCTTCGTCTCGCCGTTCCGCGCCGACCGGGACCGGGCCCGCGCCCTGGTGGACGCCGGCGATTTCATCGAGATCCACTGCGCCGCTGATCTGGGGGTCTGCGAGCAGCGCGACACCAAGGGCCTCTACGCCAAGGCCCGCACCGGCGAGATCAAGGAATTCACCGGCATCTCCAGCCCCTACGAAGAGCCGCAGACCCCCGAACTCCGCATCGACACCGGCGGCCAGAGCCTGGAGGCCTGCGTCGAGCAGGTGCTGGCTTATCTGCAGGCAACAGGGGTGATTCCCGGGCCGGCGGAGGGCTGAACACAGGCGCCGGCGGCGCGGGGTCTACTCAACCGTCGCCCTTCCAGCCCAGACACCCCAGGTGCAGGCCAGCATTGGTATGGGCCCCAGCCGATCTTCGCCCCCAAGGTCACGAGCCGGCTCGGCCCGGCTCACTCCTCCGCCATCGTGACCATCGGCTCGCCGGCCCGCAGCCGCACCGCCCAGGCATCCAGAAACGTTTTGCTGCAGCTGGCCAGCGGCACCGCCAGCAGCAGCCCCAGCAGCTCCCCCAACCCCAGCAGGCTGCCCAACCGGGCGCCGATCGGCAGGCTGATCAGCAGCCAGGCCGGTTGCAGGCCCACGATGCTGCCCATCAACCGCGGCTGGATCACCTGATCCACCACCTGGCCGACGGTGATCGCCGCCGCCAGCACCTCCAGGCCCTGGCGCGGCTCCTGCAGGGCCAGCAACAGGGAGATCAGCACGATCGTCAGGGCGCTGGCATAGGGCACCAGGGTGGTGAAGCCGATCGCCACCGCGAACAGCACGCCATAGGGGATGCCCAGCAGGGTGAACACCACCATCTGCAGGGCGCTGAGGATCAGGGCCAGCACCACCTGGCCGCCGAAATAGCCACGGAAGGTGCGGAACAGGGTGCCGGTCACCAGCTGCCGCACCCCCGGCGGCAACCATTCGGCCAGCCCGGCTGCAATCCGTTCGCCGCCCACCAGCAGAAACACGGTGAGCACCAGCACGATCACGGTGTTGACCGTCAGGCCCACCGTGGCACCCAGCAGGCTGAGCAGCTGCTGGCTGAGCTGGCTGGCGAGCTTGCTGGTGCGGCTGATCAGCTCGCTGCTGAGGTCGCCGAAATCGGTGGGCAGGCCCTTGGCCTGGGCCCAGCGCTGCAGCTCCCCCAGCAGGGTCTCCCCCTGGGCCAGCCAGCCGGGCAGGGCGGTGATCAGGTCATCGAGCTGGGTCAGCAGCCGCGGCAGCAACCACAGGGCCGCCAGGATCACGCCGCCAAAACCCAGTCCCAGCACCAGCAGCAGGGCCAGGGGACGGGGCAGCCGCTGCTCCACCAGCCAGCGAGTCGGCAGATCCAGCAGAAAGGCCAGCAGGGCCGCCGTCAGGAACAGGGCGGGGAAGGGAGCCAGGGGCAGCAGCAACTGCCTCAGCACCCAGAGGTTGAGCACCAGCAGGGGCAGGGCCAGGCTGAACCGCAGCCAGGGGGGCAGCACCAGCCGCTCGAGCATGATGGTCGTGGCTTGGCAGAAGCTCAGCGTAGGAGCCACCGCGTGAGTCGGGCAGGCGAGCCGGGCGGAAAGCGGATCGGGAAGGCGGTCGTAGAGCTGGTCGGAGAGCCGGTCGGAGAGCCGGTTGAAGAGTGGTGAGCAGGCGCAGGCTGGGAAAGCCCAGGAGCTGCTCCAGCTGCACACCGATCACGCCAGCGATCCGCCGGGAGCCGCCCGCCTCACCATCCCCGCCGATCCACTCGAACGGCTCCTCGACGGCGATCCCGACACCCTCCCCCCCAGCAAGGGCTTTCCCGCCGAACGGCTCGCCACCCCCCTGAGCTGGGACGACCTGATCCTTGATGCCAGCACCGCCGAAGCCCTGGAGATGGTGCACCGCTGGCTCGCCCATGCCCCCACCCTTCTGCACGACTGGGGTCTGGCCCGGCGCCTCAAGCCCGGCTTCCGCTGCCTGTTCCACGGTCCCCCCGGCACCGGCAAAAGCCTGAGCGCTTGCCTGCTCGGCCAGCGTCACGATCTGCCCGTCTACCGGGTCGACCTCTCGCGGGTGGTGTCGAAGTGGGTGGGGGAAACGGAGAAGAATCTCGCCGCCCTCTTCGATCGCGCCCAGCACCACCACTGGATCCTGTTCTTCGATGAGGCCGACGCCCTCTTCTCCCGCTGCGGCGAGAGCCACAGCGCCAACGATCGCCACGCCAACCAGCAGATCGGCTACCTGCTGCAGCGGCTGGAGGACTACCCCGGCCTGGTGATCCTCGCCACCAACCTGCTGCATGGCCTCGATGGGGCCTTCGCCCGGCGCTTCCAGGCCTGCATCCACTTCCCCCAACCCGAAGCCAGCGTGCGGCGGCGCCTCTGGCAGGCCATGTTCCGCCAGGGGCAGCTCCCCCTCGCACCCGATCTGGACCTCGACGCCTTCGCCGATCGCTACGACCTGGCCGGCGGCGCCATCCTCAACGTGCTGCGCCATGCCGCCCTGCTGGCGGTGGGCCGCACCCCAGCCGCGATCACCAAGGCCGATCTGCACGCCGCCCTGCGTTCCGAACTGCAGAAACACGGCCGCTTCACCAGCGGCTGAGCCCCGGCCATCACCCAGGGTTTCCGCCGCTGAGGCCGCGGCAAAGGCGCAGCCATCACCCTGGATGAGCAGCCCCGTCAACACATCCCCGCCCTGGGCGGGTACGAGCAGGTAGTGCCAGACCGTCTGTCGTCCAGGCAGGCCCCACCCGAACTCCGGAGGGCAGCTCATGCTCCACCACCTCGAACAGGCGCACCGCCAGGTCCCCACCGCTCTGGCCCGCCGCCGCACTGCCATACAGATGCCAGCGGCGGCAACGGGCCGCCAGGCGCCACTGCAGACGACCACCGCCATCAGCCTCCAACCAGCGGGCGAGCAACGGTCGCAAGCGGTCCTTCAGCAGCAGGGTGCAGCCATCCAGCTCCTGGATCGCCACCATCTCCAGCCGATGTAACGCCTTCAGGGTGACCCGATCAGGCATCAGCGCCAGCTGGCGGCCCACACTCTGCGGTGAGGCGAGATGGCCATGGCTCAAGCGAAGCCGCAACCACGGGTGGTAGAGCTGGCCATCGATGGCGGCGACAGCCGGTGTCACGGCGGTTGGCGTGCGGACGATCAACCGGAATCAGAGAAGGGATCGACGCCACCGCCACGGACCGGTAGCGGACGCGACTGGCTCGAGGCAGCCAGGTAGGGCAACAAACGCAGGCGATAAAAAACGGAAGGCTGATACTTCAATCCCATCGTGCCAAAGACGTGGTTGAGGTCGGCGGCGGAGAGGTTGATCATCTCAAGGCTCGCGTTTTCCACCTCGGCCGGCAGGGTGGAGGCAGTTTGCAGGGTGAGCAGGGGCTGCTGGTGCAGACAGGCGATCACGAGCGAAAGGGCCGTCAAGCCATCGCCGTATTGAGCGGCCGCGAAGTTGGCGATGAAAGCCAGATCCACGATCACATCCAGCTGCTGAGCCGGACCCTGGCCATGGCCGATCTCCCTGCCGATATTGGTAACGGTCATCACAATTTTATTGAGCGCGGCGCCACTGGGGCTGCCATCGGGCTCCAGGGCATTGCCGAGCACCACCCAGTCATCGCTGCGCTGTTCGGTGTTGAGCAGGAACTGATTCACCCGACAGCGCACCACCTCCAATGTGTCAGGGAGCACACGCGACATGGACCGGCGATGGCGAGATCAGGGGTGATGGGGGAGTATAGACAGGCTCGACATCCGCAAGATGCACCAGACAGCGGCATTAGGCGTAGGGCTATCAGGCGTAGGGCTATCAGGCAAGAATATTCTTGCACCCGCAATCTCATCCCGCCATGCGCCGAGAGAAACCGTAGTCAACCAAAGGTTGAAGTTGTGATAACTTTCTCAAAGCTACCGGGAATTTGCCGCGCCTGGCTGCATAGCCTGAAAGCAGCCCAAGCGCTGCCGTCATGGCGAGCAGTGGCCTCAGGCAAGATCGCAAGACTCCCGGTGTCTATGTGACCGAGCTTCCAGCCTTCCCCCCAACCGTGTCAGGCGTCAGCACCGCTGTCCCCTGCTTCATCGGTTACACGGCCAAGGCGGAGGATCCCGTCACCAAGAAGCAACTCGCCATGCAGGCGGTGCCGGTGGTGTCGATGGCCGAATACACCTCGTACTTCGGTGGCGGCAAAAGCTTAGCCGCCAACTATCACGTCAGCTTTGCAGCCAACGGATCGCCGACCGCGGCCAGCCCGGATTTCAAGGCGATGTCGGCCCAGCTTCAAGACGACACAATAACCCTAGAGGGACTGCTTGCCTGCACGGTGGCTTTGCAAGCCGGAGACGACCTGAAGAGCCAATACAATATGTACCTCTCCATGCAGATGTTCTACGCCAACGGAGGTGGCTTCTGCTACGTCATTTCCGTTGGTGATTACAGCAACGATAAAACGAAAGAGAAGCTCCTGCTTGGCCTGGAGGAGGCCAGCGCCCTGCACGATGCGACCATGCTGGTGGTCCCGGACGCCTGCCTGCTCTCCGATAGCGACTATGGAGCCGTCGTCATGGCGATGTTGGGCCAGGCAGGTGCATTGCGCAATCGGATGGCGATCCTGGATCTGCCACAGGTCTCCACCATCAATGATGCCAAGAACTTCAAAAGTAAAGCTGAAGCCTTCTACACTGGAATCAGCAGCGCCCAGGATGCATTCAGTTACGGAGCCGCCTACGGCCCAGCTCTGCAATCCTCCTTCTTCTCAGCCGAGGACCTTGACTTTCAAGTCCTGGCCGATCCCGCAGGCACAGACAAGCCGAAATGCAACCTGACGATGAATCATCTGCTCACCTCTCAAGCGGTGAGCCTCTATCTCAGCGATCCGAGCAAGCTCAATGATGTTCTTGACAAGATCGCCTCGGCTTATCCAATCGAGAAGAGCTCGACCAAACCTGAAGCACTCGACTCCAGCAAGCTCAGCCAGATCTGCAACGCTGATGGTCGGGCAATCCTACGCAAGGCGACAGGAGACGACAGCTTTGACGTAGCGATCGGAGCACTAAAATGCCTTGCCACCATCACCCTCCCTCTGGACGCTCCCGCCACATCTCCACCAACTGCTGGGGATGCCGCACCCGGCCAGCCCGCCAAGGGCCTGTGCGCCATCCGCACCCAGGAGTGCAGCTCCGGCAGCCGGATCAACAACGCCAATCTGGATAAGTATCTGAACAACGCCACGCCCTTTCTCCAGCAGGTGGAGCAGGTGGTGGCCAACCGGATCAACATCACCCCACCCAGTGCACTGCTGGCCGGAGTGTGGACCAAAAGTGACGCCAACAACGGTGTTTGGAATGCGCCAGCCAACATCCCCCTCAACATGGTGGTGCGCCCGCTGGTGCTTCTGAATGATCAGGAGCAGGGGGACTACAACATGCCCCCCAATGGTCAGTCAATCTCGATCTTGAGAGCCCTCCCGGGTCGTGGCACTGTGGTCTGGGGCGCACGAACCCTGGATGGCAACAGCAATGACACTCGCTACATCCAAGTGCGCCGCACACTGATTTACATAGAGCAATCCGTTAAACGGTCTCTACAATCCTTCGTTTTCGCAGCGAACGACGCCAAAACCTGGACCACAGTGACCAGCATGATCGGCAACTTCCTCACCACCCTCTGGCAGGCAGGTGGCTTGATGGGAACCAAACCCGAGGAAGCCTTCACCGTGGCCTGTGGCGTGCCCACCACGATGACGGGTCTGGATGTGTTGAACGGCTACATGATCGTTAATGTCAGCCTGCAGTTGATCCGGCCCGCAGAATTCATCGAACTCACCTTCACCCAGCGCATGCAAGGCGTCTAAACAACATGCCGCCTGGCGCGGCAGCCTCTAGCGCGCCATTTGTCTTCTCACTTCAACTCCCATCCCTTTGACCCAGACCGATCATGGACGGCAGCACTCAAGATGCCACTTGGCCACTGCCCAAGTTTTACTTCTCAGTCACTGGCCTGAATGGGACGGCGGCAGTTCCCTTTCAGGAAGTGACCGGACTGAGCTCGGAAACGACACCAATCGAGTATCGGCATGGCGACAATCCCTCCTTCTACCCAATCAAAATGCCGGGACTGGGCAAAGTGGGGAACGTCACGCTGCGAAAAGGAATCTTCGCCAAAGACGCCAAGCTGTTTGACTGGTTTAATTCCATCAAACTCAATACTATCAATCGCTGCACGATAGTGATCAACCTGCTTGACGAGGCTGGCAAACCAGTAATGACCTGGACATTGAAGAATGCCTTCCCAATCAAAGTAACAGGAACAGATCTCAAATCTCAAGGCAACGAGGTGGCCGTCGAAAGCATCGATATCGTCTTTGAGACGCTGACGATCACAGCCGGAGCCTGATGGCTGCGACCTCCTAGCCATTGCCAGCTGTTTATTTCACAGTCACCATCGCCAGCGAGGCTCTCACCAGCCTCACCGCTGGCCGCCCTGATGCCAGCTTCTCGGAAATATCAGGACTTGAATTCTCGATCAAGACAGAGGACTTTCGGGAAGGTGGGCAAAATCAATCATCAACCGCGCCGACTGGCTGGGAGACCCTGAACAGCCCGGCAAGGGAGAGTGCGCCACGCTCTGGTCGCGTTGAAAGGGTTCAGGCCCGATGGCGTAGAGGAGTGGACGATTGTGCTGAACGTGGGGACGAAGCGTTCAGAGGCGTCTGCCATCCCCCTGCGACCTCAGGCTTGTCAGCGGGTGAACCAAAAGCGACCAAGGATCGTGCTGGCTTGGTGGCTGGCGTGGGCAGGCTCCGTACGGCCCAACAGCGAGCCGCCTCAGCCGCCCATCCCCTCCAGGTAAGCGGTGGCGCCCAGCTGCACCAGCCGGGCGTCCTTGGCCACCACCTGGTCGTGCAGCTCCCGCTGGTAGGCCGCCATCGCCGCCGCCAGGGCCGGATCGGCGCTGGCCAGGATTCGCACCGCCAGCAGGCCGGCATTGGTGCCGTTGCCGATCGCCACCGTGGCCACCGGGATGCCGGCGGGCATCTGCACGATCGAATGGAGGGAATCCAGCCCCGACAGCGCCCGGCTCTGCACGGGAACACCGATCACCGGCAGGGTGGTGAGCGAGGCCACCATCCCCGGCAGGTGGGCGGCGCCACCGGCGCCGGCAATGATCACCTGCAGGCCCCGCCCGGCGGCGGCCTCGGCGAAGGCCACCATCTCCAGTGGCGTGCGGTGGGCCGAGAGCACCCGCACCTCACAGCCCACCTGGAAGCGCTCCAGCACCGCCACCGCCGGCTGCATCGTCGGCAGATCGGAATCGCTGCCCATGATCACGGCCACCCGCGGCCGCGAAGCCAGGGGCGACGGGGCTGTGGGGGCTGTGGCGTCGGTGGGGGCTGGGGGGTCAGCGGGGTCGGTGGCAACCAAGGGCACGGACGCGGCGAGGATGGCATTCTCACGCCCGGGCCCGTGCCATGGACCTCTGGAGCTCCGATCCGTCCCCCCCGGACCGGCTGGGTCGCACCTGGCTCAGCAACGTGCGCCTTCCCCCCGAAGGCCAGCCCGGGCTGCTCGGGCCAGCTGGCAGCGCCGGCCGGGGCCGCGCGGGGCGGGACGGCCGGGGCGCCGCTGGGGCGGGCGGAGCAGGCGGCGCCGGCCGGCAGCGGGATCCGGAGCAGCGCTGGCGTGTGGCGATCGACCGCGACGGCCGCATCGCCGCCCTCCATCCCCTCCCCCGCGGCAGCCGCAGCGCCGGCGACGACTGGGGCGGGGACTGGCTCAGCCCGGCGGGGGTGGACCTGCAGATCAACGGCGGCCTCGGCCTGGCCTTCCCCGAGCTGACCCCCGCCGACCTGCCCCGCCTGGAGCAGCTGCTGGAGCTGCTCTGGCGGGATGGGGTGGAGGCGATCTGCCCGACGCTGGTGACCTGCGGCGTCGAGCCCCTGCGCCAGGCCCTGGCGGTGCTGCGCCAGGCCCGGCAGGCCCACCGCCCCGGACGCTGCCGTTTGCTCGGCGCCCACCTGGAGGGCCCCTTCCTGGCGGTAGCCCGGCGCGGCGCCCATCCCCTCGAGCACCTGGCGGCCCCGTCCCTGGAAGCCCTGGAGGAGCGCATCGCCGGCTTCCATGGTCCGGCCGAGGTCGGGCCCTGGGCTGAATCGCTCAGCGGCGCAGGCCCCGGAGCCGCCGACGCGCCGGCGCTGGACTCCTGGGCCGCGCCAGACGCCGCCACGCCGCCGCAGGACGGCGTCCCTGCCCAAGCACCACCTCCCGACGGGCCGGCGGGGGCCGTCGCCGCCGACATCGCCCTGGTGACCCTGGCGCCGGAGCTGGAGGGTGCCGCCGCCGTGATCGATGCCCTCAACCGCCGGGGGGTGCTGGTGAGCCTCGGCCACAGCCAGGCCGATGAAGCCCAGGCCGCCGCCTCCTTCAAGGCCGGGGTGCGCCTGCTCACCCACACCTTCAACGCCATGGCCGGGCTGGGCCATCGGGCCCCGGGGCCGATCGCGGCGGCCCTGGCCCGCCGTGATGTGGGCCTCGGGCTGATCGCCGATGGGGTGCATGTGGCCCCGTCGATGGCGGTGCTGCTGCAGCGGCTGGCCCCCGATCGGGTGCTGCTGGTCAGCGACGCCCTGGCCCCCTACGGCCTGGCCGAGGGCCGCCACCGTTGGGACAACCGCACCTTGCTGGTGGAGAACGGCAGCTGCCGGCTGGAGGACGGCACCCTGGCCGGCGTCACCCTGCCCCTGCTGGAGGGGGCCAGGCGGCTGGCCCGCTGGAGCGGCCGGCCCGATTGGGCGATCGCGGCGGCCACCGTGCTGCCGCGGCGGGCGCTCGGGGAGTGGCGGCCCCTGCCGAGCCTGCTGCTCGGCAGGCCCCTGGCCGACTGTCTGCGCTGGCGGAATGGGGGTGGGGGCCTGCTCTGGCGCCGGGCCGCCTGAACGGCTGGGGCCCGAACGGCCAGGGCTCTGCCGAGCGCAGTGACAGCCCCCTTTAGGATCGCGACCCTTCCTGTTCCCGCCCGATGCCCGCCGACCTGCACGATCCCAACGCCCCTGCGGCGAGCGGCAGCGGCGGGGGCAGCGGGGCCGACGCTGCGGCCAAGGCAGCCGAGAAGCAGGAGGTGAAGGGCTACTTCGAATCCACCGGTTTCGAGCGCTGGAACCGCATCTACAGCGACAGCGAAGACGTCAACAACGTCCAGCGCAACATCCGCATCGGCCACCAGAAAACCGTCGACGCCGTGTTGGCCTGGTTGGAGCAGCAGGGCGACCTGGGCAGCCGCAGCTTCTGCGACGCCGGCTGCGGCGTCGGCAGCCTCAGCATTCCCCTGGCCCAGCTCGGGGCGGGCTCCGTGGCGGCCAGCGATCTCTCGGCGGCCATGGTGGCCGAGGCCGGACGCCGCGCCGCCGAGGCCGGCATCGAACCCGGACGGCTGAACTTCACCAGCTCCGATCTCGAAAGCCTGGAGGGTCGCTACGACACGGTGATCTGCCTGGATGTGTTCATCCATTACCCCCAGGCCGCCGCCGAGGAGATGGTGCGCCATCTGGCCGGCCTGGCGGAGCGCCAGCTGATCGTCAGCTTTGCCCCCTACACACCGCTGCTGGCCCTGCTCAAGCGCATCGGCCAGCTCTTCCCCGGCCCCAGCCGCACCACCCGCGCCTACCAGCTGCGCGAGAGCGGCATCACGGCCGCCGCCGCCGCCGCCGGGTTCCGGCCCCTGCAGAGCAGCCTCAACCAGGCCCCCTTTTATTACTCCCAGCTGATCGCCTACGAACGGGCCTGAACAGCGGTCGCCTCGGCCCCATCCGCAGCACTGGGACCCTGGCTGCGGCGGGCCTGCCGCAGCAGCACGCTGGGGGAGATCCGGAAACGGGCGCTGAAGTCGCGGCTGAAACATGGCAGGCTGATGTAACCGCAGCTCTGGGCCACCGCCGTCACGGTCAGGCCCGGCCCGGGGTGCTTCAGCTGCTCGAAGGCCGATTCCAGGCGCTGGCGGCGCAGCCATTGCATCGGGCCGCAGCCCACCTCCTGCTTGAAACCAAGCTGCAGGGCGCGGCGGCTGTAAGAGGAGCGCGCCTCGATCATCGAGAGCGAGAGCGGCCTGTGCAGATTGGCCAGCATCCACTGCATCAGCTCCGTGACGACCAGGCGCAGGTGGGGGGAGCGCTGGCGGCGATCCTCTGCCCCATCGCCGGCGAGCAGCTCGGGAAACAGCAGCAGGCCAATGCTTCTGAGGATCAGATCATCGAGCTGCAGGAACGGATGGGGTTGCCCACCGCTGGCCATCACCGCCGAGGCGGTCATGGTGATGGCGAACTCCAGCTGACGCAGGGCGAAGCGGATCGGCTCGGCATCGCTGGCGATCGCCTGGGGCTGGCGCAGCCGGGCCAGGAACGGGGCCGACCAACGCTGGGCGGACACCGCCATCAACCGGCTGAGCAGGGCCTCCTCACGGAAGTGGATGCCGGTGCCGCCGCTGCAGTCGTTGGTCAGCCGCCAACCGCAGGCCGGCAGAAAGGCCAGGGATTGACCATGCACGCATTCGACCCGATCGGCCTCGATCCGGTATTCGCCCCACCCCGCAGACGGCAGGGCCACCATGCACAGCGGCACCAGCGGATCGACCGAGATCGCCATCGCCGAGCCGGCAATGCTGGTGAGTCCCACCTCCCCGAAGAACAGCGAGGCGGTGAGCACCGAGAAGCGACCGGATCCACCGTGGCGCTGCGAGAGATCATCGAGCTGCGAGATGCGCAGCTGCGGATCGATCAATCGCGAGAAATCATCCAGCCCATTCACGGCCTCCGCCAGCGGCGTCTGCAGCAGCGCGGGGGGCGTGATCACGTCGTCCTGCCGGCGGCGCCAATGGTACCGATCAGCACCGGCAGCCATGAACACGGACCTGACAAGCAGCGGCGTCGCCGTGCACCCTGCCATCGTTGCCGCCCTGCGCCCCACCGGGGCGGCCCTGCCCCCTTGATGGCGAGCCCCGACCGATGACCGCCCATCCCCCGCAAAGCCCCCTGCCGGCGCTGGCCTTTCTGGGCCTCGGAGCCCTTGGCGCGCCGATGGCCGCCAACCTGCTGGCGGCCGGCTTCCCGCTGACGGTGCACAACCGCAACCGGCGCCGCGAGGAGCCCCTGGTCGCCCGCGGCGCCGCCACCGCCGCCAGCCCCGCCGCCGCCGCCCGGGGGGCAGCCATCCTCTGCCTGTGCCTCAGCGACGATGCGGCCGTGGCGGCGGTGCTGCTCGAACAGGAGGGAGCGGCGATCCAGGGCCTGGCGGCCGGCAGCCTGGTGATCGACTTCTCCACGATCGCGCCGGCCAGCAGCGAGGCCCTGGCGGCCCGCCTGGCGTCAGACGGCGTCGCCTATCTCGACGCCCCGGTCACCGGCGGCACCGAGGGGGCCCGGGCCGGCACGCTGTCGGTGTTGGTGGGCGGATCGGAGCCCGACCTGGAGCGGGCCCGGCCCGTGCTGGAGGCGGTGGGGGGGCGGATCAGTCACCTCGGCCCGGTTGGGGCCGGACAGCGGGCCAAGGCGGTGAACCAGGTGCTGGTGGCGGGCAGCTATGCGGCCCTGGCCGAGGCGCTGGCCCTGGGGCAACGGCTCGGCCTGCCGATGGAACAGGTCTGCGAGGCGCTGATGGATGGAGCGGCCGGCTCCTGGGCCCTGCGGCACCGCTCCGCCACGATGCTGCGCGACACCTATCCCCTGGGCTTTCGCCTGGCCCTGCACCACAAGGATCTGCGCATCGCCCTGGAGGCCGCCGCCAGCGCCGGCCTGGCGCTGCCGATCAGCGAGCGGGTGGCGGCGATCGAGGCGGAGCTGATGGCTGCCGGCCACGGCGATGAGGATGTCTCAGCCCTGGCCCGCTGGTTTGCGCCACCGACGGCGGCCCCAGCACCACCGGCCGAGGCGCGCCCCTCCGGCGACGGGGCGGCGGCCTGGGACCAGCGCTACCGCGACGGACGCGATGGCTGGGAGCTGGGGGAACCGGCGCCCCCCCTGGCCGCCTTCCTGCGGCACGATCCACGCCGGCCCTGGCCGCCGGGAGCGGGCTCCGTGCTGGTGCCGGGCTGCGGTCGCGGCCATGAAGCCGCCCTGCTGGCGGCGCTCGGCTTCTCGGCGATCGGCCTCGACATCAGCGGCGAGGCGCTGCGGGAGGCCCGCCGGCTCCACGGCCCCGATCGGCCCGAGCTGCGCTGGCTGCAGGCGGACCTGCTCGATGCCGCGGCACTCCAGGCCAGCGGCCTGGGGGACGGCAGCCTGCAGGGGGTGGTGGAGCACACCTGCTTCTGCGCCATCCCGCCGGCGCGCCGGCGCGACTACCTGACCTCGGTGACGCGGTTGCTGGCCCCGGGCGGCTGGCTGCTGGGGCTGTTCTGGTGCCATGGCCGCCCCGATGGCCCTCCCCACGGCAGCAACCCCGACGTTCTGGCCGGCCAACTGGCCGCCACCGGCCTGGTGCCGCTGGTGTGGGAGCCGGCCCAGGGCTCGGTGGCGGAGCGGCAGGAGGAATGGCTGGGCCTCTGGCGGCGGCCCTAGGGCGGCAGTCGCGGGGTGGGAGGCAGCCGGGGCGGGGGGGGCGTTCCGAGCTGCAGCGGGTCGGACACCGTCAGCGTCAGCGCCATCCCGCTCGGCAGGACCAGCTCCAGGCGCCAGGCCTGCAGCGCATAGCCCCCATCGCCGGGCCGGGCGGCGGGATCGGCCCCGCCGCCGGGGCGATACAGGGGATCGCCCAGCAGCGGTGCCCCGAGGGCGGCGCAGTGGATGCGGATCTGGTGGGGGCGGCCAGTGGCGATCGCCACCTCCACCAGATCGGCGGCGGCGGCCCGTTCGAGCAGGGTGAGGGTGCTGGCGGCGGCCAAAGCACCGCTGACGGAGCCAGCGGCGGCGCACCAGATCGCCCCCAGCTGGGGGTGGGGACGGCGGCCAATCGGGGTATGGATCGCCAGGGCCTGGCCGGGCGCCAGGGGCAGGACCCCGGGCACCAGCAGCGCCCGGTAGCGCTTGCGGCAGCTGGCCGGATCGCTGCCCGCTCCGGCCGTGCTCTCCCGCAGCCGGGCACTCAGCCAGCCCCGCGTGGCTGGCTGGCGGGCGCAGACCAGCAGGCCGCTGGTGAAGCGCCCCAGGCGGTGGACGGGCCTGGGAATACCGCGGGGATCCCCGGCGTGGCACCGCTCCAGCAGCCGCAGCGCCGTGTGTTCCAGCCAGCCGCCGGCCGGCAGCACCGGCAACCCCGCCGGCTTGTCGATCACCTGCAGATCGCCATCGTCGTAGACCACGCCCCAGGCGGCGGGCACTGCCTCCTCCAGCCAGGGGGGACGGTGCCAGGCGAGGCGATCACCCGCCGCCAGGGGAACGTCCTGGCGCAGGGGAACGCCGTTGTGATCGATCTCGCCGGCAGCCAGGCGAGTCCGCCAGAGGTCACGATCCGAATGGCGGTGGCGAGCGGCGTAATAGGCGCTGACAACCATCCCAGCCTCGGTCGGGGCCACCCGCTCCCGGTAGGTCCAGCCGCGGTTCAGGGCCGCCGGCAACCACCCCGGCTGCCCAGCCCTCACCGCCGCAAGGATCGGAACGGCCAGTCCCGCCGGCGACGACGAAGCGGGAGCAGGGAGGCCAGGCGGCCGCCGACCCTCAGTCCGGTCTCACTCCACCAGCCCATGCTCGAGGGCGTAGCGCACCAGTTCGGTGCGGCTGGCGGTGCCGGTCTTGATGAACAGGCGGCTGACGTACTTCTCGACATTGCGGATCGAGGTCTCCAGCCGGCGGGCGATCTCCTTGTTCATCATCCCCTCGGCTACGAGCTGCAGCACGCTGGCCTCCCGCGGCGTGAAGTCGTGGGGGGTCTCTGGTCCGCTCTTGCGCACCCCGCCGCCGCCGAGCATCGAGCGGATCTCGGTGATCTGGCGAGCCATCGCGCCGATGTCGGCGTCGGCGTAGCGGGCGGCCTCGGCCAGCAAGCGCTCCTGGCGGCGCACCACATTGCGCACCCGGGCCACCAGCTCATCGGGATCGAAGGGCTTGGGGATGTAATCGTCGGCGCCGGCCTGGAAGCCGGCGATGCGATCGGCGGTCATCCCCTTGGCGGTGAGGAAGATCACCGGGGTGCCGCCGAGCCGCTCATCTGCCCGCAGTCGCTTGAGCAGCCCGTAGCCGTCGCAGCGGGGCATCATCACGTCGGTGATGACCACATCGGGCAGCAGGCTCTGGGCGGTGGTCCAACCCTCCTCGCCATCGTTGGCGGTGGTGACCACGAAACCCTCGTCTTCGAGGTAAGCCTTCACGGCGGTGCGCAGGCCCGGTTCGTCGTCGACCAGGAGCAGGCGCACGGGGGGCTGGACCACTTCGGCCGGCGCCTCGGGGGCGGCATCGGAAGGATCGGGACCGGCGTCGCCGGGGATGGGGGAGGTGACCATGGCCGAAATCTATCGGCGCCCGCGATCGCGGTCAGCCAGGGGGCGCCCACTCGGCCCGCTGGGGACCCGCCGCGGTGCGCGGTGGTCCGGGGGGCCTCAGCCGGCCAGTGGCCCAGGGTGGTGAAGAGAAGGGGATCCTTGGCGTGGGGTGGACCCAGGAGCCAGGCCAGGCCAGGCCAGGCCCCAGCAAACCGGGTCTCGGGCCAGGGCGCGCCTAGTGGCGACGTCAGGGCCGGGGTGCCGGGGCGCCGGGCAGCACCGTGAGGCGCTCCGGGCTCAGGCCATCAAAACCCAGGCGGCGGGCCTCAGCCGCGAGCAGCGCCGGATCGCGACCGGCCTGTTCCGGGAAGCAGGTGGCCCACCAGATCAGATGGTCGAGGCGGTTGGCCGGCGTGATCAGGCCGCCGGGGTTGAGGGTCTGCACCACCACCCGCCCATCGACGCTGCCGATGCGGGTGGCGTTGCCGGGCCGACAGTCGATCGATTCACGCTCCAGCAGCAGCCGGTCGAGCGTCTCGCGCCAGACCCTCACCCGCCAGCGCCCGGGCTGGTCCGGCTCGGGCACCCGGCCATAGACCCCGAGCGTTTCGGGGCCGAGGCTGGTGGTGCGCTCCTGAAGGATCACCAGGTCCGGCGGTCGCGGTGCCGGTTCCGCCCGCAGCGCCGGTCCGGCCAGGGCCAGGAGCAGGGCCGCGACACCGGCGCTCGGGAGGGCGGTGCCCCCGCAGCCCGCGGCGGGGCCCTGGGTGGAACCAGCCGCGGGGG
Organism: Cyanobium sp.; assembly: GCA_044360135.1. Classification (GTDB taxonomy): domain Bacteria; phylum Cyanobacteriota; class Cyanobacteriia; order PCC-6307; family Cyanobiaceae; genus Cyanobium. The sequence continues at coordinate 41,262 of JBIKKX010000015.1, forward strand.
GGCGACGGGAGGAGCCGGCGGCGGGGCGGCGGAGCAAGGGCACAGCGGCGGGGGCTGAAGGGCTGGCGAGCTGGGAAGTGAAGGGCCGGGGTGCTGCGAGCGGGGGCTGGGCCGACCGGAAGCTGGGGGCTGGCTGGGATGCGGAAACCGCATCCCTTGCCAGCATGGCGCCATGCTCGCCTACCTCGACCACCACGCCACCACCCCCTGCGACCCGGCCGTGGTGGCGGCGATGGCGCCGTGGTGGAGCGAGCGCTGCGGCAATCCCTCCAACCGCCTGCACCGGCCCGCCCTGGAAGCCGCCGCTGCCGTGGAGCTGGCCCGGACCCGCGTGGCCGCCGCGGTGGGGGGGGCCAGCGAGGGGGTGATCTTCACCAGCGGCGCCACCGAGGCCGCCAACCTGGCCCTGAAGGGGGCGGCCGAAGCGGCGGAATGGCGGGGAGATCGCCGACGCGGCCTGGTGACCCTGGCCACCGAGCACAGGGCCGTGCTCGATCCCCTCGCCTGGCTGGCCCGACGGGGCTTCACGGTGACGGTGCTGCCGGTGGGCCCCGATGGCCTGGTGGACCTGGACCGGCTGGCGGAGGCGGTGGATGCCCACACCCTGCTGGTGTCGGTGATGGCGGCCAACAACGAAATCGGCGTGCTCCAGCCCCTGGCGGCGATCGGCGCCCTCTGCCGCGAGCGCGGTGCCCTGTTTCACTGCGATGCCGCCCAGGCGGTAGGCCACATTCCTCTGGCGATGGACGCACTGGGCATCGACCTGCTGGGCCTCAGCGGCCACAAGCTCTACGGCCCCAAGGGGGTGGGTGCCCTGGTGCGCCGCCCCGGCGTGGAGCTGGCACCGCAACTGCATGGCGGCGGCCAGGAGGGGGGCCTGAGGGCCGGCACGGCGGCGGTGCCGCTGATCGTGGGGCTGCAGGCCGCCCTGGCCCTGGCCGAGGCCGACCGCGACGGGCGGGCGCTGCGGCTCGGAGCGCTGCGGGATCGGCTCTGGCGGGACCTCGAAGGGCTGGGGGGCATGACGCTCAACGGCCATCCGAGCCAGCGGCTGGCCCACAACCTCAACCTCTGCGTCGGCGGCGTCGATGGCGGCCGCCTGCACGGGCTGCTGCGGCGCCGGATCGCCGTGAGCAGCGGCTCGGCCTGCAGCCAGGGCAGCCCCTCCCACGTGCTGGCGGCCCTGGGGCGCAGCCGGGGCGAGGCCGCCGCCGCGATCCGCTTCGGGCTGGGGCGCTCCAGCGGTGACGCTGAGATCAACACCGCCATTGCCGCTGTCGCGGAAGCCGTGGCGAGCCTGCGCACCGGGGGCCCCCAGGGGGGCCAGGCCAGCTGAGTTCGTGCCCGCCAACGAATCAGCCCCTAGCATGAGGCAACCCAGCAGTCAACCCCAGCAATGGCACCCAGCGGCGTTCCCTCTGCCAGCCGCCTCAACATTGGCGACGCGATCCATGAGGGCTGGACGGCCTTCTGCCGCGCCCCCTGGAGCTTCGTGCTCTTCGCGCTGCTGCTCACCGGCGTGCAGATCGTGCTGCAGCCCCTCCAGGATCACATTCTGCGTGGAGCCAGGGGCGAGGCGATCGGTCCGGCCGACTGGCTGCTGTTCCTGGTCGGACTGACCGCCAGCCTGGCGGCCAGTTGTTGGGGCAACGTGGGCCTGGTGCGCGGCGCCTGGCAGGCCCTGGAGGGCCAACGGCCCAGCTTCGGGGAGCTGCTCCGCTGGGATGGCCCGGGCTTCCGGCGGGTGTTCAAGGCCTGGATGACCCTGGCGGCCGTGCTCGCGATTCCGCTGCTGGCGATCAGCCTGGTCCTGGGCCTGGCGGCTATGGCGCTGTGGCTGCTGGAGCGGGCCGGTTTTCAGCTGAGCGACAGCTCGCTTGTGCTGCCGGGGGTGCTGCTGGGGGTGCTGGTGGCGCTGCTGCTGGGTCTGATGCTTCTGGCGGTGCTCTACCTCAGTGTCAACCAGCAGTTTCTAGCCCAGGTGGCCCTGCTCGAGCGCCGCGCACCGCTGGAGAGTGTGCAGCGGGGCAGGGCCCTGATCGATCCCCACTGGATCCTGTTGCTGCTGCTCCTGCTGATCAAAGCCACCCTGCTGCTGCTGGGACTGTTGACCTTCACACTGGGGCTGCTGGTGGCCTGGCCTGTGGTGAATTGCATCACCACCGCGGCCTACCGCCAGCTGACCCGGATCGAAGCCGAACCAGAGCGGCTCAGCCCAGCACCCCGGTACTGAGCAGCACGAAACCCAGCACCCCCACCAGGGACAACAGGAACTGGGCCAGGCGGCTCACCAGCATCCCCGCCACCACGGCCAGCCCCACCAGCAGGGAGCGCTTCAGGCGCAGCAGGCCGAAGGGCCCCAGCGATGTCGGGGCGCTGAGCATCTCCCCCACGCTCGCCCCCAGCAGGGGACCCACCAGGGCCCCCACCAGCGGTCCCCCCACGGGCAGGGCCGGCAACAGGCCGAACAGGCCCAGCAGCAGGCCCACCCCGGAGCCGATGTAAGCCCAGCGGGTGGCCTGCATCCGAGCCGCCCCCAGCACCAGACCCAGGGCATCGGCCCCCCAGCCCAGCAGCAGCAGCACCGCCGCAAAAACGAGGGTGGGCCAGCCCGTGGCGAATCCGGCCACCAGACACCAGACCAGGGCCCCGAGCGGCAGCAGGGCCAGACCCGGCAACACCGGCAGCAGGGTGCCGGGGATCGCCGTCAGCTGGATCAGCAGGGCCCCCCACCAGGCCAGATCGAGGCGGCTGAGGCTGGGCAGGGCCAGGCTCGCGACCAGCGCGGCAGCCGCTGGGAAGGGGTGAACCATGGGCGGCGGGAGGATCAGGGCAGGCGGCGAGCCACCCGCAGCTTGGCGGAACGGCTGCGGGGATTGGCACTCTCTTCGGCCGGATCGGCCACCAGCGGCCGACGGGTGATCCGCTCCAACCGCTGATCAGCCAGGAAGGCCTGCTTCACCAGCCGGTCTTCGAGGGAGTGGAAGCTGATGATCGCCAGCAGGCCGCCGGGCTCCAGCCAATCGGGGGCATGGCGCAACAAACGCTCCAGGGCCCCCAGTTCATCGTTCACCGCGATCCGCAGGGCCTGGAAGCTGCGGGTGGCCGGATGGATGCGGCCATGGCGGGCCCTGGGGGGATAGCAACCGGCCACCGCGTAGGCCAGATCGGCGGTGCTGCGCTGCCGCCAGGGCTTCGCCTGCCGCTCCCCCACCAGCCTGCGAGCAATGCGGCGGGACAGGCGCTCCTCACCGAACTGATAGAGCAGATCCGCCAGCTCCCCCTCCTCGAGCCGATCGAGCAGCTCGGCGGCGCTCTCCCCCAGCTGCGGATTCATGCGCATGTCGATCGGACCGTCGGCGCGGAAGCTGAACCCACGCTCGGGCCGATCGAGCTGGGGGCTGCTGACGCCCAGATCGGCCAGCACGGCGGTGGCGAGCGTGCCGGGCGGCGGCTGCCAGGCGCCGAAATTGGCCGCCTCGATCCGCACCCGCTTCTCATAGGGGGCCAGTCGGGCGGCGGCGGCCTCGCGGGCGGTCGGATCGTGGTCCAGGCCGATCAGCCGCCAGTCGGGATGGGCCTCCAGCAGCAGGGTGCTGTGGCCACCGCCGCCCAGGGTGCAGTCGATCAGCAGGGGGGCCGCTCGGCCGGGCAGCTGCCCTGCCACGGCAGCCAGGGCACCGCAGACAGCATCACCCAGCACCGGCTGGTGGCTGAAGCTCATCGCAGGGGAGCCAGGGATCTCCATGCCATCCGTCCTAGGTGAGAGGCGGTGCCGGCTTGAGGGGCCCTGTTGGCCTAGGGGCGTTGCCGCAGACCGTTCTCCATCTCCGTCATCAGCACCCCACGCTGCGCGCACGCCCAAACCCGCAGCTGGCGCCGAGCCCGCACCGCATGCCTCAGCAGGGCTGCACCAAGCTTTGCGTGGCCTGCAGCCGGGAAGCGATCAGGGGTGGCTGCAAGGTTCAGACGCAAGCGGATCCGGAATGGGCCGACGCGAGGCCGCTCTCCCTGTCCGCGAGCCTGTCTCTGAGCAGATCGGCCAGCAAAGGCATCAGAGAAGCATTGTAAAAATCATCATGCCGTTCGAGAACAGGATGCCAACGCATCCCTCGACGGGCATAGAACCGCCAGACCCACTCCTTCTCCAACCTGCTGGAACGGGTGGCAATCACATCCACGGCCACCGGCAGGCGTGGCGGTCGGTAAAGGGTCTGAACCTTCACGTAGTAATCGGGGTGGTTGACCAGGGTGGGATTCACGGCCCGCGTCTCGAGCTCTTCCGGCGCCGTGATCGGTTGCTGCCGCCGCATGCCGGCCAGATGGAAGCGGATCGCGCGGATGCGCTGGCGCAGGAAGCTCCCCCCATCGCTGCCACTGCCGTTAACAAGCTCCCGGATTCGCAGGGGCAGTCGCTGAAGCAGATGGCGGGCCACCATCGGAGCCCGGACGCGACGATGCAGGTCGGCGGTGGCACCTGTGTCCACAACGGCCAGCAAGCCGATGGAGCCCCCCAGGCGCAGCAGCTCGGCAGCCACGGCATGGGCATACCAGCCCCCGGCGGAATAGCCGAGCAAGTGGTAGGGGCCGCTGGGATAGCAGGCCCGGATTTCGGCGGCATAGGTTGCGGCCATCTGTTCCACGCTGGTGTGGCGCGGCAGGTGGCCGTCAAGGCCGATCGCCTGCAGGCCATGGACAGGCCGATCGGGGGCGAGGGCCCGGGCGAGGGCCAAGAAAATGAACACATCCCCTGAACCGCCATGGATCACGAACAGGGGTGGGGCTTCGCCGCTCGGCTGCAGCGTAACGAGGCAGCGGGGGGGGGTGGTGTGATCGCTCACCGCCGATCAGCTGGGCCAAGGCAGCGATGGTGGGGTGGAGGAAGAGGGCGGCGATCCCGATCGCGGCCAGCCTCGCGTCAGTCATCCGCTGGATCAGCCGCGCCGCCGCCAGGGAATGACCGCCGACATGGAAGAAGTTATCCGTGATGCCGAAGTCATCGTGGCCCAACACCTCGGCCCACAGCCCATGCAGCTGCTGCTCAAGCTCCGTTCTCGGTTCGATCCGCTCCTCTTCCTCTCCACCAAACGACGGCGCTGGCAGCGCCTGACGATCGACCTTCCCATTCCTCGTCAGCGGCAGCTCCGCCAACTCCACAAACGCCGCCGGAACCATGTACTCCGGCAAACGCTCCACCAGAAAAGCCCGCAACTCATCGCTGCTCGCTCCAGATCCTCCTTGCGCCACTCTTCCCTGCGACGTCAACGATCCGGCCGCCCTCTCAGCAACCTCACCACCGGGCCCTGACGCCGATGCCGATGCCGATGCCACCCAATACGCAATCAGACGCTCATTCTCAGCCTCATCCCTACGCAGCAACACACATGCCTGTGACACCCATGGATGGCGCAGCAGCTGGCTCTCGATCTCACCAGGTTCGATTCGAAAACCCCGCAGTTTAATCTGGTGATCGATACGGCCGTACGTGGCGAGAGTACCGTCTGGATTCCAGCAGGCGAGATCGCCAGTGGCGTAAAACCGTCCCGATCTCACACCATCTGAATGCCCAGAAGAAAACGGATCGATGGCAAAACGCTCCTGGGTCAGTTCTGGTCGGTTTCGATATTCACGGGCCACGCCACATCCCCCTAGGAATAATTCGCCTGGGATCCCGATCGGACAGGGATTTCCGTGGCGATCCAGCACCAGCGCCGACGTATTGGCAAGCGGCCTTCCAATGCTGATGGCGCGGTCGCTATCCACCCGTTGCATCGAGGCATAAATGGTCACCTCCGTGGGGCCATAGCCATTGAGCAAGCTGCCAGATTGCCGCCGGATCGCCTCAGCCAGAGCCGCAGGCAGTGGTTCGCCGCCGGCGATGGCCAGCATCTGCGGCTGGTCCCTGTAGCCGATCCGCAGCAAGACCTCCCACTGAGATGGTGTGGCCTGGAGCTGGGTGATGCCCTGTTCATTCACCAGCTGGATCAGCGCGACCGGATCGCGTTGCTGCTGCTCAGTGGCCAGCACGACCCTCGCACCGGCCAGCAGCGGCATCAGCACTTCCACGATCGAGATATCGAAACTCAGCGCCGTGTGGGCCAGCACCACGGCGTTGGCATCCAGCCGCAGCCGTGAAAGCAGGTCGGTCGTCCGTGCCGCCAAGGCGCCGTGCTCAACCAGCACTCCCTTGGGGGTGCCGGTGGTGCCGGAGGTGTAGAGCAGATAGGCCGCCGTGGACGGATCGTGCCGCCGCTCGGGATTGGCCACCGGACTCGATCGCGGCATCGCCTCCATGCCGTTGCCTTGATCCCCATCGGTTTGCAGGGCACTCCCGGCATCGCTCGGAAGAACAAGCAGGGCATCGGCCCCGATCACACCGCTGGCCTGAATCGACCCGGCAGCCCGCCGGGAGGTGATCACCACCGCCGGAGCCCCATCCTCAAGGATCTGTCCCATCCGCAGCGGCGGCAGGGCCGGATCCAGCGGCAGGTACGCACCACCGGCCTTGAGAATCGCCAACACCGCAACGATCAGCTCCGCCGAACGCTCCAGCGCCAGGGCCACAATCGACTCCGCACCAACACCTCGCAACAGCAGCTGATCGGCCAACCGATTGGCGCGACCATTCAAGTCCTCGTAGCTCAGCTCCTGCTCACCAAACACCACCGCAATCGCCGATGGGGTGCGTTCCACCTGACGCTCAAACAGCTCCGTCACGCTCTGCTCTGGCACCGACAGATGCGGGCCCTCGCTCCAGCTGTCAATCAGCTGACGTTCGCCCTCGGGCAGAAGGTTGCGGGTTTCCACAGCTGCATCGGGAGCCTGCAGCACAGAAGCCAGCAACGTAACCAGATGGTTGCCGAGTCGCGCAATACGATCACGATCAAACCGATCGATGGCATACAGGATCTGACCACTCAATCCGCCAGAAGGAGTGCGAAAGAGGAGAAACTCCAGATCAAACGGATGGGGCTCGATGCCATCGGCGGCTAAATCGGCTTTCAGAACTTCCGGACTCTGTAAGGACACCTCCGGCCGCTCGACCAGCTGCAGCGTGACCTGCACCAGCGGATGGCGACTGGCCTCTCCCCCGAGGTTGAGCGCCTCCACGATCGGGTCGAAAGGCAGCGGCTGGTGGTCGTGAGCTCCGATCCAGCTCGCCCGCACCTGGGCCAGCAGATCATGGAAACTCTGCCCAGGGGCAAAAAGGGTGCGGATCGGCAGGGTGGTGCTGAAGGCAAGGTTCGGCGCCTGCGAATCCCGCTGATCACCGCCACAGATCGGCACACCGATCGCAATAGCGTCCTGGCGGCAATAGCGATGCAGCAGCAGCGCCAGCACCGCCAACAGCCCCATCTGGAGAGTGGCATCCTGGCTGCCGCAGAGCTTGTCAAGTGCAGCCTGAAGTGGTGGCTCGATCGTGAACCCAAGGCTTGCCACGGAGTGGGACGGCAAGGCCGGCTGGGTGCGATCGGCCGGCAGCCGCAACGGCTCCAGATCACGCAACTGGTCAAACCAATACTGCTGATTCTGAACGGGCATCAGAGGGCGCATGGCTGCCAATTGGACGTTTATCACTGACTTAGAAAGAAATTATACCATCCTGCACTTCGAACTGATCAATCTGGAGAGTCAGCAGTTATCGCGGGAGGACTAAACTCACTGCCCCTATCCTGGTAGGCCAGCTTTTCTTGGCAGACTAACTCTACAACAAGTCCTACAGCGAGCTGGCCAGCAACAGAGGGCCCGCCTTCCAGCCCCAGGCTCTCGCGGCCAGGGCCCGCGACCATCGGCTCCCTGATGGTGTGAAGCAAAGGTCACCCATTGAAGCCGACCGACGGCAGGCCATCATCGCCCGGCCCTCGACGTTGATCGGGCGACGAGGGCGATGACGACAAGGCCATCGCCGTCCTGGCAGCGCTGAACGGCTGTGAGCCACAGGATGGTGGCAGCAGCTTCCGCGCTCTCGAACGTCCCGCCGGTCGTCCCACCGCGGGTCGTGATCCGTGATGGCAGCAGCTGGCCAGGCCGCATCGGGAGGCTCGGCCCAAGGGATCGCCTGGGCCGGGAGTGCCAGCTGGGGGAGCACGTTGGCGCGGCCTGCGGCGTGGCCCTGTCCAGCGGTCCAGCCAGTTCTTGCGGCGACCCACCTAGAATCCGCCCCACCACGGCCACGGCCTGCCAGCCGCCCCCCTCCATGACCCAGCTGGAAACGCGCACCGAGCCGATGGTGGTCAACTTCGGCCCCCATCACCCCTCCATGCACGGGGTGCTGAGGCTGGTGGTGACCCTCGACGGTGAGGACGTGGTGGACTGCGAGCCGGTGATCGGCTACCTCCATCGCGGCATGGAGAAGATCGCCGAGAACCGCACGAATGTGATGTTCGTGCCCTACGTGAGCCGGATGGACTATGCCGCTGGCATGTTCTATGAAGCGATCGTTGTCAACGCCCCCGAGCGGCTGGCCGACATCCCGGTACCAAAACGGGCCAGCTACATCCGCGTGCTGATGTTGGAACTGAACCGCATCGCCAACCACCTGCTCTGGCTTGGCCCATTCCTTGCCGACGTGGGAGCGCAGACCCCCTTCTTCTACATCTTCCGAGAGCGGGAGATGATCTACGACCTTTGGGAAGCCGCGACCGGCCAGCGTCTGATCAATAACAACTATTTCCGGATCGGCGGGGTGGCTGTCGATTTGCCCTGGGGTTGGCTGGAGAAATGCCTTGATTTCTGCGACTGGTTCGGCCCGAAGATTGATGAGTACGAAAAGCTGATCACCAACAATCCGATCTTCCGCAAGCGCATCGAGGGCCTCGGTACCATCAGTCGCGACCAAGCGATCAACTGGAGCCTCTCGGGGCCGATGCTGCGTGCCTCCGGTGTGGCCTGGGATCTGCGCAAGGTCGACCATTACGAGTGCTACGACGACTTTGATTGGTCGGTGGCCTGGGAAAAAGAAGGTGATTGTTTTGCCCGCTATCGGGTGCGGATCGAGGAGATGCGCCAATCGCTGAAGATCCTGCGCCAGGCCTGCCAGATGATTCCTGGCGGCCCCACCGAAAACCTGGAGGCCCGCCGCCTGGCCGAGGGGAAAGGCAGTGAATGGGCCGGTTTCGACTATCAATACGTGGCCAAGAAGGTGGCTCCCACCTTCAAGATTCCCAGCGGCGAGCTCTACACCCGTCTCGAATCCGGCAAGGGCGAAATCGGCGTGTTCATCCAGGGCAACGATGACGTCACCCCCTGGCGCTTCAAAATCCGCGCCGCTGATCTGAACAACCTTCAAATCCTGCCCCACATTCTCAAGGGCAACAAGGTGGCCGACATCATGGCTATCCTTGGATCTATCGATGTGATCATGGGCTCGGTGGATCGCTAAAACCACCATCGATGCAATCATTAGTGGCAAGAATGTCGATATTGAGCGAAGAATGGCTGGTGATCCCGAGAGCTACACCAGCCCTGGCCATGGCTGCTTCCAAGCGCTGCAGTCCCAGCCGAGCAAATCCTCGAGCCGCCCAATATCATCGGCCAGCGCCGCATAAGCAAACTCCCAATCAGCCAAGGACAAAGAGCTTGAATAGTCGCCTTGGCGCTCATGTTTAAAGCCAAATTGCGACCACGGTTCGACACCAAGAAAATCGGTGATTGCTCGCAGGCTGGCTTCAGGGGAGCGATAAAACTGTTCCGACTGCAGAACCAACAGCTGACGGCGCTCGAATAGGGCGAGGAATCGCATCAACTGCTCATGATAACGGCCGCGATCGAGATAGGACAACACGCGATGCTGCGCCTCAGGCCAGATCTCCAGACGCAACGGCTCGGAGCGAATCGCATCTGAGAACGAGAGCTTTTCAGCACCGCGCTTCAGCTCCATGGACCAATGCGAATAGGCCCGGGCCACAGGATTGCGGAGCAACACAATCATCTTGATAGCCGGATTATAGCGATGAACACGCAATGGGCAGGGCTTCCAATAGAGATAGATTGGCGTCACTTCGCCCCTCAGGATCAGCTCGCCGGATTGAGCCAACCGCTGATCCTGCGCCTCCGCAGAGGGATCGGGGAAAGGGAGGTGGGCCTGCAAGGCCGCCGCGGGGCTGTCGTTCCAATCGAGATCATCGCGATCGAAGATATGCAGTTCATGCTCTGGCAGATCAAGCTGGGGATGGAGGCGCAGATAGGCACGCAGGCTTGTCGTGCCAGCTTTCTGGGCACCCAGGCAAAGGAAATCGATTCGGCTGGCCGTCATGGCTTAAACAGGACCAAAGTAAGCCCAGTGACCCACGATCTCAGCACAGATCTGCAGCGCGACGCTCCAGAAAACCAGTGATCGAAGCATGGTGTGACATCGTACCGCGCTCGCGCAGGGTGCGGACAACACTCACCAGTTCTGACCAGTTGAACGCGGCGATATCCTGCTGGTCGGGCTCCGTCCAACGGCGTTCATCGCCCAGGTGAAAGGTGAGATGGAGATCGGTGAACTCATCAAACCGCTCGGCGGTGGCCGCAAGATTGAACTGCAATACACGACCGATACCGCCGGTGCCGATGCAGGTGTGGCCACAGACAAAGTCCGGAGTCGCCTGGCGGCGCCAGACGAAACAATCACGCCCGGGATGGGACTGGCCCAGCTCGGCATACATCAGATCCAGCTGTTCAGGGCTGGTGTGCAGGGTAGAGATGGTGCGCCGGTTGATTACCAGAGCATCAAGGCCAGACTGAAGCAACCGCGCCACGGTTCGATAAAAGTAGGGCATCACAGCGATGTCGACATTGGTATAGATGTAATAGTCAGCCTGCGAGGCCGCCTGCAGACGAGCCAGGATATCGGCGATCAGCGGCAGTTTACGAGGCTTGCGGAAGCTGCCGAAGTCGAGGATGGAGCGGTTCAGATCTTCCGTGGCGGTGAAGTCAGCAGGAACCAGGGCCCGATCCTCGCTGAACTGGGCCGTCAGCAGCTCAACCTCAAGCTCCCCAGCCGCAGCGGCACGGGCGGCTCGCATCGAAGCGAAGGTGATCGGCTGGGCGATCAAGAGGTCGGAATCTGGCGTGACGAGCACCGGATTGATGATATGGGCAATCTTCATGACAATTGACGCGGAAAAAGCCGAGGCACTCAGGGAGCATCAGAGAACTGATAGCCAAAACGCTCAATATCCTCTCGATACAATTCAGCAACCCGAGCTCGTGTCCGATCATCATAGTAGAGGCTGTAGTGGTCGTGATCCGTGGTGTTGACGCGATAAACAGGCTTAAGCGGCAAGCCAAGCTGCGGACAGATCTGGTTGATGGCAGTGGTCAAGTCTTCCATTTTGGCGACATAGTCCACCGAGGCGGGCACATACAAGGACTGGGGCTGCCAGTGATGGTTGGGCTTCTGCGCCGCAATCTCGATGAACGCCGCCAGATCTGCAACGGGATCGGCATGCAAGGATTCAAATTGGCGTTTGCGCAGGAGGCGATGGGGAGATCGGCAGAAGAAAATGAAGTTGGAGACCATCCGGTCCCAGGGATTGCGAACAACGGTAAACCGGAAATAGTCCGTCAAGGGGAGCAGGGGATCGCGCATCGAGAGGTCATTGTCCTGATCAAAGAACTCCTTGCGGATATAGGACGAAGCCGCCTTGGGCACGTCGTAGTAGATCAAGCGCAGATCTTCGCGAATGTAGGTAAAGCTGTAGCGGCCTGCCGACGATGCCGCCGGGCATTCGCAGTGCTGACTGGCGCAAGCGATGTGGGCATGGGCATAGCGCCAGGCGGCGATCCTTCCAGGTTCTCCGGCGATCGTCATGGATCGGGATCCCAGCCACTCCGATGGAGAGTGTAAAGGCAGCATCCTCACCTGGTTTGACCTTGCCCTGGCTGGACACCACCGTCCAAGGTTAAAGAATGCCGCCTCCCGCTCATCAACAGGCTTGCGGCCGCTGCTGAGCAGTCGTGACCGGCTTCAAGCAGAGAACGACTGCAAGCCGAGAACGGCTTGGTCCAAGCGAGCTCGGCACCGCGACGTTGGTGGAGGGGAAGGCCTGGGGGAGCCATTGGCGCAGGCCTGGGATTCGGCGCTGCGAGGGGAGGCTGGCGCCGCTGGGGTTCGGCTCGGGGCCAGGGGGACATCGCCAGGGCCCTGGCAGGTGGGGCAGGGCCTGGGCCGCAGCAGGGCCAGGGCGCCGCGGTCGCTGCGGGAGAATCAACCGTCCGCTCCCCAGCGCCGGCGGCGCTGCCCCCCATGCTCCTCGATCTGCGCGGCAAGAAGGCCCTGGTCACCGGCATCGCCAACAACAAGTCGATCGCCTGGGGAATCGCCCGGCAGCTCCATGCCGCCGGCTGCGAGCTTGGCGTCACCTATCTGCCCGATGAGAAGGGCCGCTTCGAGGGCAAGGTGCGCGATCTCACCGCGCCGCTGGCGCCGACCCTGTTCGAGCCCCTCAACGTGCAGGACCCGGCCCAGATCGAGGCGGTGTTCGCCCGGGTGGCCGAAAGCTGGGGTTCGCTCGATGTGCTGGTGCACTGCCTGGCCTTCGCCGGCAAGGAGGAGCTGATCGGCGACTACAGCGCCATCAGCCCCGAGGGCTTCGCCCGCGCCCTGGAGGTGAGCGCCTACTCCCTGGCTCCGCTCTGCCGTCACGCCAAGCCCCTGTTCAACGCAGGCGCCAGCGTGATCACCCTCAGCTACCTGGGCGCCGAGCGGGCGATCCCCAACTACAACGTGATGGGTGTGGCCAAGGCGGCCCTGGAGGCCTCGGTGCGCTACCTCGCCGCCGAGCTGGGCCCCGAGAAGCAGGTGCGGGTCAACGCGATCAGCGCCGGCCCGATCCGCACCCTGGCCAGCTCCGCCATCGGCGGCATCCTCGAGATGATCCACAACGTCGAGGAGAAGGCCCCCCTGCGCCGCACCGTCACCCAGGAGGAGGTGGGCAGCACGGCCGCCTTCCTGGCCAGCCCCCTGGCCTCGGGCATCACCGGCCAGGTGCTCTATGTGGATGCCGGCTACTGCATCACCGGGATGTGAGGCAGCTGCCTCACGCCAGCGCTCCCCTGCGGGCGCGAGCCCCGATGCCCAGGATCAGACGATCGGGTTGATCAGGCGCAGGCCGGGGAAGCGGCGGAAATCGGCGACGCAAGTGTGCACCACGCCGTCGTGCTCGATCGCCATGGCCGCCAGATGGGCATCCATGGTGAGAGTGCCGGCGGTCCCTGCCTGGCGCAGCAGGTCAGCCAGGATCTGCCAATGCTGGGGGCCTGGCTGCAGCACCAGCACAGCCGGCTGGTCGAGCCAGCCCTGAACGACCTCAACAGCGTGACCGGCTGTGAGGGCAGAGGGAAACAGGCGGGAATTGGTGCAGATCCGCACCACCGCCAGGATCACCACCCAGCAGAGAGCCACGGGCTCATTCCCAGTCAGGCTTTGCTCCAGCCACTGCTTGGCGGCCCCATGCCTGGGCATGTCGGCATGTCGGCATGAAGGGCATAGATCAGCAGGTTGGCGACGGGAACGATCATCGGCCCTGCCTGAGCTTGGCCACAATCTCCAGGTCCTCAAGCTCCGCCGCCAAGGCGAGCGCCTTGTCGAGATTCACGGGCCAGCGGGGTTCCCCCATCGCAAACGTGGGGCACACATAGCGAGGCCTGGCTGGAGAGAGCGGACCCGGCGCCGGCCGCTCCAGGCCGGCGCGCAGCGTTTCGTTCACCACCTGCTTGAAGGGCTTGCCGCTGTCGAGCGCCTTCTGGCGCAGCTGACGCAGCAGACCGTCGTCGATCGTGAGCCTGGTGCGCATGGCATCAAGATGCGTTGCCCCGGGCATCTTGGCATCAGCGGCGGGTCTGGGAGCGCTCGGCCGGGCAGCCCAGCCAGGCGCGGCTGGCCGCCGCCCGGGGGTTGGTGGGCTGGGCCAGCAGGAGGCGGTCGCAGATGACAGCGCTGAGGCTGGCTTCGCCCTCGCTGCAGTCGCCACGGCCACCAGCGAGGGTCTGGTTGGCGGCGGCGTCGCGGCCCGCCAACTGCAGCGTGGTGGCGCGGGCCAGGGCCAGCAAGCAACGCTGATCCAGCCGGCGGCTCACCAGGGTGGTGGCGCCACCGGCCAGTTTGAACCCCCACGGCTGGGTTGGGCCGTTGCCCTGCAGGGCGGCCGGGGGCCGGGCGGGCAGCCGCTCCAGGGCCAGGCCGAGCCCATCGCCAATGCCGCCGGGCTGGCGCCAGAGCTGGATCGCCGCCACCAGATCAGCGGCTGGATTGCCGCGGTCGCCGTCGAGCAGAAGCAGGGCTCGCGCCTGATCGGCGCCATCCCCCTGGAGCAGCACCTTGGCCAGTCCGTTGCGGTAGGGCTGGGCCAGGGTGCTGCGCGCCCCCGCCAGGGCGATCGCCCGCTCGAAGCGCCGCCGGGCGCCGCGCAGATCGCCGGCCACATCGGCCAGGCTGCCGAGGCGCCCCTCCGCTTCAGCCAGCTGCCCATCCACGGCCAGGGCGCGGTCGTAGCGCTGCTGGGCGCGCTGCCAGTCGGCGGGATTGCGGTTGCTCATCCAGGCTTCCAGCGCCAGATCCCCTTCAAACAGCAACCGCAGGGCGCCGCACGGGCCCGCTGGGGACAGGGCGGCAACGGCGGTATGGAGGCTGGCACTGGCACTGTGCAGCTCCCCCAGGCGGCGGCCGATGGCGGCGGCCGCGGCGCCGCAGCGGGCCAGGGGGCTGAGGGGGTGCCAGCGGCGGGCGGTGGCGAAGGTCTGGGCGGCGCTGCTGTAGGCGCCCAGACGCAGATCGGCCAGGCCGGCCTGGGCCTGGCGGTGGCCGATCAGCAGGCCAGCGGGCAGGGCCGCCGCCAGGGGCAGGGCCAGGACCAGGGGCAACCAGCGCCGTCGGCGCAGGGTGGCGACCGCTTCAGCGGCGGCGGCCTGGGGGGTGTGGGCGGTGGGTTGGGGCCGTTGCAGGCTGATCGCCAGGCGCCGCAGCTCGCTGGCCACTTCGCTGAGGGCGCCCTGCTCGCCGGCTGGATGGGCACTGATCGGGCGGTTGTCGCGGGGGAAGCCCTGGCAGCGGCTGAAGGGG
Organism: Cyanobium sp.; assembly: GCA_044360135.1. Classification (GTDB taxonomy): domain Bacteria; phylum Cyanobacteriota; class Cyanobacteriia; order PCC-6307; family Cyanobiaceae; genus Cyanobium. The sequence goes on from JBIKKX010000015.1 coordinate 56,308, forward strand.
GCGCTTTCCCAGTCGCAGGGGTGGAGCAGCACCGGCACCAGCCGCGCTTCGCCGCGCTGATGGCGCTCCAGGGCCAGGGTCATCTCCTTGCCGTAGCAGTAGTCGGAGGCGATGAAGTCGGCGCTGATCAGCAACAGGATCAGATCAGCCTCAATCAGGGCGGTGTCGATGGCAGCAGCCCAGTCGTCGCCGCCGATCAGGCAGCGGTCGTGCCAGAGCTGGAGAATGCCCTGGCGCTGCAGCAGGCTGAGGTGCACGCCAAGGCGCTGGCGCAGCGCGTCGTCGCGGTGGGAATAGGAGACGAACACCTTCAGGGGCCGGCCGGCACCGGCGGGGCCGGCGTTCATCGCGCGCCGGCCGTCTCGTTGAGGGGAAAGTCCTCGCCCTGCTCCTGGGATTGGGGCTTCTGTTCTCCCAGGTTGAGCCGCCTGGTGAGGAGGGGCACATTCCCCTTGACGTAGGCGAGCAATTCGCTCGACTGAATCTGCCCATCTTTGACGACCACATCGGCGTTGCCCCGCAGGCCGTCGATCACCACACCGGTGAAGATGCCATGGCGCAGATCGGCGCTTTCCTTGGCCATGCGCCGATCACCGGCCGCCGCCAGGATCAGGCGGCCGTCGTTGGTGCCAAACACCCGCACCGAAGCCCGCAGATCCAGGTTGGCCTGGTCGTTGTAGGTGCCGGAGCTGCAGGTGTCAAACAGCAGCAGCGTGCCGCCGCTGGAGCGGATGTCCTTGAGCAATTCCCGCAATCTCCTGCCGGAGAGAGCATCGGCCTGCATGGCCGCTTCACTGGCATCGCGCACCTCGCGGGTGAGGAAGTAATACTCGCCATCGAAACCGGCGCCGTGGCCGGCCAGGTGCAGCACAAAGCGATCGCCGGGCTCCACCGCGGTGGCCAGGCGTTTGAGCTCGGCGATCACCCGCTCACGGGTGGCATCGCCATCGGTGAGCACGGTGACGGTGCCCAGATCAGCGCCCGCCAGACGGCCGCGGGCGGCCTCGAAGGTGGCGGCGAGGGCCCGGGCATCGTTGGCCGCGTAGACCACATCCGATCGCAGCTCGGGGTTTTGGTAGGCGCTCACGCCCACAGCCAGCAGGTGCAGGCGGGGCCGGCGGGTGGCCGCGGGGGCCTCGATGGTCACGGTCCAGGCCTGGCCGAGCACGCTGCGGCCGCGGTCGCGGGCCGCCACCTTGATCTGATTGGTCGTGCCGGGCCGCGGCGCCACCACCACCACCGGCGGCCGGCCCCCGCCCTGGAGGTTCTGGCGGCCGCGAATCGCCTCGCCGTTGAGGGTGATCTCGATCGGCCCCAGGCCGCCGCCCTGATCGACCAGGCGGAAGCGCAGCTCCACCTCACCGCTGGGCAGCCGGCGCACCGCCGGCCCCTCGCTGTTGTCGGGCTCCACCCGCGGCGGCAGGGCCGAGGCCCGCAGCAGGTCGCGCACATCCCCCACCTTGGCCACGGCGGCGGCGATCGGGGCTTCATCGCCGGCGAGGCGGCGGCTGATCAGATCGGGACGGAAAAAGTTCTGCCCCAGCTGGGCGGCGCTGATGAAGGCGGCCTCCCGCTCGCGGCCCTGGTTGAGGTGGTAGCCGAGCAGGGAGGCGCCGCCGGGGCTGTGGGCGCTGGCGGGGGAGGCGTCGTAGAAGCCCTCGGGGGTCCAGAGCAGCCAGCGGCCATCGGGGTGCACGAACAGGGCCAGGGCTTCTGAGCCATCGCTGCTGCGGTACCAGCGGATCGAGCCATCGCCGTGGGCGGCGAGCACGAAGCGGCCATCGGCGCTGAGGTTCACCAGCCAGGCGGCACCGGGCGCGGAGGTGCGCCAGAGGCTCTGGCCGCTGCGATCGAACAGCCTCACCGCCCAATGGCTGCCTAGGGCAAAGCGGCTGCCATCGGCGCTGACCGCCAGGCTGAAGAAGGTCTCCCACCCGTCTGGGAGCAAGGGCTTGCCGGCCAGGGTGGGGCGGGTGGTGTCGTACCAACCGTCGATGGGCAGGCCGCTGCGGCGGGGCGCCAGGCCGCCGGGGGCGGGGGCCTGGGGGAAGAGCAGGCGCCGCTCGGCCAGATCGAAGCGGGCCAGGCGACGCTGCCAGGAGCCGTTGACATAGCGGTCGGCGCGGAACTCGAGCCAGCGGCCGTCGGGGGCCAGGCGGAAGGCATCGAAGTTGCTGATGCCCAAACTGCCGCCGCCATCATTGCGATGGTCGAGCACAGGCGGCCCGTGGAAGAGGGGCTGGCCGTTGGCCAGGCGCAGGGGCTGCAGATCCGGCCCCAGCACCCCCCAGGCGGGCCCGCTGCCACCAAACACCAGCCGGCCATCGGCCAGGGGCTGCAGATCCATCACGGTGTTGGCCATGCCCAGGGGCACGGGCCTGGGGGGGCCGCCGCCGGCGGGCCAGACCATCAGAGGGGCGCTGCCATCGGCGGCGGCATAGCGGCCCGCGGCGAGCAGGCGCCGGCCATCGGCGCTCCAGGCCACAGAGCTCAGGTTGCCATTGCTGAGCAGACCCTGGCGGTCGGCGCTGGCGATCGGCGCCAGGGTGGCGCCATCGACAATCTCCACAGCCGTGGTGTCGTCAAAACCCACGGCGATGCGGCGGCCATCGGGGGAGAAGCGCGCGAAGAAAGGATCCTTGCCGCCGGTGGGGGTGCGGCGCTGCAGCAGGGCCAGGCGCGGGCCGGAGGGAGGGGCGTAGAGGCGCAGCTCGCCGGGCTCCCGGCTGCTGGGATCGCTGAAGGTTGTGGCCAGCAGGCGCCCATCGGCCGCGAAGGCCACGCTGTAACTGCTGCGATCGAAGGACTCATCGGCCGCCAGCAGCTGCCAGCGGCCGCCGGCGCCCCGTTCAAACACCCGCAGACCGCCAGCGCCAAGGGCCGCGGCGAGCCGGCGGCCATCGGCGGAGAAGGCCAGATGGTTCACCACATTGGGCAGGCCCGGAAGGCGCTGGAGCAGGCGGCCGCTGGCCCGATCCAGCAGATAGACCGAGACACCAACTGTCTTGTTCCCTGTGAACCCGCCGAGGGCCACCAGCGCCCCATCGGGGCTGAGGGCGGCGGCATAGAGCTTGCCCTCGGCGCCCGGGCCGATCGGCGGGCGCAGCACCGCCAGCTGGCGGCCTGTCTGCAGATCCCAGAGGCGGGCGGTTTTGTCCTCGGAGGCGGTGACGGCAAAACGGCCGGCCCGATCCACGCCGATGCGCCGGATAAGGGCGGTGTGCATTCCCGCCTCGATCATCGGGAAGGGCTTGGTGCTGGTGGGCGGCTCGGCGGTGGCGGGTTGGGCGCGGCCGGCGGGGGCTCCGGCCAGCAGGGCGACCAGGGGGCCGGCCAGCAGCGCCACCGCCAGCGGCAAAGCGGCAATCAGCCGGCCGCCGGGGCCAATGGCGCGCGGGGCCGCAGGCCCACGGGAAGGGCGGCGCCAATACTGCTGCTTCATGGCCGCATTTTGGCAGCATTGGGCTGGGCTGCCAGCGCAAGATCTGCCATCGCCAGAGCCTGCGGACTCGCCGCTGAAAAGCTCAGAGCTGGACTTGATTGCCCCCGTCACGCCGTGACCTGCCGCCCGAGGGACGGGCTGCGGCACAACCAGACCTGTCTGGAAGACACGATTGATCTGCCGGCCTGGGTTGCGGAGCTTGATCGGTCATCCAGAAGCTGGAAGCCCCACCACCGGAGTTGACGCCCCAGCTCGCGCAGGCTGCTGGGTCATCCCGTGCCCGCTTCGGCATCGGCCGCCAACGCCCGGATGCCAGCGCAGGGCCCGCAGGCCAGGCCTGCCCCTCAGCCCTCCCACAACTCCGCCAGCTCCAGCCGCAGCCCGGGCAGCGTCTCGCCACCCTCCAGCACCAGGGCCGGCTCCAGCCGTTCGGGTGGCACCGGCGCCGCCGGATCGGCGCTGGCCTGCCAGATCTCGACGGCCCGCTGCTCCGGGAAGAGCAACCAGCCCAGGCGGGCGCCGTTGGCCAGGTAGGTCGCCAGCTTGCGGCGCAGGGCCGCCTCGCCGCGGGGCCCCCCGTCGCTGGGGCTGGCGATCTCCACCACCAGATCGGGGCAGAGGGGCGGAAAACCGCGGCGCTGCTCAGGCGTGAGCGCCTGCCAACGCTCCAGCCGCACGGCGCTGGCATCAGGGCTCAGCACGGAGCCATCGGGAAGGCGGAAGCCCCCCGAGCTGTCGAACACCTTCCAGCCCCCCTGGGCCAGGGCCCAGAGCTGCAGCCGGGCGATCAGGAGGCTGTTGCGCGAACTGGTGTCGCCGCCGGTGGGGGTCATCGCGATCAGCAGGCCATCGGCCGCCAGTTCCAGCACCGCCTCAGGATTGGCCTCACACACCAGCGCAAACTGCTCGGGGGTGAGCCGCAGCTCGGGCGGCAGCAGCAGCGGCGGCAGGCTCGCCTCCGGAGGGCTCGCCTTCGGGGCAGGTGGTGGTGGGGCGAGCGTCATCTCCCCGGAGAGTCTTCCTTTCAAGGGTAGGGCGGTTGCCACGGCGGCCATAGCCATCAGCGTCACCAATCACTGCCGTGCTCGATCAGGCCGCCCTGCAGATCAACCGCGAGCGGGAGGCCAGCCAGCCCCGCACACCCCTGCTGCTGCTTCCTGATCTGCTCCGCAACGCCCTCGCCAGCCTGGCGCTGGCCCTGGGATTCGCGGCCCTGGGTCGGCGCCCCGGTTCGCCCCTCACCCTTCTGCAGGAGCTGCAGAGCGCCTGGCGGCGTTCGCGCTTCGGTGGCTCTGGCCGGCGCGTCAACGGCTCCAGGGGCTAGCCGCCGGAGCTGGACCGCGCGGGGGTCGGGAGGCCTGAGCGCACGGCCTCACGCGAGAATCAAGGCCCTGCAGGATCGCGTCACTGGAGCTGGGGTTCCGTTGGATTGAGCCCGGTCAGGTCTGAGTCAGCGGTAACCCTCACGGCGATGGCCATTACGGACCACCTGCACCACCAGCACCTGATCGAGCACCTCGTCAACGATGCGGTAATCCCCGACACGCACTCTGTTGACGCCGGCTTCTCCCTGAAGGGCAACGCAGCTGGGCGGTCGTGGATTCTCGGCCAGCAGATCAATGGCGGCACGGATGCGTTGCTGATCACGCCGTTGCAGCTCCGCCAGGGAGCGCACAGCACGGCGGGCCAGGCGAACCTCATAACGCCGAGCCTGCTGATCAGAGCCTGAGGACACAGCAGACCAAGGTCAACCTTGACCTGCTCCCAAGGCACGCTGTCGTCGTCTTCGCGGGCAAGAGCCAGGGCTGCCCGGTCGCTGGCATCTTCCGCTTCCGTTCGATGGGAGGTTCATGGCGGGGTGAAGCCCCCTCAGCCGCCGCCCTCCGCCACCACCGGATTGCCGAGGCTGACCATCGCCAACACATGGGGAGGTCCGCCACCGTGTTTTCCACCGGCCTCGAGCGCCGCGTGGCACAGTTGAGCCCCGGCTCCGCGGGTCGGCTGGGCGAATGGGGGCGCTTTCGCCAGCTGCTGCACCACGCTGATGCCGACAGACTCGATGCCGAGCAGGTGCAGCGGCTGCTGCGATTGGCCCTGGATCTGTCGCCCCAGATGCGAGCCGATCTGCTGGCCTTCGATCACTGGCTCCTGGAGCTGGCGGCGCTGGCGGAAGGGGCGTGATCATCGCTGGCGGAAGCTGACGGTTCAGTCGCGCAACAGCCTCCACGGCCATTCGGCGTCAGCCCGCCCTCAAGACGACGCCCCCATGTGCCAATCTCTTCATTGACCTCAGAAACATGAATTTCCTTTTTTTGGGGGGGGGATGCTTACTGCAATTTCGCATTTCTATGCAGTGAACATGCCGCCTCACACTTTCGCCCAACGCTGCAAGCGCTTTCTGCCTTTGCTGGCCGCACCAGCTGCCCTGCTCTTGAACCAGGGGGAGGCCAAGGCGGTACTGACCTACAACATTTTTGAATCTGCGGGAAATGTGGTTGTTCAGGCGAGTGGCAACTTAAACCTTGCAAACCCTCAAGCACCCTATTATTACTGCGGCGGCGATGGGTTTGTAGCATCTAGCTTAGGGGGCGTCTGCACCGGTGCCGATCCGAGTGCAATTACCCAGACCCCACTAAATTACTATTACAATGTAGCGGGCCCCAGCACCTTTGATGGCACCGCCTTCGCTATCGCCGACTCCGCAAGCGGCCTCTTCACCATGGTTTGGGGAGAAAAGGGTATCTTTTCAATTGACAATTCATATGTCTCTGGAGATGCAATTGCATCAAGCGCTACGTTTTCCGGCACTTCTTTGAGCGCGATTGGCTTTACGCAGTCTTCTGGCTTGATTGGCACCTGGACCCTTATCGCCACAGGCGACACCATCTACGCGTGTCTGGGCTCTGGTTCGTGTGCCCCTACCCCCGGCCCCCTTCCCCTGCTCGGCGCAGGCGCCGCCTTCGGTTGGAGGCGTCGCTTGCGTAAGCGCATCGCCACTCCTTTGACCACCCCGGCCCAGGCCTGATTGCAGCCCTGATCCCCATCACGGCCCTGCCTACGGCGGGGCTTTTTTGTGGCTGCCGCAAACGGTGATCCTCAGCGATGCCTTCTGCTCCGCCGCTTGCCTCTTCCCATGGCTCCTGACTTCTTCTCCAGCATTCCGCCATGCCCCCCAGCCCCGAACCATCCCGCTCCGGCAGTCCCGTGCTCTTCTCCGCCCCGGGCCTGAGCGTGGTGGCGTTGGTGCTGTTTGCGCTCTTCGCCTGCCTGGTGGCCGCCGCCCTGCTCCCCCTGCAGCTACTGGATCCCCCCTGGCAGTTGCGGATGGCCGGCGCCCTGATCAATGGCGCCCCCTTCGCCCTGCTCGGCCTGGCCCTGCTGCAGATCGCCGTGGAGCTGGGGCCCCATGATCCACCGCTGAAGAATCGCCAGCAGCTCTGCAGCCAGCTGGCGGTGGCGGCCGCCCTCGGCTTTCTGCTGCTCCTCCCCCTTCAGACCGTGGCCGGCCTGCAGCAGGGTCGCACGCTGAACCAAGCCCAGGCCTCGCGCCTCCAGGGCGCCGAGGCCAAGCTCAAGGCCCTGCGCCAGGCCGTGGCCGGCGCCACCAGCAACGCCGATCTCAACCTGCAGCTTCAGAAGCTCAGCGGCCCGGTGCTCGGCCCGGCAGACATCGCCCAGCCGCTGCCCTTGCTCAAGGCCCAGGTGGGCGCCGTGCTCGATCAGGCCGCCCTGCAGATCAGCCGCGAGCGGGAGGCCAGCCAGCCCCGCACCCCTCTGCTGCTGCGGCCCGATCTGCTCCGCAATGGCTTCGCCAGCCTGGCGTTGGCCCTGGGCTTCGCGGCCCTGGGTCGGCGCCCCGGTTCGCCCCTCACCCTGCTCCAGGAGCTTCAGAGCGGTTGGAGCTGTTCCCGCTTCGGTGGCTCCAGCCGGCCCGTCGGCGGCTCCGGGGACTACCTGCGGGAGCTGGGCCGCAGGGATCGAGAGCTCTGAACGCATGGCCTCAGCATCAGCAAGATTCCCACCTCTGGCCCCAGGCGCCGATGCGAGTCACCAGCAAGGGCCAGGTCACCATTCCCCAGGCCATCCGCGAACGCTCTGGCCTGCTGCCCCACACCGAGGTGCACGTCGGGGAGGAAGGGGGGAGGGTGTTTCTGGAGAAGGACAACAGCCAACCCAGTCGCGGCCATGAGGCGGTCCAGCGGCTGCAGCAGGCGCGACTTCGCACCAAACTCAGCACCGATCAACTCCTGGCCCTCACCCGCGCAGAAATCGAGACTGGCGATCAACGCTGATGGTGCTGGTCGACACCTCCGGAGTCATCCCTTGCCGCGGCGGTGCTTGCCAGCCAACCAGCAGCGTCGTGGCGATGATTGGGGCCAGTTGCAGCCGGCGCCGCCGTCAGCGCCGAACCCCATGCGCACCGGCACGATCCACCGCGTCACCGGCGAAACCGATGTGCGGGTCACGCTTGGCCTCGATGGCGCGGGCTCCTGCCAGGTGGCCACCGGCGTGCCCTTCCTCGACCACATGCTCCACCAGATCAGCAGCCACGGCCTGATCGACCTGGAGATCAGCGCCACGGGCGACACCCACATCGATGACCACCACACCAACGAGGACGTGGGCATCGCCTTCGGGCAGGCCCTGGCAAAGGCCCTGGGCGATCGCCGCGGCATCCACCGCTTCGGCCATTTCCTGGCGCCCCTCGATGAGGCCCTGGTGCAGGTCGCCCTCGATTGCTCCGGCCGGCCCCACCTCAGCTGGGGGCTGACGATCCCAGCCCCGAAGATCGGCACCTACGACACCGAGCTGGTCAAGGAGTTCTATGTGGCGGTGGCCAACAACGCCGGCCTCACCCTGCACGTGCGTCAGCTCGATGGGGTGAACTCCCATCACATCGTCGAGGCGAGCTTCAAGGCCTTCGCCCGGGCGTTGCGGCAGGCGGTGGAACGCGATCCACGCCGGGCCGGCGCCGTGCCCAGCAGCAAGGGGGTGCTGGAGCGGGCCGGCGGCTGAGGGGTGTCCGGGCGCAGCCGGCGGGGAGGGGAAGACCCTCAGGCCGCCGCCGCGGCCTGGCCCGTCGGCTCCGCAGGCACCGGGGCCACGGCCACCTGGGGACGGCGCAGCCGGCCGGTGCGGGCGCTGACCTCGCGGCTGCGCTCCTGGTAACGGTGCACCACCGGCAGGCGTTCGGCGTTGTAGCGCTCCAGGGCGGTGACCACGGCGTCCTGGCGGTGGCCGGCGGCAGCAGCTGGCACCGCTTCCAGCTGGCGGGCCAAGGCCAACGCATCCTCCAGGCCGGCGGTCATGCCGCGGGCCTGGGAGGAACTCATCGCGTGGCCGGCATCGCCGAGCAGGGCCACCCGGCCGACCGCCAGGGAGGGCAGTGGATCGATGTCGAAGGACCAGTTGGCCACCTGCCTCTCGGGCGGTGTGGCGCGGATCAGGGCCGCCAGATCCGCCGGCAGCTTGGCCAGCGCCGGCTCCGGCACCGGCTCCTGCAGCAGGCGCCGCTGCTCATCGCGGCTGGCCGGCAGGATCTCCTCCTGGAAGACCCCCCAGTGGGTCAGCGGCACGCCCTCACGGTCGCAGCCGAGATCGAAGACATTGGCGTAGACGCCACGGCCGCGGGCATAGACGAAGAATTCACCATCGCGGCAGAAGCGGTCGTCGGGCACCACACCGCGCCAGACGCGATCGCCCAGGTAGCTGAGCCGCCGCAAGGGCGCCAGCTGGGGCGCGACCCGGGAGTGGAGGCCATCGGCACCTACCAGCAGGTCCCCCCGCCAGTAGGAGCCGTCGGTGAAGTGGGCCTCAACGCCGTCGGCATCCTGGCTCCAGCTGAGCAGGGCCGAGCCGGGACGGAACACCCCGGGGGCGAGACGCCGGGCCATCGGCTCAAGAATCGCCCGGCGCTGAATCAGCAGCGCCGGCAGCTCGCCCGGTTCCCGTTCGGCCTCGCTGCTGTTGATCAGATCGCCGCGCAGATTGCGCACCACGAAGCGGCTCACCGGCAAGCCCGCCTCCAGCAGCTCCGCCAGCAGACCCTCAATGCCGGCGGCGGCGATCGCCTCAACACCGTTGCGCACCAGCAGGATGCCGCAGCCCTCGGGCCGCAGCTCCGGCGCCTTCTCGAACAGGCAGACCCGGTGCCCCTGACGCTGCAGCACCAGGGCCAGCAGCAGGCCGCTGCTGCCGGCACCGACGACCGCGATCTGCAGCGGCAGGGTCGCTGGCGACGGCAGGGCGGGGTTCAGGGGATCCACAACGGGGTCAGGCATGGCTGTGCGATCGATGGCGGCCTGGACCCGGTTCACACCGGCCCGGCTCGACACCTTATGGAGAGGGGAACGGCGAACCTGTAGCCACCGCCACCCTGCGCGGCAGGGCTGATCCCGGAGCGGCGGGGAGGAGCCACGGCGCCAGGCCCAGACCGGAGCTACGGTGAAGCACAGCCCCGAGACCATTCCATGGATCGTGCCGTCCTGCTGGCCGCCGCCGGCCTTCTGAGCCTGCTCGCCGCCCCTGCCCACGCCGCGGATCTCAGCCCCTGCCCCGACAAGACCGCCACCCAGGCCCCCTGCGAACAACCGGCGCCCCCCTGCCCCCGGCCGGAAGCGCCCTGCCAGCGTTGAGCGGACGGGGGCCCAGCCCCAGGGCCTCCGAGCAGGTCGCGGCTCCGGGTTCTGGGGACACCTCTCGGGGCTGGAGCGGAGCCGGTCGAAACGCCTGGATTGGGGATCGGATGGGGACCTCCTGGACCTAACGGAATCAGCGGCGTTTCTGCAAAAGGACTGGCGGCAGGAAAGATCGAACTGCGACCTGGCCGATTCGGCACAGACCGTGAGTCAACGCGGTGGATGGTGCACCGGAACAGCGAACAGTGGCGAGCGGAAGGGAGCTGGGGCAACAGCAGGCCGCCAACCGGTGCCGCAACAGCTGGAACAGCTGCCGGGATCTCTTCGGCACCAGCGCCACAGTCTCCGGGCGCACCAGGGGTGACAGCGAAATCCCCGGAGTGCAAACGGCTGCCGGCTCGTTCTTCATGGGTGTCAGCACAACAGAGATCCCCCGAGAAGACTCACCCCCCAATCCGGAGCCAATCGCCACGGTCAGCACCGATCGAAGCGACTATGGCCCTGGTGAAACAGTTCTGATCACCGCCAGCGGCTTCCAGCCCGGAACATCGATCACCTTTGCCCTCGCCGATGATCCCCAGGAGCCCGGCAACGATGGCGATGCCGATGTGTATCCCAGCGTCACGGTGACGGACGGGGGTGCAGCCGACCAGGACGGGGTTGTGGATGGCCGTGTGGTGACCTCCTGGCTGGTGCCAACGGATGACGATCGCACTGGGAGCGGCATGCCGGATGCCTTGAATGCCACCGTGCTGCTGACGGCGACGGGGGCGGATGGGCAGGTGGCTTCCCACACCGTCACCGATTCGGCACCCACTGTCGTCACTGACAAGGCCGACTATGCGCCGGGCCATCCAGCTGGATGAGCCGGATCTGTTGCTGCTGGGCCGGCGCCTGGGAGGCAGCGATGGATTGGATCTAGTGGTTGATTGACGCCAGCACGGCCATGGTTTCCCGATGCTGATTCTCTCAGCGCTGGCGGAACCACACCAACGGATCGAGGGCCTGGCCCGGGGAGCCAACGACTACCTCGGCAAACCGTTCCATCTGGCCGAATTGGTCTGGCGCGTCGAGCGCCTGCTGCAGGCGGCACCACCACGGCTGCTGCGGCGTTCGCCCCAGCAACGGCCCATCACCATCGGCCCCCTCACCCTTGAACCGGCCCAGGCGCTGCTGCGGCCGGCCGGGAGCCGCGATGCCCAGCAGCTCAGCCGCGGCGATCTGGCCCTGCTGCTGGCCTTCCTCAGCGCCCCGGGGCTGGTGCTGAGCCGTGAGCACCTGGCACACGCCACAGGCTCCTTGGTGGATGCCAGCACCAGCCGCACCCTGGACATGCGCCTGTCGCGACTGCGCCGCCAGCTGCAGCGGCTCGGTGCCGAAGCGGTGAGGATCGAGGCGGTGCGGGGCCGTGGCTACCGACTGGCCCTGACGGAGGCCGAGAACGGGAGACCACAGGAGGCCGAGGACGGGACTCCCCCCATGGCCACTTAACACTCCGTTACGCGATGATGGGTGCCGTCGCGGCTCCCAGCCGCCCCGCCTGCGCGTTCCAATGACCGTCGTTCCTGGCCCCAGCCCCGTTGCCGCCGCCGACCGGGCCGGGCCGACACCGAACGCCCGCGGCTACGACCGCGCCGACTGGGCCAGCGCCTTCCGCAACGTGGGCCAGGAGCTCAGCAACGTGCCGCTGCAGGCGAGCAAGGGCACGATCCCGGCGGCGTTGAAGGGCACCCTGTACCGCAATGGCCCCGGCCGGCTGGAGCGCGGCGGCCATTGGGTGCATCACCCGTTTGATGGCGACGGCATGATCACGGCGCTGCGCTTCGAGGGTGGCGGGGTGAGCCTCAGCAACCGCTTCGTGCGCACCGAGGGCTGGCTGGCCGAAGAGAAGGCCGGCAAGCCGCTGTATCGCGGTGTGTTCGGCACCCAGAAGCCGGGCGGCCTGCTGGCCAATGCCTTCGATGTGCGGCTCAAGAACATCGCCAACACCCATGTGGTGAAGCTCGGCGATCAGCTGCTGGCCCTCTGGGAGGCCAGTTCCCCCCACGCCCTTGATCCGGACACGCTCGAAACCAAGGGACTCTCCCTGCTCGATGGGGTGCTCAAACCCGGTGAGGCGTTCAGCGCCCACCCGCGCTTCGATCCCGGCCACCACGGCGAGGAGCGGATGGTGACCTTCGGGGTCAAGAGCGGCCCGCGCAGCACGATCCGGCTGATGGAATTCGCGATGGCGGATGATCCCGCCCATGGCATCAAGGCCGGCCAACGCCTCAGCGAACGCTCCGACAGTTTCGGCGGTTTCGCCTTCCTGCACGACTTTGCGATCACCCCCAACTGGGCGGTGTTCCTGCAGAACGCCATCGCCTTCAACCCGTTGCCATTTGTGCTCGGTCAGAAGGGCGCCGCCCAGTGCCTGGCCTCCAAGCCCGGCGGCCAGGCCCAGTTCTGGTTGATTCCCCGCGATGGCGGCGCCTATGCGGGCCAACCACCGCGGATCGTGCCGGCCCCCGAGGGCTTCGTGTTCCACCACCTCAACGCCTGGGAGATCACGGAAGCCGGCCCCGATGGCTTTGGCGGCTCTGTGGAGGGTCCGGCGCTGGTCGTGGAGAGCATCTTCTACTCCGATTTCCCCTCAATCGGCCCGGACACCGACTTCCGCACCATCGACTTCGACCTGATCCCCGAGGGCCTGCTGGAACGCTGCACGATCGATCTGACCAGCGGCACGCTGCGCACAGAGCGGCTCAGCGAGCGCTGCTGCGAATTCGCGATGGTGAACCCCCGCTGCGAAGGGCTGTTCAGCCACTACGCCTGGATGGCAGTGGCGGAGCGCGAAACCGGCAACGACCCGCTGCAGGCGATCAAGAAGCTCGATCTGATCAGCGGCGAGCGCAAGGTGTGGAGCGCCGCGCCGCGGGGCTTCGTGAGCGAGCCGGTGATGGTGCCCCGCCCTGCTCCCGCCGGCGGTTCGGAACCGGCCGAGGACGAAGGCTGGGTGCTGGCCGTGGTCTGGAACGGCGCCCGCTGCGGCTCCGATCTGGTGATCCTCGATGCCGCCTCGATGGAGGAGCTGGCGGTGGTGGAACTGCCGCTGGCGATTCCCTACGGACTGCACGGGAGCTTTGTCGAGGGGTGAGGCGGCTGGAGGATGTCCATGTCGGCCACGCTGATCTCATGGCCCAACTGGATCGAAACCCTCCCACTTGGGGCGCCCCGCTCAGGGAGGTGATCGAAGCCCGGGATCCGGACTGTCGTCCGGCCCGGGCCCTTGGGATTCCGATCAGCCTTCCGTGCGCCAGCCCTGGTCCGCGGGGGTCCAGTCGCTGAGCTCCTCGGGGCTGAACCACAGACCGATCTCGAAGGCGGCGGTGTCGGGACCATCAGAGCCGTGGATGACATTGCGGCCGATGTTGATCGCCAAATCGCCGCGGATCGTGCCCGGAGCTGCCTCCAGGGGCTTGGTGGCGCCGATCATGGTGCGGGCGCTGGCGATCACGCCATCGCCTTCCCACACCATCGCCACCACCGGACCGCTGGTGATGAAGTCGACCAGGCCGGCAAAGAAGGGACGCTCACGGTGCACGCCGTAGTGGCTTTCGGCCAGGGCACGGCTGGGGGTGAGCTGCTTGAGACCCACCAGCTTGAAGCCCTTGCGCTCAAAGCGACCCAGGATCTCGCCCACCAGACCCCGCTGCACCCCGTCGGGCTTGATGGCGATGAAGGAGCGTTCGGCGGCCATGGAGGGAAGGGAGAGGGTGGTGCCATCGTCTGCGGCGGAAGGGCCCGTTGGCAAGCGGAGGCACAGCTTGGATGTCACCGTCCATGCCGTGGTGTCGAAAGCATCACGACCGCGTCCAGGTCACAGTGGCTCGACGGGGGCCTGCAGTGAACGAAAAATGGGGCTGAGCGTGCGGTGCCGTCCGGGGCCAGCTGGATGAGCGATAGAGTCCCTTGAATCTGCCGTTAAGACAACGGATCACTGACTGAGGAACAGATCGGCACGAGGACCACGTGGTCCTGCAGGCGGCACAGGTGCGACCTCCAAGCCACGAAAAAAATTCCGACCAACCCCCGAGAGGCGCTGGACGCGCACCACTTATATCATACAATCTGGTGAGGAGAATATGCCAAGATCCGCTTGAATTCTAGGTGAGCTCAACGTCCATCGGCATCATCGGAGCAGGGCCGGCCGGCCTTACTGCCGCGTACCTGCTAACCGGAGCCGGGCTGGATGTTGATGTCTGGGAGGCCGATCCAACCTACGTTGGCGGCATCTCCCGCACCGAGATTTACAAGGGATTTCGATTTGATATCGGCGGCCACCGCTTCTTCTCGAAATCCAAGGAGGTGGAAGACCTCTGGAGTGAGATTCTGCCCAACGACATGCTGGAGCGGAACCGGCTGTCACGCATCTATTATCGGGGCAAGTTTTATTCCTATCCCCTGGACATCAGCGAAGTCATAAACAACCTGGGCAAGCGCCAGTCCCTGCTTACCGTTGCCTCCTACTTCAAGGCCAAGCTGAATACCAACAAGCCCGGCAACCTCGAAGAATGGGTGACGCGCAAATTCGGAGGGCGCCTCTATCAGATGTTCTTCAAGAGTTACACCGAAAAAGTATGGGGCATGCCCTGCCGCGACATCTCAGCCGACTGGGCTGCCCAGCGGATCAAGGGGCTTTCGCTCACCAAAGCCGCCGGTGCGGCCCTTCGGCCAGCACGTCGAACGCCAAAGCCGGATGCAGGGGAGCGCTCCGATGTGATCAAGACCCTGATCACCTCCTTCCGCTATCCTCGCCATGGTCCTGGCATGCTCTGGGAAGCGGCAACCGCACGAATTCGCGAGGGTGGTGGGAGAGTCCACATGGGCACTCGAGTGGGCGGCATCGAGCGCAGCGCCCAAGGCCGCTGGAAGGTGACTCTGAAGACCGCCGCCGGTACTGAGCGACAGCAGGAGGTGGATCAACTGATCAGTTCTGCCCCCCTGGGCTGGCTGGTGAACCACATGCAACCCAGCCTGCCGGCCGCAGCGTGCGAAGCCGCCTCCAACCTGCGCTACCGCGATTTCCTCACGGTGGCCCTGATTCTAAAAAACCCCAGCAGCTTCCCTGACAACTGGCTCTACATCCACGAACCTCAGCTGAAGGTGGGCCGGATCCAGAACTTCGGCAACTGGTCTCCCGAGATGCTCGCTGACCCTTCCATGGCCTGCTACGGGATGGAGTACTTCTGCGACAGCCGCGATTCTCTCTGGAACAGCAGCGATGCCTCACTGATTACGATGGCAACCCGCGAACTGGTCAGCCTCGGCCTGGCCCAGAAAGGCGAGGTGATCGATGGTGCCGTGGTGCGACAACCCAGGGCCTACCCGGTCTATGACGACGCCTACACCGAACGGCGCAACTGCATCCGCGCCACCCTCAGTGAACACTGCCCCGGGCTGCATGTGGTGGGGCGCAACGGCATGCACCAATACAACAACCAGGATCATTCGATGATGACGGCCATCCTCACGGCCCGCAACATCCTGGCTGGTAAGCAGATCTACGACGTCTGGCAAGTCAACCAGGACGCTGAATACATCGAGGCCGGTCAGTCGGGAGGCGACAACGGATCGCCTGCTGATCCATTGTCGGCAAGCCGCGGTGCCTGAACAACCGACCCGTCACAGGCGGTTCCGTTCCGCCGCCGGCAGGCTGCTGCAGCGACTGCTCGTCCGCACCGGCGCCCGCCTGCCCGGCCAGGCTCTCACCGGACTGATCCGCGACACCGCGTGCCAGGAGTGGCCACTGCTGGCGGCGAATCTGCTCTGCAGTCTGGTGCTCGCCCTGAGTGAGGGGCTCACGTTCGGCGTGATCTTCCAATCGGCGCGCCTGCTCAGCAGCAATGGCGGCCCCGTGGCGATCGCCCTGCCCGGCCCCCTGGCCCCCCTGGCCAGCGGCCTCTCCGCCTGGTCAACGGGCAGCCAATTCGCTCTGCTCTTGGGCTGCGCCGTTGGCCTGCAGGCCCTGATGAGCCTGGCCCGCTATGGCGCCGGTGTCTCCTCCGGCTGGTTTGCGGCCCGCTGTCAACGGCGGGTGGCACCCGCGATCCACAGCCACCTGCTCAGCCTCAGCTACGCCTGCGCCAGCCGCTACAGGGTCGGCGATCTGGTGAACCGCACCACCCTCGCCCCGGTGGGTGTGCAGGTCCAGCTGGAAGAGGGGGCCCAGATTTTCAGCAATTCACTGCTGGCACTGATGTACTTAGCGGTGCTGCTTCTGCTGACGCCCGCGCTATCGCTCGTGGGCTTCGCCATGGCCCTGGCAATTGCTGTGGTGCAGCGACAGCTGCGGCCGAGAATCCGCCAGGCCTCCACGCAACTGGCGAATGTGCGGCGGCAGATGGCCTCCGCCATCACCGAAGACATCCAGATTCTGCGGCTGCTGCACAGCAGCGCCGGCATCGCCAGCGCCCGGGAACGATTGGAACGGCGTGCCGTGCACCAGGAAGGGCGGATGCGGCAACTCAGCCTGCTGGTGCAGGTCATTGAACCGGTGAGCGACCTGTTGCCGGTGCTGGCCGCAGCAGCGATCGGTCTGCTGAGCTGGCAGCTGTTCGCCGGCCACGCAGGCCTGCTGGTGCCAAATCTGGTGACATTTGTGCTGGTGCTACAGCGGCTCAACCTGCGGCTGTCCCGAATCGGCACATCGCTGAACCGGCTCGCCGAGTTCAGTGGCTCCATGCAGCAGGTGGAGGAACTGCTTGATCCTGCCGACAAGCAGTTCCGCCGTCAGGGTGGATCTCCCTTCCAAGCCTTGAGCCAATCCATCCGCTTCGAAAACGTTGGCCTCACCTACCCCGAACGGCAGCAGCCTGCCCTGAATGGGATTGATCTGGAGATCCCGGTGGGTAACACCGTGGCGCTGGTGGGCGAATCGGGTAGCGGCAAATCCAGCTTGGTGGACCTGCTGGTGGGATTGATCACACCCAGCACAGGGCGGATCCTGGTGGATGGGCTTGACCTGGAGCTGATCGATTTGGACAGCTGGCAGAAGAGACTGGGGGTGGTGAGCCAGGACGTGCTGCTGCTCAACGGCAGCATCCGCGAGAACATTGCCTTTTCCATGCCTGAGTTGGGCGAGCGGGAGATCCGAGCCGCCGCTACCGCCGCCGATGCAGCCGCCTTCATCGAGGCGCTGCCCCAGGGTTATGACACGCTGGTCGGCGAGCGCGGCTTCCGGCTCAGCGGGGGGCAGCGTCAGCGCCTTTCCCTGGCCCGGGCCCTTCTCAAGAATCCGGAACTGCTGATCCTCGATGAGGCCACCAGCGCCCTCGACAGCCCCAGCGAAGCGCGCATCCTGGAGGCAGTGAAACGGTTCTCAACAGGACGCACCGTGCTCAGCGTGGCGCACCGGCTGAGCTCCATTCAGCACGCCGATCGGATCATTGTGCTTGATGGTGGACGCATTGTGGAGTGCGGTCGACACAGGGAGCTGTTGCAGCTGGGAGGGCGTTATGCGAGGTTGTGGGAGGGCCAACAGAGACGCATAGGCGCCAACCAAGCGAGTAACTCCGCGGATGCGTCGTTCTGAGGATTGTTTCGCTACCCAGATAGCCACAAGGCAGGGAGCAGCGAGAGGTATCATCGGACGATTGGATGAGCGCCCATTTCCGAGAGCTCAGGAATCCTTCTACCGCGGTGCCGCGGCCGCTCCGAATCAATACACCTCGCTGTCACCCCAGGCAAGCGGGCAAGAGAAAACCAATGGCAAGGACGGAGGCGACTGGCTTTGATGAACCAGAGGGGCTCTGCGATGAAGTGAAGCCGAGCAAGCAACAGAAAGCGACGTATGGAACACAAACATTCGCTCAACCTGTGCATGGAAGCCAGGTGAGACCGGAGACGCTCCCGATGATCATGGTATGCTGTCAAAGATGGCCGCTTTCAGGGAACAGCAGGACCATGGCGGATGCAATTTCGGAGTGAGCAATCGCGAATCCGATGGCACATTGAATGGACCAGCCTCGAATTGCCGGCATCATGATCGCAAGGATGGATTCGCATCGTCTCCCGGGGAAGGTGCTGGCCAGGCTCGGTGGACAATCACTCCTCGAATGGGTACGCGCACGCGCCTCTGCTGCACGGGGGGTCGCAGAGATCGCCGTTGCCACGACCGATCGACGGATTGACGATCCGATCGCGGCCTATGCAAAGGCAGCTGGAATGAGGGACCACCGCGGTGAATGTCATGATGTTGTTGCCCGCGTTTTAGGCTGCGCACGTGCCATCGGGGCCAGGGCTGCCTAAAAGTGTGATCAGACTGAGCGCGTTCGAGTGGCAACCCCTCCAAGCGCAAGCATCCCTTGGATGTCGTAGGCCAACTCCCGGAGCCCCTGCCGGATCGAGCGGTAGCCACCGC
>JBIKKX010000016.1:0-74717 GCA_044360135.1 Cyanobium sp.
CCGGAGATCCAGACCGCAGCGAATGGTGGCCAGCTCATTGTGCTCACCATCCAGCGTGCCATCGGCGTGGCTTCCACCTGTGACGGACGCTTCTATCTGCGCATTGGCGATGACTGCAAACCCATCCTCGGGGACGATGTGTTGCGCCTCGCCAATGACCGCCCCTCCTTTCCCTGGGAGACCCTGACAACGCTGCAGATTCCCTTGTCGGCAGTCGATCCCGGCAAGCTGGCGTCACTGTGCACGCAGCTGCGGGCCTCCAATCGGGTCAAGACCACGGTGAAGGAGCAGAGCGATCAGGAACTTCTGGATCATTACAACCTCGCCAGCGGTGAACTGCTCACCAATCTCGGCGTCCTGCTGCTGGGCCAGCGTTTCGATCGCGCCAAGCTCGGCACGGCGCCAGTGATTCAGGCGATCTGCTACGACGAACAGGGCGCCAAGGTCAACAAGTTTTGCTGGGACGATCACGCGCTCTCTCCCATTGAGCTTCCGGATGCTATCTGGGCGGAGATCCCCGATTTTCGCGAGAGCTACGAGTTTCCCGAGGGGATGTTTCGCACCCAGGTACCGGCCTACGAAGAAGCCGTGGTGCGAGAGCTGCTGGTCAACGCCTTGGTCCACCGCCCCTATACCCAGCGAGGCGACATCTATCTCAACCTCCATCCTGATCGGCTGGAAGTGGTGAATGTGGGTCGCCTGCCCTTCGGTGTGACCCCTTCCAACATCCTGCACACCTATCGCCGGCGCAACGATGGCCTGACTCGCATCTTCCACGACCTCCAGCTGATGGAGCGGGAAGGGACGGGATTTGATCTCATGTACGAGAAACTGCTGATCAGTGGGCGTCCCGCACCTGTGGTTTGGGAGGAGATCGATTCGGTCCATGTCACCATTCCCCGCCGCATTCTCCATCCCTCCGTGATCCGGCTGATGGCCTTGGCCGATCAGCGTCACCAGCTCAGCCAGCGTGAGCGGATCACGCTGGGCACCCTGGCCCAGACCGAGGGGATGCTTGCCACGGAGCTGGCCGCAGCACTGGAGCTGGACGATCCGAGCAACCTCCGCCATTGGCTGCAGCGGTTGCTGGAGCTGCAGCTGGTGCGGCAGAGCGGTCGTACCCGCGCCACCCGCTATTTCGTGGATCCGGCCCTGCTTCAGGAAGTCGGCCTTGATCGTCAGACCACCCTGCGTCGCATCGAGCCTCACCGGCTCCAGGCCCTGATTGAAGAAGACGTGCTGCGCTACCCGGGCAGCTCGTCTTCGGAGATCCATCAGCGCATCGGCCCTGAGATCCCGGCCCGCACGCTCAGCAGGGCGATCGAGCACCTGCTAACAGCAGAGCGGATCACCCCTCGAGGCGACAAGCGCTGGCGCCGCTACTACCCCCCTGCAGATGGCCGAGATCCCGCCCCTGATGGCGGATAGAAGGCTTCCCCCTTCCCCGCAGAACCCATGCCATCACTGAGTTTCCCCCCGACGCCTTCTCCGCCACCTGGCCGTTAGAGCCCTGAGTCTGGCGATTAGACAGCCGCCCTTCTCGTTTCCGTGCCCCAATGACCCTCAACCCCATCACCATCGTCGAGCAGGTCCTGGGGGAGTACCGCAGCTACCTCTCCACAGAGTTCCAGGCACGCGACCCCCAGCTCAGGCAGGCCCTAGAAGCAGCCCTGGACGAAGCCGGCTTCTTGGCACAAGAGCCCTTCTTCCAGGCCCACCGCCCTTTCAAGAGCGGCCTGCCCTGGCGCGAGCTGGGGCTGGATGCGCGTCTGGCCCAGGTGATGGAGAAGCGAAGCGGGTCGGACACGGCCTATCTGCACCAGAGCGAAGCCATCCGCCATCTGCTCAGCGCTGAAGCTGGCCCACTTGCCGTCACCACCGGCACCGGCTCGGGGAAAACCGAGACCTTCCTTTTGCCGGTGATTCAGAACGCCATTGAAGACTCGGTGCTCTTCCCCCAGTCAGGCCTGACGGCCCTGCTGGTGTACCCGATGAACGCCCTGGCTAACGATCAGGAGGAGCGCATCCGCGACTACCTCAAGGAGTCGGGCCATACCCACGTGAAGGTGGCCCGCTACGACCGCTCCACCAAAGAGGAAGAACGCAAAGCCCTGCGGGAGAAGCCGCCTCATATCCTGCTCACCAACTACATGATGTTGGAGTACCTGCTGGTACGTCCGGCTGATCGCGATGCGCTGTTCGCGAACCATCGCTGTCGCTTTGTGGTGCTCGATGAGGTGCACACGTATCGCGGCAGCCTGGGCGCCAATATCGCCCTGTTGTTCCGGAGGCTGCTGGCCCACCTGCGCCAGGCCCGCCAGGACTGGAAGGTGGACGACCAGTCCGACACCCGGCGCTTTCCAGAAACCCTGCCGGTTGCCACCTCGGCCACGATCAAGAGCATCGATGAAACGGGGCGCACCCCGGCGGAGGTGAAAGCGCTGCGGGATGAGGCGGTTCAGGAGTTCCTGGGCAAGCTCACCGGCGTTGCAGCCAGCCGCTTCCGGGTATTGGGTGAGGAGCTCCGCGATCTCCAGATTCCTGCATTGGCGCGCTGGACAACGGAACCTTCGGCCCCCACCCTCCAGCCCCCCCTCGATGACGCGAGATTGCGAGAGGGCCTGGCAACCCTTAGTGGGGGATCCCCTCAGCAATCACTGGAGACCCTGGCCCAGCAAAGCGGCATTCTCTGGACCCTCAATGACCTGCTCGCCCGGCGGCCGATGTCGCTGAGCCAGATCGTGGAGCAGGTGCAAAGCGCCGTGCCTGAACGGAGGCACATCGATCCAGAGCAGGTGCGCCAGGAGGTGGAAGCGGGCCTGGTGCTGGGAGCTGCCCTGCCGGATCACACGCCTGGAGCGCTGCGCTTGAGGGCCCATCGCTTCATCCGCGGTGGCTGGCGTTTCACCCGGTGTGTCGATCCGGCCTGCGGGAAGTTGCATCCCATGGGAGAGGAGCAGTGCAGCTGCGGGAGCACCGCAGCACCGCTCTATCTCTGCCGCTCCTGCGGCGCCGACACCCTTCGCTTCTCCTCCGGTGAAGGTGGCCCCCAGCAGGAGGCCCTGCGCCCCAACTCGAGTCGATCGAATCAGAACGAGTGGGTGCTCTACGACCGAGCGCGCTTCGAAACCAGCGACGAAGAGGAGATGGACGAGGAGGCTTCCTCGTCGCGCCGAGGCGGGTTGGTCGGCGTGGAGCAACAGATGCGGGGCCGCAAGGTGCTGGAGGGGAGCTTCGATCCCGCAACCTGTTCGTTCTCTACGGGGGAGAACGACTACCCGGTGAAGGCTGTACTCGCGCCCGCCCGCAATCGCTGCCTGGTCTGCGGCGGTAGAGCGGGGGCTCACGATGTGTTGACCCCCGTGTCATTGGGGACATCAGCCGCCGTGCGGGTTATCGCGGAGGGGCTTTGTGAAGGGCTCGCGCAACAGAACCGCAATCGATCGGGCCATGACGGAAAGGAACGACTGCTGATCTTCTCTGACAGTCGTCAGGACGCCGCTCACCAGGCCCGTTTCATCAGTTATGCCGGTCGCTACGACCGAATGCGTCGCTTGGTCATCCAAGCCCTGCGGGACAGCCCGGAATCTCGAAGCAGTATTGATGCACTTCTCACCAAGCTCGTGGCCTTTGGGGTCGAGCGTGGCGATAACCCCAACACGAAGGGTTACGGTGAGTTCCTCCCTCAGGTTGTTCGAGACAAAGCCAAGGCCTGGGAAGAAGCACCCCTGCTTGATGACCTGGCCGTCAGTGCCGGCTATCGGGCGTCACTGCTCAATCTGGGACTTGTGGGTGTTCGTTACGAGAGTTTAGATGCTCATATCAACAAGAATGGAAGCAGCCTGGCTGCTGCTCTGGGCTTGACCAAGGAGCAACTGTCCTACGCGTGCCGTTGCCTTCTGGATGAGATGCGACGCAGAGGAGCTCTGTCGCGACAGATGCTCTGCTACCACCCGGCCAGCCCCAGGTGCCCCGAAGAGTTCCGTGGCCCGGCGGATTGGGAGCGCCGCATCAAGAACCCCAGCGGCTATGCGTGTGATGACCAGGGTCAACCATTGGCACGAATCGAGAAAGAAGAAATCCCATCGGGGGTGTCCAGGCAGAACGTCTGGAGACAACCAAAAACTGGTGGAGCTGCTCCCAGCTTTGAGCGCAAGCTCAAGCATCTGGTGAGCCGCTTTGGCGGCACTGAACCCAGCGAAGAACTTTGCCTAGAACTTCTCGGTTTTCTTTTGGAGCCCAGATTCATTCATGCTCAACAGCTGCATGGTCATCGCAAGGCGAGGAGGTTGCTACAGGTCAATGGTGATGTCATCAGCCTTGAACTTGTGGCGGCAGAAGATCGCCGTCGTTGTTCGGTGTGCAATGTCAGAATGCCTTGGGCGTCGATAGGAAGTCCGTGCCCTAGCTGCCCTGGTGTGTTGGAGAAGTGGGTGGAAGCTGACGTCCAGAGCAATCGCTATGTGCAAAGGATCGTCAAGGCTGATCTCCTTCCTCTCGTTGCTGGTGAGCACACAGCACAGATCACAACTGACGATCGGATTGCGCTCGAGGAGGACTTCAAGGCCCCCCCACCCGGCTTTATCCCTCCACCAGCGTGGACAGGGACACAACTGCGGGGAAGCACCAATGTCCTCGCCTGTTCCCCCACCCTGGAAATGGGAATCGATGTAGGCGGCCTTGATGCGGTTGTGATGCGGAATATCCCTCCACGGCCAGACAATTACGCCCAAAGAGGAGGCAGGGCGGGTCGCCGCTCTCGCGTTGGCATCGTGTTGGGCTATGCCCGCAGCACCCCACATGACGGCTATTTCTTCGATAAACCCACTGAAATGATTGCTGGTGAGGTTCCGGCCCCAGGTGTTGGCCTTGGCAATCGGGATGTGCTCTTACGCCACCTTCATGCCATTGCCTTTGGTACTGCTAATCCTGGCTTGGCTGGTCGGATGGTTGAATACATTACTGTCCAGGGTGAGATCAACCAAGAGAAGGTCGGTGAGCTGATACAAGCCGTTGTCGATCAGTTTCCCCACGCCATTCAACTTGCCATGGATGCATGGGGACGGGATGTTCTTGAACCCGCTGGGTTAGAGACAACTGAAGCCATGCAACAAGCCTTAGAGGGACTGCCGGAACGGATCAGGCATCTATTCAACTGCGTTCGCCATCAGATCTACACGCTTCAGATTGATATCAAGACTTGGGATGAGCTCAGTAAGCGAGGGCCCAAAGCAATGCTTGCACGAGAGCTTCAATGCAAGATTCTAGGGATTCGCGATAACCAAAGCCAAGGCGAGGCTGATGATCGTGGCAGTGGCCTTCCCATGCGCCGATTCGCGGAATTCGGAATTCTGCCTGGTTATGAGTTCCCTTCCGAACCCAGCAGCCTCAGGCTATGGGGTGATGAGCATGAGGAAGACACAATCACCGTCGCCAGGAGGTTTGGAATTGCTCAATACCAACCCGAGGCCATCGTTCATGCTCGCGGCCATCGTTGGCGCGTGAAAGGGCTCGACTTGAGTTCACCATGGAACCCAAAGACGCCGGACCCCGATTGGATCTATGTGCGTTGCAAAAATTGCGATCTCCGCTATGAAGCCCAAACCCAGATCTGTCCGCGATGCGGATCCGCTGAAACAACAAACGGTGATAAGGAGTTTCCAGGCCACAGCTTCGGCGGCTTCCTAGCGGTACGTGACGACAACCCTGTCCTGCAGGAGGAAGATCGTTTCACCATCGGCTCACTTGTTTCCTGTCATCCCCAGCGCAATGGCCGAGTCAAGGCACGCCGCAGGCTCGCGACTGGGTGGGTTGCGGAACTGCGATCGGAAGAAACCATCCGCTGGGTGAACGAATCCAAGCCTCCAACCGATACTGAGAAACGGGAGGGCAAGCCGTATCTTCATGACCAGGGTCGAGGTTTCGATCTCTGTCCGTCATGTGGCAGGAATCTGAAGCTCCCCGACGACGAGCCCAGCAAGACAGGTCGTCGCAAGACCCGGAAGGCCAATGGTCCTGATCCATACGGTCATGCCCCAAGCTGCCAACGCAGTGGTCAGCCACCAAAGCCCGTAGCCATCACAACCGAGTCACCGGCAACCACGCTTCGAATCACGGTCGTTCTGCCACGCAACTACCAGGACGAGGACTACAAGCGCTGGGGTTACTCGCTTGGCTTTGCTCTGCGTACTGGCCTGCGTCAGCTCTACATGCTCGATGGTCCTGAGATCGACTTTGAGCTGGAACCAATGTGGGAGGAACGTCGTTCAGGAGAGAGTCGCAAGTTTGGAGCACTCACCTTCATCGATGCTGCCGTCGGCGGTAGCGGCTTCCTGGAGCGATGCGTCGACGACATGCATCGTGTCGCAGAACGCGCCATCGATCACCTCGACCATCCAAATTGCGAGGCTGCGTGTTATCGCTGCCTAAAGACCTACACCAATCAACGCCACCATGAACACCTCTCATGGCCACACATCATGCCGGATTTGGAAGCACTGGCCATGGCTGAACCAGAAACCCTCCCCCTGCAGAGAGGAGATTCCGACGATCCATCCCCGTGGCTGGAGGCCTATGACGCTGGTGTTGGCTCACCCCTTGAGTTGAAGTTCCTACGGCTTTTTGAGAAGCATGGGATAGAGGTGGAGAAGCAGGTGCCAGTCAGCCCTGACCCCGGTGGCAGGCCAATCAGCCAAGCTGATTTCAAGGTTAAAGATAGGAATACCTTGATCTATATCGATGGAGCTGCTTTTCATACGGGAAGCCGGCTTCGTCGTGACCGCGCCATTCGCCGAGCATTGGCAGACGGACTGAACAGATGGAAGGTGCTTGAATTCACCGCTAAGGATCTGCATGCCGGACTTGAATCTATTGCTCTCATCAAGGACGCCTCGAATAGTGATTCTACGGCAGAAGGTAAGCAGCCGTGAACAGTCTCCTTATAACGGCATGGATGCGGAATCTGTACATTAATCTCCCAGATACTGTCCTGGCCCATTGGCACCATGTTGTTTGTTCTGTGACGCCACTGCAAAATATCTATTTTGCTGAAGATGGTGGGGAGATTGATGGTTTCATCATTCGGTCTCGCCACGCCCCGTTCTTTTTCATTCCAATTTTGTGTGGAAACTTTCCAGACACGCACAGCGGTCATAGCGCTGAAGACACGCTCTTCGCAGGCTCTGGTTGCGGACTCGAGACGATTCGGTTTTTATTCGCGGTGTCACTGGGAGGATGATCCCAAGAATCATTCTCTTTGATCAGGCTATCAAGACCTCCTAGTGTGCAATAGGAGTTAGTTGATGCTCAATCATTGGGCTCAGAAGATGATTACGTGATGTCATACAATCCGCCAAATCTATACCTTCGCGTGATGTTGTTATGGTCCTGCAGTTCTTTGATGAAGGAGTTGAAATCAGCTTTCATGCCTTCCAGGCAAAGCCTCGGTCTAAATTCATACATTTCTTGCCATCCATCGTCGGTTTTTCTAAAGGAGACGTCCTGATTCAAGTTGTAAACTATTCTGCTGCGAGTCATGCCATCGTGGAACAACCCGCATCGGGCTTCATCGTACACATCACGCACTGCTTTTTCATCAAGGCCTGCAGTGGCGTAGACGCGCTGAAATGATTTGATGAAAAAATCTTTGCTTTTTTGAGTGCTGCTTTTTCCTTCAATGTATTGCTGGATTCCCTCGAGGTATGAAAGACAAACTGAAAGAATAATAAACGCCGAACCCGCCTCGCCGAGCGTTTCTAGCAGGAGTTCTGCTGGCTTAATAAACCATTCTTTGACTTGTCGCTCGTAAATCAATATCTTGTCGTTAATGTTTTGCGGGTTGAGGTGGGTTTTGTTGAGTTCATCGTAAACTGAAGGGTCCCCGTTTCGATACACGCCAAGCATATTTGGCGCAACATATATAGGGTAACCATGGTTTATTCTTTTAGGCATCTCTGGAATTGCAAGGCAGTTAGCGCTAATTTAGCACGATAGGAGATTCAAGGTTACAATTTGTCGAATCATGGGCGTGGCAGGGTCTGACTCGGAGAAGGTAGCGGATTATGGCTTCCCTGTTCCAGCGCTATGTCATGGCGCCCACTCTGGGCGATACGCCTGGTGCTCCACCCCATGGTTTTGATCTGGTATGATTCCGATCCTGCTTGGCTGGGCTGTCCTGCGGCACCATGGGCACGTGGTTTCGACACCTATCATAAACTCCTTCAGTTCTCTTAGTGGT
Source organism: Cyanobium sp. (assembly GCA_044360135.1). Lineage (GTDB taxonomy): Bacteria > Cyanobacteriota > Cyanobacteriia > PCC-6307 > Cyanobiaceae > Cyanobium. The sequence goes on from JBIKKX010000016.1 coordinate 8,237, forward strand.
GGTACTTCGGCAACGCCTGGGCGTAGGTAAATCGGTCGATCGGATCATCGGCAGCGATTTCCATGCGGCACGGCTCCGGCTGCAGCGCCCTGGCATTGGGACGGCAACTCGTCCAATCACCTCGGCTTTGTAGGCCCAGAGGATGGCCAGCTGCTCCCTGCCCCTACCGCTCCCCGGCGGCGGAACCCTTCAGCAGCGCCAGCGTGCCGGAAGCCTCCGGGGAGAGCTCCGCTTCGCGGCTGCCTTTTCCCACCAATTCATGGGGGCAGGGCCGTTCGCCCCCCTTCTCCAGGGCTGCGCTGGCGGCCGTGGCGGGGGCGGGGGCGCGCCGGAAGATGGTGCGGCCCTCCTTGATGGTTTCGAGCACGGCGATGTCTTTGATGGTGGTGGGATCCACCTTGAGCGGATTGCGCTCCAGGATCACCAGATCGGCCAGCTTGCCTACCTCCAGGGTGCCCTTGCTCGTCTCCTCCTTGATCTGCCAGGCCGCGTAGGCCGTCACCGCCCGCAGCCCCAGATAGGGGGTCACCCGTTGGTCTGGGCCGATCATCTGACCCGAGGCGGAGCGGCGGTTCACGCCCGCATCGATCAGCGGCAGGATCCAGGGCTGGGGTGAGACGGGAGCGTCGTGGCTGAAGCTGAATGGAATGCCCGTTCGCTCCATTGTCATCGCCGCCATGGCATTGGCGGCCCGCTCCGGTCCCCAGAGCTTGAGCACCGTGTCGCCGCCGGGAAGGATGCCGCTGGTGAGGAAGGTGGGCACACCGCCCACGGCCTTCAGCCGCCGGATCTGGTCGGGCCGCAGATAGCTCGCATGCACGAACACCGGCCGGTGATCGCTCATGCCGTGTTTCGCCACCGCCTTCTCGATCGCGCGCAGGGCCTGCTCGGCGGCGGCATCACCGTTCAGGTGCATGTTGATCTGGACGTTGCTGGTCCACCAACGATCAAACGTTTGCTCCAGCACCTGATCGGGGATCTGCTGGTAGGAGCGGAAGCCCGGTTTGGTGCCCGGTGGATTCTGGGTGTAGGGCTGGCTCATCCAGGCGGTGGGGATCGATCCATCCAGCCAGAACTTGATGCCCCCCAGCCGCACCCGGTTCACATAGCGCTTGTCGAGATCGGGACGCCCCTGCAGCAGCAGTTGCTGGGTGTCCCCCGGTCGCCCGGGCGTCGTCGCGATCGCCTGCTGGCGCTCGAAGCCGCCATCGGCGCGAGGGGTGAGCCGGCCGTAGTCCTGCTTCACCTGGGCGGCGGCACCGGCCACCCGCGCCACATGGGAATCCTTGGCGCAGAGGTAGAGATCCACCGTCAGCAGGCGCTTGTCGATCGCATTGCGCACCAGGGCGATGTCATCGCTGCCCAGGCCCACGCCGCATTCCTGGGCTGTGGTCTGGCCGTAGCTGGCCCAGAGGGCGCTGGCCCGGGTGGCCACCGCATCGGCGGAGGCGCCGCTGAGCCCCGGCCGCTTCTCGCGCACCAGGTTCAGGGCCGTCTCCTCCGCTTTGCCCGCCAGGCTGCGGCCGTCGGCGCCGCGCTCGAACTTGCCGCCCTCCGGATCCGGCGTCGCCGCTGTGATCCCCGCCGCCCGGAAGGCGGCGCTGTTCATGGCGCCGGCATGGCCCGAGCTGTCGACCACCATCACCGGCCGATCCTGGGCCACGGCATCGAGTTCGGCGACGCTCGGGTAGCGGGCCATGACATTGGCGTTGAAGCCGAAGCCGACGATCCATTCGCCCGCTCCAACCTTCGCTGCCTGCAGCTTCATCCGCCGCAAGATCTCCTCGACCGTGCCGGCCCCGAACAGGTCCGCATCGATCAGGTTGCGGCCGAAGTAGAGGAAATGGCCATGGCCGTCGATGAACCCCGGCAGCAAGGTGCGGCCGGCCAGATCCACCCGCCGGGCGCCGCCGCCGGCCGCCTGGATCGCCCCGGCCAGGGCTCCCACATACACGATCCGCCCTCCCCGCTCGACCAGGGCCTCGACGTAGCGGGGCTTGGGACCCTCCATGGTGAGGATGTCGCCGCCGCTGTAGAGAGTCGGGACTGCCACCGGGCTCGTGGCTGGCGCCGGCAGGGCGAAGGCCTTGGCCCAGGGAGCGAGGGGCACGGCGACGGCGGCGATCAGCGCCAGGGTCGCCGCTGCCGAACCGCTGCGGCGCACCGGGGCCTGATCAGAGGGATTGGATGTCATGGCGCTGGGATGGGGCTGGTGGGTTGGGCGGGTGTTCGGTTCTGGCTCAGCGACTGGGGAACAGCAGCGTCACCACCACCCGTCCCCCCCAGCCCTTCGGTCCGCCCTCCGGGCTTTGGACCCAGTAGCGCGCTCCGGCACCCACGGATAGCAACTGATGGCCGAGTCGGCCCACCTTGCTCACCACCAGATTCAGGGGGACGGCCCACTGGTCGGCGGCCCAGTCGTAGCTGGATTCGGAATTGAGGGACACCGTCCAGGCGTTGGCGGTGGTGTAACTCAGGAATGGCTGCAGAAAGGTGCTGTTCAGGTCGGCGTCCGGGCTGGCATTGGCGACGCTCCAGAGGTGATTGGCCAGGGTTCCCGCCGTCCAGCGGCCCCGTTGCACCAGGGCCACACCAGTGGGGCCCAGACCCCACTGCCGGCCGCCGCTCAGGTCGCCGGTGGCGGTGGCCAGCAACGCCGCCGGTCCCACCCCCCAGATCACCCCCCCGGGCCCCGGACGGGCCGGCGAGAGGAACAGGCTCTGGAGGGTGTCGCCGAAATTGGGCTGGCCGCTCTCAGGCCCCACCGGACCCTGCACATTCAGCACCGGCAGGATCGTGCGGGAGATCAGGTTCCAGTCGCCACTCAGCCGGAATGGCACCACCGGCTGGATTCGCACTATGGCCGCTTGGATCTCTTCCTCGGCGCCGATCCGTCCGTCGATGTTGAACTGGAATGGCACCGAGATCAGCGAGGCCACCGGGTTCGCCAGCTCCTTGGCGAGGGTGGCTTCCTCGCTCTCCAGGCTGGGCGGCGCTGCACCGGCCGGGGCGCGAGCCGGTTCGGAGGCGATGGCTGGGTTGGGGGTGAGGAGCGCTGCGGGATGGGTGTCTGCTCGGGATGCCGTCGCGGCGGGCCCCGCCAGGGCGCTGCCGGGGGCAACGCCCAGGGCCAGAACGCACGGCAGGACCATCGGCCCGGCCATCGCCCAGCCCCGTCGCTGCAGCCGTGGCCCGCTGCCCAAGGGCGGCTGCACCGATCCCTGGGGCAACGCCATGAGGATTGCGGCCGCTTTCGCCACTGCCCCCGGAGTTTCCGGGGTTCCCAGAGCCCGCTGAGCAGCGGCCATCCCGGCCACCTGCACCTGCCGCGCCGCGGCAATCGAGCCCTCCCCGGCGATGGCACCCCCCCCGCAACACCCGGCGCCTTCGGTGCAGCGGGTGAGTGCGTCAACCGTCGGGCGCGGTGGGAAGGGGCTTCTCCGCATCGGCTCTGCGTTGGCTGGCGACCGCAAGGTAGGGGTGGCTGATGCACCCCGCAGCGCTTGGTCAGTTTCAGCAAAGTTGTGCGCTAATTGTGGATGGCCTGGCGGCGGCGGATCCGGGATCATCCCGACAATCGCCCTGTCCACTGGCGCCATGGCCGAGTCCACCGCCGCTTCCCCCCGTGCCTTGCGGTCGCCCTGGCCGGCCAGGTGGCGGGGTGCTCCCCTCGAACCCGCGCGGATCGGCTTGGGATCGCCTGGCGCGGCGGCGCTGGTCGTTCAGGCTGCTCCCCTGGCCCCCGGCCTGAGGCCCCCGGCCAGCGACGCTGCCGGCGGGCCGGCACTGAGGGAATGGCGCCCCCTGGTGGCCGCTGCCTTGCTCGCCCCGTTGGTTGCCGGTTCCGCCGCCCTGGCCGAGCCGCTGCGCACCCCTGTCGTGGCGCCATCGGTGGCCGGGGCAGGCGCGCCAGCTGCCGGTGGCCGGGCCTCAGCGGCTGGCCTGGGGCCTGCCGCCGCCGCCGCGGCGACCAGCCTGGAGCAGCCGGGCTGCCGCGCCGCCCTCGGGCTGTCCCCCTCCTTGCCGGCGGTGCAGGCGTTGCGGGCCGATCCTGGCCTGGCCGCCAGGGTTGCCGCCACGGCCGCCTGCGGGTCGTCCCAGGAGCCCCTCGCCCGGCTGGAGCGGCTGGAGGCTGAGCTGGCCGCCTCCCGCCAGCGGATCGCGGCCCAGCAGGCCCAGCTCGCTGCCGAAACCGCCCGCCAGGACAGCCTGGCCCAGGATCTGGCGGCGCTGCGCCACCAGTTCGCAGCCACCACGACCGCGGCCCCCCCTGGTGCGGCCGCCGCCAGCGCCACCGCCGCCGCCAGCGCCGCCGCCGCAACCGTGCCCTCCCCAGCCGCCGCTCTCACCAGCGCCGCCCCGAGCGCCCCGGCCGCAACACCCCCTGCCGGCGGGCCCGCCGCCCCGGCCAGCGGCTTGGCCTACACCCCAGGCCGCGGCTTCAACCTGCAGGCCGGCGATGCCAGCCTCAGCCTCCGCGCCGAGGCGCGCCTGCTCGGCTTCTCCAGCAGCCGTTATGTGTTCAACCCGGGCCAGCCCCTGGTCGTGAGCCCCAAGAATCCCGACGCCTCCTACGACCTCTCGGCCCAACAGAGCACGGTGTCGGCCGCGTTCCAGGGACCGGCCTGGGGCCGATGGACGCCCGGTGCCTACGCCCTGTTCACCCTGCAGGACAACCTGCTGGCCGAGGGCTACAGCTTCACGCCGGTCGTCTACTACGGAGAGATCAGTGATGGCCGCTGGCGGATCGCCGCCGGCCAGAACTTTGATGTGTTCGCGCCCCGCGATCCGGACAACCTGACCAACGGCAAGCTGGCCGCCAGCGGTAATCCAGGCTCCTACCGGCCCCAGTTCCGGGTGGAGCGCAGCCTTGGCGGTGGTTCGCAGGGGTTCGGCGGGGCCCTGCAGCTGGCGGTGTCCTCGCCGATCACCACCGCCCTTCCCACCAACGTGGACCTGGCCAATCTCCAGACCCAGAAGGTGGTGGAGGACAACGGCTGGCCGAATCTGGAGGCGCGCCTCAACCTCGGTTTCGGGGCCGTGGCCGAGCGGGCCGGCGGGCGCCGGCTGCGGCCCGTGGAGCTCGGCGTCTCCGGTCTGGTGGGGCAGCTGCGGGTGCTCGACAACATCCGCCCCACCGATCCGCTCACCCTGGTCGCCGATCGCTCCACGCTGAATGTCTGGGGCGCTGCCTTCGACGGCCAGATCGCCCTAGGCCGCCGCCTCGGCCTCAACGGCGAGCTGTACACCGGCCAGGGCCTGGGCGAATACATGGCCGGCATCCTGCAGAGCTACAACCGCACCAGCAATCAGGCGGTGCCCACCGCCGGCGGCTGGGGCCAGCTCTACGTGTATCCGGCCGACAATCTGCGGCTCAACGTCGGCTATGGCGTCGACCATACCCAGGGGGCCGGCCCCTTCTCCCTCACCCTCAACAGTGCCGCGTTCGCCAACGTGCTCTGGGATGTCAACCCCTGGCTGCAGCTGGGCCTGGAGGGCAACTACCGCTTCACCACCTACGACCGCTTCGGTGACAAGGACGCCTGGGTGGTGATCAGCCAGGTGCTGTTCCGGTTGTGAGAATGGGGGCGAGCCTGGATCGAGAGAATGCAGACCCGGCCGCCGCTCGCTGATCAGGAGGTGTCGCAGGGGTCTGGACGGGCGGGGTGGTCAAGCCGGCGGGCTGAACGGTACGGACGTCGAGGCGGAGATCCGAGAGGCCATCGCCATCGCCTTCAGTGGTGGTGCACCCCATCCGCCAGCAGCGGATTCGGCGCCACCCGGCTGGCGGCGCGGACGGCGGCCCCATCGAGCTGGTCGATGCCGCGCCGGTAGATCGGCCGACCCTCCTTGATCGTGGCCAGCACCGGGATGGCGCCGATCGTCGCCGGGGGAACCCGCAGGGGATCCCGCTCCAGGATCACCAGATCGGCCAGCTTGCCGGCTTCAAGCGTGCCCTTGCTCTTCTCCTCGAAATATTGATAGGCAGCCCAGGCGGTCATCGCGCGGAGGGCTTCATAGGGAGAAAGACGCTCCGCCGGACCCAGCACGAAGCCGCTGCGGGTGGTGCGCTGCACTGCGGTCTGGGCCAGGCGCAGCATGTCGGGCGGCACCACCGGCGCATCGTTGTGGTTGGTGAAGATCACTCCCTGGCGGCTGGCATAGCCGGTGGGGCTGATGCCCGCCGCCCGCGCTTCGCCGAAGCTCTGGCGATGCCAGTCGCCCCAGAAGAAGGTGTGGGCGGTGAAGAAGCTCGGCAGGATGCCCAGCGCCTTGATGCGGTCCACCTGGTCGTGGCGGGCCAGCTGGGCGTGGATCGCCACCGGCCGCAGATCCTTGGCGCCATAGGTGGCGCGGGCCTGCTGCACCGCCACCAGCAACTGGTCGAGGGCGGCATCACCATTGGTGTGGGTGATGATTTGGATGTTGTTGCGATACCCGAAAGCGACCCAATCGCTCAGCTCCCGTTGGGTCATCACCGCGTAAGCGCGATAATCGGCCTTCTGGCCCGGCGGCGGTGAGCTGTAGGGCTGGCTCATGTAGGCGGTCTTGCCTTGGGGTGAGCCATCGCCGGTGAGCTTGATGCCGCCGATCTTCAGGTGGTTGGTGTAGGAGCCCACCTTCAGCCGCTCTGCGGTGCCGGCCCCATCAACCGGGGGCGCTGTCGTCGCGCTGCCGCCGCTGGCGAATTCCCGGCCGGCATTCGACACCATCGAGCTGATCGGCGCGGCCGCCGCCGCTCCGGCGACCCGGGGGTCGTTGCCGGGGGTGATGATCTCAACGCCCTTGGCCCGTTGATCGAGGCTGGTCAGGTCGCCGAGCACCCGGTAGAAGGGATAGCTCACCACATCGAGGATCAACCGCCCCTGGCGGCCGGCCTCCCGCAGCAGGGCCAGATTGTCGGGGTTGCTGAGGCCGTCCTGGGCGGTGGTGATCCCATAGCTGGCCCACCATTTCTGCACCTGATCCAAGCGGCGTAATTTTTCGGCTTGGTCGGGCTGGGGGATCAGGGCCATGAACGGCAGGCCGGCCGTTTCCTCCAACACCCCATTGGGCTCGCCCGTGGCGGGATCCCGCTGGATGTGGCCGCCGGCCGGATCGGGGCTGGCCTGGCCGATCTTGACCATGGCCAGGGCCGGGCTGTTGGCCACGACCAGGTGGCCGGAGGCGTGCATCAGCAGGATCGGCTCCGTGGCGCTGACCGCATCGAGGTCGGCGCGGGTCGGGTGGCGCTTCTCGGCCAACAGGCTGTCGTCGTACCCGATGAAGAACTGCAGCTGGCCGGCCGGGGCGGGGTGCTTGGCCAGCCAGTCGCGCACCGTGGCCTGGATGTCGGCGATGCTGCGGATCCGGCCCACCGGCGGCGGGCTGAGATCGGGCCGGCCCCAGGTGGCCACGTAGTCGGGCAGGTGGCCGTGGGCATCGATGAAGCCCGGCAGCAGGGCGTGGCCCGCAAGGTTCAGTCGCCGCGCTCCGCTCCCCGCCGCCCGGATCGCGCCGGCCAGGGGCCCCACATAAATGATCCGGCCGCCTTGCTCCACCAGGGCCTCGGCATAGCGGGGCGTCGGTCCGGCCATGGTGAGGATCGGCCCGCCGCTGTAGAGGGTGGCGGGGGCTAGGGCCGGCGCGGCCCCGGAGGAAGGTGGTGCGGCCGATGCTGTTCCGCGGCTGCCCGGCACGGCCAGGGCCGCCGTGCCAGGGAGCGTGGCGCCGCTGCCCACTAGCACGATCGCCAGCAGGGTGGCGGTCGGATACCCGCGCCGCCGCAGACCTGAGCGGATCGTTGCCATCGCCCGGAGGGGGGCGAAAGCCGCTGCCGCGGCGATGACGGGTGCAGGCATCGGGTTGCTGGACGCAGGTCTCCGATCCGTTTTTAGGGGCGATCGCCTGGGCCGTCAGCCGCTCGCCCCCGCCGCCGGCTCTCGCTTCGCCCTGCTCCCCCCCCCCGACAACGCCACCGGCCACGTCACCAAAGTGGTGAAGCGGAACACCGCCCTCACCCCCCGCCAGTCGGCCGTGGTGATCACCGCCTCGATCGACCCCCCTTCTCCAGATCATTGACACCAGCATCACCAACGTCGCCCTGATCCACATCCAGGCCAGCCTTGGCGCCACCATGGTCGAGGTGGGCTGGGTGGTTCCGGCTATGCCATGGCGATCGTTGTGATCATTCCCGTCAGCGCCTGGCTGAGCAGCGTTTTCGATCAGAGCACCTCCGTCATCCTTCTGCCTGAGTCGGCGTCACAGCTGATCACGCCGGGTGTCGTGATCAGAGGTACACCTCTTCGCGCGGGTAGCCCACCCGAGGATGGCGGCGGCGGCCGTAGATCGCCGAGATCAGCAACAGGATGCCGAGCCGGCCCACGAACATTCCCACCATCAGCACCAGCTGGCCCCAGGGGTTGAGCTTCGCGGTGATCCCCACATCCAGGCCCACGGTGCAGAAGGCCGACATGCACGTGAACAGCTTCTCCAGGAAGGTGGCGGACACGATCTCCCCTTCACCCCCGGGGGTGGGGCCCAGGCCGAGCACCAGCGTCATCGCCAGCACGAACAGACCTGAGGCCAGGGTCACCCCCACCGCTCGCAGCACCAGTTCCCCCGAGATGGTGCTGCGGTGCACGATCGCCTCATCCCGGTCCTCGAGGGTGGAGCGGGTTGCGCCCATCAGGATGGCGAAGGTGGTGGTCTTGATGCCGCCGCCGGTGCCGCCGGGGCTGGCGCCGATGAACATCAGCCCGATCATCAGCAGCAGACCCGCATCGGAGAGCGTCTCCAGCGACAACGGCACCGTGTTGAAGCCGGCGGTGCGGGTGGTGATCGACTGAAACACCGTCACCTGCAGCCGCTCCCAGAGCGAGATCTTCTGGAACACGCCATCGGGGGCGAACTGCTCGGTGAACAGCAGCCCCACCGCCCCGATCACGATCAGCAGGGCCGTGGCGCGGAGCACCAGGCGGGTGTGGAGGCTGAAGCGGCGGATCTGCCACCAGCGGCGACGGTTGCTCCAGACCTCGTTGGTGACCCGCCAGCCGATCCCACCGATCACGATCAGCGCCCCGATCACGCCATTGACCACCGGCTGGCCGCGGTAGCCCACCAGGTTGTCGCTCCAGAGGCCGAAGCCGGCGTTGTTGTAGGCGCTGATGCAATGGAACAGGGCCGCCCAGAGCCGCTCGCCCGGATCGGCGATGTCGGTGAAGCCGAAGCCGCAGAGGATGGCCGTGCCGGCGATGATCGTCAGCACCGCTGTTAGCAGGATGCGGTGGAAGGTGGGGCCGATGCCGCCGACCCCGAATTCATCGAGGGCGCGGCCTTTGTCGAGCCGGTGCCGCAGGCCAGACCCCCCCTGCACAAACCCCTGCAGAAAGGTGGTGATCGCCATCAGACCCAGGCCGCCGGTGAGGATCAGCAGCGCCAGCACCCCCTGGCCCAGGGGCGTCAGCTCCTTGCCCACATCGATGATCGACAGGCCGGTGACCGTGATCGCCGAGGTCACCGTGAACAGCGCTTCCCACAGTCCGACGCTGGTGGTGGAGCAGAGGGGGGAGGCGAGCAGCAGGGTGCCGGCGCTGATCACCAGCAGCCCGGTCAGCACCGTGAACTGGGGCACGGTGAGTCGGTTGCGCCACTGCCGCAGAAGCGGGGCAAGGGAGCCAGAGGAGGCACCGGCCGCCGTGGCCGTTGCGGAAGTCCTGGGGCGCTTCAGCGGCTGCCGCACCATCAGCCATCGCAGGAGAACAGCCGCCAGTCTGCAGCCAGGCCCCGGCCGCCGCGGCGATCGCGCCGGCTCGGGCTTGGGATGTAGGACTGGGCCCGATGACCCTTCGCTCCTCCCGCTCCGGTGTCCGGCAACCCCTCGCTGCTCACCACCCTGCTGATCCTGCTGCTGGGGGTGGGGTTGGCGCGGATTTCGGCCGGCCGCCTGGCGGCCTGGGCGGTGCCGGCCATCCTGCTGGAGCTGGGGGTCGGCTTCCTGCTGGGCAACAGTGTGCTGCCCCTGCGGGCGATCGCCCCCCTGGAGGGCCTCGCCCAGCTTGGGGTTCTGGCCCTCTTCTTTCAGGTGGGTCTGGAGGTGCGGGGCGATTTGCTCGCCTCGCGCCGCGGCGCGATCGCCCGCACCCTGGCGATCAGCATGTTGGCGCCATTGCTGGCCTACGGGCCCCTGCGGCTCGGCTTCGGCATGGCCCATCCCACCGCCCTGCTCTGCCTGGCGGTGCTGAGCGCCACCGGCACCGGCGTGACCCTGCGGGTGCTGGCGAGCCGGGGGGCGTTGCAGAGCCCCTCCGGTCGCACCCTGGTGGGGGTGTCGGTGCTCGATGACCTGCCGGCGATCGCCCTGCTGGCCCTCGCGTCCGCCAGCGGGGGGGCGGCCACGGGCGCCTCGGCGGGCGCCCCGCTCAACCTGATCCTCGGCCTGCTTGTGGCGGCGCTGAGCTGGCTGGGCTTCGATCGCTGGGCTCAACATCAGCCCGAGCGCCGACCCGCTGGCCCCCTCGCCATCCTGCTGCTGCTGATCGGCAGCGCCTGGGTGGGGGAGGCCACCGGCTTCACCAGCCTGCTCGGGGCCCTCTGGGGCGGGGTGCTGCTGGCCCGCTTCTCGCCGCCGGAGCTGGAGCTGCGGCAGGTGCTGATGCTGATGTCGGAGGTGTGCCTGCCGCTCTATTTCATCGCCGTCGGGATGCGCTTGCCCGCCAGCGCCTTGGTCGACAGCCGGGCCTGGTTGCTGGCCGCCTTCCTGATGGTGGTGGCCCTGGTCACCAAGCTGCTCTGCGGCCTCGGCATCAGCCGCGCCGATCGCCGGGCCGGCGTCGATCCCTGGGTGGTGGCCTACGGCCTGGTTCCCCGCGGCCTGCCTGGTCTGGTGTTCGCCACCACCGCCCTGACCGCTGGATTGATCGACACCGTGCAGTTCGCAGCTCTGGTGGTGATGGTTAGTGGCACCACCGTGCTGGGGCTGCTGCTGCTGGAGCGCCGCCTCGCTGTCCTGCAGGGGGCCGGTTCAGCAGCGGGGCCGCCTGGGGCCAGCGCGAGCAGCGGGCCAGGCGACGCCCGGCCGGGGGGCGGCGGGCCGGGAACGGCCTGAGTTCGGGGCTCCGCACGGCCAGAGTCGCCGTGCCGTTGTTCCCCGTCCGGGTGGTGGAGGCCGCTCAGGAGCCGAGCGGTGTATCGCGGAACTGCTCCAGCAGCAGACCCCGCTGGTACTCGGCCGAAAGGCTGGCCAGGTGGGCGCGGGCCTGCTCGTGGAGCTGGGGATCCACCAGTTCGAGGGTGGTGGCGCTCGGCACCGACATCCGCAGCACCAGGGCCATGGCATCGAACAGGCGAACCTGGTCGTTCTGCCAGCCCTGGTAATCCGCCGCCATGGCAGCCAGGGCCTCGGGCTTCTCGTCGCCCCGATCAACCCGCTCCCGCAGATGCTGCACCTGGGAGAGGCGGGCTGAGGTGACCAGGGCGTGGGCGGCCCCGAGGGCCGCCAGGGAATCGCTGGCCTCCCGCTTGAGCAGCACCATGCTGCGGCTCAGCACGGCGTCCTCCACCGACAGGGGCTCGCGGCTCGATGGGCTGAACAGCGCGAGCGGTGGATGCTGCGCCGTCAGCGGGGGCGGAGCGACCGTGGCGGCAGACGCCGGCAGAGGGGTGGCCGCCGCTGTGGCGGACCCACGGCGGCGGGGCGGGGGAGTCGGCGTGACGCTCGGGGGGGGGCTGGCCAGGTGGGTGCCCCAGGTGATCAGCGTCCGGCTCAGCCAGCCGCGCAGGCGATGCAGAGTGGCCATGAACGTGGGGATCCGGCCGGATCCGCAGGTGATGCCCTCCACTCTGGGACCGATTCAGCAGGACGGCGAGGTCGAAGCCGCCGAAGCGCCGGGGACGGTTAACCGATCGCGGCCGGCTGCCTGAGGGATTGGTCCCGGCGGCGACGCTGTCGGGCGGCGGCGGATGCGGATGCGGTAAGTGATGTGAGCTGGCCCGAGCGAGACGATCAGGGCCTCGCGGGCTTCGTGGTGCAACAGCTCCAGGCAGCTGGCCTCCACCCGCAGGCCCCGCTCGCTGGCGGCGCAGATGTGGCCCCGCGCCTCGCTGAGCACCTCGAAGACCATTTCCCGCATCGCAGCCAATCCTGGGCACGGCCCAGCCTGGGCGGTTCCATCCCGCTCGCCGGAGTTGGCCGCCACAGCGGCGGGTGTCGCCGGATGCAGTGACAGCTCGACGGGCGCTAATGGTCCAGGACTGCCCGGCTCACCGCGGCCTTCCGGCCCAGAATGGCCCTGACCGGCTGCGGCGCTCAGGCCTTGGCTGGCGTTCCAGCTTCCCGGAACCCCATCCCCGCGCCGGCCACCGGCCCAAACCGACCCCCGCCGTTGCCGCCATGAAGGTGATCGCCGAACTCTGCATCCTCCCGCTGGGGGTGGGCCCCTCCCTCGCTCCTTACGTGGCGGCCTGCGAGCGACTGCTCCGCCAGGCTGGCCTCGACGAGGTGGTGCTGCATGCCAATGGCACCTCCGTGGTGGGGGAATGGCGGCTGGTGGCCGAAGCGATCGAGGCCTGTCATCAGGCTGTCCATGCCACGGGCTGTGCTCGCATCCACACGGTGGTGACGATCAACAGCCGCACCGACCGAGACCAGACCCTGGCCGAGAAGGTGGCGGCGGTCGAAGCGCTGCTGGATCCTCCGGAATCCTGATCGGCGCCATCCTCGCCAGCCCAGCCTGGGCTACCCGGTCCTGCGCTGTCGCGATCGGGGCCCTGGCCATGGCGTCTACCGTGCCGGCGTCCAGAGGCGCCCACAAAAAAGCACCGTGCAAGGGCACAGTGCTGCTGGCTGGATCGTTGATGGCCGGATCGAGCCGTCACCCAGGCGCTGGCGCTGTCTGGGTGACGGCATGGCCGGCCTGGCTCAGTTGTTCTCGCGCAGCACCGTCGTGCAGACGGTGATGCACTCCGCATCATCGAGGGAGCAGGTGCTGATGCACTCGAAATAGGCTTCCACCGCATCGCTGTCCCCGGCCATCTCGGCCCTGCCAGCCGAGCCGAGGCTGTGGTCATGCCCATGGCTGGTGAAGCCGCTGGCAACGTTGTTCAACGTGGCGTTCCAGGTCGTCATGGCCGGCAATGTGTGGATTCTCAAACCTTACCCATGTTTTCTTGGACTCAACCAGGAATTGAGCACCATTACTCAGTCTTCCGTGTCGCTATGTAAAGCGTTGTCGCTTGAGGGGGGCGGCCCTCAGGCGATCCTGCGGGCGGCGATGAACACCGAGTTGCCCGCCGGCAGCGCGATGCCCCGGCGCAGGGCGCCGAGCTCCAGCGAACCCATCGCGCCGCAGAAGGCTTCGACCAGGGGCGGATAGGGCTTGACGTCACTGGTGGGGTTGGCGGGCACGAACAGCTTGCGGCGGGCAAAGATCAGAGGAAAGATCAGCAGATTGGCGTAGCTGCTCAGCGTCACCCTGAAGCCACTGCGCTCCAGCAGGCCGGCCAGCTCGCTGCGACGGAAGCGATGGCGGATATCCATCAAGTCATCGTGATACGACCACATCCACTGATAGGCAGCAACATTGATCACCAGGGTCCCGCCTGGGCGCAGGACACGGGCAAACTCAGCGAGAGCTTTCTTGGGATCATCAATATGGGGGAGTACATCCGCACTCACCACGACGTCATACTGTCTGTCGTTGAAAGGTAGAGCTTTGATTGAACCCTCCACAATCGGCACAGAGGTGCGTCGCTGGGCAAAGTCACAGGCCACTGGCGAATAGTCCAGGCCGGTGATCGACCAACGCGGCTCCCGCCTCTGCAGGGCCTTGATCAGGCCGCCGGTGCCACATCCGGCATCGAGAATCTCCGCGTCGCGTCCGACGTACTCTGCGAGGGGCAGCAGCATCCGCTCGTTAAGCACCTGGAAATACCACATTGAATCCTCAACAACAGCGAGGTCGCGGTAGTCTTCGAATTGCATTGAACAATGCCGGCAAGAATGAAGCCGCCGCCTCCGGGTGCTGCCTTGACCCTTGAGACGTGAGCCAACAGAATGTTAACAGATTAACATTTGTGCTGGCTGCGGCCGTCCTTGGTGTCCTGGCTCGCTTGATGGCAGCGACCAGTCCCCGCATCTCGGTCTCAGGGATTGCATTGGTCACAGTGGGCTGGGTCAGCCCGCTCAGGCCCACCTGTGCCGGGTTGCTTGCGTCGATGGTCACAGCGAGGGCAGCCCAGCAGCTCCCAGCGAATCAAACGCGTGGGCTGGCCGCACCAGTCGCAGGGCAGGCCTGGTTCCAGGCCGATCCGTCCCCAACCCGGACTGCCGCAGCTGGGACAGGGGCTGGCGATGCGCCGCACCAGGCGGAAGCTGAGCTGGCGGATGCTCGCCATGCGGGTGGGGTTGCAATGGGCGCGCATGTCCGTCTCCAGTCGCACCCGACCATCCACCGCTTGCTCCGCGGCCTGGCGGATGGCGCAGTCCAGGGTTTCCCGATCGTGGATGCCCTTGGCCAGCACCGGTTCCGGGGCGTCGGCGTGATGGGGCCGCACCAGCAGGGCATGGCTGGGGAAGCCGACCTGGCCCAGCCAGGATTCGAGACCCGGATCCACGGGCTCTCCGTTGCCATCTGGCGGCTCCAGCAGGCGGTGGCTGAAATTGGTGCGCCGGGCCAGCAGCTCCTCCTCGATTCTGAGGTCGCGGTCGGCGTCGAGGAAGACCATGCACTCGAGGCCCACCGCCAGCAGCGGGACGGCCGGATGGGGGCCGAAGCTCCCTTCGCTGGCGATCGCCAGGCCGCAGCCCCCGTGCTCCAGGGCGAGGCGCGCCTTGGTCACGCAGGCCTGGCGGGCGTCGCCGCGCCGTTCCACCGTCCCGCAGAAGCTGCCCAGCCGATCGGTGTCGATCGCCTCCAGGTGCAGCACTGTTGCTCCCAGGCCGTGCCGGAGGGGCCTTGCGATCACCCGCTCCTTGCCATGGCGGGTGGCCAGGGCCACCTGCCTGCCGGCATAGGGCGCGGCATGGGGAGAGCTGCAATCGGTCACGGCGGGGCCTGAACGGAACTCAGTTTGAAGGGGTCTTGCCTCGCTTGGGGTGCCGCCCCTGCCGCCAGCCCCCCAGGTGTGTGCCGCTGGCGGCAGCGTCGGCCGAAACCCGGTGGGGCGTGAGATGCCCACCCCACCGGGTTACGAGGGCAACAGGGGCGATCATGCCGGCTTATCGGCGCGATCAGCAATGGTTCGAAGCGGGATTCGTCAGTCCCGCCGACAGCCCCCTAAGGTCTGCCCATCTTTTGCGAGCTATCCCACACCTGTGACATCTGGCCATCCCTAGCCACTGGTCAGTGCTTCCGCCGAGGAGCATGGGCAGTGGCTACCCCAACCACATTCCCTGTCGTCTCGCTCCTCCCTGCGGTGTCACACCCGGGAGTTCGATTGTCTAGCCGTTCCCTCTGCCCCGGACTCTCCGCCGGCGCAAGAGGACCCTGCTCGGCAGGTCATTGGTTCAGCCATCGCACGCCGTCTCACGCCCCTGGTGAAGGTGCGAAAAATCTCTCTTTCTCGCTCTGATCGCCCTTGGCCGATCAGTCCGGAAGGCTTTGTGTTGTCTTGAGACCATTCAACGAAGTGCCGCTTCTCCTCAGCCCCCCCTCACCATGACGCCTCGTCATCGCCATCTCAGCCTGCAGGCTGTTGCCGACGCTCCCTGCCATCTCAGCTGGCGAATCGACGGGGGCTATCTGCGGATCAGCAGCTGGTGCGACCGCGGCGAGTCCTGATGAATCTCACCCATCGCCACCTGGCGCAGATCTCTGGATTGACGCGGCTGACGCTGACCAAGGACCTATTCCATTTCCACTAAGCCCACGATCTGATCAAGCAGGGTTCTGACGACATTCTGCCGCGTGACGCCCTTCTGCGTCTGCAGCGGGATCCAGCATCGCCGGGGCGGCAGCGGCGGATGACCGATGCCAGCGCAATCAAGAATGATCACCAGCACTTATCACCGAGATGGCTAATCCTTAGCCGCCGACCCACCCAGCCTCCTTCCCCATTGCCTAAGGTCTGCCAACTCCCGAGCGGGGGTTATTGAACCACTTTCACCCATCTTTTTTGCGCTCCATCGATCCTTCTTTCAGTTTCGGCCCCACAACCAGCGATCAGCCCTTGCCACCAGTCTCTCGATCTTGATCTTCGCGAATGTGGTCGGTTGATCATCCCTTGCTCTCCTCCCTTTTCCCTTCGTCCCTTCCCTTTGTCTCCACCATGGCCAAGCGTCGTCGTTTCATGGCTCTGCTCGGCGGGGCACTCTCCAGCACGATCATCCTTTCGGGTTGTCTCGGCAACCCTCCCAGCTCCACCTCAGGCTCCAGCGGTAGCACCCCGGTCGCCACGCCTCTGAATCGCAATGCTGGTCTTGAGGTGTCAACCATCAATCTTGGTTTCATTCCAATCCTCGAGGCTGCCCCCCTGGTGATTGGGGTGGAGAAGGGCTTTTTCGCCAAGCATGGCCTTGTCGTGAATCTCTCCAAGCAGGCCAACTGGGGCGCCGCTCGCGACAACCTGGTGCTCGGATCGGCCGGTGGCGGCATCGATGGCGGCCAGTGGCAGCTGCCGATGCCCCAGATGATCAGCGAGGGAGCAATCACGAACGGCAAGAAGGTGCCGATGTATATCCTTGCCATGCTGATGAGCCAGGGCAATGGCATCGCCGCCTCCAATAGTGTCAAAGATGGCAATCTGAGTATCAACTTCAAGACATCATCGCCGGGCTATTTCGAATCGTTCAGCAAGAAGCAAGGCCGCAAATTCAAGGCTGCCTACACCTTCCCCAAGGCCAATCAGGAGATCTGGATCCGCTATTGGCTGGCCGGCAATGGCGTGGATCCTGATCAGGCGGTGGAGTTGCTTAAGGTGCCGGCACCGGAAACGCTCCAGGGCATGAAGAATGGCACGATGGAAGCCTTCACTACAGGCGATCCCTGGCCGTCGCGCATCACCAAAGACAACATCGGTTACCTGGCGGCCACCACCTCCCAGATTTGGAAGTCGCACCCTGAAGAATATTTGGCCGTGCGTGCCGACTGGGTCGATAAACATCCCAAGGCAGCCGTAGCTCTGATCAAGGGTCTGATCGAAGCCCAGATCTGGCTCGATAAGCCGGAGAACAAGGATGAGGCCGCCAAGATTCTCAGTTCGCGCAAGTGGTACAACGTGCCCCTTCCGGTCTTGCAGGAATCGTTCAAGGGTCAGTACAGGATCGGTAGCGCTGGCAAGATTGAGGGCGATCCTGCCATGGGGCCGCTGTTCTGGAACAGTGACCGTGGCGTGATTTCCTACCCCTACAAGAGCCTTACCCTCTGGTTCCTGCTCGAATCGATGCGTTGGAAATTCTTCCCCGGCACCGTCGACACGATCGAGCAGGCCAAGGCGATCAACGACAAGGTCACCCGCGAGGATCTCTGGAAGCAGGCCGCCAAGGAGGTTGGTGTGCCTGCGAAGGACATCCCCAGCGGCTCCAGCCGCGGCAAGGAGACCTTCTTCGATGGTGTCGTTTACGACCCAGAAAATCCCAAGGCTTATCTCAGTTCTCTGACGATCAAGAAGTGATCGTCGCCTAGTCGCCGCCGCCCGCTCCAGCCGTTCGGCGGCGACTATCTCTAGCAGCGCGTTTAAGTCCGTTCCGATCGCGGCTGCTTCCCAGCTCTTCTGCTCCCTTCCAACTCCACGATCCCCATCATGACAACGAGCATCCATCCCAATCCAAATCGCGAGCAGCGGCCCGCGCCCTCTGGCCTGGCGCTGTGGTGGAAGAATAACGGCAAACTCATCCTTCCTCCCTTTCTTGGCACTGCCGGTTTCCTGCTCTTCTGGCAACTCAGCGCCAGTCTCGGTCTCACCAAACTGGCCGGCCCTCTGAGCCTGTTCACCGAGGAGCGCACCCGTGAACTGCTCTTCTATCCCTTCTTCGATCGCGGCGGTCTTGACAAAGGCCTGTTCCTGCATGCGATGAGCAGCTTGAGCCGGGTGGCCCTTGGCTACAGCCTGGCTGCCATTGTCGGCATCGCAGTTGGAATTGCCGTGGGCCTCAACAAAACGCTTGACCGCGCCTTCGACCCGCTGTTCCAGTTTCTGCGGATGGTGGCGCCCTTGGCCTGGGTGCCGATTGCGCTGGTGTTGTTCCAGAACAACCAGCCCGCCGCCATCTTTGTGATCTTTATCACCTCGATCTGGCCGATCCTGATCAACACCGCTGAAGGTGTGCGCCAGATCCCTCAGGACTACCGCAATGTGGCGATGGTGCTCCAGATGTCGAGCCGTCGTTTTTTCACCAAGGTGCTGATCCCTTCGGCGCTGCCTTATATCTTCACAGGGCTTCGCATCTCGATCGGCCTGGCCTGGCTGGCGATCATTGCGGCTGAGATCGTGATGCCCGGTACTCCTGGCATTGGCTTCTTTATCTGGGATGCTTATCAGAATAGCTACATTTCTGAAATCGTTCTCGGTGTGGTCTGGATCGGCGCCATCGGCCTGATCCTCGATCGTCTGATGATCTGGCTGCAGAAGCGCATCTCCCAGCAGTGATCTGATCCATTGCTCCTTCCCATGTCGATCTGATGATCAGTAACCGTATCCTCGCCCCATTCCGCTCTCTCCAGCAACGGGTCGCCGCCATGGAGCAGGTGATGAGCCGTCGCACCAGCATGCTCATCTTCCTGGTGATCCGATTCGTGTTGATGAGTGCCATGGTGGTTGGTTTTACCTGGTATTCCCTGAATCTCAGCCCCTGAATCCCCCTGCTTGCTAACCATGACGACACTTGTAGACGTCCAGGAGATCGAAAAGAACTTTCCGCTCACAGATGGCGGCAATTATCTGGCCCTCAAGGGCATTGATCTCCAGATCCGCAAAGGCGAGTTCATCTCCCTGATCGGCCACTCCGGCTGTGGCAAAAGCACACTGCTCAACATGATCGCGGGGCTTGATGCCCCGACCGGCGGGGCGGTGCTCATCGATGGTGAGACCGTCAAGCGGCCCGGCCCGGACAAGATGGTGGTGTTTCAGAACTACTCGCTGTTGCCCTGGCTGACGGTGCGCCAGAACATCGCTCTCGCTGTTGACGAGGTGATGCCCGGGCTCTCTCGCCAGCAGCGCGACGGCATCATCGAGGACCACATCGCCATGGTCGGGCTTGGCCATGCCGGCGACAAACTCCCCAAGGAGCTCTCCGGCGGCATGCGCCAGCGGGTGGCGATCGCCCGCGCCCTGGCGATCCGGCCCAAGCTGTTGCTGCTCGATGAACCGTTCGGCGCCCTCGATGCCCTGACCCGCGGCAATCTTCAGGAGAAGCTCATGCAGATCTGCAATGAGCACGCCCTCACCGCCGTGATGGTCACCCATGATGTGGACGAGGCGGTGCTTCTTTCCGACCGGATCGTGATGCTCACCAACGGTCCTGGCTCCAGGATCGGTGGCATTCTTGAGGTGGACATCCCGAGGCCTCGGGAGCGGATGACGGTGGTGCACCACCCCAGCTACTACAGCCTGCGCTCGGAGATCATCTACTTCCTGAACCGCCAGAAGCGGGTTAAGCAGTGGCAAGCCAAACCCCATAAGGTGCTGGCCCGCCATGGCTTGGAGAAGGTCAATCTCGACCTTGGCTTCGTGCCCCTCGCGGCCTGCGCTCCTCTGGCGGTGGCTGAGGCCAAGGGACTGTTCGCCAAGCATGGTCTCGATGAGGTCACCCTGGTGCGAGAGAGCAGCTGGCGTGGCGTCACCGACGGCCTGCTCGATCGCACCCTCGATGCGGCCCTGATGCCCTCGGGCATGCCCACCTGGATGACAGCCGGCGGGCACGGCGGTGATCCTCTGCCGGTGGTCACCGCCCTGACACTGAGCCGCAATGGCAACGGCATCACCCTGGCTCGCCGGTTGGCCGATGGCGGCGTTCAGAGCGTGGATGATTACCGCGCCTGGCTGCAGAGCCATGAGCGCGAGCCCCATACCCTCGGCATCGTGCATCCGGCCTCGATGCACAACCTGCTGTTGCGCTACTGGCTGGCTGCCAATGCGATCGATCCCGATCGCGATGTCCATCTGCAGACCCTGCCCCCCGCCCAGATGCTCGCTGACCTCAAGGACGGCAGCATCGACGGCTTCTGCATCGGTGCTCCCTGGCTCGACCGCGCCGTTGCCGAAGGCCATGGCTTCACGGTCGCCGGCGATCTGGCGATCTGGCGCGACCACCCCGGCAAGGTGCTGGGGGTCCGTGAGGACTGGGCTCTCGCCTACCCCAACACCCACATCGCCCTGGTCAAAGCGCTGCTTGAGGCCTGCATCTACTGCGCCGAACCCAGGCACTGGCCAGAACTCAGCACCCTGCTCAGCGATCGTCGCTATCTGGGCATGAAGCCCGAGCTGATCTGGTTCAGCGAGGCCAGTGCCGATGGCAATAGCACGGTCCCCCATCACCTGTTCTTCGGCCCCGGTGTCAACCGGCCCAGCCGCAGTGAGCATCTGTGGATCATCACCCAGCTGGCCCGGTGGGCGGAAATCCCGTTTCCGCGCAACTATGTGGAGATCCTCGAACGCATCTGCTCGGTCGGGGTCTACAGCACCGCCGCCCGCGAACTCGGTCTCAAGGATGTGACCTACCAGCGTGGCGCGATCGAGTTGTTTGATGGCCGCACCTTCAACACCGACGATCCGATCAGCTATCTCAACGAGGTGTCACTGCACCGTGACTTCAGCGTCGCCGAAATCCCGATCGGCGTGCCCCGCGCCCTGGCGGCCTGATCCCCATCACCCACCCTTTCTCGATCGCCAACAACCCATGACCTACGCCCCATCCCTCGCCTCTGCCGCATCGGCCGCTGCGGGCTCCGCCCCACCGCTGCTTCGCTTTGAAGACCTTGGCATGGTCTATCCAACCCCTCGGGGGCCCTATCCCGTGCTGGAGACCATCAACCTCCAGATCAATCAGGGGGAGTTTGTCTGTGTGATCGGCCATTCCGGCTGCGGTAAGTCGACCCTGCTCAACATGGTGTCAGGTTTCGCCACCCCCACCTCCGGCCAGGTGCTGCTTAACGGCAAACCGATCACCCGGCCTGGTCCGGATCGGATGGTGGTGTTCCAGGGCTATGCGCTGCTGCCCTGGCTGAGCGCCTATGACAACGTGCATCTGGCGATCGATTCGGTCAAGCCCAAGCTCAGCGAAGCCGAGAAGCGTGAGATCGCGATTGAGCACCTCGAGATGGTGGGGCTGGGCGCGGCGGCGGAGAAGAAGATCACCCAGCTTTCCGGTGGGATGAAGCAGCGTGTGGCGATCGCCCGAGCCCTGGCGATTCGTCCGGAGGTGTTGATTCTTGATGAACCCTTCGGCGCCCTTGATGCGATCACCAAGGAGGAGTTGCAAGAGGAGCTTCTCAAGATCTGGAACACCCAGAAGTGCACGGTTCTGATGATCACCCACGACATCGATGAGGCTCTCTTCCTCGCCGATCGGCTCGTGATGATGACCAACGGCCCCTCTGCAGGCATCGGCGAGGTGCTGACCATCGACTTCCCCCGTCCTCGCGATCGGGAGGTGATCATGGAAGATCCGCGCTATTACGAACTCCGCAACAGCGCCCTCGATTTCCTCTACAACCGCTTCGCCCACGACGCCGACGAAGCCTGAGCCAGTGTTGTGCCGTCGTTGCCCCAGAGCGACGGCCCCTGACCATCGCTCAGGGGCAATCGCTCAAGGGAAAGCTTCCTGGGTTAGCCCCCAGCAGTGGCGCCAGGGTTCGCTCCAGGGTGGTGGTGGGGGCATCGCGCAGCGCGGCCGGGTGCGCCAGGGCCAGGCTGGTGAGGAAGCCCGTGGCCATGGCGGTGGCCAGGGCCTCCAGGGCGAAGCGCCGCAGCCGCCTCCGGGCGGCCAAGCGTTCAGCGCTCAGACGTTGCAGCGCACCCTGGCAGGCCCCGGGGCGACCCAGTGGCCAGAGCCGTGGGCCCAGGGATGCCATGGACCGTGGGCGGGGGCGGTGGATAGCCCCTGCCACGAGCGGGCGGCGGCTGGTCGATGGGGCCGTGGGACGGAAAGACACCGGCGGGACTGCCTTGGAAACGCCTGGCCTTGTTATGGCACGGGCCGTCTCCGCCGTTATCGATTCCCCTCGAAATCCGAACAGAACCAGACAGGCGCGGTGAGGGGGCCGGCAACGGTCGTCCGAGCAGCGCCGTGGCCCTGCCCTAACTTGCTCCCATCAGCCTGGATCTGCCGGGGCTGGTCAGCCGTTCCAGCTCAGATCCGCAGCGGTTCCGATCCGCCCCCATGCAGATCCTGTTCATTCACCAGAACTTCCCGGGGCAGTACCGCCACCTCGCCACGGCCCTGCGGCAGCTGGGCCACACCGTGGCGGCCATCGGCGGGCCCACGGCCAAAGAGGTGCTGGAGGGAGTGTCCCTGCATCGCTATAACCCGATGCCGTCCACTGGGGTGCCCCCCTGCCACCCGCTGGCGGCCGATTTCCAGACCAAGGTGCTGCGGGCCGAGGCGGTGGCCAGGCAGCTGCAGAGCCTCCTGGCCGCTGGGTTTCGCCCCGATCTGATCGTGGGTCACCCCGGCTGGGGCGAGCTGCTGCTGGTCAAGGACCTGCTCCCGCAGGTGCCGGTGCTGCACCAGGTGGAATTCGTCTATCAGCTGCAGGGCTGTGATACCGACTTTGATCCTGAATTCCCGCAGGACACCTGGCGCGACCGCAGTCGCCTGCGCCTGCGCCGCAGCACCCAGCTGCTGGCGTTTCACGATCTCACCTGGGGTCTGGCCCCGACCCGCTGGCAGGCCTCCACCGCCCCCGCCGAATTCCGCGATCGGCTGAGCGTGATCCATGAGGGGATCGACACCGTCCAGATCGCGCCCCGCCCCGGGTCGGTGGTGCAGCTCCAGAAGGCTGGCCTCAGCCTGCGACCCGGCGATGAGGTGGTCACCTTCGTGGCCCGCAACCTTGAGCCCTACCGCGGCTTCCACCGCTTCATGCGGATGCTGCCCCAGCTGCAGGCGTTGCGGCCCACGGCCCAGGTGGTGATCCTCGGTGGCGATGGCGTCAGCTACGGCTCTCCCCCTCCAGGTGGTCAGCGGACCTGGAAGCAGAAGCTGCTCCAGGAGCTCGAGGGTCAGCTCGATCGCTCCCGCATTCACTTCGTGGGCCCCGTTCCCCATCCGGTGCTGCACGACCTGTTTCGGGTCAGCGCCTGCCACGTCTATCTCACCTACCCGTTCGTGCTCAGCTGGAGTCTGCTGGAGGCGATGGCCTGCGAAGCCCTGATCGTGGGCTCGGCCACGGCCCCGGTGCAGGAGGTGATCGAGCCTGGCGTCAACGGTCTGCTGGTGGATTTCTTCGATGGCGATGCCCTGGCCACCACGATCGCCGCCGTCCTCGCCGACCCCGCCGCCCACCGGCCCCTGCGCCAGCGGGCCCGGCGCACCGTGGTGGAGCGCTTCGACCTGCGCAGCCATTGCCTGCCGGCCCAGCTGGCCCTGGTGGACACGCTGCTGCAGGGACGATTGCCGGATCCCGAACCCCTCGGTTGAGGCCCCTCCCCGGACGGGGGTGGCGCCGGCCGCGCCGTTCCGCCAGGATCCAGGATCGGGCCCAGGCCTCCGCCCCTTGCCACGCCGCCGATGTCGCTGGATCAGCTCAAAGCCTTCCTGGGCCGCATGCAGCAGGACGATGGGATCCGGAGCCAGGTGCTGGCCGCCGCCACCGCCGACGACGTGGCCCAGATTGCCTTGAAGCTGGGGTACGAATTCTCGGGAGATGAGCTGCTGCGGGTGTCCGGCCAGCGCTTCGATCGGGTGACGGTGCACAAGAACGACATCCCGGGCGAATACAACTGAGGTCTCGCGCTGCTTCAGCCCCGCCCCGCCCCCGCCGCGGCCGCACCAGCGCGGCGCCGCCGCCAGCTCCGCCCCCAATGCTCCGTTTCCTTCACAGCGCCGACTGGCAGCTGGGCAAGCCCTATGCCCGCGTCGCCGATCCC
The DNA here is from genome assembly GCA_044360135.1 of Cyanobium sp. Classification (GTDB taxonomy): domain Bacteria; phylum Cyanobacteriota; class Cyanobacteriia; order PCC-6307; family Cyanobiaceae; genus Cyanobium. Next base: position 32,240 of record JBIKKX010000016.1, read on the forward strand.
GACAAGCGGGCCCTGCTGCGTCAGCAGCGGCTGGCGGCGATCGGCCGGATCGCGGCGGTGGCCCGCCAGCATCAGGCTGCGTTTCTGGTGGTGGCGGGGGATCTGTTCGATTCGCCCCAGCCCACCCGCCAGGATGTGTCGGCCGCCTGCAGCGCCATCGGCGCCCTGGAGCTGCCGGTGCTGGCGATCCCCGGCAACCACGACCATGGCGGCCCCGGCAGCCTCTGGCGCGAGCCGTACTTCCTGCAGGAGTGCGAGCAGTTGGCGCCCAACCTCACCGTGCTGCTGGAGCGGGCACCGTTCGCGTTGGAGCGCCTCGGCCTGGGCGCCGGCGTGGTGCTGCCCTGTCCGCTGCTGCGGCGGGCCGAGCCCGGTGATCCCACCGCCTGGTTGCAGGGGTGCGATCTCTCCCCCTGGGCCGGCCAGCCGCGGATCCTGCTGGCCCATGGCTCAGTGCAGGGCTTCGGGGCCCAGGAGAGCGGCGATGGCGACGACGAGAACCCGCCGGTGGCCAGCAACCGCATCGATCTGGCGGCGCTGCCCGAAGGCGAGCTCGACTACATCGCCCTCGGCGACTGGCACGGCCTCAAGCAGGTGGGGCCCAGCGCCTGGTACAGCGGCTGCCATGAGATGGATCGCTTCCCCCGCGCCGCCGACTACCGTTCCGGCCAGGTGCTGGTGGTGGAGGTGGTCCGGGGCGCCGCGGCCCGGGTGGAGCCCGTGGCCAGCGGTGCCATCGGCTGGCACCAGCTGGAGCACCGCTTCGGCGCCGACGCCGATCTGGAGCGGCTGGAGCTGCGCCTGCGGGAGCTGATCGGCCCCCGCAGCAACGAGGACCTGCTGTTGCTGACACTCGAGGGCAGCCTCAGCCTGGCGGCGGCGTCCCAGCTGCAGGCCCTGCTGCAACGGCTGGAGGCCCGCCTGCTGCGGTTGAAACTTCGCGATCACACCAGCGTTGCCCCCGATCCGCAGGAGTTGCGTCAGCTCACCGAGCGGGCCGGCGATCCCCTGGTGGCTCGGGTGGCCCTCCGCCTCCAGCAGCTGGTGGAGGCTGGGGAGGCCAGTGGCGAGCTGGCCCGCCTGGCCCTGCGGGAGCTTCACCGCGCCAGCATCAGCCCCTGAACGGCCGTCCCTCGGGACCCTTACGACCGCCCCACCTGCCCCAGCCGCGCTGCCGCCCGCTCCTGCCCGTCTCGTCTTCCGCTCTCGTTCCGTTCCGCCCCGCTCGATGCGTCTGCTTACCGCCCGCGTCCGCGACTACCGCCTGCATCGTGATCTGGCGGTGGCCTTCGACCGCCGCTTCACCGTGATCAGCGGCCCCAACCAGTCGGGCAAGAGCACCCTGGTGGAGGCGTTGCACCGGGCCCTCTTCCTGCCGGTCAAGACCGGCGGTGAGCTGCTCAAGGGGATGCAGCCGTCTCCATTCCGCGGGGATCCGGAGGTGGAGGTGGTGTTCGAGGCCGCCGCCGAGCACTGGACCCTGCGCAAACGCTTTGCCGCCGGCCGCGGCAGCGTGGCCCTGCTCGACGGCCGCGGCCGTGGCCTCCAGGGCGATGCGGCTGAGGAGCGGCTGGCCCAGCTGGTGGGCACCGGCGCTGTGGCCCGCAACCGGGCCGCGGCCGACCAGCTGCGGGAGCGCTGGGGGCATTTATGGGTGTGGCAGGGGTCGGCCAGCGGCAACCCCCTGGCCCTGGGTGCCGCCGCCTACGACCATGACCGGCTGGTGGAGCGCCTCCAGGCCGCCGCCGACCAGGGGGTGACCTCGGCCCTCGATCAGCGGGTGCTGGAGGACATCCAGAGGCGCTGGGAGACGGTGTTCACCGCTGGCGGGGCCAACCGGGCTCCGCAGGTGCGCAAGGGTTCGGATCTGCAGAGGGCCCAGGCCGCCGAGGGCCAGGCCGCGGTCGAGCTGGCCGCGATCGAGGCGTCGCTCGCCGACCAGGGGGAGGCGGAGCAGGTCCACCAACGGGCCGTCGCCCAGCTCCAGCAGCTGTCTCTGCTGCTGCCCCAGCGGCGCGCCGAGCGCTGGGCCCTGGCCCAGCGGCTGGCCCGCAGCCGCGAGCTGGAGGCGGAGATCGGCGCTCGCCAGCCGCTGCTGGAGGCGCTGCAGTCCCAGCTGGCGGCCTTGGAGCGGGATCGGCTCCAGCTGAGCCAGGAGCAGGCCGCTGCCGACGCCCTGGAGCGCGCCCAGGCTCCGGCCCAGGGGCAGTTGGCGCTGCTGCGGGAGCGGCTGCCGGCCCTGGAGGAGGGGCGCGGCCAGGCCCAGCTGGAGCTTGTTGCCCTGCGGCAGGCCAGCGAGCGGGCCGGTGAGGCGGTGCGGCGGATCGAGGCGCGGCTGCAACGGGGTCGTCTGCTGCAGGAGATCACCGAGCTGCAGCAGCGGCAGGGGGCCCTGGAGCAGCTGCAGGGGCGGTTGCGGGCCCTCGATGCCGACCTGGCGGCCCTGCCTGCGGTCGATGCCGAGGCGGTGGCGCAGCTGCGCCGGCTGGAGATGGCCCTGCGGGCGGCGGAGGTGCGCGCCGAAGCCCTGGCCGCCGGCCTTGCGGTGGTCCGGGCCGGCCAGCCGGTGCGGCTGGATGGTGAGGCTCTGGAGGTGGGTAGCAGCGTCCTGCTGAGCCGGCCGATGGTGCTGGAGGTGGGCGACACCGTGACCCTGCGCCTGAGCCCCGGGGGCGGTGACGGCCCCGGGGGGGCCGGCGAGGCGGTGCTGCGGGCCCGCCAGGCCCTGGAGGCGGCCCTGCGGCCCTGGGGATCCACCACGGTGGACGAGCTGGCCGCGGCGGAGCGGCGCCGTGGCGATCAGCTGGCGGAGCGCCAGGGGCTGGAGCGCCAGATCGCCGCCGCCGGCAACCCCGCCCGCCTGGCCGAGCGCCTGGCCAACCGCAACGCCGCCCTGGCGGCCCTGCCGCCCCGGCCCGGCTCCACCGCCGCTGCGGCCCCAGCCGCCCCCACCACCGGCTCCGATGCCGGGGATCCTCCGGCCGCTCCGACCACCCCCGCCAGCGGCTTGCCCGATCCGGAGCAGCTGCGCGATGGCATCACCCGGCTGGAGATCGCCCTCGGCCAGGCCCGCCAGACCCAGGACCAGGCCAGCCAGGCCCAGGGGGTCGGGGAGGCCCGGCTGCAGCAGCTGGCCGAGGCGCTGGAGGCCCATCGCCTCCGCACCGCACGGGCCGAGCAGGACCTGCGCGAACGGGAGAATCAGTTGCTCGCCGGCCGCACCCGCATCGCCCAGCTGCTGCAGCGCCATGGCTCGGCCGAGGCCCTCGACGAGGCCTGTGGCCAGGGCCAGGGCCAGCGCGATGGTCTGCAGAGCGCCATCGCAGCCCTGCGCGCCGAGCTGGCGGCTCTGGATCCGGCGGCGATCCGCGCCGAGGATCAGCGGTTGGAGCAGGGGATCGCCGCTCTGGAGGCGGAGGAGCGCCAGGCCACCGAGGCGCGCATCCGCGCCGAAGGCCAGCTCCAGGCCGATGGCCAGCGAGACCTGCAGGCGGACCAGGAACAGAAGCTCTCGGAGCTCGAATCCCGCCGCCAGGAGCGCGAACGCCTGGAGCGGGAGGCCGCCATGCTCACCCTGCTGCGGGGCCTGCTGGAGGAGGAGCAGAACGCCATGGGCAGCGAATATGCCGCGCCGCTCGCCGCCCGCATCGGCCGCTACCTGGCGGCGGTGTTCCCGGAGCCGCCCCGGGCCAGCCTCCGCTACGACGCCCGGGGTGGCTTCCAGGGGCTGGAATGGCGTCTGGGGGAGGAGGCCGCCTTCGATTTCGCCGTGCTCAGCACCGGCGCCCGTGAGCAGTTCGCCGCGGCCCTGCGCCTCGCCATGGCGGAGGTGCTGGCCGAGGCCTACGACGGCTGCCTGCCGCTCGTCTTTGATGACGCCTTCGCCCACACTGATCCGGAGCGTCAGCGCGGTGTGCATCGCATGCTGGCCGAGGCAGCCGAGCAGGGCCTCCAGGTGATCCTGCTCAGCTGCGACACCGAGCGCTCGCCGTCGATCACGGCGGCGCATCAGATCCGCCTGGGTGAGGCGAGCTGATGCAGGGGCCGACGCCCCCTCAGCCGCCGGGCAGCCAGAGGGCTTGCCGCACCGGCTTGGCCAGGATCCGCAGGGCCATCGTGCGCCCATCCACCAGGGCAGGCCGGGCCGGCTCTCGGGGGTCGCGACGGAGGGTGAGCAGCAGCTGGTCGCCCACCGGGTCGTAGCCCAGCGGCATGCCAGGCTCCGGCGCCCATGGCCCCAGATCGAGGCGGGCCTCGATCCGGCCGGCCCGATCCAGCCGCACCAGCTCATTGGCCACGGCCGCCTGCCAGCGGTTGAGCAGCATCCAGGCCCGATCGCCGCTCGGGCTGCAGCTCGCCGCCAGCACCGCTTCGCTCCCCAGCCAGAGGGTGATCGGGGCTGAGCCGGGCTGGACCCGCTCCAGGGAGCGGCGGAAGTCGGGCCAGTGGCGGATCAGCAGCGCCTCGCCGCTGGCCGGGCAGAAGGCGGCCAGCATCCGGCTGCCTGGCAGCACCTGGGGCCTCTCCGCCGCCCCCGCCAGCGCCCCCCGCAGGGAGCGCAGTTCGAGGCCATCGGGGTTGGGCACCACCATTCCCTCCCCCTCCGGCAGGAGCAGGATCGGGCCGGAGACCGGCAGCATCAGGTCATGGCGCCGGCCATCGGGTTCGATCCAGCGGGTCACGGTCGCGCCCGGTGCCTCGGGGCCCAGCTGCATCAACAGGTCGCCGCGGCGGTTGCTGCTCAGGTGAGCGAAGCTGAGGGGGTTCGGCTCCAGAGCCTGGAGGGGTCCCAGCTGCGGTGGGGCCAGGGTGGCTGGATGGCGCACCAACGAGCGGGGTCTCAGGCTCCGCTTCCAGAGCCGTTGCCGCCCCTGGCGATCGGCGGCCAGGACCACCACCCCCGAGCCATCAGCCAGCGGTTCGACGCTGGCCAGGCGTCGCCATACCGGACTGATGGGCTGCCAGCGGCCGTCATGGTGCTGCACCTGCAGCTGTTCGCCCCCGTCCACCTCCGCCACCACCAGCAGCAGCGGCCGCGGATCCCAGTGCCAGCGCTCGGGGGCCAGGCTCCGGCCGCGACGGTCCTCGCCGGCCAGCTGCAGGGTCAGGGGGCCACGCACCGTCTGACCCGGCTGGAGCAGCAAGCGCACGTTGGCATCGCGTCCCAGCCAGCGGTGCGCCAGCGCTGGCGCCAGGCGGCTCCGGGCCTCCAGGGAAGCGCGTTCCATGGGCCGGCTGAAGCGCAGGTCGAGGGCGGCCGGGCCGGAGCTGTGGACCTGGGGTTCGAGGCTGAGCAGGCGCGGCGGCCGCCGCTCCAGGATCTGCTGTTGCACCACCACCAGCAGCGCCGCACCGGCCAGGGCAGCGAGCAGGGGGCGCGGCAGTGGGCGGCGGCCGGTGCTCATGGCTCCAGGGGGCGCTGCGGCCGGGGAATCGGGCGGATCTGCTCCGGCCGCACCACGGAATGCGTCTCCCCCGCCAGTGTGGCGGTGGCCATGCGGCCCTCGATCGCCAGCCACTGGTTGGCCACGGGCTGGTAATCCTTGGGCCAGGCCACCGGCAGCCCCATCGGGGTGGCATCGGCCAGGCAGCAGCGCACCTGCAGGCGGGCGAGCAGGGGCTGGCCGTCGGCAACGGGCAACACGAAGCCGCTGATCCGCACCGCCTGGCCGTCGTAGAGGGAGGGATCCGGACGGCTGCGCAACAGCCGCACCCATTCGCTCAGGCTGCGTTGGTCTGGAGGCAGCAGGAAGGCCAGCCTGGGTGGATCGGGCAGCCCCTGGGATCGGCCGGTCGCCAGCACGGTGAAGGAGGGATCCGGGGGGAGCAGCAGCACGGCATTGGCCACCACGGCACTGAGCAGCCAGTGGATCGGCAGTCGCTCGTCCGGGCGGTGCCGGCCCCGTAGCGCCAGTAGCGCCGCCAGTACCAGCAGTACCACCCCCGCCCCGGCCACCAGCCCATGGAAGGCGGGATGGAGCAGCAGGTGGAGGCGGCCACTGAGGCTGCTCACCAGCAGCACCAGACCCCAGAGGCTGAGCAGGGCCGCGGCGATCAGCATGGCGGGGCTGGTGGAGCGGTCGCGGCCCGAGCGGTCGCGGACTGAGCGCGCACGGCCCGAGTGGTCGCTGAGGTGGTGGGCATGGCCATCACAGCAACCAGAGATTGATCCATTGGCCGATCAGCAGCACCGCCAGCAGGGCGGTCGCGGCGGTGATCGCGATTGCCGCCGGGCGCAGCAGCACGGTGAACAGACCGGCCAGCTTGAGATCGACCACCGGACCCAGCAGCAGGAAGGCCAGCAGGGCGCCTGGGCTGACCTGGGCGGCGAATCCCAGGGCCAGGAAGGCATCGACGCTGGAGCACACCGACACCACCAGCGCCAGCAGCATCAGGGCCACGATCGAGAGGGTGGGATCGGAGCCGACCGACAGCAACCAGCTGCGCGGCAGCCAGGTCTGGATCACCGCTGCGATCGCGCAGCCCAGCAGCAGCAGGCTGGCGAGATTGAGAAACTCGCCGCTGGCGTGCTCCAGCTCAGCCCCCCAGCCCTCCCGGCCCTCGCGGGCCGGCGCCGGCGGCGCCAGGGGGGCGCCGACCAGCCCGGAGGAGCGCTCCAACAACCCCACCTGGCTCAGGGGCTGGGCGAGGCGGCGCTGGGCTAGCAGCTCCGGCACCAGCAGCTGGGATTCCGGCAGCAGGCCCAGCACCGTGCTCAGCAGCAGCGCCAGCAGGAAGGCGCCGAGGGGGCGCGCCACCAGCAGCCAGGGTTGGTTGGGGAAGGCGGCCCAGGTGCTGAGCAGCACGATCGGGTTGAGCACCGGCGCGGCGAAGAGAAAGCCCAGGGCAGTGCCGAGCGGGGCTCCGCCGGCCAGCAGCCGGCGGGCCACCGGCACGTTGCCGCACTCGCAGGCCGGCAGGGCGAAGCCCAGCAGGGCGCCGGTGCTGGGGGCGAGCAGGGGATGGCGGGGCAGGCGGCGCATCCAGGCGCCCTGGGGGGCCACCAGCCGGGCCAGGGTGGCGATCGACACCCCCAGAAGCAGGAAGGGCAGGGCCTCAAGCAGCAGGCCCTGAAACAGGGCCCAGGCCGTCCGGATCCGTTCCACGCGGCGAGGCGGCAGAAGATCATCCTGACCCGCCGGCGGAGCGATTGGGGTGACCCGGGTCCTTGTCCATGCCCAGGTGTCAGCTGGCCTGAGCGGCGGGGGTGGCCCCGTCCGGCTCGGCCAGCGGGGTGCCTGCCTCGCTGCGGGGGGGCGGGTCGGTCTGCACCGGTCGCGAGGGCGGGGTCGCCCGGAACAACCCCACATCGACGCCGATGTGTTGGTCGGGGCGACCTGTGATCAGCAGCGCCGTGCGCTGGCGGGTGGCGATCTGCCACATCCACTTGCTGAACAGGGCGATGCGGTTTTCGGTGTCGGGGATGAAGGCCAGATGGGCCAGGGCCCACACCAGCCAGCCCGCCAGGCCGGTGAGATGCAGGCCGCGCAGATCGGCCACCGCATACCAGGGGCCGATCACGGCCATGGTGCCGAGATCCAGCCAGCGGAACGGGGCGATCGTCTCGCCCCGCAGCCTGGCCAGGATGTCGCGAGCCACCCAGCCGCCGGCCTGCACCGCCGGTCCGGCCATGCCGGGCAGCGGGGTGCCCTCGGGGGTGTGGACGTAGCAGCAGAGATCGCCGACGGCCCGGATCTCCGGATGGCCGGGGAGGCTGAAATCAGGGTCCACCACAAGGCGTCCGCCCCGATCCACGCTGCAACCCGTCGCTTCCGCCAGCAGCCGCCCCAGCCGCGAGGCCCGCACCCCGGCGGTCCAGCAGATCGTGGCAGCCTCGAGCCGCTGCTCCCCAGCGGAGCTGCTGAGGCGCACCTGCCCGGGCGCGATCCCCTCCACCCGCAGCCCCAGCCGCAGCTCCACGCCAGCGGCCACGAGGTAGCTGGCGGCGGCGGCAGCGAGCGGCTCGGCCATGGTCGGCAGCACCCGGTCGACCAGATCCACCAGCACCACCCGGCAATCCTGCTGGCGAAGCTGTTTGAAATCGCGCTGCACGGCCCGCTGCATCAGTTCGATCAGGGAGCCGGCCAGCTCGCAGCCGGCGGGGCCTGCCCCCACCACCACCACGGTCTGCAGGAAGGCGCGCTGCTCGGGATCGATGCTCTGCTCGGCCTCCTCCAGGGCCATCAGCAGCCGCCGGCGGATCTCATCGGCGTGCTCAAGGATCTTCATCGGCGGCGCCAGGGGCCGCCATTCCTCGCGCCCGAAGTAGGTGCTGCCGGAGCCGGTGGCCAGGATCAGCTGGTCATACCCGTAGCGGCGGTCGTTGAAGACCACCTCCCGCCGATCCGGATCGACGGCCACCACCTCTCCGAGCAGGATCTGGATGTTGGACGCCTGACCCACCATCTGCCGTAGGGGTGACGCCACATCCGCTTCGGAGACCAGGCCGGAGGCCACCTGATAGAGCAGCGGCTGGAAGAGGTTGAAATTGCGCTTGTCGATCAGCGTCACCCGCACCGGCTGGCGGGCAAGGGCGTTGCAGGCCTTGAGCCCGGCGAAGCCTCCGCCCACGATCACCACATGGGGCCAGCTCGCCAGGACCTCTGGAGGGGGATCCAGCTCCAGATAGAAGCGTTCCATGGGCTGGCCCTGTCCAGAGCAGAAAGCTCACGCTATGGCGGTGGCCCTGCCAGCCCCGGTAGCGCTACCCACCAAATCTGTGACCGATCAGCGCTGAGCCTTGGTACAGGAACCCGCCGCTAAAGCCTCACGATGGTATGGAGACAATCGTAGAGATGTTCGGCCAGCGTCTCCGATTTCACCAGCCTCAAAAATCTCAGCGATCCCCATGCCGTGATCGTGCGCATGAACACCGACCTTCAGGACGTGCCCGGCCCCCTGCCGCTGGCCGGCGCCGGCATCGCCCTGGCTTGGAGCCGGCGCCTGAGACGCCGGCTGGAATCCACACGCCGCCGCTGATGGCGTTGCTTCTGCAGCCGCGTCGGTCCTGGGCTCAGCCCCAGCCTGCACCCTCGCGTCTTCGGGTCATGGTGGCAGGCGTTGGCCCGAGCCTGGCCGCCATTGTGCCTTTTGGCACAGCTTCCAGCAGCATCAGTACGGTGTTGCCCGCCCCGGCTGGGTAGCTTCCGGCAGTCCCTTGTTCCTGCCGGCCTGCGGATGCTCACTCCCCTGGAACGTCCGTCCCTGCGGCGCCGGCCACCAGCCCCTTTGACCCCGTTCCCCTCCGCCGCGCCCCTCCGCCCACGCTGGCTCCAGCGGGCGGGGCTCGGTCTGTTGCTCCTGCCCCTGCTCGGCGGCTGCCGCACCCAGACCGCTGCCCCCGGCTCTGCCACCGGCGCGGTGACCCTTGGGGTGTACTCCGGGCGGCATTACAACACCGACCAGGCGCTCTATCGCCGCTTCACCGCCGCCACTGGCATTGGCGTGAAGGTGCTGGAGGGCAAGGATGACGCCCTGATCGAAAGGGTGCGCAGCGAAGGTCAGGGCACGGCCGCCGACCTGCTGGTGCTGGTCGATGCCGCCCGGCTGGTCAGGGCCGCCGACCAGGGGGTGTTCCAACCCCTCAACTCCGAGGCGATCCGCCGCGATGTGCCGCCGGAGCTGCGGGACACGGCCGGTCGCTGGACCGCCCTCACCCGCCGGGTGCGGGCCGTGGTGGTCAACCCCCGCCTGGTCGATCCCGCCCTGGTGCGTCGCTACGACGACCTGGCGCGGCCCGAGCTGCGCGGCAAGCTCTGCCTGCGCAATGGCCTCAGCGTTTACAACCAATCGCTGGTGGCCGACCAGCTGATCCGTCACGGCGAGCCCCAGACCCGCCGCTGGCTGGAGGGCATGATCGCCAACCTCCGCCCCCCCTTCTTCACCTCCGACACCCCCCTGGCCCGGGCCGTGGCCCGGGGAGAGTGCGGCGTGGGCGTGGTCAACAGCTACTACGTGGCTCGGATGCTCTCCGGGGAGGGCGGCAGCGAGGATCAACGTCTGCTGCGCGGGGTCAAGGTGGTGCTGCCGGATCCGGCCCATGTCAATGTCAGCGGTGCCGGGGTGACCCGCCATGCTCGCCATCCGGAGGCCGCCCGCCGCCTGCTGGAATTTCTTGCCGCTCCGCAGGGCGGCGGCGTGGGCTACGCCCAGGCCAACCACGAATACCCCCTGCGGGGCAGCGGCAGCGATCCGGTGCTCCAGAGCTTCGGGCCGGTCCACGCCGATGGCGTGCCGATCGAGCAGCTCGGCGCCCGCAACGGCGAGGCCGTGCGGTTGATGCGTGCCGCCGGCTGGCCATGACCCTGACCACCGCCCGCAGTTCCCAGGATCCGGCCCGGCGGCGGCGCGGCAGCGGAACCACAGCCAAGCCCTCGGCTGAACCACGGCGGGGCGACGGGACCGAGCCTGGCTCCCCTGGGGGCCAGCGCTCCACCCCAACCGGGCACGGCCCGGCGGCGGCTGGTGGATCGGGTGGTCGGCCCGGCGGTGGGCCCGGTGGCTGGTCTCCGGTCGAAGCCGGCCGAGGGTTCGGAGCCGGGCTCGGGGGACTGGTCCGCTCCGGCCGCTGGCCGCTGCTGCTGCTGCTGCTGGCGGTTGCCCTGCTCGCCCTGCTGCCGATCCTCGGGCTCGCTCCCTATGCCCTGCTGGGCGGCGTTCCTGGCGCCACGGCGGGGAGCGGCGCTGGCGCGGCCCTGGCCCACACCGTGGCGCTGCTGCTGCTGGTGGGCCTGGGCTCAGCCCTGCTGGGCACCGCCACCGGCTGGCTCACGGCCGCCTGCTCGTTTCCGGGGCGCCGCCTGCTGCGGATTGCCCAGCTCCTGCCCCTGGCCGCGCCCCCCTATCTGCTGGCCGCGACCCTGATCGACAGCGGCAGTCGGGTTGGGTTTCGCTTCCACGGCGACCTCTGGGCTGCGGTGGTGCTGGTGCTGGGCACCTACAGCTATGTGTTCCTGCTGGCCACCGAGAGCTTCGCCGCCGGCGGTCTGCGCCAGATCGAGGCCTGCCGCAGTCTCGGGGTCGGACCCTGGGGCGGCTTTCGTCGCGTCGCCCTGCCGATGGCCGCCCCCGCGATCGGTGCCGGCGTGGCCCTGGCCGGCATGGAGGTGGTCAATGAGCTCGGAGCGGTGGAGCTCCTCGGTGTTCCCACCCTCTCCGGCTCGATCCTGCAGCGTTGGCAGAGCGACGCCGACCCCCGCGGTGCCGTCGCCCTGGCCCTGATCACCCTGGTGATGGTGAGCTTGCTGGTGGCCTGTGAGCGGCAGCTGCGCCGTCGCAGCCGTCGCTGGCTCAGCGGTGGCGACAGCGAGGCGGCGACCCCCTGGCCGCTGCGGGGCTGGCGGGCCTGTCTGGCCCAGCTGATCACCCTGGTGCCCCCCCTGCTCAGCCTCGGCCTGCCGCTGCTCTGGATGCTGCTCAGCCGCGACCAGCTGGGCAGCGGCGATGGCGCCGACCTGTGGGCCCTCGGCCTGCGCAGCCTTGGCCTGGCCCTGGCGGCAGCCCTGCTCACCGGCCTGGCGGGTCTGGTGCTGGCGCTGGGCCGGCGCTGGTTTGCCGCACCCTGGTTGGGCCGGCTGGCCTTCGCGGCCGGGATGGGCTATGCCGTGCCTGGCGCTGTGCTGGCCCTGGCCCTGCTCCTGCTGGGTGCGCCCATCGGCCTGCCGCCCCTGCTGCTGTTGCTCTGGGGCTATACCGATCGGTTTCTGGCGGTCTCCCGCCAGGGCCTTGATGCAGCTTTGGAGCGGCTTCCCCCCAGTCTCGATGAGGCCGCCACCGGCCTCGGTTGCGGCTGGTGGGCGGTGCTGCGCCGGGTCCACCTGCCGTTGCTGCGCGGGCCATTGCTGGTCGGGGCCCTGCTGGTGTTCGTGGATGTGGTGAAGGAGCTGCCGCTGAGCTTCGCCCTGCGGCCGTTCGACTGCGACACCCTGTCGGTGCGGGTCTATCAATACGCGAGCGATGAACGGCTCGGTGCCGCCCTGATCCCGGCAGCTCTGATCCTCACCCTTGGCCTGGTGGCCTCCCTTGCCCTGGTGCCTCAGCTGGAGCGGCGTCGCTGATTCCGACCCGGAAGCGAGTGCGACCGATCGAGTGGTCGACAGCCGCCCCCAGACTGAGTGGTTCAGGCTGCAGCCAGGGGAGCGTTTTCCACCAGGGCGGGGGCCAGTTTCAGGCCGCCCTCGCCGCTGGGCACCACCAGCAGCTGGTCCCGGCGGATGCGGGAGATCAGTCGGGTGGTGGTGACCCGGGTGGTGCCGATCAGCTCGGCGATGCGCTCATGGGTGAGCCGGAAGGGCAGGTCGCACCAGGCGCCACGGCGGTGGCCCAGGCGCCGGACCAGCAGGGCCAGCAAGGCGTGGAGCCGTTGTTCGGCGCTGCCCAGGTGGCGGATGCGGAGCAGTTGCAGGGTCCACTCGTTGACCGGATCGAAGCCCTGGCCCGGGAGTGGTTCGGCGTCGCTGCGGAAGCTCAGGGGCGTGAGGGCTTCCACGCAGACCCCCTCGCTGCAGAGTCGATCGGTGCGGAGCTGGTCACCGGTCTGGAGGAAGGCGATGGTCATGCCCTCGGTCTCCTCGCAGGGGCAGTAGACCCTGGCGATGCCGTCGAGCACCTCCAGGCAGCTGGCGCCGCCGCTGCGGGCGGCGGGATCGAGCAGCACGCACTGGCCAGGGGAGAGGCGCAGGGCGGCCAGGGGGCGTTCGGGCAGGAAGCGGAACTGCATCGGCCTCGCGACTGGGGCGCGTTATTGCGAATGACTCGCAATCTTACCTGGCCCCCGGCCTGTGCCGCGTGCTGCGCGGCAAGTTCGGTCCTGAGCGGCGACTGCCGCGGTCGCTTGCCATGGCTGCTGGGGGGAGGATTCGCGGGAACCGCGCCCCCAGGCCTCGCTCAAGAGCTGGCGACGGCAGGCTTGGATCAAGGGCCGCTGGTGGCCGCGCAGCTGGATCAGGCTGGAGTCAGGAGGGGCCAGCGGCAGCGCAGCCGGGGCAGAGGGAGCGCACATTCAGCACGCACTCCACCAACTGAAAGCCATGGGCATCGGCGGCCTTGGCCCCCGCTGCCAGCACCGCCCCATCCTCAAACTCCTCGGTGCGGCCGCAGCGCACACAAACCAGATGGTGGTGATGGCGGTGCTGGGCATCACCCGCCAGCTCGAAGCGGCGCCCGCCATCGGGAAGTTCCAGCTCCTGCAGCAGTTCCAGCGAGCTCAGCAGCCGCAGCGTGCGATACACCGTGGCCAGGGACACGCCGCGTGATCCCACCCCCGTGGTTCCCGCCGATGGGGAGCGCAGCTGCTGATGCACGTCCTCGGCGCTGAGATGGCGCCCTGCGCCGATCTCCTCGAACAGGGCCAGCACACGCTCCCGCTGGGGGGTGAGGCGCTGGCCCCGGTCGTGCAGGCTGCTGCGCAGACCCTTCACCCTCGTTCCCCGACTCTTCGCAAGAGTAGGGCTTATTGAGAAGCGGTGCCAGGTTGATCGGGGCCGGCCGAGGCACCGAGGGGGCGGCGGTGGTCCAGGTCCGCCAGCAGGGCTGCCAGGAGGTCACCAGTGGTGGTGATCAGGCGGTAGCTCAGCGCCACCGCCAGCAGCTGGGGCGCCGGCACCAGGCCCCCCAATCGCAGCAGCAGCACCGCCTCGAACACCCCCAGGCCCCCGGGGGCTCCGGGCACCACCAGTCCCGCCGTCCAGGCCTGGGCGAACCCAGCCAGCCAGAGGGGCCACCCGAGGGCGAGCTGCAGATCGAAGGCCCACACGCAACAGGCAAAGCCGGCAAAGCGCAGCAACACGAAGGCCGCCTCGGCCAGCAGCGGTTGCCAGGGGTAGCCCGGCAGCCTCGGGGAGGCCACAATCTCCAGGTCGATCGCAGGAACATCAGCCGCTGCCATCGGCTCCTGGCGCTGCAGCTCCTTGGCCTTGCGGCGTTCCAGCTGCCCCAGCAGGGGCGACAGCCAGCGGGGCAGGAGCAGGGCCAGGGGCAGCAGGCCGAGCAGCCCCAGCCCCCCCTGCCAGCCCCCGACACTGGCCAGGGCGAGGGCGGCGCTGGCCGCCAGCACCGGTTCGAGCACCACCGCCAGCAGGGCGCTGGCGCCATCGAGCGGGGCCGGCAGGCCCGCCTGGCCCCGGCGCAGGTCTTGGAGGCGGGCCGTGAGGTGCCAGATGCCGCCGGGCAGGAATTTGCGCAAGTTGGTGACCATGTAATGGGCCACCGCCTCCACCCCCTGCGGCCGCTGCCCGAGCCAGCGCAGCAGCACCGACCAGGCCACCCCATTGACCACCACGCTGAGCAGGCAGAGGCCCAGTCCGATCAGCAGCCACAACCAGCCCTGGCCATCCAACCCCAGCTGCAGCAGCTGGCGGCCATGGCTGGTCAGCGCCGCCAGCAGGAAACCGAGGCTGACCAGGGTGATCCAGGAGCGCAGTCCCCCCGGCAGGGAGGGTTTCCAGCCACCCAACCGGAGCCCCCGCGGGCCGGCGGCAGCCGCTTGGGAGGCCGAGGTCGCCCGGGTCAGACCCTGGCGCAGGGTCCGGAGGATCCCCTGGCCCCCGTTGCGGAGACGGGCGGCGAAGGGTTGCAGCAGGGAGCGGATGCGGCCGTTCATGGGCGGATCATGGCGCTTCGGGATGCTCCGGGCCCAACGCTGGCGGGACGGCCCCGGAACCAGGCGCAGGCCGTGTCGGGATCACATCACTGCCAGCCTCACCCGCCAGGTCCTCGCCCACCATGGGGTGCTGCACCTGCTCGCCCACCACCTGGCGCACCTGATCGAGGCCCAGGCCGTGCTGGCGCGCCAGGGCGGCCAGATCGTCGTATTCGGCTTTGGCCCGGCGCCGGCCGTCCGGCAGCGTGACCCAGCGCAGCCCCACCTCCCCCAACGGGGTGCTGATCCTCTCCAGCTGTCGGGGCAGCCGCCAGCGCCGTTGCAGTGACTCCCGCACCCCGAGGCTGCTGCTGTGGCGCCACCACACCTGCCGCAGCGCCGGGCCCAGGGCCGGGGGCAGCAGGGCGGTGACCAGGGTCCCCAACCGCCCTTTCTTCATCGCCACCGCCTGGCTGAACACCTCCACCGCGCCGGCCTGGCGCAGGGCCTCGGCCAGAAAGGCCAGCTCCTCGGCGCTGGCGTCATCGATCTGGGCCTGCTGCCGCAGCAGCGGCTCGGCGGTTTCGCCATCGCCGCCGGCCTCGGCCGCTGCTGCCGGGTCGACCTCTGGCGGCGCCGGCGCATCGCCAGGGTGAAGGGCAGGCGCAGCCACACTCTGGAGCGGTTTGGCCAAGGTGAAGCGCAGCAGGTTGGGCCGGTCCAGCCGGCGGCTGCCCAGGCCCACCCCCAGGGCCAGCGGCACCACCGACGGAGCGGCTCCGAAGCGCTCGGCCCAGCAGGCCACCAGGGCCAGCCCCGTGGGGGTGGTGAGCTCCCCGGCCGGAAAGCCTTCGCTGCTGCCCAACGGGAGGCCGCGGCGCCGGGCGATCTCCAGAACCGCCGGGGCCGGCAGGGGAAGCAGGCCATGGGCGGTGTTGACGGTGCCGTGGCCGGCGGGGGGAATGCCGCAGATCAGCCGATCCACCCCCAGCTCCCGCAGGGCGGCGCACACCCCCACCACATCCACCAGGGCATCAAGGGCGCCGACCTCATGAAAATGCACCGCCTCGGCAGCCTGTCCGTGCACCGCGGCCTCGGCCTCCGCCAGCAGGGTGAACACCTCGATCACCCGCTGTTTGAGATCGGGCTCCAGGCGGGACTCTTGCAGCTGCTGGCGCAGCTCCCCCCAGTGCCGGTGGGGTGGATCGGGCTCCAGGCTCTCCACCGCCAGGTGGAGCCCCCGCAGGCCATGGCTGCGGCGGAGCTCCAGCTGCAGCCTGTAGCGGCCCTGAAGGTCGAGGGCGGCGAGGGCGCGGTGAACGACCGCCTTCGGTACCCCCAGATCGAGCAGGCCGGCCAGGAGCATGTTGCCGGCCAGACCGGTGGGACAGTCGAGCAGCAACAGGCTCATCGGCTCGACGCGCTGTCCCTGGTGGGCGGCTGGGCGGCCTGGGCTTGCGGCGACACAGGCGTTGGGCTGGCCGTTGCCGCTCCCGCTTCAACCGCCGCTGTCGCCTCCCCTCCGACCGCTGCCCCAACCACCATCGGATCCGATGGGTCGGCCGGAGTGGGAGCAGGGTCGCGGCCAGCGCCGCCCGATTGGGGCCAGCCCAGCCGGGGAGCATTGCGGGCGAGCCGATCGGCCTCCTCCTCCAACAGGGGCCGCCGCTGGCGCAGCCACTGCTCCACCTCCCGGCGGGCGCGGCGCTGCTCCAACTGGGCCGTGCTCACATCCTGTCCGGAGAGTCCCCAGAGGCGGCCGAGCAGGGAGCGGTCGTCGGCACCCCCTTCGCTCGAGCCAAAGATCACGGTTTCGGCTGCCATGCCCGCCAGCAGCACCCGGCTCCAGCGGCGCAGCTCCTCAAGGGGCAGGCGGGCGCTGGCCGGCGGTTCGAGCACGGTGGTGCCACCGGCGGCGAGACCCGCCCGCAGGCAGGCCAGACTCCCCACGTGCACCGCGGCCACAGCCACCCCCTCCTCGGACGCCACCAGGGCATGGGCGGCCTCGTGCAAGGCAATGCGGCGCAGGCGTCCGAGGCCGCCCGGGAGGGCCTCGGCGAGGAGATGGCCACCGCGTCCGCCGAAGCGGGCGGCATCGAGGCTGAGACCGCCCAGACCAACGATCACCAGCAGGCTGGTGATCCAGGGGGATAGGCCCACCAACGGGCCCAGCACCGCCATCAGGGTCACCACCAGCACCGCCAGACCGGCCGTCAGGGCCCCTCTCATCGACCCTCTCCGGCCCTCAACGGCCTGGCCGGGTCACGGCCCGATCATGGCTGCGCACTGGACCCACGCCGGCACGCTCAGCCGCCGCTTCACCAGGGCGCCGTTCGATGGGACGGCGTTCTCCGCCACGGCGCTCGGAGCCGCCGGCAGCTCCGGCAGCGCCGCCGCGGCGGCCCTTGCCGCCGCGACTGCCCCGTTGGGCCACCGGACCGATCACCTCCACCGACTCGACGTTGAGCTGCTGGCCCTGGCGGCGCAGGTCGAGGGAGACGAAATGGCGCAGGTGCTCGAGGGGCACGGTGCCG
This sequence comes from Cyanobium sp., assembly GCA_044360135.1. Taxonomy (GTDB): domain Bacteria; phylum Cyanobacteriota; class Cyanobacteriia; order PCC-6307; family Cyanobiaceae; genus Cyanobium. The sequence goes on from JBIKKX010000016.1 coordinate 49,352, forward strand.
CGTAGCTGCAGCTTGAAGGGGATCGGACGGCTGCCATCGGCCCGGGGTTTCTGCCTCACCTTCACCACCAGATCACCGGTCTCGGGCCTGGTGTAGATCAATTCGCCCCGCACCGAGAACCAGCCATCGCCTTCCTCGGGCTCATCATCCTGCTGGATCGCCGCGTCGCCGTCCGGGGCCTCCAGGGGCTCCTGGCCGGCGGCCAGGGTGCTGGGTTCCCACACACCCACCATCTGCAGGTGCAGCTGCTCGGCATCGCGGTTGCGGGGGTACACCACCCAGAGGTGCGGATCGGCCAGGTCCAGATGGCGGCGGATCAGGGTGAGCAGGCGGCCAAGCACCACCGCCTCGAGTTCGCTGCCATCCTCACAGCGGATCAGGCCCCGGCTCAGCTGCTCGGGGTCGGAGGGCACATACACCCCCCGCACCAGGCCGATCGCCCGGTACTGCATCGGTTCGGTGACCGGGGAAATGGGGTGCTGGCGCATGGTGGGGGGAGCGGAGGCCGCGGCGGGCAGAAGGTCGGCAGGAATCCGCGTCAATGTAGCCAGTGCGGCGGGTAACCTCCGCTCAGACCTGGCTCCGCCCGTTGTGGCCGCCGGCCCGATTCCCCTGCCGCTCCCCTCCGCCCACCAGCGATCCGGCGATGGCCCCGGGCCATTCCCGGCCCGGCCGTGGCCGCGAGTCGGCCCGTCCAGCCCCGGCCCGTCCAGATCCGGCTTGTCCCGACCCTGATGCCCACCCCTACCCGCAGTCGCGCCGGCCTGTTCTGGACCCTGGCGGGCGCCCTCCTGCTGGGGGCGCTGGCCCTCGGGGGGGGCTGGTGGCTGGGGCGCCACCAAGCCGGACCGGTGCTGGAGGACGGTCGTCGCAGCGGCCTGGCCCAGGAGGCCGAGCGTCTGCGGGGCAAGCTCAACCGCGGCGAGGCCCAGGACGGTGATCGCCAGCGGCTGCTGGAGTTGCTGGTGGGCCTCGACCGCAAGGACGAGGCGATCGCCCTGCTGGAGCCGATGGCCGACCAGGAGCCGGATCGTTGGTCGTTGCGGCTGATGCTGGCCGAGCTGCGCCGCGATCAGGGTGACCGCAGCGGCGCCGAGCGGGAGCTGCGCCAGATTCTCAACCGCCAGAGCGATCAGGTCGAGGCGCTGCAGCTGCTCACCCTGCTGCGCCTGGAACAGAACCAGGCGGGTCTCGCCGAGAGCCAGCTCAAGGCCCTCTATGGACGGCTGATCCGCCCGGATCCGAAGCCCTCGGCGGTGGGGGTGGGTCTGCTGCTGGCGGAATTGCAACAGAAACGGGGCTCGCCTGCCGCCGCCGAACTCACCTACCGGGAGCTGGCCGATGCCTTTCCCCAGGATCAGCGGCCGCTGGTGGGTCTGGCCTTGCTGCGCCACACCCGTGGCAACCCGGCCGGTGCCCTGGAGGCCTTGAGGGCAGCCCGCAGTCGGGGGGCCGATCCCGATCGACCGGATCCACGCCTAGATGCCCTGGCCGCCAGTTGGGGCCTCGAAAAGCTCAGGGCCCAGCCGGCTTCGGTACGACGATCGGCGCCGGTGGCCGGGCGGGAGCAGGGGGCGTCTCCAGGTCCTTGAGGGCCTGATCCACCGCGGTGGCGGGTGGGGTGGCGTCGTCGAGGGCGGTGCTGCGGCGCAATTGGTTGATCAGGTCGATCGGATTGCGAGGATCGATCTGGCCGCCACCGGGACCACCCGAGCTGCCACTGCCATAGAGCTGCCGCTCCTGGGGTGTGATGCCCAGGGTCTGGCCATAGCCGCTCTGCTGGGCGGAGGCTGCCCCGGGGGCCAGACCGTCGGCAGCCGCTAGGAGCAATGCCAGGTTCGCCATCGCGACCGGTACCGCGTGGCGGCGGCGTGATGGAACAGGGGCCATGGACTGCTGCGGTTGGTAGCGCTGATGAGAGTCTAGAAGTGGTCGCCAGTTGCAGCCGACCATGCGGATCGCCACCTGGAACGTCAATTCCGTGCGCACCCGCCTTGATCAGGTGATCGCCTGGCTGGCGGCCGAGCGGCCGGAGGTGCTGTGCCTGCAGGAGACCAAGGTGGCTGATGAGCTGTTTCCCCGCGAGCCGTTTGAGGCCCTCGGCTATGGAGTGGCGATCAGTGGCCAGAAGGCCTACAACGGCGTGGCGATCCTCAGCCGCCTGCCGCTTGAGGATGTGCAGATCGGCTTCTCCGGCCTCCTGCCTGGCGATCCGGAGCTGCCGGCCCTGGAGGAGCAGAAGCGGCTGATCAGCGCCCGCATCGAAGGCATACGCGTTCTCAATCTCTATGTGCCCAACGGCTCTTCGCTGCGGTCGGACAAATATGCCTACAAGCTGCGCTGGCTGGCCTGCCTGGGGCGCTATCTGCGGGTTCAGGAGGACCAGGGGGAGCCGCTGCTGATGCTGGGGGATTTCAACATCGCCCTTGAGGATCGGGATATCCACGACCCCCAGCGCCTCAGCGGCGGGATCATGGCCAGCGAGGCGGAGCGGCAGTCCCTGCGGGCGGTGCTGGCTGAGCGACTGGAGGATGGCTTCCGCCTGTTCGAACCGGCTTCTGGCCACTGGAGCTGGTGGGACTACCGCAGCGGCGGCTGGGAGACGGGCCGGGGCTGGCGGATCGATCACATTTATCTCGATGCCGAGCTGCGGGACCGGGCCCTGGGCTGCACGATCCACAGCCAGCTGCGCGGCAACAGCCAGCCCAGCGACCATGCGCCGGTGCTGATGCACCTGGCCTGGCCCCCGGAAGACTTCGGCGAGGACGACACCGACGCTGCCACCGGCGACGATCAGCACGACTGGTCGTCCTGATCATGTCCCACCCCGGCTTTGTCTTGCCGCGCCGCAGCAGGGAGATCAAGACACCAGCGGAGCTGGCGAGCGGCATCATGCCGCCGGTCGCGGCTCGTCTCCGGGATCGGGGCTGGGCGTAGGCCTGGCGTTGGGCAGGGCGGCGGGTCTTCTGGCGGTGAAGGGTCTGGGGGCCTGCGACAGCTCCAGCAGCGCCCGGCGCCGAATCTCGATGACTTCGGCCAGATCGGCGGCCAATCGGGGCGATTCCAGCTGAAGTTCGAGCAGCTGGTCGGTGGCAATGAACAGCGCCTCGAGGTCGTCGCAGGCACGCACGCTGGTGTCAGCGACACGGCCGTGCAGAAGCGAACTCTTCTCGCCGAATAATTCGCCCCTGAGCAGCACGCCCAGGCTGAAGGTCTTGCCCCTGGAATCGGCCACGAGCAGGTCGGCGGCTCCGTTGAGAATCAGGTAGAGACCATCGAGAGTGCTCTGCTGTTGCACCACGATCTCCTGGCTGGCGTAAGAGCGGATCGGGCAGCTGTCGAGCAGCTCATCCAAACGCTCGACCGGCAGGGCGGCGAATCCGGGGGTGCTACGCAACAGCTTCAGGCAGGACTGGCGCTGCTGCTGCAGTGAAACCACTCCGGATTCGTAGGGGATGCTTTGCTGCACCGGATAGGGCATGGTCAGGCCATGGCGCTTGGCCACATACCAGATCCGTAGATTCATCTCGTCGCGAATGTTTTCGCCGGTGTTAAAATCGCTGGCGAAGATTTGCAGCAGATACTGGATCGAGAAATCTGCGTAGTTGACGACCACCACGTTGGGGGCCGGCTTGCGCAGCACCTCCGGGATCTCAAGGGCGGCGCTGATCAGCAGTTGCCGCACCCGGTTGGGGGGATCGTCATAGGAGAAGGCGATCGGGATCTCCAGTCGATGCAGGGCGCTGGGACGGCTGAAGTTGGTGAATTGCCCCTTGGCCAGTTCGGCGTTGGGGATCACCACCAGATCATCGTTGCTGGTCTGCAGATGCACCGAGCGCCAGTTGACCTCCACCACCTTGCCGAGGCTGTCGCCTATCTGGATCCAGTCGCCCATGCCGATCGGCTGTTCAAACAACAGCGCCACGCCCGAAAAGATGTTGCCGAGGCTGTCCTGCAGGGCCAGGCCCAGCACCAGTGATCCCACCCCCAGAGCTGTGAGGAAGCCGCCGAGATCAGCACCCCAGACACTGGAGAGCACGATCGCTGAGCCAACCAGCACCAGCAGAAATCTGCCGAGATCGCGGAACAGTTTCGGAACCCGGGCCTGCCAGCTGTCCTGGGCGGCGCCCTCGAACAGGATCACGTTGAGCAGCGTCAGGGCCGCCAGGATCAGGGTGATCCAGATCAGGGTCTCGCTGATGCGCACCCCAAACGCGGCGCGAGGGCGGCCGAGCAGCTGCACCAGCACCAGATTGAGGGCCAGAACCGGCAACATCCAGTTGCGCAGGATCGCCAATGGCGCCAGGTAGGGCGACTGGCGCTTGCGCAGCGTCCGCAGCAGCTCCTCCAGCAGCAGCATCAGCAGCGGGAAGCCCAGCACCAGAATGAACACCCAGACCGGGTTCAACCTGTTGATCACGGCGGCGCTGCTGGCACTCAGCTTGGCGATCGTGCTGCCGGCTGAGGAGGCGAGGAGATCAACAACGCTCATGGTCCGACCGTGGTGGCGGCGAGGGCGATGGCGGCATCGAGGCGGTGCAATTCCCAGATCGGAATCGTGCCCTCACCCTTGACCTCGATCGCTGCCAGGGGGATGAAGGTGTAGAGCCCATCAAGGGCCCGCACGAGGGACTCGGTGACCTGAATCACATTTTGCTTGGGAGAGGTGTGAATGGCGCGGGCGATCGTGATCGTTTCACCCCAGACGTCGTAGTAAAACTTGCTGCTGCCCACCACACCGGCCGCCAGGGAGCCGGTGTGGATGCCGATGTCGAGGCTGAGATTGAGGCCGTGCTTGGCGCTGAGCCGCTCTACCACCTGCAGCATGGCCAGGGCCAGCTCGGCGGTGCGCTTCTCATCATCGATGCGGGGTACGGAGAGGCCGCACACCGCCAGATAGTTGGACCCTGTGCTGCGCAACTTCTCGACGCCGTAGCGCTCGGCCGCATCATCGAAGGCGCCGATCATTTCATTCAGCACCTCGATGGCCTTCTCCGGATCCAGATCGGCAGAGATGGACTGGAATCCCTCCAGATCGGCGTAGAGCACGGTCACGCTCGGGAACTGTTCGGTGATCGAGCTTTCACCGCGCTTCAGCCGTTCCGCGGTGCGGGCGGGCAGGATGTTGAGCAGCAAACGGTCATTTTCCTTGAGCTGGGCCCGGATCGCCTCCTCCCGCTGCTGGAGGGTGTTAGCCATGGCATTGAAGGAGCGCGATAGTTCGCCGTATTCATCATCAGATTCAACCGCGACCTGAACGGTGCTGTCACCAGCGGCGATCGACTTGGTTGCCGTCATCAGACGCTGAATCGGTCGGATGAATGTGCGTGCCAAGGCCAGTGACAACATTGTCAGCAGCGGAATCAGAATCGCCGCAAGCAGCAGCAGCGTATCGCGCAGGCGCTGCACACCCCGCAGGGCCTCGGCCTTGTCGAGCTTGGCGACAAGACCCCATTGCAGATTGCCGAGTCGGATCGGTTGATACGAGGCAATCGCCTCCTTGCCACGATAATCAATATAGTCCACCTCGCCGGTTTGATCGTTCAAGGCGCGTCGCGCCGCCTCGGTTCGCACCGGTTGAATCAGCACCGGACTGTCAGTGCGCTTGATCCAGTCGATACGTTCCTGGGGCGTGCCCTGGCGGCGGAGGAGCTGAAAATATTTGTTCGGATTCTCGAGAAATTCACGGGGTGAAGAACGAAACTTGAAATCGTCCGCAACCAGAAAGGATTCGCCGGTTTCCCCTAGGCCTTGTTGAACCCAGCGGCGATCATCAGTCATGACCCGATCGATTGAGGTGGGGTTGATTTGATAGATCAAGGCACCCGCCAGGCGATCGCCATCAAAGACTGTGGTTCCCACGAAAAAAGCTGGTTCACCAAAACTGGCCTTGTAATGTTCAATGTCGGATATGTAAACGAAGTTGGGATCTCTCGAGCGACGAATCTCTTCAAAGGTCTTGGCGAGGGCGCTGTCAGAGAAGGGACCTGTCTTCAGGTTGGTGCCGGTGTCGACCTCCTTGGCAACGGTGTAGAGGACGGTGCCTGTATCGATATCCACCAGGAAAACATCCCGCAGGTTGTACAACTGGCTCATTCGCCGGATCTTGGGATGGTACTTTTTGTGAAACTTGCTGAACTCGCTGCCATCCCCCGGGTCGTCGAGCTTATCCATCTGGCCTGGGAACGGATTGTTGGCCGTATAATGATAAGTGAGGTAGAGATCTTCCGGGGTTTGAGGTAGGTAGGTCGCGGCAACGGGATTGCCTTCGACGTTTTTGCGAAGCTTGGGAATAAATTCGTTGGTGTAATAGGATAAGAGCTTCTGGTTTTGCTCGGCGCTTAATGTTGAGTTGGCTAGTTTGGGGTAGCTGGACTTGAAATCCCTGATGCCATCAATGGCGAGGAATCCCTCGCTCATGGTCATCACGTTGTTGCTGAGCTGCTCAAAGTAGTCTTTGATCGCTTCGGCCCGGCTGTTGCGCAGCACCACCAGCTGGTTGATGGCTGCTTTGGTCAGCACGCGGCTGCCGATGGCATAGCTGATGATGCCGGTCAGCAGCAAGCTGAGCAGGCTCGCCAGCAGCACCATCGAGAGCACCTTCGATTGGACGCCAAGTCGGCGGAAAAGCTTCAGAACCATGGCTTGAGCAGCACGAGTCGGCAAAAAAGGACTGAGGGAAAATCAGGGTCTGCTGGGTGGCGAAACTCAGCCTCCAGGGGCTTGTTCTGCGACTGCTGTTGATTCCAGCAGGCGATCGCGGCAGGCACTGAGGCCGGAGAGATCCACATCGACCGCAGAACTGCCGTCGTACTGGAAGGGGTTGTCCAGATCGCGAATCAGCAATAGCAGATAGGTGAATGATGTGAACAGGAAGCAGGAGACAACAACATTCTCAGTTAATCGTTCCGAGCCGATCAGCAGCAGTGCCATCACAGAACCGGCGAGAAAAACTTCCAGCATTGCATAGGCAGGACCCAGAAAATCACTGTCACGACTGCCAGCCATCTTGGTCAACACCAAACGAATCTTTGCCAGTTCCGGAAGGGCCCGCTCACACACTGAATCATCGCTCTGGCGTCTGCGATCGGCGAGGCTGGTATTGAGCTGATCCAACTGCCGCTGCACCTGATCAAACGGTCCGTCGTTCAACAGCCACTGCCTGACCTGCCCCAGTAAATCGGCCAGACTCCGGCTCAGCATGTCCTGGTTGGGATGGGGCTGGAGGCGGCCGAGGTAGCGGTTGATGTCTTCAATCGCCTCGACTGCATTGATCAGCTGCAGCATCAGGTCTTCGCAGGCGTTGTAATCCGCCAGGGTGCCACTGAGCACGAAGGCGATCACAAACGTGGCCGCTCCAAACAACGAGCCCGTCAGGGAATTGAACTCCCAGGGCTCAAAGCCGCTGGCGTGAACCGCCAGCTTGGCCAGGGCGAACAGGGCGGTGAGGGGCAGCACCTTGAGAAACAATCGCCATTTCGACGGCGCCCCTGCTGCGGTTGGCGTCGTATCGGCTGCTGCATCCATGCGTCGACGCTGCAGGTCCTACCGAGGCTAGACAGCCTCTGTGGCCTTGGCAGCGCCGTTCAGGTGATTTTGCGCCCAGAGCGAAATCCTGTTCAGAGATTCTTTGTCGCAGCAGGAGGGGGCACCACAGTGCCGCCCTCCGCGTCCCCGAACAGGTCCTCCAGCCGCAGATCCTGGCGGCGCACCAGGGCAAACAGGGTGCCGGCATTGCCGCGGCAGACGCGAAGCTCGTCGTCAAGCACGGTGATGTCGAGCCAGGCGGGGAAGCTCTGCCGCACCTCCCGCAGCAGCTCCAGCCGTTGCTGGGCCAGCCGTGGTCCGAGCCAGCCCCCGCGCACGAAGCGCACGCTCACCCGTTGCAGCCCCTCCACGGCGATCCGGGCTTGCACCGCGATCGCCCCGAGCGGGCCGAGGGGGCCGGCGAGCCGCAGCAGGTTCATCGCTCGCCCCCGCTCCGGATCCAGCACCTGGAGGTTCTCCAACCACGGGGCTGTCAGCAGGTAGGGCTGGCGACCGCTGCTCCAGCGCAGGTCCCACACCCCTCGCAGTCGGGTGCTGTCGGTGAGGAGGTTGGCGGGCTCGAGCCGCTCCAATCGTTCCAGCAGCTCCCGGATCCGGGTCGCTTCGCTGGTGGCCGTCGCCCGCCCCCGCTCCCGCAGGCGCCGCAGCAATTCGCTGCGACAGTCCTCGGGGGGTGGGGATGAAGCCGCCATGGGGGAGATGCGCCAGTCCTGTCCGCATCGTGGCGGATGGCCTTGCTCGGCGGTGGGAGTGGCGATCAGCCCCCCAGCCATCGGACCAGCAGGGCCGCCTCACGGCCGCGCATCCCCATCAGCCCCCAGCGAACGTCCCAGGGCGCCGTGCCATACAGGCGCACCATCGCCGCCAGCACCTCGGCGGGGCTGAGGGTGTTGGTGAGAAAGCCATACCACTGGGGATCGGGCAGCTGGAAGAAGGTGCGGAAATGGTGGCGCAGCTGGGCTTCGTCGAAGCGCATCAGCTTCTCCAGGCCGAAGCGGAAGAAGCCGTGCTTCCAGCGCAGCTCCGCTGGCCAGAGACCCTCCCAGGCGGCTGCGGCCAGCTCGCTGCCACTGCGGCCCGCTGCCAGGGCGTCGGCGATGGCGCCGGCCAGGTGCGGCGAGCGCCGCAGCAGGGCGCCCACCATGTAGCCGGAGGCGGGATGGACCAGCCCACCGGCACCGCCGAAGCCCACCACCCCCTGGCCCCGATCGGGCAGGGCGGGGTTCATCGGAAACAGGCAGAATTCCTCATGCAGCACCTCGGTCACGGCGACGCCCCGGTGGGCCAGCCGCAGCCGCAGGCGTTCCTGGAGGGTGGCGAAGGGCACCGCCGGGGCCAGGGCCAGGGAGGTCTCCTCCACAAAGAAAACGCCGTCACCCAGGTCCATCGCATAGAGGAAGGTGGGGGGCTGGCGCCGTTGCTCCGGGCTGAGGTGGTCCGGCCGATAGTCCATGAACACGAACTGTCCTGGTTCGATCGGAGGGGCGCTGAAGCGGCCCACGATCCCGTAGGCGGCCTGGCCTGCCACCGGGCCATCGCTGCCGCGACGCACGAACACAGGCTCATGGCCACTGGCATCCACCACCAGACGGGCCGCCAGGGTGGCGCCATCGGCGGTGCTGATCCTGGTCACGCGGTCCCCGTGCTCCAGGTTGAGCGCCCGCCCCCGGCTCCAACTCACACCGGCGCGGCCACAGCGATCGAGCCAGTGGCCCTGCAGGGCGGCCTTGTCGAACAGGCCGTAGGCGCGCCCGTGTCGGATCGCCCCATCGGGATCATCGTCGGAGCCAACGCGACCCGAACCGTCGCGGCCATCCGGAGCCGAGCCGCGGCCGGGGCCGAAGTAGCTCACGCTGTTGTCCCAGCGGTGCGCCAGCAGATGGCCCAGGCCGAGCTGATCCACCTCCTCCGCCCAGATCCCGTAGGTGTTCACCCAGGCCGCCGCCGGATCGGTGGGGGCCAGACCGGCGACCGCCAGCCCCCGCTCGCCGAGTTCTGCAGCGATGGCCAGGGCCGCCGGGCCGGCGCCGATCACCAGAACATCGTGCAAGGCCACCTCCCCGATGCCCGTATCCTGAACTGTCGTCGCCTTCCGCTGGTGGTTGGCGCCGCCTGCGGATCAGGCCTCGTCGTCCGGCTCGGCTGACCCGTCCTCTGTGGCTGTGGCGGAGGATTTCTCCGTGGGGAGTTCCTGGGGTCCTGCGCCGTTCGCCGTGGCATCGGGCCCGAGCGCCTCCTCCGCGTTCGCATCGGTCTCGGCCTCCGCCGCGGCCGGGGGCACCAGAACCACCTCGGCCAGGTGGTCGCCTGCGTCGAGCCGCTGCAGGCGCACGCCGGTGGCGGCCCGTGATTGCTGGGGCACGGCGTTGGACCGCATCCGCACGATCACGCCGCGCTCGCTGACCAGGAGCAGCTCCTCATCGGCGCCCAGCACCTTCAGACCCACCAGGGCATCGCCGTCCCGTCGGAACTTCATGCAGCGCAGACCCATGCCGGCCCGCTTCTGCAGCCGGAACTGATCCACCGGCACCCGCTTGCCCAGACCGCTGGCGCTGGCCACCAGCACCCAGGGGCCCTCGCTCGGTGCCACCTCGTCGCTGTCCTCGTCGTCGCTGCTCTCGCTCTCAGCGCTGCTGGCCACCTGATCGGCAAGTTCGGCCGGCAGCACATCCATGCTGACCAGCCGATCCCCATCCCGCAGATTCATGGCACGCACGCCGCGGGCCGTACGACCGAGGGGGCGCAGCTCCTCATCACTGAGACGGAAATGGATCGTCATGCCTCGACGGGATCCGATCAGCACGCTGTCGCCGGTCAGGGCCAGCCGCACCCAGCGCAGGTCATCGCCGTCCTCCAGGGAGATGGCGATCAGGCCGTTGGAGCGGATGTTGGCGAAGGCTGAGAGCACGGTGCGCTTGATGAAGCCACCACTGGTCAGCATCACCAGCTGCATGGCGTCGTCGAAGGCCGTCACCGACAGCAGCGAGGTGATCGCCTCCTCACGGGGAATCGGCAGCAGCTGCACGATCGGTGTCCCCTTGGCGGTGCGGCTGGAGAGCGGAACCCGGTAGGCGGGCAGCGAGTACACCACGCCGCGGTCGCTGAACAGGAGCAGGGCGTCGTGGTCGTTGCAGCTGATGAACAGCTTCACCGCCTCCTCCCCCTGGCTGCGGGTGCCGGCCTTGCCGCGGGTGCCGCGGCTGGTGGCCTCGAATTCGCTGACCGGCATCCGCTTGAGGTAGCCGTTTTCGGTGAGCAGCACCACCGAGCGCTCGTTGGCGATCAGGTCGATGTCGTCGAGGCCGCCCTCGAGATCGAGGATCTCGGTGCGGCGCGGTGAGTCGTAGCGGGCGCGGATCGCCTGCAGCTCGTCGCTGATCAGGCCGAGCACCCGTTCACGCCGGGCCAGGATGTCCTGGTAGTCAGTGATCTTCGCGAGCAGATCCTCGTGCTCGAGACGGATCTTGTCTGCCTCCAGGGCGGTCAGGCGGCGCAGCTGCATCTGCAGGATGGCGTCGGCCTGGACGTCGCTGAGGCCGAACTGCTCCACCAGACCCTGGCGGGCCGTGGCGGTGTCGGCGGCGGCGCGGATCAGGGCGATGATCGCGTCGAGGTTGTCGAGCGCGATCAGCAGACCGAGCAGGATGTGATCCCGTTCTTCGGCCTTGCGCAGCAGGTAGCGGGTGCGCCGCTCGATTGTCTCGATCCGGAAGTCGCGGAACACCTCAAGCAGGCGCCGCAAGGTGAGCAGCACCGGCTCGCCCTTGACCAGGGCAAGCATGTAGGCGTTGAAGTTGCTCTGCAGTGGTGTGAGCTTGAACAGGTTATTGAGCACCACCTGCGGATAGGCATCACGCCGCAACTCGATCACGATCCGCATGCCGTCGCGGTCGCTCTCGTCGCGGATGTCGGCGATGCCCTCGAGTTTCTTGTCATTGACCAGTTCGGCGATCCGCTCGATCAGGGCCGCCTTGTTGGTCTGATAGGGCAGTTCGGTGATGATCACCGCGTCGCGATCGGGCCTCCCCTTGGCCTCGATCGTCTCGATCGCCGCCACGCCGCGCATCGTCACGGAACCCCGGCCGGTGCTGTAGGTCTCGCGAATGCCGCGGCGGCCGAGGATCTGACCGCCGGTGGGAAAGTCTGGACCCGGGATCAGGGCCATCAGGGCCCGGTCATCGAGCTCGGGGTTCGCGATCAGGGCCAGCAGACCGTCGATCAGCTCAGTGAGGTTGTGGGGAGGGATGTTCGTGGCCATCCCCACGGCGATGCCGGTGGAGCCGTTGAGCAGCAGCTGCGGAATGCGCGCCGGCATCACGGTGGGCTCCTGCTGGGAGCCGTCGAAGTTGTCGATGAAATCGACGGTCTCGCTTTCGATGTCCTCCAGCAGGGCGTCGGTGGTGAGCGACTGCAGGCGCGATTCGGTGTAGCGCATCGCCGCCGGCGGGTCGTTGTCGACCGAGCCGAAGTTGCCGTGCCCATCGATCAGGGGCAGGCGCATTGAGAAGTCCTGGGCCATGCGCACCAGGGCGTCGTAGACCGCGGTGTCGCCATGGGGGTGGTACTTGCCGAGCACCTCGCCGACGACGCGGGCGCACTTGCGGTATGGACGGTCGCTGGTCAGACCCAGCTCGTACATCGCGTACAGGATGCGGCGATGCACCGGCTTGAGGCCGTCGCGGGCATCGGGAAGGGCCCGACCCACGATCACGCTCATCGCGTACTCCAAATAGGAGCGCGACATCTCGTTGCGGAGGTCGGTCTGGATGATCCGTCCGTCGGAATCGCCGGGACTGTTCTCGCCCGGTCCGGAGGGATCCGCCATTCACGCCGCCAGGGACTGGAGCCACTCTATCGAAGCGTGGCGGCTGTTTCCAGGCTCCTCAACACCTTGCCATCGAGCCGGCCAGCCGGCCGGGCGCTGGCCGGCCCGGCAGCGGTCGGGCCACCCTGGAGGCATTCCCGCCCCTTTTCGGGGTCCTCCCGGCCATGGCCTCCCCCAGCGGCTCCCCCAGCGGCTCCGCCAGCAGCTTTCCCAGCGGCGCCCCAAGCGGCACCAATGCCCGGGGGCCGGACCCAGGCCTGGCGCCCCAGCCCACCGACGGCCTGCGGCCCCGCAGCGCCGAGGACCTGCGCGAGCGCCAGCGCCGCGGCGATCTGCGGGTGCGGCTCGCCGCCGACTTTCGCCGGCTGGCCGCAGAGGACGGCCTGGCCGAGGCCTATGGCTGCACCGACGTGGTGGTGGCGGCGGATGCGGGCTTCACCGACCAGGCCAGCCTGGTGCTTCACCTTGGGCCCACCGATCCGCCGATCCGGATGCGGGATCCCCAGCTCGATGGCGTCACCGCCCTGGCCGCGGGTTCGGCCGGGGATCTGGTGCTGCCGATCGGTGGGGCCAGCGAGGCGGGCCATGGCGGTGCCCAGGTGCTGGCGAGCCTCCTGGCCGGTCGCAGCATCGAGCTGAGCAGCGGCGGTGAGGGCACCCCGCTGCAACCGCGACGGGAGCTGCACACCCGTCTCGACCTGCGGCGCATCGGCGGGGGCCGCCTGCTGCTCCATCGCGGCATCGTCGAGAACGGGCTCGTCGCCCTCAGCAGTGCCGAAGGGGTGCTGCGCACCGGCTGGGGACCGTTGCTCGGCCCCTTCGCCCAGGCGCTCTACACCTGTGGGGGTGCCGACAGCATCGGCCTGGCGATGCCCGGTCTCTCCCTGCTCGGGCCGGGTTCGCCCGTGCTGGTCGGCGGTGCGATCGGCTGGGTGATGGGCAGCGGCAGCGCTCACCAGCCCAGACCGAAACGCCTGCCCACGGGCCACGCTCGCACCCCCGGCGCCGTCGCGGCCCTCAGCGTCGATCTCCACGACCTCGATCCCCGCTGGCTGCGGGCCGCCCATTTCGAGGGCTATGGGGGCGCCCTGCTGGTGGTGGTGGCCGCCCCGATTCCGCTGCTCCATGGCGGGATCGCGGCCCAGGTGGCCACCCCGGACAGCGCCCTGGAGGCGCCGGTGCTCGATGTGTCGATCCCGCGCCGGATCAAGCCCAGCTTCGGCGGGGTGTCCTATGCAGCCCTCAAGGCCGGCACCATCGAGGTGGATGGCCGCCGCATCCCCGCTGCTCCCAGCCACAGTCCCCGCCTTGCCGCCGAGGGCGCCCGGGCCTTGATCGATCGCCTGCTCAACGACCGCTTTCCGCTCCATCCCCCCGCTCTCCCCCTCCCCTCCAGGCCAGCCCTGATCCCGCTGGACTCCTGATCGCCCTCGGCTGCGGTCCGGGGCACCGCCTGGAAACGGCCGTAAGCTCCGCCAAGATCATCAGCGCTCCATGGCCGAGACCCCTCTGTCCCCCGAGGCCGCAGCGGATCCATCGCTGCCCGATCCCGCGGCGGAGGCCGGCCCGGTCCCTCTCACCCCTTCGCCTGCTCCTGAGTCCCAGCCCCCTGCCGAGGGGGTGGATGCCGAGCCGCCGATCCCCCCCAGCCCTGCCTCGGCCCCGGCCTGGGCTCCCCAGGTCGATGCAGTGGAGACCATCCCTGTGCCGCCACCCAGCGCCCCTCAGCCGCCCGCCACGCCGCTGGAAACGCCGCCCGCCGCTGAACCTGAGGCCCCGTCCGCCCCGGCTGGTGTGGCGGCCACGATCGCGGTGCCTCCCCTTCCCGCCGATGCGGTGGGCGATGGCGGCGAGTGGGAGGTGCTGATCGGCAAACTGCGCGCCTGGCTTGAGGGCGCCGGACTGCAGGACCGCTGGGATGCCCTGGGGGGACCGCTGCGGGCGCTCGGGCTGCTGCTGGCGGCCGTTGTGGTGCTGCGGCTGTATTCGGCCCTGCTCGAGACCCTGGGCGATCTGCCCCTGTTGCCGCGGCTGCTGCAGTTGGTGGGCCTGATCACCCTGACCCGCTTCGCTCTCACCCGCCTGGTTCGCAGTTCCGAACGGGAGCGGATCCTGAGCAGCTGGTCCCAGCGCTGGAACGACTTCCGAGGTCGCGACTGAAGCGGCGCGGTCGATCCCCCTGTCCCGGCTGGGGGGATCGGGTCTGTTGATAGTTTGTGGCCACTGCGTCTGCGCCGAAGGTGACCATCCAACTGGGCCGATCCCGAACCGTTCGCCGTGCCTACGGCATCGATGAGATCGCCCTGGTGCCCGGCAACCGCACCGTCGACCCCGCCGTCACCGACAGCCGCTGGTCCCTCGCCGGCATCGAGCGGGAGATTCCGATCATCGCCAGTGCCATGGATGGCGTGGTCGATGTGGGCATGTGTGTGGAGCTGACCCGGCTCGGTGCCCTCGGGGTGCTCAATCTCGAGGGCGTCCAGTGCCGCTATGACGACCCCGAGCCGGTGCTCGACCGGATCGCGGCGGTGGGTAAGGAGAAGTTCGTGCCGTTGATGCAGGAGCTCTACAGCCAGCCGGTGCGGGAGGATCTGATCCGGCTGAGGATCAGCCAGATCAAGGAACGGGGTGGCATCGCCGCCGTCAGCGCCACGCCGGTGGCTGCCCTGCGCTTTGGTCAGGCGATCGCCGAAGCGGGCGCCGAACTCTTCTTCGTGCAGGCCACGGTGGTGAGCACCGAGCACATCGGTCCTGAGGGCCAGGCCAGCCTCGATCTCACCGCCCTCTGCCGGGATATGGGTGTGCCGGTGGTGATCGGCAACTGCGTCACCTATGACGTGGCCCTCCAGCTGATGCGGGCCGGCGCCAGTGGCGTGATGGTGGGCATCGGTCCCGGGGCGGCCTGCACCTCCCGCGGCGTGCTGGGCGTCGGCATCCCCCAGGCCACCGCCGTGGCCGATTGCGCCGCCGCCCGCGACGACTACGAGCGCGAGAGTGGCCGTTATGTGCCGGTGGTGGCCGATGGCGGCATCGTCACCGGTGGCGACATCTGCAAGTGCCTGGCCTGCGGCGCCGATGCCGTGATGATCGGTTCGCCGATCGCCAGGGCCGCCGAGGCTCCCGGCCGTGGCTTCCACTGGGGGATGGCCACCCCCAGCCCGGTGCTGCCCCGTGGCACCCGCATCCGGGTGGGCACCACGGGCAGCCTGGAGAAGATCCTGCGCGGTCCGGCCGGCCTCGACGATGGCACCCAGAATCTCCTGGGTTGCATCCGAACCTCGATGGGAACCCTCGGGGCCCGTACCCTGCGGGAGATGCAGCAGGTGGAGGTGGTGGTCGCGCCCTCCCTGCTCACGGAAGGCAAGGTGTATCAGAAAGCCCAGCAGCTCGGCATGGGCAAGTAAGTCAGGCTGCCCTTGGCGTTGCGGGGCTCCGCCCGGTTGGTCCGCTTCCTGCCCTGGCCTCAAGTCGGGCCTGACCTGGCGCTAGCCTCGATTCGTGGGGGCTTCGGCTCACACACTCCTCACACCCTCCAGCCCGGCGACCCCGGGCTTTTTGTCTTCTTCACCACGCCGGGTCGCGCCGGCTGCCGCGGCCCTCGTTCGGCCTGTCCTGGAACCCTTGGACCGCCCTGGCCGCTGCCGACAGTTGTGCCATGGCATCCGCGCTCCAGCTCGGGGTCCTGCTCCACCAGGCTCCGATTCGGCCATGCCACTCCGCCGATCTCCGCCGGAGCCGGGGTCGTGGGGCTGGAGACCCAGCGGCCCGGGCTCCATCCAAACCCCCTTTGAATCACTTCACGGACGACGCCTTGGCGCCAGCCAACCGCCACTGCAACACTCGGTTTCGGCCTTTGAGCCACGGCGGAAACCGTTGCTAGATTCCTGAAATCCCGATCCAGACCTGGAATGTCGAGCTCAGCTGCTGTCACCGATGCCTCTTTCGAGCAGGACGTGCTGAAGAGCAATGTCCCCGTGCTGGTGGATTTCTGGGCCCCCTGGTGCGGCCCCTGCCGCATGGTCGCTCCGATCGTCGATGAAATCGCCAATGAATATGCCGGACAGATCAAGGTGTTCAAGCTCAACACCGACGAGAACCCCAATGTTGCCAGCCAATACGGCATTCGTAGCATCCCCACACTGATGATCTTCAAAGATGGTGAAAAGGTGGACACCGTTGTTGGCGCCGTTCCCAAGACAACCCTGTCCGGCACCATCAGCAAATATCTCTGAGCTGTTGAACCCTGACTAGCCCTCTATCCTCCATTCCCAGTACAACTGCTCCAGCCCGGAGCCCCCTCGCCGTACTCCAACAGCAGATCGAGGGGCATCCCCAACGTCGTCTGATCGAGAAGGCGATTGTTGCTCTTCTGGCGATCACCCGCCAGGAGTCTGAGCTACCCGAATGGCAGCTGGTCAGTGGCTGCCTCGCTGATATCAGCGAGGCTTTGGAGGTGTTTCGTCCCCATCGCAGTCTGCGCAAGATCAGCGTTTTCGGCTCGGCCCGCACCCTGCCCGACGACCCCTCCTATGCCCTGGCCAAGGAGTTGGCCCGGCAGGCCGTCGAGGCGGGCTTTGAGGTCTTGACCGGAGCTGGGGGCGGCGTGATGGAGGCGGCCAACAGCGGTGCCGGCTGCGAGCACAGCATCGGCTTGAATGTTGACCTTCCCTTTGAACAGCATCCCAATCCCTACATCGGCGATTGCGGTGGTCGATTGCTTTGCTTTCGTTATTTCTTCACCCGCAAGCTTTTCTTCCTGCGCGAGAGCGATGCCTTGGTGGTGCTGCCCGGCGGCTTCGGCACCCTCGATGAGCTGTTTGAATCGCTCACCCTCATCCAGACCGGTCGCACTCCTCCGATTCCCCTGGTGTTGCTGGCACCTGAGCGGGACGACTTCTGGTCCGTCTGGCGGCGCCAGCTCGAGGCCGGCCTGGTGGGTCGCGGTCTGATCTCCGCTGAGGATGGCACCCTGGTGCAGGAGGCCAGCAGCGCCGCCGAAGCGGTTGCTTTGATCAGCCGCTTCTACCGGGTGTTCCATAGCGCCCAGGCAGGGGAGGAGCGGATCGAGCTGTTGCTCAACGCCCCCATCCCCGCCGATCACCTCCCCGAACTGCACCGCCAGTTTCACGATCTGCTCGAACACGGCGGTTTTCAGTCTGGTGAGGGCTGCGACAGCAATGGCATCCTCCGTCCCGCGCTGCGCTTCCGCTTCAATAGCCGCATGGTCGGCAGGCTGTACCAGCTGATTGCCCATCTCAACGAGCTCGACCTTCCCGACGCCACCTGCCTCGCCCCTCCCGGCCTGCGCTGCCCCACCCCCGCCTGAGCCACCGCCCCGCGCCTCCCGCCATGAGCCATCTCGGCCTGATCGACTACGGCATGGGCAATCTGCACTCGGTGCAGCGGGCCTTCGAGCGCCTTGGCGCCAGCGTTGAACCGATCACCTGTGCTGAGGCGATGGCGGGTTGTGATGCTCTGGTGTTGCCCGGGGTCGGAGCTTTCGATCCGGCGATGGAGCGGCTGCGCCAATCCGGCCTCGATCAGGGGCTGGGGCGGGCCGTGGCGGCGGGTCAGCCGCTGCTCGGCATCTGCCTCGGCCTGCAGCTGTTGTTCGAGGCCAGCGATGAGGGCCAGGCCGAGGGCCTGGGGCTGCTGGCCGGGAGGGTGCGGGCCCTGCCCAAGGTCAGCGGCCATCCGATCCCCCACATGGGCTGGGCGCCGCTGCTCCCGGCCACGGCGAGTCCGCTGCTGCCGGAGGGATTGCCGCCGAGCTGGGTCTACTTCGTGCATTCCTATGCCGCTGAGCCCCGCGATTCCGACTGCGCCACGGCCCTGGTCGACTGGGCTGGAACCCCGGTGGCTGCGGCCGTCTGGCAGGGCACCATTGCCGCCTGCCAGTTCCATCCGGAGAAGTCCGGGGCTGTCGGAGAGGCGATGCTGGGGCGTTGGCTCGACTGGGTGAAGCGGCGGTGACCTTGCGGATCAGCGGCGGCCGGCGGCTGCTCAGTCCGGCCGGGATGGTGGCCCGTCCAACCGCGGCGCGGGTGCGGTTGGCGGTGATGAACCTGCTGGCCGATCGCGTTCAGGGCAGCCGCTGGCTGGATCTCTGTTGCGGCAGCGGGGCGATGGCCTGCGAGGCGCTGCAGCGCGGCGCGGCGGCGGTGGTGGCGATCGAACGGGATCCCCGGGTGGCGGCCCTGGCTCGTCGGAACCTGGAGGCGGTTGCCGCCGGCATCGCCCGACCGGGTGCGCCTGCAAAGCCCGATCTGGCCGTGCATGGTGGCGATGCCCTGCGCTGGCTTGTCGGAGGACCGAAGGCCCGGGAGCTGGAGCGGTTCGATCTCATTTACCTCGATCCTCCCTGGCAGGCCGATCTCCATGGCCGTCTGACCGAGGCCGTCGGTCGGGGCGGCTGGCTGGCGCCGGGAGGGGTGCTGATCTGGGAATGTCCGAGTACCGCGATGCCAGGCCTTCCGGCTGGTTGGCGGAGTTCACCCCCTCGACGCTACGGAGGGACGACCGTGCTGCTGCTGGAACAGGCCGATGCACGGACGTTTGAGCAGGGGCCCCAGGCGTGATGTTGCTCCCGCCAACGCTCAACGGGCCATTGCGGAACGTTTATTCAGTGTATGGGGCTGCTTGACGACTCCTTGCTGGTTGCCGAGCAGGTCACCCCAGATCAGTCAACCCAAAGCCAGAGAAAAGCTCAGCGTTCATGGATTCGGATTCGATCTCTGGCCGATCAAAACCTGGCAGCGAGGCGATCTCCCCGGCCGATCAGGCCCCTGGGCCTGCCGCATCCAGTGCCACAGAACCAGCAGTTCTGCAGAGGCCCGGACCAGCAACTGTGGAATGCGGCCCGCCCGGCTTCCCTAGAAGAGGATCAGCCGCCGAGGGCTCCACCCCGCCGGTACTGGTTCCAGGCGGCCACGAACAGCCCCACCAGGGTCACCGGAATCAGACCGAGCACGATGCCGCAGAGCAGAGGTTCGATCATGGCGCGCGCAAGGGGCTTGAAACGTTGCACAATCTTTCCATAGCCAGGCCTTTTCTGGCGACCTCCCGCCACGAACCGTGACCGGCTCTCCTCCCACCATCCCCAGCGGCCTGGATCCGGGGGTGCTCCCCAACACGTCCCGTCGTGGCGTGATCACCGCCCTGGTGCTGTTGGCCGCTCTGGCCTGCGCCATCCTGGCCCTGGTGCTGCTCTCCGCCTCCCAGCGCGATCCCTACACCCAGGCGGTGCTGGCCCAGCCGGGATCCGCCCAGGATGGTGGCCGCCTGTTCCGGCTCAACTGTGCGGGCTGTCACGGCCTGGCGGCCCAGGGGTTGGTCGGCCCCAACCTGCATGGCGTGGACCGCCGCAAGAGTGATCGCCAGCTGATCCAACAGGTGGTCAGTGGCCGCACCCCGCCCATGCCCCGCTTCCAGCCCGACCCCCAGGCGATGGCGGATCTTCTGGCCTTCCTCCACAGTCTTCCCTGAGACCGCCCCCGTGAGCCTGCACGTGGTGCTGGTCGAGCCCGCTGGACCCCTCAATCTGGGCAGCGTGGCCCGCCTCTGCGCCAATTTCGCTGTGACCAGCCTGCGGCTGGTGGCGCCCCGTTGCGATCCCCAGGACCCGGAGGCTCGGCGCATGGCGGTCCACGGCCTGCCGATGCTGGAGGGCGCCTCTTTGTACCCCACCCTGGCCGCCGCTCTGGCCGATTGCGGTCGGATTGTGGCCACCACCGGCCGTGACGAGGGAGCCCCCCTGCCGCTGCTGCCCCCTGCCGAGGCCTTGGCCTGGTTGGTGGCCGTGCCTCCGTCACCGTCCAGCAGCCCCGGATCGACGGCCCTGGTGTTTGGTCGGGAGGATCGGGGACTCACCAATCAGGAGCTGCTTCAGGCCGGACGGCTGTTGCGGATCGGCACGGGCCCGGCCTACGCCTCCCTCAACCTTTCCCACGCCGTGGCGGTTGTGCTCCATGAGCTGCATCAGCTCCGCGGGGCGGCAGCCGCGCCCGTCCCTGGCCAGGCTCCATCGCCGCCACTGGGGGATGCCTCCGCAGCCCAGGACCCCTGCCGGCGCGACCAGCTGGAGGCCGCCCTCGACGACGCTGAGGCCCTGCTGTTGGAGGTGGGCTTTCTGCTGCCCCACACCCGCCGCGCCCGGATGGCGAAGCTGCGGGCTCTGCTGCAAAGGGGGCAGATCACAGCGGCGGAGGTGGCGCTGCTGCGCGGCATGATGTGCCAGTTGCGCTGGGCGAGCCGTCGCGGGGCCGCTGCCACGGATGCCCCTTAGCGTCGGGCTCTGAACGCCATGCCCCTCCCGTGAGCCCCGGCCGTCCCCAACGCCGCCCCTGGTTGCCGCCGCTGTTGCTGCTGCTGCGCCTGATGGTGATGGGGCTGGGGTTGGGGATCCTGGTGGCCACGGGCCTGAAGGCCCTGGCGCCAAGGCTGACCCAGGGGGGCTTCGGCAGGGCCCAGCTCGATGCGGCCCCGCGGGTGGTGGGTGGCCATGGTCTGGCTCTGGGCCGTTTCGATCCCCGCGTCGAGCTCACCGGGGTGAGCCAGGAGTGGGCCCGGCTGGCCCAGGCCCAGAAGGGCCTGAGCGCCTCGGGCTATCTGCTGGTGCTCGACGACGGCCGCTTCGCCGACTACCGCAGCACCGTGCCCCTGCCGGCGGCCAGCTCGATCAAGACCCCGATCCTGCTGGTCGGCCTCGATGCCCTCGACCAGGGACGGTTGCGATGGAACGAGCCCCTGCCGCTGACCGCGGAGGTCAAGGGGGATGGGGCTGGCTGGATGGCCTCCAAGCCCCTCGGCACCCGTTTCCCCTTCCATGAAGCCGCCACCGAGATGATTCGGGTGAGTGACAACAGCGCCACCAACCTGTTGATCAAGCGCTTCGGTGGCAGGGCGGCTGTCAACGCCCAATTCCAGAGCCTGGGCCTGACCAGCACCGTGCTGAACAACTGGCTGCCGGATCTCGATGGCACCAACCTCACCAGCTCCCGAGACCTGGCACGCACCATCGCCCTGGTGGACACGGGCCAGAAGCTCAGCCCCAGGGCCCGCGATCTGTTCCGCGCCATCCTCTCCACCTCCAGCACCAACACCCTCATTCCGATGGGGCTGCTCAAGGGGATCGGCCGACCGGAGCCGGTGGCCGATCCCGATGCTGAGCTGCTGGCCGAAGGGATCAGCGCCTACAACAAGACCGGCGACATCGGCATCGCCTATGCCGACGCTGCCCTGATCGAACTGCCCAATGGCCAGCGTGCCGTGGCGGCCTTCATGGTGAAGGGCCCCTTCAACGACCCGCGCTCGGCAGAGCTGATTCGCTCGATGGCTGCGGTGGTTTCACGGCAACTGGTGGGCGCGGTGCCGAAACGATGACCGCTCCTCTCACCGATTGGTCGGGATCGGCGACCGGACAGCGGGCGCCCTTGGGCTGCCGGCGTAGCCGGATCGCTTCCCTCGCCGGAGCCCTGGCCCTGCCCTGGTGCTGCGGGCCGCTGCAGGCGGGCCCTGTTCCCCCCTCCAGCATGGCCCCGACCCCTGCCCAGCCAGCCGCGCCCGCCCCTGTCAAGGCCCCACCGGCCCAGGCATCTCCCACTTTGTTGCGCCGTCAGCAGGTCGAGCCCCTTCCCGGCGGCCTCGACGAGGTGCTGATGGTCAATGACAACAACCCTGAGCTGATCAGGGCCGAAGGCATTGTGTTCTCAGGCTTCGATCCCCGCAGCGGCTGGTCAGGCCAGCCCCTGCCGGTGGCCGGTGCCCACCTCAACCAGCCGCTGAGCGGCAGCTTCGAGCTGTTCAGCCACCATGTCTTCGCGGGGCGGCCGGAGAGCCTCGATTCCACCCTCTGGCTGGCGGTGGTGGCCGCTCCCCGCGATCACCGGGCAGCGGCCCCGGTGACCCTGCGGCTGCGCAATGGGGCCACCTCCCTCTCCCAGGCCACAGCGGAGGGTCAGAGCGCCGCCCCGTTCCTGCCCCTGCCTCCTCTGCTGGTCCAGCAGTCCACCCAAGCCGTGTGGTCTGGGCCAGGCAGTCGCGTCGCCACAGAACTGCTGGAGCGAGGCCGCAGCCTGGAGCTCCCCAGCGCCTGGACCCTCAAGCCAGCTGAGCTGACGCCGCTGCTGGTGCTGCCTTTGCCGGTGCGGGGTCTCGACCCCCTGCTCAACGGGCGCAACCTGCAGCTGCGTTTCGCCAGCAGTGCTCCGATCGACCTGGCGGTGCTGGCCGCCTTTGGTCCCGATGGCGCGCCCCCCGATCCGGCCGTCTGGACGCGCATCCTTGCGGCTGATCTCAGCCCGAAGGAGCATGTTCCCAGCCCCCGCGGCGCCTCCGGCCCGATCATCTATTCGCGGGTCAGCGGCGTGCAGCTGGGCAGCACCTGGCGGGGGCGGATCAGCGAGCCCGATGGCGGTCCGCTGCGGGCCAGCCGGGCGCCGATCTCCTGGCCGATCGCCTCGCTGGCCAAGGGAAGTCTGGGCACCGGCCAAGTGCAGACGGCCGAGCTCAAGGCCTTCTATCCCGGCACCGCCTGGGCCGCCCATGGCAATTACGGGGTGACCTACGACCTCAGCCTGCCGTTGCGCAACGACACCACCGCGCCGCTGAAGCTGCAGCTGGCGTTGGAATCGCCGCTCAAGCACGATCAGCCCCTGGGCGGTCTGCGCTTCCGCCAGAGCCCATCCCCGGCGGTGGTGTTCCGCGGCACGGTGGAGGTGGCGGGACTGGATGGCCCCGATGGGCAAGCGCTGGGCCGGCAGGCCTTCCATTTGGTGCAGCGGGCCGGCCAGCAGGGGCCGGCCCTGGGCAGCGTCAGCCTGGCGCCGAGGCAGGAGCGGCGGCTGCAGGTGCGCCTGATCTATCCGGCGGATGCCACGCCTCCCCAGGTGCTGAGCTTGTTGCCCTGGGCGGACCCAAGCCCCGGCCAGGAGCCTCCAGCAGCGCCGGCCCGGGCTCAACCCCGGCCGGCCGAAGCGGGCGGGGCGGCTGTGAAACAATCGCCCTCACCGCCAGTCGCCCCCCCGTGAGTCAGACCAGGAAGCGCAGGGTCTTCCCCTTCACCGCCATCGTGGGGCAGGAGGAGATGAAGCTGGCCCTGCTGCTCAACGTCATCGATCCCCGCATTGGCGGCGTGATGATCATGGGCGACCGCGGTACCGGCAAGAGCACCACGATCCGCGCCCTGGCCGACCTGCTGCCGGAGATCGACGTGGTCGAGGGCGACCCCTACAACAGCTCCCCCGCCGATCCCGATCTGCAGAGCGCCGAGGTGCGCCAGCGGCTGGATCGCGGTGAGGCCCTGGCCACCGAGAAGCGCCAGGTGCCGATGGTGGATCTCCCCCTGGGCGCCACCGAGGACAGGCTCTGCGGCACGATCGATATCGAGAAAGCCCTCAGCGAGGGGGTGCGGGCCTTCGAGCCGGGTCTGTTGGCCAAGGCCAACCGCGGCCTGCTGTATGTGGATGAGGTGAACCTCCTCGACGACCACCTGGTGGATGTGCTGCTCGATTCAGCTGCCTCCGGCTGGAACACGGTCGAGCGGGAGGGGGTGAGCGTGCGCCACCCGGCCCGCTTCGTGTTGATCGGCTCCGGCAACCCCGAGGAGGGGGAGCTCAGGCCCCAGCTGCTCGATCGCTTCGGCATGAGTGTGGAGGTGCGCACCGTGCGCGATCCGGAGCTGCGGGTGCAGGTGGTGGATCAGCGCACCAGCTTCGATGAGGATCCCGACGGCTTCAACGACGCTGTTCAGGCCGGCCAGGATGCCCTTCAGGCCCGAGTGGTGGAGGCACAGCTTCGCCTCGGCTCCGTGGAGATCGACGATGATCTGCGCATCCGCATCTCCGCCGTCTGCGGTGAGTTGGATGTCGATGGGTTGCGGGGCGACATCGTGACCAACCGCGCCGCCCGTGCCCTGGCGGCCTTCGAGGGGCGCAGCGAAGTGAGCGACGACGACGTGGCCCGGGTGGTGGCCTGCTGCCTGCGGCATCGGCTGCGCAAGGATCCGCTCGAGCAGATCGACAGCGGCGATCGGGTGGTGAAGGTGTTTTGCAAGGTGTTTGAGCGGCCGTTGCCCACAGGCGAGGCCGATCGGCGCGCCTTTGAACTGGCGCTGGCGGGCTGAGGCCCCATCCCCCTTTCTGCCGCTCTCGTGGTGGAGATGGCCTTGGGTTCAGGGGTCAGTGGGTATCACGGCAACAGTGCCCTGCGGCGCTGAATTTGCCCAGCCTTCCCCGTGCCGCGATCCACAGGGGGCTGCGGTGGAGAACGTCTATGGCGGCAGCCAGGTCAGCGGCTGCTGACGGAGCTCCCGTTTGGTTCCCGTGACGACCAAGGCGATCCAGGCGAATTCGCAAAAATTCACAAAGTTGTTGTCGTTCTCTGTGACCCGTCGTCCCCGCGTCGCCCTGATTCCTTGCGACTCCCATCGTTCCGGTGCCACCTTGTTCGGCGCCCCCCGGCCCAGTGACGAAACCATGATCGCTGAGGTGGGTCCCGCCACTGCCGCCGAGCTCTACTGCCATCGCCACCAGACCGATCAACTGCTGGTGCTGCGCGGCAGCCTCGATCTGATCGTGGTGCAGGAGGGCCGGTTGCAGCGCATCAGCCTGCGCGATGACGCCGCCACCTGGGTGCGCATTCCTCCGGGGGTTCCCCATGGCGCCATCAACCGCGGCCAGCAGCCGGCGGTGGTGGTCAATGCCGTGCTGCGCCATGGCCCGAGCGATCCCCGCGACTACCGCGCTCGGCCCATTCCCGCTGCCCTCGCATCCGCCTGGGCGGCATTGGTGGACTGAGCCACGGCCTTCAGCCGCTGGCTGCGAAGAGCGCCGAAGAGGCAACGAAGCCACCGATCTCCCCTGCCCCCAGCAGGGCCCATTAGAAGTCAAGCCGAACTCAGTGCCTGAGCTGGTTCTCGCCAGCCCACCAGTGCCAGAAGTCCCCTGATGTCATGGGCCAGGGCAGCCATGCCCTCGGTGATCGACCAAAAGCCAT
>JBIKKX010000054.1:0-9402 GCA_044360135.1 Cyanobium sp.
CAGCCTTCGGGCTGCAGGATCAGCCCCCGCTTCGGCGGGGGCTTTTCTGTTTTGGAGGCTCTTGGGGCTGGCAGGGCTGCCAAATGCTCCAGGGTCAGGCCTTGCTGGTGACGACGGGGCGGCGCCGCACGTTGGCACCGCATCAAGCTTCAGAGGGGCACCGTCGGACGGGACACGACCATGGGATCAGCAGGCGCTGCTGCCGGGACCAGGGGGGGATCCGTTCAAGGCTTGAGGCGCCTGACCCTCAGGCCGCTTCCCGGGCGCTGGGGGGACACTGGGCTTCGAGGGAGCGCCAGCCACGGCTGCGTAGGTGGCGGCTCTCCAGCGGGGTAGGGGCGGGAACCAGCCGAAAGCGCTCCAGTGCCTGGGTTTCCCAGCCGTGCACCTCCAGGAAGGCCTGAACCCGTTGCACGGCAACCTCCGGTGTGATCAGGCGCAGGGCACGACTCGGGTCGGAGCTGAAATGGCCGTTCTCATCAAGCCAGCGGGGATGGCGGTGGCCGGAAGCGGCCAGGGTCACACTCCAGCGTTGGGGGTGCGCCATGGATCGGAGCGGAGGGGTGCCGGAATACTGCCAAGAACGGAGGGAATGGGCCAGCGCAGGAGGCAGCCTGCCGGGCATTTGCAGCGCTGCCGCCCGCTGCCGGAGCGCTGAGCCCCCGAAGACGTTCTGGGGATCTGGAGCATGCCGAGCCGGGCCGCCACACCCTGCGATCGCTGAACAAAAAAAGGCCCCGACCGCTGGTGGTCAGGGCCTGCATGGAGGGAATGGCCTGGGCACAGCCGCGACAGAGGGCATCAGCGCAGGCTGGAGCGCTCACATCTCGTCTTCCGCCTCAGGTTGGATCGTGCGGTCGCTCATCGGGTAGGCGACGCAGAGCAGGGCAAAGCCTGCAGCAAGCTGGTCCTCATCGAGGAAGCTCTGATCCGATTGGTTGACCTTGCCGCCAATGATCTTGCCGGCGCAGGTGCTGCAGGCGCCGGCCCGGCAGGAGTAAGGGAGGTCGATCCCATTCTCTTGGGCGGCGTCGAGGATGTACTGGTCATCCTCGCAGTTGAAACTGAGCCCGTTGGTCAGTTCGATTTTGTAGCTGGACACGGCTGAGCAGGGTTCAAGGCGGACAGGTCAGGCCATCCAGCATTGATGGGATCCATCCGTCGCCGGGAACACCTTGGGGCCTGATGTCACCGGCTGCTGATCGCGGCGGCTCCGTGATCGAGCGCTTCTGGGAGGAGGCTGTCGGCCCGCTGCCTTCAGCGGCCCCCTTCCTTCAGCAAAAGTTCGAGGGCCCGCTGCAGCGATGGCGCCAGGGGCCGGTACTGCTGCAGGGTCTCACTCCAGACCTGGCCGGTTTCCAGGGTCGCTTGGCTGGCCAAGGTGAGCCCCTGCCCCTCCATCAGCCGCAGTTCCTCCAGCGGCACCGTCAGCGGCCCGCGGAACACATGCAGCACCCGCTGCGGATCGGTATGGGAGAACCAGTGCCGCAGGGGACCGGCCTGCCAGCCGATCTCCTCAACCAGCTCGCGGCGCACCGCCTGCTCCGGTGTTTCGCCTGGGTCGAGGTGGCCGCCGAACAGTCCCCAGGTGCCCGGGTGGACGATGCCGGGGATGTCATCGCGCAGCTGCAGCAGCCACTGCTCCTGCCGTTCGAGCATGGCCACAGCGATCTCTAAGGGCATCGGTGCCTGGGGGCGATGGTTGCAGCCCTTCTAACCCCTCCGGCCTGTCCCGGCAGCCCCCATTTCGCGCGTGTGGCCCGCCGCTCCGCCGGCTCAGGGCAGCGGGAAGCCATCCAGCCGCGTCACCACCCCGTCCCCCTGGCGGCGGGCGGCGCTGGGGCCGTCGTAGGCCACCCAGGCCAGCAGCCGCTCGTCATCGCGCGCGATCTCCAGCCCTTCCGGCTTGTCGTTGCCATCGCCGCGGCGGCCGGGCCGGCCATCGCGCGCACACAGCAGCGCTTCGGGGCGCTCCAGGGTGATGGCCTCGCCCGCCCCCGCAGCTTTCGGAGCCGGCAGGGGAGCCAGGGCGTCGCGCCAGCGGTAGAGATAACTGGGGCCATCGAGGCTCATGGTGGGTCCGCTCAGCAGCAGCACGTCATCGCTGCCGGGCAGGGTCGCCATGTCCCGCACCGCCATGCCATCGAGGTCGAGGTAGCGGAGCCGGTGGCTCTCCAGGCTCAGGGGTGGGCCACACCTGGCGCCGCTGCCTTCTGCCGCCGTCTTGATGCCACCGATCCGGAGGTCCGCCACCAGGGCCACACCCCGTAGCACCGGACCCCGCAGTCCGACCAGCAGCCGATCGTCGCGGGCGGTGATCCCCTCCACGTCCAGTCCGTTGTCCTTGCCGGGGATCGTCGCGAACGGGGCGATTAGTGGTTCGGCCGCCAGGGCCTTGCTGAGGGCATCACGGCTGGTCTGGCGCGAGGGCTTGAGCCGCTGGCCGGCCAGGGGGCGGCCTCTGCCATCAAGATGGAGGCAGCCGAGCAGATGGGCATTGCGCCGCGATTCCCGCGGCAGCGACAGCCCGGCCTCCTTGCCGCCGCAGGCCTTGACCCGGCGGCGGCTGTGGGAGCTCACCAGCCAGAGCCTTGGCCCATCGAGCGCCAGCCCCTCGATATCGGATTCGCCCTCGTCCTTCCCCTCCGCCAGCCCGAATGGCTTCAACGTCAGCCATTCGGCCCGTCCGTAGACCTGCCCCTCCAGGCGCTCCAGCCGCAGCAGGCTGCGCCCCTCATCACCGCCAAGCCAAAGCCAGTCATCGCGCCAGGCCACTCCGGAGAGATTGCGCTGCAACCCCTCCGCCTCCTGATCGCCGGCGGCACCCAGCTGCAGATCCAGCTGGGCGCTGGCGGTGGCGGGGTGGAGGTCGGCGGGGGAGGGCATGGGGGCGCCAGGGAATGGGGGGAGGGATGGACCTCCACCAGCACGATGGCAGCCACGGAAGCTGACCCTGGATGGCTTCCACCCGACTGGCCGAGGCCCTGCTCTGGCTGGGGGCCCATCACCCGAGCGATCTTGGCCTGCTGCTGGAGGCGGACTGTCAATGCTGGTATGTCGCGAGCCGTCTTCGCGCCGTTTGACGGTGGCTGCCGGGCGGTGACCCCCTTGCGGCTGATCCTCAGCGACACCGCTGCCGCGGATGCCCGACCACGATTCATCGGTCGTTGGCCAAGGTCGCAACGCTTGAAGAGCAGACGGAGGAAGACGACCTAGGCAGGTAAGATGTAGTTCTGGAGGACAACGATAAAGCCATTGGTGCATGGAGTGCCGCAAGCCACCATGCATGCTGATCCGTATGGACAGGCTGCATGGGACGACGTGTTACCGGGAGTTGTTACTGTGAATAGATCAATGCACTGTAGGGAGCAATGGACACCGTCGCTTGGTAGGGAAGCGTGTCTCGGGATGCCTCAACGGTATCAATGTCGCCACTGGGATGGCCTTCAAACAACTCGCTATAGCCATGCCAGTCGCTGTTAAAGCGAAGATGCCAATGGCCACTGGCGGGAAAGCCAACGGTGTATTCGTTGTAAACTTCATTGGCAAAATTGGCAATCACGACCACGTCATCGTCGGGGCCGCCTTGATCCCAGCGATGGAAAGCGAGCACCTTTTGCTCCTCGTTAAGATGATAGACCTGTGTGAATTGCCCGCTGAGACCGCGACTGAAGCCTGCCTGATTGAGTCGGAGCCTGATCAGATCGCGATACATCCTGATGATGCCGCGGAACTGATCCTGTTGGTGCCAATCTACGGGTACCGTATCGCGAAACCATTCGCCTTCGAGAAATTCCTGACCCTGGAACAGCATCGGAATCCCCGGGGCTGTGAAGACCATCACAGCAGCCATGGTTGAGCGCTTCTGGGCATACCACCCCGTGGGGTCATCTGGGCTGACCTCCTGAGGCACTCGAGCCTGTCCATTGGCCACATCATCATGAGACTCGCTGTAGATCACTCGCTCGAAGGCGTCGTCGTTATAGCGGTAGAGAATCGCATCGCGAATGCTATTCAACGATCGATTCTGATCCTGAGAGGTAATCACGGCCGCGCGGATCGGACGAACAAAGTGTGGGTCCCACTGCGATCCAAACCCCGCTCCGCCAGCACCGACATCCTTGGTTATCCATGCGTTGCTTTGCAGATCCTCGGCAATCGTGATCTGATTCCCAGGCTTCATGGCTACCGTTTCATTAATTGCTTGCAGAAGACTCCAGCCATCCGGGATTTCAGACGTTCCGTGTTCGCCAACGTTGCGAATATAGAGAGTGCTGTCAAAGCGTAGCCCGTCAATATGATATTCATCAAGCCACATCTTCACATTGTCGAGAATGTAGCGACGCACTTCGCCGCGCCCATAGTCTGGCCGGGTTTCCCCCCAGGGCGTGACGGCGCGATCATCATTGTAAAAGTAAATGCCACCTCGATGATTCTCAGACCAGCCGTCGAACCGCCATAGGTCGAGGTCGCTCGGGCCAAGGTGGTTGTAGACCACATCGAGGATGACAGCAATTCCTGCCTGATGGGCACGCTTGATGAAGCGTTTGAGTCCAGTCGGTCCGCCATAGTCTGAATCGACGGCAAAAAGATGGGAGGGGTTATAGCCCCACGAGCGCATCCCTGCAAACTGACCCACCGGCATGATTTGAATCGCGTTAATGCCGAGTTGCCTCAGGTGCCCGAGACGAGCGGTGATCGAGATGAATTGCCCTGGCCGGTACGGATCTTCATCATTGAATGTGCCGACATGGAGCTCGTAGATCACCAGTTCGTTCCAGCTGGGCATCAAGAACTTATCGTCCTCCCAGTTGAAGTTGGGGTCATGAATAATGGCATTGCCAACCGAGCTGGTGACCTCGCGTGCATAGGGATCAATCCGTGACATGACACCTGCTTCCGTCGTCAGTTGATATTTGTACTGATCGCCTATCTTGGCTCCCTGGACTTCTACGTGCCAATTCCCCTTCTCGTCTGATTGCATGGGGTGAGTCAGCCCATCCCAATTGTTAAAGCTGCCGACGACAGCTACCTGTTTGGCATGTGGTGCCCAGACGCGAAATTCCACCCCATCGGCTCTCATGGTGGGACCCATGCCCTGATGTTCTGGCGTCTCGAACACGATCAGTGAAGCGAGTAATACTAAAACCCTAGGTCGGCCTGGTGACGCAAATAGCGGTAGATATGCAGCTTTGCCTGATAAATCTTGATCTGTCTGAAATCCCTTGGTATGACTGGGATCTGACCCGGTATATGTCGATTTCTGCGCTGCTCAATCAACGCTCTGAGCTTCGCTGCTGCCGAGATCACTAGGGTCAAATAGTCGTCTCTGCGACGCTCCGCAATGCTGCCGAACTTCCGTCCAATCATTCGCAGGCTGCGAGCTGCTTCGATTGCCCTGCTGGTGCCAATCACCATCATGGCCTCAGTGATGGTCTGCCTTCAGCCAGCCATGGCCATGGGCAGCCACTCATTCCTCACTTCATCCACACTTGGAGCCATGTCAAACAAACTTGATGCCGCTGCCAAAGATGCAGAAGGCAAACTCGAATCCGCCTATGGGGACCTCACCGGTGACACAGGCCACCAGATCAAGGGAAAGGCCAAGCAGGTTCAGGCTTCCGCCATGAATGCTGCCGAGGACATCAAGGAAGGTGCACGTGCAGCCGGCAAGAAGATTGCTGATGCCACTGATCAGAAGTGAGTGCCCGTTCTGAATCCTTTGGGCGTTGCTCGTCCGGGCGACGTCCTTTCTGATCACCTTGAGCCAAGCGAACATCATGCTGGAGACAATCGCGGTTCTGCTGATCATTCTGTGGTTGCTGGGCATGGTTACCTCCTACACGTTGGGAGGCTTCATTCACGTCCTGCTTGTTATTGCCGTGGTCTCGGTTCTGCTGAGGCTGATTAACGGTCGTCGCATCTGACTCCATCCTCGCCGCTCACTCAGCCCGAGACTGTGACGGCCCCCATCACCCTTCCTCAGGCCAGGTGACATGATTGTGGTCGACGACCACCCAGCGCGACAGTGACGCGTCCCCCATGCGATCGCCGGGTTGAATCCAGGTGTCGCTGTCGCGATGGCCGTGGCCTTCAGCTTTCGGGCTGCAGCTGCCGCGGCGGCGAGGGCAAGCGGCTGCTCACCAGCGCGGCGGCAGCCACCAGCAGCGTCGAGGTCCACAGGCAGGCCTGCAGGCCACCCACAAGAACCATGGCGCCGGAGAGCAGAGTGCCCACCAGCCGGCCAGCGGCGTTAGCCATGTAATAAAACCCGACATTGACGCTGACGGCATCGGCATCGGAATAGGCCAGGATCATGTAGCTGTGGATTGAGGAGTTCATGGCGAATACCACCCCGAACACCGCCAGCCCTGCGATCACCGCCACGCCGGGCTGGCCCACCTGACGCCAGAGGGCGATGGCGATCAAGGCCGGAATGGTCGTCAGCACCACGCTCCAGAACCGCACGGCAGCCACTCCGGGAGGTGCGCTCTGCCCCCAGGCCCGACGCAGGGCCGGCGCCGAGCCCTGAACGATCCCATAGCCGATCACCCACAACCCCATAAACCCGCCTACTTCCCAGAAGCGCCAACCCAGGGCGGTCTCCAGGAACACCGGCAGCGCCACCACGAACCAGACATCGCGGGCGCCGAACAGAAAGAACCGTGCCAGCGACAGCAGGTTGATGCCACGGCTCTTGGAGAACAGGGCGCTGAAGGCAGGTTTCTGCTTCATGCGGCCCATGTCCGGGGGCAGAACGAGGGTGCCGCCGAAGGCCAGCAGCAGGCCGATGGCCATCACCGCCACGGCGGCGTTGAAGCCGATCGTGGTGAGCAGCACACCCCCCAGAAAGAAACCCACGCCTTTGAGGGCGTTCTTGGAGCCGGTGAGGATCGCCACCCAGCGGAACAGCTGCTGTTCGCCCTTGGACTGATCATCCGGCGTTTCGGGCACCACGGTCTTGATGGCACTCTTGGCGCTCATTTTGTTGAGGTCCTTGGCAATGCCGCTGATGGCCTGGGCCACCATCACATAGGCCACACTCCACCACTTCGGCCAGCTGTCCGCCACAGGAATCAGCATCAGCAGGGCTGCCACCTGCAGTAGAGTTCCCGTCCAGAGGGTCAGCCTGAGCCCGAACCTGCCGCCAAGCCAGCCGCCATACAGATTGGTGAGCACCCCGAAGAACTCATAGAAGAGAAACAGCAGGGCGATGTCCAGGGTGCTATAGCCAAGCGCATGGAAGTGGAACACCACCAGCATGCGCAGCGCTCCATCGGTGAGGGTGAAGGCCCAGTAATTGGCCGTCACGATCAGGTATTGCTGCAGGGCCGTCAGTCCTGCGCTGGCGCGGCTGATGACTGTGGTCGGCGGGGGAGACTCTGGTGGTGTCATGGTGGGAACCCAGCGGCAATCAGCAGGATCCGTGCTGATCGAGGCGTGCCACATGGCTCACCAGATCGGCCAGGCGCGAGCTGTAGCCCCATTCATTGTCATACCAGGCGTACACCTTGAGCTGGGTGCCATTCACCACCATCGTTGAGAGTCCATCGACAATGGCGCTGCGAGAATCGTTCACGTAGTCGACCGACACCAGCGGCCGTGTTTCGTAGCCGAGAATTCCCTGCAGGGGGCCATTCGCCGCCACCTCGAAGGCCCGATTCACCTCCTCCACGGTGACGGCACGCTTCAGTTCGAACACCGCATCGGTGAGCGAAGCATTGAGTAGCGGCACCCGAACGGCATGGCCGTTCAGCCGGCCCTGCAGCTCCGGGAAGATCATCCCGATCGCCTTGGCCGAGCCGGTGGTCGTGGGGATCAGGCTCTGGCTGGCGGAGCGGGCCCGGCGCAGGTCGCCCTTAAAGGCGTCCACCACCACCTGGGTGTTGGTGACATCGTGGAGGGTGGTGATCGACCCGTGCGCGATGCCGAAGCTTTCGTGCACCACCTTCACCACCGGTGCCAGGCAGTTGGTGGTGCAGGAGGCCGCCGTGATCAACCGATGCCGGTCGGGCTCATAGAGGTGGTGGTTGATGCCGAACACGATGTTGAGCGCCTCGGCGCCGGCGATCTCGCCTTTGACGGGGCAGGCCACCACGACCCGCCTGAGACCCACGGCATCGAAGTAGGGCTGCAGGGTTTGCGGCGTCTTGAACGTGCCGCTGCATTCGAGCACCATCTCCACGCCGGCCTGGTTCCAGGGCACGGCGGAGGGGTCGTGCTCCTGGCTGTAGCCCACCGGGGTGGTGTCCACGACAAATCCCTGGCTGCCACCCGGCAGGTCCGGATTCGACTGCACGGCCTGCTGCCAGCGGCCATGCACCGAATCAAAGGCCAGCAGATGGGCGGCGCTGTGCGCATCGCCGGCCGGGTCATTGATGTGGACCAGTTCGATGCCGGGCCGCCCCCAGAGGGCACGGAACACGAGGCGGCCAATGCGCCCAAAGCCGTTGATGCCGATTTTCATGGAAGGGGAGGCGGAGGCGGCGGCCGACGGCGAAACCATAGATCAACCTGGGTTGATTGGATTGGTGCTCTGCATCACACGGCGCCATGCTTCGCGCCGTCCGTCGCCAATCACTGCCCCAGGGCCGACAGACTGCTGCCAGCAGCCCCCGTCCTGTCCCCTGTGGAGACCATGGCCACACCCGCATCAACAGCTGATCCGGTGGCTCCGGATCAGGCCCAGCGGCTGCTGCGCGCCCTGGCCGAGCCGATCCGCCTGCAGGTGGTGCAAGCACTGCAACACGGAGAGCGCTGCGTTTGCGACCTCAGCAGTGACCTGGATCTGGCCCAATCGAAACTGTCTTTTCATCTCAGGGTGCTGAAGGAGGCGGGCCTGATCCACGCCCGCCAGGAAGGCCGCTGGATCTACTACCGCCTGGAACCTTCCGCCCTGCTGCTGCTGCGCGACTGGCTAACTTTGCTCGCTGCCGCCTGTCAGGCCCCTGCGACTCCCTGTACCTGACACTTCATCCCCGGAACCAGAATACGGTATCGGCAAGACCAAACAGATGCCCCATCCTTGGGTAGGAATGAATGGATTCGCGGCAATCAGCAGGTCAACGCACCGATCGAGCGTCGGCCTAAGTCACAGTGATCTGCTCGTGCCATTGGCTGGAGGCTTTGGCGTTGATTGGACTCTGCACAGATCAAGTGTGAAGCCGTGATTGTCCCGCGCCCCCTCTTGCCCACCCATGGTGAGATCACGGCCACCTTGCCTGACAGTGCCGTGTGCTCAGTGGCTTGCCAGGGCGAGCTGGTAACAAGCTCTGAAACGGAGAGGGTGTCCTCTGAACCGCCTTTAAGAAAGCTTGCCAGCACTGGCTTCTGGGTGAGGGGACTCGGCAAATACACCACCATTTGCACCACCACTTTTCCGGGCTTGTAGGGGATGGGCTG
>JBIKKX010000039.1:0-27642 GCA_044360135.1 Cyanobium sp.
ATCAGATCGGCTGCTGCAGCTGGGTTCTGGAGTGGGGTGGCCAACGGTGAGAGTCAAGACCTGGCCAGCGAAGCGCTGCTGCAAAGGGCCCGCCAGGGCTACTGGGACAGACTTCTAATGGACCCTGAGAGCTGCGGGGAACGGGGAACGACGTCGGTCGCCATGTTGGCGCCCTGTCTGTCCCGCCAACATACCCTGCCTGTAGGTCATGGCGCCACATCGCTTTAGGCTTCGCGCACGGTCGCCAGGTCGGCACCGCTACCCCCGTGCCGGAGTGGGCTCAGGAGGAAGCTCTGCTTGTGTCGCCTCGATCACGCTGACTTTGACCAGTTGTTTGAACAGCTTCAGGTGTTTGTTGCTGCACCAGAGAAATCATCCTCTTTGCTGTGGCTGCCCATCAATGGTGACCTTCATCCTCGCCAGGCCAGTCCGGAAGGCAGACCAGGAGAGTCAATGGCCGTTGGCCCATCGCATGATTTTGCTCCAATCCTCCTATCTGATTACAATAGAAGGGCAGACCAATTGCTAGGGGCTAGGATTGCCATCAACGTCGATGTCTTGATCTTGGCTTAGGGCTTCGAAGTAGTCCTGATCAACAGCACGCCTGCGTTTCTGAGAAGAATCTGGTTTCACATTGTGTTCTTTTGATTGGCAAGATTGAAGCTGTTTATCGCCTTCCGGGCCTAAATCGTTGTCTGGATTATTGCTTGTCTGCACAGTTTGCTGGGCCAACATCGCTTGCTGTTCAAGCTGAGAATCGGCAATCGTTTTGAGGAAAGCCTGGCGTTCGCGATGGCGTGCATCGGCAGCACGACGACGATTTTGAACCATGCCACTAAACTCTTCCAGAAGCGAAACCTGAGCTTTGGGGCGTCGTGCAAAGGCGGAAAAGGCGATTGCATAGGCCAAAGAGGTTAAGATGATCCGTGTGCCATTAATGATTAATGGCAGCGGTTGCAGCGATTGTTCCGATGGTATTTGCTGAAGAAGCTGGCGACGAGCCTCTTGAAGCTGGGTTAGCAGCTCGGAGCGTACTCTATTTGGAGGCAAAGTTAGCTGTTGTCCAGTTAGTCCATTGCCTTGGAACTTGCGCAGTATGAGATCGATTTCTTGGCTGCTGCTTGCAGCATTGATTTTAGAGCTTAGCTCTTCAAGTCGTCGACTTGCTTTCTCAAAGCGGCTAACGTTATCACTCTTTACGTTTTCTTTGAGCCTTACACTGGCAACCAGATACAATGGGGTGATCAATAAAAAGCCAAGCATTGGCCAAATGGCCAGTTTGAAAATTCGTTGATAGCCGGTTTGATTCTTGCGATTATTGATCGTGGCTGAGAATGCAAGCAAAACCAACGCAATCAGCGCAATCCCGCCATTGTCAACAGCGTTGATGGCAAAGTTTAGCTGCCATGAAGGGTCTAAAATTGAAAAAGGATAGCATGATGTCCCTACAGCAATGATATACGACGCAAGGATTGAAAATCCGCTGGTTGAAACCGCCAGGCTGAGTGATCTTTTGTTCAAGCTATCAATCTTTACGAAAGCTCAAGGCTACGAGCTGCTTGGCTGCGGCGGCGAAGTTTTCTGGCCCAAGCAAAAGCGGCTGCTCCGCCAGCGACAGGCAATGGCGATGGAACTGGTTCAATAAGCTCAAAAGTTATCTGATCCCATGTCAAGTCAAGAAGGTCTTCGTTGGTGGTGATTTGACCAGTACAATTGATTTGACAGTTAAAGGTTTGAGATGTATTGCCGCCTAATGCGGTTTGGACAAAAGTTCCAATGCTTGTATTCGATTGATTGGCATTGAATCCAGCAATGGTGCCGGAGAGGTTGATGTTTGAAAGCGACTTTGAAACTCCATCGCTGGCTGGATAAACGCTATATCCAGTCGCATTATTGGCGCGCCCAGTGTTAAGGGTGAATGTAGGATTGGCAGCCGTTTTATTGGTGAATCGAAGCATGTCTGGGGCGCTCCCTATCGTGTTACGAGCGTTGTAAGAGCTCCCAGCAAAAGCTTCTGTGTTGGTGAGAGTGCCAAAATCAAAAAGCGGAAAATAGTTCCATGTATTGGTAGCTTGTGTCCAAGATGCAGTGCTGCCGGTCATAGTGCTGCTTGAATAGTCTCGCAAGATGAATGATGGATAAAACGGTTGAGTTATTTGCGCCCCATTGCTAAAGTGAAGCTCCTGACCAGCTACCATGGTCGAGCGAAAATTCACGCGAACCCATTTGGCTGAAGCTTCGGGTGGAAGAAAGACCAGGCTGGAGGCACAGGCTGTTCCCAAGGTCAGCCCAACAAGAGTCGCTTTTGCTTGATGGCTGAGCGCATTACTGTCAATAACTTTAAGGAGAGTATCGCCCCTGGGCCCTGTTCTGTCAATCACCTCGGCCTAACGTCTGCAGATGCTCATCCAGCCGTCCTCGCGCCGTGGCTCTCTCCCTCGCGGCTGATCGCGTTGCGGCCGCCCTGCGGGCCATCGCTCCCCGCGCCGCTGACCACACCGCCGCCGTCAAGCCCC
Source organism: Cyanobium sp. (assembly GCA_044360135.1). Lineage (GTDB taxonomy): Bacteria > Cyanobacteriota > Cyanobacteriia > PCC-6307 > Cyanobiaceae > Cyanobium. The sequence goes on from JBIKKX010000039.1 coordinate 2,517, forward strand.
GCCTCGAGCGGGTTCTGGCCGCCTTTGCGGCCGAGCGGCTGGGGGTCCACCACTTCGCCACGGTGAGCGGCTACGGCCATGGGGATCTGGGCCGGGCCACCCTGGACCGGGTCTTTGCCCGGGTGCTCCAGGCCGAGGCGGCGGCCGTGCGCGTCCAGTTCGTCAGCGGCACCCATGCCATTGCTGCGGCCCTGTTCGGGGTGCTGCGGCCCGGCGATCGCCTGCTCTCGCTCACCGGCCGCCCCTACGACACCCTGGAGGAGGTGATCGGCCTGCGCGGCCAGGGCTCCGGTTCCCTGGCCGAGTTCGGGATCGCCTACCAGGAGCTGCCGTTGCTGCCCGATGGCCAGGTGGATGGGGATCGCCTTGAGGAGGCTCTGGCGACCCCGACCCGGATGGTGCTGATCCAGCGCAGCTGCGGCTACAGCTGGCGCCCCTCGCTCTCGGTGGCCCGGATCGGGGAGCTCTGCGATCGGGTCAAGACCCTCCAGCCTGACTGCCTTTGCTTCGTCGACAACTGCTACGGCGAGCTGGTGCAGGACCAGGAGCCCACCGCAGTCGGGGCGGACCTGATGGCCGGCTCCCTGATCAAGAACCTCGGCGGCACCCTCGCCACGGCCGGCGGCTATGTGGCCGGCCGCGCCGACCTGGTGGAGCAGGCCTGCTGCCGCCTCACCGCCCCGGGGATCGGCAGTGAGGGGGGCAGTGGTTTCGACCAGCACCGGCTGCTGTTTCAGGGTCTGTTCCTGGCGCCGCAGATGGTGGCCGAAGCCCTGATCGGCGCCGAGCTGGTGGCGCAGGTCTTCACCGACCTCGGCTTCGCGGTCAATCCGCTGCCGGGCGCCGGGCGCAGCGATGGCATTCAGGCCGTGCGGCTCGGCAGCCCTGAGGCCCTCAAGCTGGTCTGCCGTGCCTTTCAGGCCGCCTCGCCGGTGGGCTCCTACCTCGATCCGGTGCCGGCGCCGATGCCCGGCTACGCCAGTGAGCTGGTGATGGCGGGGGGCACCTTCATCGATGGCAGCACCAGCGAGTTCTCCGCTGACGCCCCCCTGCGCGAGCCCTATGTGCTCTACGCCCAGGGCGGCACCCACCACAGCCACCAGCAGATCGCCCTCGAGCGGGCCGTGGCGGCCCTGGCCGAAGCCGCCTTGATCCCGATCTGATCGGCAGCGGCTCGAGCGTCCGACAAACTGGGCCGAGGTTTCGCTTCCCTGCCGCCCATGGCCCTGCCCATCCCCGAGGACTGCCGCTACGCCGACAGCCATGAATACGCCCGCAGCGAGGGTGGCCAGGTGCGGGTGGGCATCAGCGCCTTCGCCGTCGATCAGCTCGGCGACATCGTGTTTGTGGATCTGCCGGAGGTGGGCGCCTCGATCAGCCAGGGGTCCAGTTTCGGGTCGGTGGAATCGGTGAAGGCGGTCGAGGATCTGCTGGCGCCCCTCGGCGGCGTTGTCGTGGCCCGCAATGAGGCCTTGCTGGTCAGCCCTGAGGAACTCCAGAACGATCCCTACGGCGAAGGCTGGCTGCTGCTGGTGGAGCCCGCCGATCCCGCTGAGCTCGATGGGCTGATGGATGCTGCGGCCTATGCCGCGGCGGTGGAAGGGCACTGAGCGCTGCCGCCGGCCCGGGAAGCGCCTCAGGCCCAGGCGTTCGCGCGGCCCTGGGCGCTCGATGGCGCCGGGGCCGGCTCAGCCGCCGCCCAGCCTGGGGCCGGTGATCCATTCACTTTTCTTAGGATCAACCCACTTTGGTTTTGATCTGTGGCAGCGCCGTTTCTGATCCGCCACCTCGGTCCCGGGCCTGAGGATCAGCAGCGGATGCTCGCCGAGCTGGGGCTGGATTCCCTGGAGGATCTCGCGGCTGCCGTGGTTCCTGCCGACATTCTTCTACCTGCGGAGGCCGCCGCCGAGGGGCTGCCCAGCGCCTGCTCGGAGGCCGAGGCCCTGGCCGAGCTGGCCGCGATCGCCGCCGCCAATGCGTCGGTGCGCAGTCTGATCGGTCTGGGCTATTTCGGCACGGCCACGCCAGCGTTGATCCAGCGGCATGTGCTCGAAAATCCGTGTTGGTACACCGCCTACACCCCTTACCAAGCCGAGATCGCCCAGGGCCGGCTCGAGGCCCTGCTCAACTTCCAGACCCTGGTCAGCGAACTGACCGGCTTGCCGATCGCTAACGCCTCGCTGCTCGATGAGGGCACCGCCGCCGCCGAGGCCATGGCCCTGGCCGCCGCCGTCAGCCCTCGCCGTGGCGCCCAGCGCTTCCTGGTGGATCGGTCGGTGTTGCCCCAGACCCTGGCGGTGCTCGCCACCCGGGCTGAGCCGCTCGGCATCGTGCTGGAGAGCGTTGACTTCGAGGCCATGGCCGCCGCTCTGGCGGCCCAGGGCCTCAACGACCTGGCCGAGGAGGCCGCCTCCCCCTTCCCCGCCGATGCCTTCGGCCTGCTGATCCAGTTGCCAGGCGTTGAGGGTCGGCTTTGGGATCCGGCTCCGCTCCTGGCGGCCTGCCGCGCCGACGGACTGATCAGTGCCGTGGCGATCGATCCCCTCGCCCAGGTGCTGCTGGCGCCGGTCGGTCAGCTCGGGGCCGACATCGCCGTGGGCAGCCTGCAGCGCTTCGGGGTGCCGATGGGCTTCGGCGGTCCCCACGCCGCCTTCTTTGCCACCAGCGAGGCCTACAAGCGTCAGATCCCCGGCCGGCTCGTCGGCCAGTCGCGCGATGCCGAGGGCAACCCCGCCCTGCGCCTGGCCCTTCAGACCCGCGAACAGCACATCCGTCGCGACAAAGCGACCAGCAACATCTGCACCGCCCAGGTGCTGCTGGCGGTGATGGCCAGCTTCTATGCGGTGCACCACGGCCCCGACGGGCTCGAGGCGATCGCCCGCCGCATCCTTTCGCTGCGGGAAGCCCTCGCCGAAGCGCTCACCAGCCTCGGACTCCGCCCCCAGCCCGGCCCCGGCTTCGACACCCTGGTGGTGAACAGCCCCGACGCGGTCGGCCTGCGCCAGCGGGCCGAGGCCGCCGGCTTCAACCTGCGGGTCGGTCGCGACGGTCTGGCGGACAGCGCCGCTGAGGCCCTGGCGATCAGCCTCGATGAACTCAGCCACCCGGCTGAACTGGAGCGGCTGCTGGCGGCCCTGGCCGGCGATGGCGCCGCCGCCGCCACGGCCACCGAGGTGCTGCGGGCGCGGTTGGCGGTGGCCCCGCAGGCCTCCCCCTGGGCCCTGGCCGGTCTGCCGCTGCGCTCGGATCCCTGGCTGCGCCAGCCGGTGTTCCACCAGTACCGCAGCGAGACCGAGCTGATGCGCTACATCCAGCACCTGGTCTCCAAGGATCTCTCCCTGGTGCACGGCATGATTCCGCTGGGGAGCTGCACCATGAAGCTCAATGCCGCCGCCGAGCTGGCGCCCGTGAGCTGGCCCAGCTTCGCCCAGCTGCACCCCTTCGCGCCGCCGGCCCAGGCCGCCGGCTACGCCCGCCTGGTGGCCGACCTGGAGGCCTGGTTGGCGGCGATCACCGGTTTCGCCGCCGTGTCGCTGCAGCCCAACGCCGGCTCCCAGGGTGAATATGCCGGGCTGATGGTGATCCGCGCCTGGCACCTCAGCCGTGGCGAGGCCCATCGCCGCATCTGTCTGATCCCCACCAGCGCCCACGGCACCAACCCCGCCAGTGCCGTGATGGCCGGCCTGCAGGTGGTGGCCGTGGCCTGCGATGCCGCCGGCAACATCGACCTGGCCGATCTGGAAGCCAAGGTGGTGGCCCATGGCGCCGAGCTGGCGGCGCTGATGGTCACCTATCCCTCCACCCACGGCGTGTTCGAGACCGGCATCCGCCGGATCTGCGAGCTGGTGCATGAACAGGGCGGTCAGGTGTATCTCGATGGCGCCAACCTCAACGCCCAGGTGGGCCTCTGCAAACCCGGCCTCTATGGAGCCGACGTCTGCCATCTCAACCTCCACAAGACCTTCTGCATCCCCCACGGCGGCGGCGGTCCGGGGGTCGGTCCGATCGGGGTGGCGGCCCACCTGGCCCCCTTCCTGCCCAGTCATCCCCTGGCAACGGTGGGCGGTGAACCGGGTGCCGCGATCGGTCCGGTGTCAGCGGCCCCCTGGGGCAGCGCCGGCATCCTGCCGATCAGCTGGATGTATATCCGGATGATGGGCGGCCCGGGCCTGCGCACCGCCAGCCAGGTGGCCCTGCTCGCCGCCAATCTGATCGCCGAACGTCTCGATCCGCACTTCCCGGTGCTCTACCGGGGCGCAGGCGGTCGGGTCGCCCATGAATGCATCCTCGACCTGCGGCCGCTCAAGCGCAGCTGCGGCCTTGAGGTCGACGATCTGGCCAAGCGGCTGATGGACTACGGCTTCCACGCCCCCACCGTCAGCTGGCCGGTGGCGGGCACGGTGATGGTGGAACCCACAGAAAGCGAATCCCTCGCCGAGCTCGATCGCTTCTGCGCCGCCATGGTGGCGATCCGGGCCGAGGCGGCCGCGATCGAATCCGGTGATGCCAATCCCATCGACAATCCCCTCAAGCGGGCCCCCCACACCCTGGCGGCGGTGACCGCCGATCGCTGGGATCGCCCCTACAGCCGCAGCGAGGCGGCCTTCCCTGCCGGCTTCGACCAGCGGGCTCGCAAGATCTGGCCTGCCGTGGCCCGGATCGATAACGCCTACGGCGATCGCCATCTGGTCTGCACCTGCCCCTCCGTTGAGGAGGTGGCAGTCACCGAACTGGCCGCCTGACGGTTCCCCGGGCTACCGAAAACCGGGTGGATCGCGCATCATTGCCGTGCCAGCCACCCCGAAGGGTTGGCGGATCAGCCATTCATCGCACAGGGGACCATGAAGGGCGACGGATCAGCCACGCCACCCACCAGCAGCGCCGGTGGGATCCAGAGGATCGAGGGCACCAATGTCGTCCGGGTCGCCTTCGGGGTGCGCCATGCCCGCCGGGCCCGCCCGCAGCGGCCCGAACGCTGGGCCACGCTGGTGCTGCCCTTCCAGGCCGGCGGCGGCGGTGGCCCCACCCCGCCCCAGGCGGCCTGAGCCCTTCGCTCGGCCCTTTGGGGTAGGCCTCAGCGTTCCTCGTGCTGGGTCAGCCGCCAGTCGACCAGGGCTTTGACATCGGTGAGCGAACTTGCCGGAGCCCGGAACGGCAGGATCCGCATTGGACTGCGCTCTGGCCGGATCAGCCAGGTGAGATCGGCTTGGGGAATCAGCACGAAGCCGCGATACCGCACGCTAGGGAAGTGGTTTCCCCACCCCTCGGCCCGATCGGGCTGGACCACAGGCTCGCCGATGCTCGGATGGCTATGGATGGCCTTGGGCAGTCGTGAGCCGGCGTCGCTGGGGCCCATCGCGGCAAAAAACCGATCAATCTGGGCCCCAGTGTCTGATGGGGACGCTGAGATGTCATGGTCTACGAAGAAGAATCACAGCTGTACTCTGCGCTACATCGTGCATGAAAATCCCCTGCCAAGCCTTGGGCCGGCAGGGGAGTCGCCACTTGTTGCGGCGGGAGTCTCAGGGCGTTGTTGAGGGGCTGCTGACACCGGGGCGATGGCTGCCCCGGCGCTGAGCTCAGGCGGCTTTGAGGGCGGGTTCGCGGTAGGGAATAAACGACGCTTTCCGTGCCCCGCAGATCGGGCAGCTCCAGTCCGCCGGGATGTCCTCGAAGCGGGTGCCGGGGGCGATGCCGGAATCGGGATCGCCGACGGCGGGGTCGTAGATCATCGAGCAGACCTTGCAGATCCACAGGCCCGCTACCGGCTCGGCGGCCTCCCCTGCCACCCCCTGGCCCTGCAGGGCTTCGAGGGCAACGCCATAGCGTTCGGCGTGATGCTGCTCGATCGGAGCGAGCAGGCCGAAATTGCGGGCGGCCCGTTGGAAGATCTGGGCGTGGTCGCGGGATTCGGCCACCTGCTCCTCGAACTCAGCGGCCGCGGCGCCGTCCCTGTCGGCTCGGGCCTTGGCGGCGAATTCCGGGTACATGGTGGTGTACTCGTAGGTTTCCCCTTCGATCGCCAGCTCCAGGCAGCGGGCCAGGATCGCCTGGCGGGCGGCGGGGTCGAGGCGATCGGGGTCGTTCACCACCAGCTCGGGGTGCAGCAGGCGGAAGTGGGCGAAGGCGTGCTCGGTCTCCTGGTTGGCGGTGTCTCGGAAGAGGCGGGCCAGCTGGTCGTTGCCGAGGCGCTTGGCAACATCGGCGAAGAAGAGGTATTTGCGGTTGGCCATGCTCTCGCCGCCGAAGGCGGCTTCGAGGTTGGCCTGGGTTGCGGGGTTGGAGGTGTCCATCGCTGGGGCGCGGCTTGACTCGGATCCTAGCCGAAGTCGGAACGACTATGACTTGAGTCCCTGGGCTTGGCGGCCTGGGGGCCAGCGGGGCCTGGCCGGTGGCCTGGTGTCGCCAGGGGGGGGGTGCCGTCAGGGGAGTGGGCTCGGGGTTCCGCTCCGGCTCGTTCTGGCAGTCGGCGCAGTGGCCGTAATACTCCAGGGTGTGAAACAGCGGCTGGAAGCCCCCCGCCAGCTCCGGCGGCAGGGGATGGTCGTGCACCGGACAGACCGGCAGGGTGACGCTGCTGCCGCACAGCACACAGGTGAGGTGGTGGGCGTCGTGGTCGACCGGGGCATAGAGGGTTTCACCGCTCGGCAGCAGGCGGCTGCGCACCAGGCCCCGCTGCTGCAGCCAGCGCAGCTGGCGGTAGACGGTGGCCAGGCCGATGCTGCGCTGGTTCTCACTCAGCCGGCGGTGCAGCTCCTGGCTGCTCAGCTCCGCGCCGGCCCCACGCAGGGCCCCAAGCAACAGCTCCTGCCGGGGATTCAGGGGCACCGGGGTGATGCTCGGGTTGGCTGGGTGTCCCATCGCCAGCGGGTTGCGCATCCTCTGAACTGACCTTAGGGACCGGCTTGCCGGCGGGCCTGATGAACAGGTGCTCGCCCCAAAGCAGCAACGGCACACCCAGGCAAGCAATCAACGGACCGGGTGGGCAGTCGAGCAGAAGCCCCAGGGCGAAGCCGCCGCAGGCGACCCCCATCCCCAGAGCCGCTGAGCGGCGCATCGCTTGGCCCAGGCTTGTTGCGGTGCTCAGTCCCACTTGGGCCGGTGCGCAGATCAGGGCGATCGCCAGGATCAGTCCCACCGAGGCCATGGCGCTGGTGATGACCAGCGCTGTGGTCAGGTTGAGCAGTTGACTCAAGGACCGGATCGGCAGCCCTGCCGCGGCGGCCCCCTCGGGGTCCACGGCAAGAAACACCAGCTCTCGATGCCTCCAGCCGAGCAGCAGCAGCAGCAGAGCCAGGGCCAATCCGGCCCGCAGCAGGTCGTCCGGGCCTGTGGTGAGCAGATCGCCGAACAGCAGAGCATTGAGATCCACCGACACACCGAGGCCCTGGATCAGCACCACCGCCAGCCCCAGGCTCGCCGCCAGCAGGGTATTGGCCACGACCTCCGGGGCTGGGCCGGTAGGAGCGCGATGGCGGCTGAACCGATCGGCCAGCCCGGTGGCCAGCAGGCCGCTGGCCAGACCCCCAAGCAAGGGATTGAGGCCCGTTGCCAGGGCCAGGGCCAGGCCAGGGAGCACCGCATGGGCGATCAGGTTGGTGTGCACCACCCGCCGCCGCGCCAGCAGCAGCGGTCCCACCACCCCACCGCTGGCGCCGGCCAGTAGCGCCAGCGCCAGGGGGAACAGCCACCAGGCCATGGCGCCTTGGGGGGATGTCATGGCAGCAACGGCCGCACCGCCGCAGGCGGGCCATCGGCCAGCAGACGGGTCGCCAGCAGCAGGACCCGGTCGTACTGCTCCAGGGATGTTCCCCAGTCATGGCTGCTCACGAGCACGATGCGGCCCTGCTCAGCCTGCTGACGTAGCAGCTGCAGCAGCTGGCCACGGGCCGGTGGATCGAGAAAGGAGAAGGGTTCATCGAGCAGCAACAGCTCGGCCTTCTGCACCAGCACACGGCCCAGAAGGGCTCGCTGCTGCTGGCCACCGGAGAGCCGCGAGAGGCGTTCGCCGGCGACGGCGCTGAGGCCCAGCAGAGCCAGCACCTCTTCGACGGCAATGGCGGGGCTGGAGCGGGGCGGTCCCGCCGGGCTGGGGGCCAGGGTGCCGAGGGCCACCAGATCGCGCACCCGGATCGGCACCTCCCACTGGATGGCACGGCGTTGGGGCAGGAGGGCCAGGCGCGGCCGGTGGGGCGGGGCCAGAGGTGCCCCCCGCCAGCGCAGCTGGCCACTGCAGGGGGTGATCTGACCCAGGAGCAGCCGCAGCAGGGTGGATTTGCCGGCGCCGTTCGGGCCGATCAGGGCGGTGAGGCTGCCCGGCGTCAAGGTCAGGGTCAGCCGCTCGATGGCCAGGGCAGGACTGGGGCCTGGATAGCGATAGCTGATGTCTTGAACCTCAAGCACAGGGCAGCAGGGGCGAGGCGTGGCGATGGGGCTCGTGGCCGTCGGTGCCGCGGGGAAAGCCACGCTGCTGGCCTGAGACGGGTGTTTCGGGTGCTTCGGGGCGCCGCTAGAGGCCTGGCAAAGGAGCCCAGGACCCTGAGGGGCGGACGGCCAGACAAAAACGGATCCTATGGCGTCAAAGATGATAATGGTTATCATTCAGGTCGTCCTTGTCGGGTCGTCCTGGTCGGGTCGCTCCTGCTCTGGGCGCCTGGTTCGGGGTCGTTCCATGGCGGGAGGCCCCGCTCGGGCCAGTCGGTACCGGGTGATCCACCACTGCCGTTCCCGACGCCCCCTGCTCGGGTGCTGCTCGCTCCTTCCCTTCCCTTGCCTGGTCTCCCCACCCCCTGATCCTCGCCGCCCTTCCTTTGTTGCTGCCCTGCTCCGCTCGCCGCTCCGCCCCCCCGCTCCTGGCCCAGTCATCCACCTGCGTTGATCCAGGCCGGCAGCCCTCCCATCGGGACCGGGCCCGATCCGGCCGGGGCACATCCGTGATAGCCCTGCTCATCGGAGCCGGGGTGCTGTTCACGCCCGGCCCCGCCGGGGCCACCACGGTGGTGGCGGCCGATGGCGTGCTCTGTGATCTCAGTCGCACCCTGGCGGCCGGGCTGCTCCAGGTGGTCTGTCTGCTGCCGGTCGGCCAGGACCCCCATCAGGCGGCGCTTCGGCCCAGGGATCGCCAGCTGCTGGCGGAAGCGGATCTGGTGCTGGTGAATGGCTATGGCCTCACCCCTGCCCTGGTCAAGGTTCAGGGGCGCAGGCCCCAGGTGGCGGTGGCGGAGCTGGCGGTGCCTGGCAGTCCCGGTCTTGAGGGGGGTGGCGGCGCCCGGGATCCCCATGTCTGGCACGATCCCCGCCACGGGGCAGCGATGGTGCGGCTGATCGCCGAGCGCCTCGCCCCCTTCACCAGCCAGAACGCTCGCCTGCGCTCCCGCAGCCAGCAGGCCTCCGTCGTGCTGCATGACCTTGACGCCTGGAGCGTCCGTCAGATCGCCACCCTGCCCGTTCAGGCCCGGGTGCTGGCCAGTGGCCATCGCGCCTTCCGTAGCTTTGCCCGCCGCTACGGGGTGCGGGAGCTGGCGGTGATCGATTCCTTCAGCACCGCCGGCCTGCTGCGCCCCCAGGGGCTCCAGCAGGTGAGCGAGGTCCTGCGCTCCTCGGGCGCCCGGCAGATCTTCCCCGAACGGCTGCCGCCGAACAAGACCCTTCGGCGGATCTCCCAGCGCAGTGGTGTTCCCCTCAGTCCCGTGGCTCTGGTGGCTGATGGCCTGGCCCCGAAGGCCAGCTATGTGGCCACCTTCACCGCCAACGTCTGCACCTTCGTGACCGGCCAGGGGGGGCGCTGCGATCGGGCCGGAGCCCAGCGGTTGGAGCAGCGCTGGGCCGCCATCCCCTGAGGCCACCACTCGGCTCCGGTTCCGGCCCCAGCCGTCCCCAGCCTCCCAGCTCTTTCGAGCCATCCCAAGACCCCTGCTCGCCTGCCTGCCCCCCAGGCCCGTCCGACAAGGGCCCACTGACGCTTCGCCGCTCCGCCTCCACTCCCGTCTCGCGCCGCCCATGGCTTTCCACTCCTTCCGCCGGCCCTTGTGGCGGCCACTCCCCGCCAGCCTTCTCGCGTCCCTCGCCCTGGCCATCGGCTCCCCTGCCCATGGCCACGGTTCTGATGGCCAGGCCGGCCGAGTGGCCCCCGGCGCGTTCCGGCTCGTGCCCGTGATCACGCTCGAAGGCCATGGCGGGTTCGAGACCAACCTCGAGGGCCAGCCCCGCCATTACGCCATCGATGCCCAATTCGGCACGGTGCTGGAGTGGGGCCTGACCAACGGCGGCGTGCTGGGCCTGGAGCTGGAGCTGGGACCGGCGCTGGTCTGGGGCGAGGCCGAGCATTTCTACGGCCGGGTGGAGCCCGTCGGCGCGGAGGAGGAGCACGACGGGCACGACAGCCATGGCCATGGCCACGATCTGCCGGGCTCCAACTGGCGACGCACCGATCTGAAGGGTCGGTTGCAGGTGCTCTACCAGCCGACCCGCCGCCTGGAGCTCAGTGCCACCTGGATGCCCTACCTGATCACCACCAGCCAGGGCGAGGATCAGCGGGGCCTCAGCCAGCAGATTGCCCTGGCCGCCACCATGGCCCTGGGGGACGGGGATGTGAACCTCGCCCTTGGAGATGGCCTCGAGACGATCGCCGACGGCCTGTTCGTGGCGGTTGAGAACCGCCACGGCTGGAGCTCCGATGGCACCTACCTGGGCACTTACACCGACAGTCGCCTGGGGCTCGGCTTCAACCTCGATCTTCTCAACGTCAGCCTCGATGCGGGGCCACGCTTCTATTCACCCGGCAGCTACGCCGGCCTGGCCAGCCGCGTCGACTGGGCAGGCGAGCTGGCCCTCACCTATCCCCTGACCCCCCGCACCCAGCTCTTCGCCCACTGGCAACCCGCCTACAACACCCAGGTGGGAGAGGCCGGCTGGGTGCATCACCTGGGAGCCGGGGTCACGTTTCGGTTTTGAGCCGCGCCCACCGGGCCGAGCCCAGGGCGCCGGCTCAGTAGCTGGCGCCGCTGCGGCGCTGGTGCACCGCCGTGGTGCCGCTGGGATCGAGCAGGCCGCCCTGGTTGGCCTGGGCGTAGAGCAGCCAGTGGTCGCCGCATTCCATCCGGGACACCACCTGGGCTTCCAGCCAGGCCAGGGCCTCCGGCAGGATCGGCTGGCCCCCAGGGGTGTCGCTGAGATTCAGGCCGGCGAAGCGGTCGGCGCCGGGGGGGAAGGGCTGCAGGAACTGGCGCATCGGCCCGGTCTCCCGTCCGCTCGCCAGCACGTTGAGGGCGAAGCGATCGCCCACGTGCAGCAGGCTCTCCACCGACCGATCCCGGGCCACCGCCACGGTGAAGCCCGGTGGCGAGAAGCTGGCCTGGCTGACCCAGCTGGCCACCATCGCCCCCGAGAGGGCACCGGCGCCCTCCCCCTTGCGGGCGGTGACCACGCACAGGGACCCGACCACCCGGCCGAGGGCCTGGATCGCCGGGTTGCTGCGGCTGTCCTCAAGGCCGCCGGCGGCCTGGCGACGCTGGCTGCGGCGGCGCTCCGCCATGAGCTGGCGGCCGAGGGCCAAGCCGGTCTCCTCCAGGGTGCGCAGGGTGGCGGGGTCGGGGCTGAACTTGACCCGGATCGGCTCGAAGGCAAACCGGAAGCCGCCATCGCGCAGCTTGCTCTCCAGCAGATCGATCGCCTCCCCACTCCAGCCGAAGCTGCCGAACACCCCCACCGGCCGCTCCCGATCCCCTTCCGCCAGCACCGCGCCGAGGGCGGAGACGATCGGGGTGGGGGCGTGGCCGCCGAGGGTAGGGGAGCCGATCAGCAGGGCGTCACCGCCCCGGATCGCCGCGATCAGCTGGTCGCTGGGGGCGAACTCACAGTTGAGGCTCTCCACCCGCACGCCGCTGCGCGACACCCCCTGGGCGAGGGCATCGGCGATGGCGGCGGTGTTGCCGTAGGCACTGGCGTAGAGCAGGGTCACGGTCAGACCGGTGCGGCCCTGGCTTTCCCCCCAGCGCCGGTAGTCGGCCAGCAGGCTGCGCCAGCTGCTGGTGATCGCCGGGCCGTGGCCCGGGGCGATCGTGCGGATCGGCAGGTCGTCGAGCCGATCGACCACCGCCTCCACCTGGCGGGCCATCGGCGCCATCAGGCAGTCGTAGTAGTAGCGGCGGTCTTCTTCGGTGCTGCTGGGGGTGGCCTCGGCGAAGGTGCTGCTGCAGAGGTGGGCGGCGAAGAAACGGCCGCTGAGCAGCAGGCCGGTCTGCTCCTCGAAGGCCATCAGCATGGCCGGCCAGCGGGGGGTGGGGGTGGGGATCAGGGTGAGGCGGTGGCCGCCGGCCAGATCGCGGCTGGCCTCCTGCTTCACCACATCGATCGGGGGCAGAGGTGGTGGCGGTTCGCTGGCGGCCGGCGGAGGGGTGGCGCCGGCGCTGGTCGGAGCGCCGCTGGCGGCTGGGGGACTGGGGCGCTGCTGGTTCCAGAGCTCCCCCAGCAGGCGGGCGCCGGGGTTGGAGGCCACCAGCATCAGCGCCGGCCAGCGGCGGGCCATCTGGCGCAGCAGGCTCACCCGGTTGGGGTTCACATGGCCGACCACCACCTTGAGGGGGGCATCGGCCGGCACCAGGGCGGCCAGGGCCTCCAGCCACGGGCCGGCGAAGGAGGCGCCGGGGGGGTGGATCAGCACCGGCGGCAGCGGCTGGCCGTCGGGGCCGCTGCCGGCCTCCACCAGGACGCTGTTGACGCAGGTGCCTCGCTCCAGGCCGTATTCCACCTCGAAGCGGAACCGCCGCGGGCTGAGGCTGCGCAGGCAGATCAGGCCCGGGTCCACCGGCAGAACCACCACGGAGCGCTCGGCGCTGGCCGGTTCGGCCCCGGCGGGGGCGGTGGCGAAGGGAGGTGAGCTGGTCATCAGTAGTGGTTGCCCACCTTGCGGTGATGGACGGCGGTGCTGGCGGTGGTGTCGGCCACGTTGCCCTGCTCCACCACCGCATAAATGATCCAGTGATCGGGGGCCTCCAGGCGCTGGGCGACGCGGCAGCCGAGGTAGGCCAGGGCATCCCCCAGCACCGGGCCGCCGGCGGCGACGCCATCGAGGGTGTTGACGCCGGCGAAGCGGTCGGCACCCGGCGGGAAGCGCCGCAGGAAATGGCGCAGCAGCTGCTGATGGTTGTCCTCCCCCAGCACGTTGAGCACGAAGCGATCTCCCACCTGCAGCAGGGCCTCGATCGCCCGGTCCCGCGCCACGGCCACGGTCAGGCCCGGCGGCTCGAAGCTGGCCTGGCTCACCCAGCTGGCCACCATGGCGCCGCTGCGCTGCGATTCCCCCTCCCCCTGGCGGGCTGTAACCACATACAGGCCACCGGACAGGCGGCCGAGGGCCTTGTCGAGATCGCCGTCGAGGCTCTTCATCGCCGCGATCGTCTTGTCGCGGGTGAGCAGCTGGCCCAGGTCGGTGCCGGCTTCCTCACAGCGTTGGTAGTCCTCGGCCAGGGGAACCTGGCGGATGCGCAGGGGCTCGAAGGCCTGCTTCTGGCCGAGGCTGCGCAGCTGGGCGGCCACGGTGTCGATCGGTTCATCGTTGCCGCCGTAGGCGTCGTAGCAGGCCACCCACTGGCCCGGCTGGAGGGCCGCCAGCAGGGTGCCGATCGAGGCTTGCAGCTCCGCATCCGGCTGGGCCGGCCAGGTGGGCACCACCACGGCGCTCGCCTCGCCCACCAGGGCCGCCAATTCCTGGGCATCGGTGGCGCGCAGATCAACCAGCTGCACCTGGGCCTCGGCTTTGCCGATGCCGCGGGCGATGGCCTGGCTGATCCGGTCGCAGAAGCCGTATTGGCTCAGATAACAGACGGCGGTGTAGGCCTCCCCTTTGCTGCGGCCGGTGCTCCAGTCGCGGTAGTCACCCACCCAGAGAGCGAGGTGGTGGCGCAGCAGCGGGCCATGGCCCACGGCGATCGTCTGGATCGGGGGCAGGGCCTCCATGCGCTTGAGTGCCTGCAGCACGCTGCGGGCGTTGGGGCCCATCAGGCAGTCGTAGTAGAAGCGGAAATCGGGGGCGATGGCGCCCGGGTCGCTGTCGAACAACTCCTCCGAGCAATAGTGCAGACCGAAGGCATCGCAGGTGTAGAGGATGCCGCTGCCGTGGTCGAAACTGAAGATCGTGTCTGGCCAGTGCAGATTCGGAGCGCTGAGAAACTCAAAGCGATGGTCGATGCCGCTGGCCGGGTTGGTGCCTAGGTCAAGGCTGTCGCCGCTTTTCACCGCGCGGCTGCGGAAAGGCCGATGCACCTGGTTTTCGAGGAATTGAATCGCCACCTTCGAGGCCACGATCTCGATCTCGGGGTTGCGCTCGAGCAGGTGGCCGATCAGGCCGGAATGGTCGGGCTCGGTATGGGAAACGATCAGGTAGTCGATCTCGGCCGGATCAATCTGCTGCTCCAGCGCCGCCAGCCAGGTGTCCGCGAATTTGAGATGGCTGCTATCGATCAGGGCTGTCTTTTCGCCGCGGACCAGAAAAGCGTTGTAGGTGGTGCCGTTGCGCAGGCCGAATTCGATGTCGAAGCGGCTGCGATCCCAGTCGAGCGAGCGGATGGTGGTGGTGTCCGGGGCGATCGGGGCCACCTGCAGGCTCAGCCGTGGGGCCGTCGCCGGGCCGGCGGGCGGACTGGCGCCTGGGCCGTCGCTCAGGGAGGCAAGGGAGGAGGGGGCCATGGTCTCCAGCCGCTGGGGATCAGGGAGTCAGGGACTGTAGGCAGTTCCGGAGCGATCGGTGTTGGGCGCCGGGCAACGCTTCCCATCGCCAGCCAGAAGTTGCACAATAAAGGTCTAGCGGATTTGGCCTCCATTCCTTGACGTCTGATCTATCGGGTGATCTATCGGGCCCTGATCTCCCCCCCCTCCCCACTGTGGACCCCTCCTGTTTCGGCGACGCCACTGCTCCCGAAGCCGGTGGCGGGCTGAGCGGCTTCCGGGCGGCGCTCGAGAGCCTGCAGTCCCGCCTGGATGAAGCCTCCCGCCCCAGCCGCTTCAAGCCGGTCGAGGACCTCTCCCTGGCCCGCATCCTGTTCGGCGAGGTGCCCAGCGGTGCGCCGGTGGTGGGTGAGATCCTCGATCTGAGCCGCGATGGCATGAAGATCGCCCTGGCGGTCAGCCAGTCGGTGGAGGTGGACCAGGCCTGCCACCTGCTGGTCGGACCACCCCATGGCGAGTGCTACCAGCTTCTGGGCACGGTGCGCTGGGTCGACCGCAACCCCTACATCACGGTCTTCGGTCTCGCCCTCAAGGACGCCACCCTCCACAACCCCGCCAGCTGATCCCGGACTGGCCGCCGGCGCTCAAAGCCAGCACCAGTCGGCGAAGCAGGCCCCTTGACCGCAGGGCTGACCCTGGCTGTCCCAGAGGGTCCAGAGCCGGGCATTGCGGATCCGGAACCGGCGGCCGCTGCTGTCGACGCGGATGCCGCTGTAGCCGCTGAACCTCCCCTGATCGAGGGCTTCGGCCAGGGCGATGGAGCGGGCGGCCCGCTCGCAGGGTTCCGCGGTCAGCCGCGAGGGCATCCCCACCATCGCCGCCCAGTCCCGCCGCCAGAGGCTGAGGGCGGCGCGGTTGGCATAGATCAGGCGCGGGTCGCCGCCGTCGTGGGCGGCGACCACGGTGGCGGCGCCGAACAACTCCTGGGCCGCCAGCCGGGGGCCGGCCGAGGCGGGCAGGGCCAGCAGCGGCCGCCCCCAGGCCTGGCGGTAGCTCTGCAGGATCAGGCTGCTGATCTCCAGGGCCGGGCTGCACAGCCAGGGAGGATCGGCGGGTGGCGCTGTCAGCGGGGGTCGCCCTGGGTCCCCCTGGGTCGGTCCCTGGGGCCGGGCTGGCCGTGGCGCGGTCAACGGCTGCCCTCCCGATCGGACGGTGGGGTCCCCTCTCCTGCCTCGCTCGCCTCGCCACTGCCGGCGGCCATCGCCCGGGCCATCGCCAGCTGGCCCAGCTCGGTTCCGTGGCCGCGCAGCCGCTCCAGGAACAGCCGCCGTGCCTCCGGAAAGCGGGGCTCCTCCGCCAGCGGCAGGGGCCCGGCCTCCTCCAGCCCCGTCTCGCCCTCCAGGGCCGGGGTGATCACCACCAGATCGGGATCGAGGGCGGCGTCGTAGCGCCACCAGCGGTTGGGGTCAGCGATCGCCCCGTGCACCGGATGGGGGGCGGCTTCCATCGCCTTGAACGCCCCCTGGCGGCGCCGCTCCGCCAGTTCCGCCAACAGCTGGCTGCGGGTGCGACCACGCAGCTGGAAGAGCACGAAGGGATCTTCCGAGAAGCGATCCCCCATCAGGTAGTAGACGGCGCTGACGTGTTTGCAGGGGTTGGCCTTATCGGGGCAGGTGCATTCGCTGCGCACCTCCTGGAGCTTGAACGGAAACAACCGCTTGCCACTGGCGGCGAAGGCCCGCTCGATGTCCTGGGGCATGATCCCGGCCAGCAGCTGGGCGGACCAGCGGGCCTTCTGGCTGAGGGCCTCCAGCACATAGCCCCAGTCCTCCTCGTTAAGGACATCAAGCCAGAGCTTGACCTTGTAGGGGTCCTCGCCGGTGCCCTGGACGCGGGCATGCACCCGCCGGCCCTCGAAACGGATCGAGACCACGTTGCCGGAGCGGGCGTAATCCCAGGCCCGCTCCAACCGTTTCTTGAAGCGGTAGGCGTTGATCAGTTCCATCCACTGCTCCACCCACCAGGGCTGCTGGCCGAGGCCCTGCTGGCCCAGCTGGGTGCTGATGGCGGAGGGGGAGAGGCTCATGGCACCGCGCGATCACCCCAGTATCGCCCTGGCCTTTGGGCGGAGCCAAGCCAGGGGCCGCGGGCCTGGCCCACGCTGGCGGCGGAGGATGGAACCCTCCCCGCTTGGCGTCCGCGATGGCCTCTCCCGACAGCGACTGCCTGGCCGTGCTGATCGACGCCGACAACGCCCAGCCCGGGGTGGTGGGCGAGCTGTTGGCGGAGGTGGCCAGCTACGGCACGGCCACGGTGAAGCGGGCCTACGGCGACTGGACCACCCCCCAGCTGGGCCGCTGGAAGGATGTGTTGCACGTGCATGCGATCCAGCCGGTGCAGCAGTTCAGCTACACCAGCGGCAAGAACGCCACCGATTCGGCCCTGATCATCGATGCAATGGACCTCCTGCATGGCGGCCGGGTCGATGGGTTCTGTCTGGTGTCTTCCGACAGCGACTTCACCAGGTTGGCCACCCGCCTGCGGGAGGCGGGGCTGGCGGTCTACGGGTTCGGTGAGCGCAAGACGCCCAAGCCATTCGTGGCCGCCTGCGACAAGTTCATCTACACCGAGATTCTCAAGCGCCCGGGGGTGACGGCGGCCCCGGCGGGGCCGGAGGCGGAGGAGCCCGGGGAGGCGGGCGAGGGCATCGGTGCCAGCCTCCGCCAGCTGGGTCCGGCGTTGCGGGCGGCGATCGCGGCGGTCGACCAGGAGGACGGTTGGGCGCCCCTGGGGCAGGTGGGCACCTGGCTGCTCAAGCACGACCCCTCCTTCGACGCCCGCAATTTCGGCTTCAAGAAGCTCAGCGACCTGGTGCGGGCCCAGACCGACCTCGACCTCAAGACGGTGCCGGGCAGCCAGGGGGCCCATCTCTATGTGCGGTTGCGGGAGGGCTGAGGGGCCCAGCCTCAGCCCTCCGCCTCGGCCAGGGTGACCAGCCGCTGGCCGGCCTCATCCCAGAGGATGAAGGCAAAGCAACCGGGGATGTCCGAGAGGCTCAGGCGCCGGCAGCCTGTCAGCAGGTGGGCATTGGCTTCGTGGCAGGCGCGCAGGCGGTAATTGGGGATGCGCTCGCAGAGGTGGTGGATGCTGTGGAAGCCGATGTCGGCGCAGAACCAATCCAGCAGGCGCGGAAGTTCGAGGTTGCTGCTGCCCTCCAGGGCCCCGCGCAGGTAGCTCCAGTCGCTTGAACCGTGGGCGTAGCTGCCTTCGAAGTTGTGCTGCACGAAGAACACACAGATGAAGATCGCCGCCGAACAGGTCATCACCAGGGCGTAGCAGCTCCAGAACAGCCCCGCCCCCAGCCACCGGGCCATCAACAGCCAGCTGGTGATCACCAGCGCGTTGTTGGCCACCAGATCGGCGAGTTCGCCGGCGGTGTACCAATGGCTGGAGCGATGGCTGCGCACCAGGGCCGGCAGCTCGGCCAGGGCCCTCCAGCCGCGGTCGGCCAGGGCCGCCGTCAGGCCCCGGGCGGTGGCCACCACGAACTCGCCAGCCCCGAGCAGCAACTGCAGCCGCGGTTTGATCACCAGGTAGAAGAAGCCGCCCGGCAGCAGCATCAGCGGCTGGCGCAGCAGGCCATAGAGCCGGCGCTGGCGCGGTGCCAACTGCCGGTAGGCGGCCAGGGTGATCAGGGCGGAGGGGCCGCGGTAGCGCTCCCAGTTGCCGTTGTGCTTGTGGTGGAAGGCATGGCCGCGGGCCCAGGGGTGCTGGGGAATGGCGTTGACCACCCCGAGCAGGAAGCCGCTCGTTCGGTTCAACCAGCGCTGGCGGAACAGGGCGTCGTGGCCGCAGTCGTGCATCAGGGAGAAGGTGCGGGCTGAGAACAGCACCAGCAGGGCCAGGGGCGGCAGCAGGGCCACAGGCAAGGGCAGCGGCAGTGCAGCGGAGTTGCGGCCGATCCAGCCCACCAGCCCCCAGAGCAGGACCACCGGCCCCAGGGTGTTGAGCAGCTGCCAAGCCCCCAGGATGTCGCTCGGGGTGCGATAGGGGGCGAGGTCGAAATCGACCCGCCGCGGAACCGTCTGGTTGGTGGGCGCCGCGGCGCCAGGGGATGGTTGGGTGGAGAGGGCCAGGGGTCGGGGCCGGCGCCGTCAGGCCCAGACCGGGATGGGAGCTCCAGGGTAGGTCGGATTCAGTCTCCGGCGCTTCGCTCGTCGCTCAGGGCCACCAGCTCCCGCAACTGGCCTACATCGAGACCGCCCAGCCAGTCCTCGCCACTGCCGACGATGTCGGCGGCGAGTTTGGATTTCTCCTCGATCATCCGGTCGATCCGCTCCTCCACCGAGCCGCTGGTGATGAACTTGTGGACCAGCACCCGGTTGGTCTGGCCGATGCGATAGGCGCGGTCGGTGGCCTGGTTCTCCACCGCCGGGTTCCACCAGCGGTCGATGTGGAACACATGGCTGGCGCGGGTGAGGTTGAGTCCCACCCCCCCCGCTTTGAGCGACAGCAGAAACAGCTGCGGTCCGCGGGGATCCTCCTGGAAGCGATCGACCATCGCCTGGCGTTCGCTCTTGCTGGTGTTGCCGTAGAGGAAGGGCACCTCCTGGCGCCAACGTCGCTCCAGATGGGCCTTCAGCAGATGGCCCCATTCGGCGAACTGGGTGAACATCAGGGCCCTGTCCCCGGCTTCGATCACCTCCTCAAGGATCTCCTCGAGCCGTTGCAGCTTGGCGCTGCGCACCGCGAAGTCCGCCTCGACCCGCTCTTCCTTGAGGGCCAGGGCGGGGTGGTTGCAGATCTGCTTGAGGCGGGTGAGCAGGGCCAGCACCTGGCCCTGCTTCTGCCCCAGGGGCGCCCGGGCGATGGCATCGAGGCTCTCCTCCACGGTTTTGGCGTAGAGCTTGCGCTGCTCGCCGCTGAGGCCCACCCATTCGCGCAGCTCCACCTTCTCGGGCAGGTCGGAGATGATCGAACGGTCGGTTTTCAGGCGCCGCAGGATGAAGGGCCCCACCCGGGCCTTGAGGTCCCGCAGGGAGCTCATGTCGCCATAGCGCTCGATCGGCAGGCGGTAGCGCTGGCGGAAGAAGGGCTCATCGCCCAGCACCCGAGGGTTGAGGAAGTCCATCAGGGCCCAGAGCTCGCTGACCCGGTTCTCCACCGGTGTGCCGGTGAGGGCGATGCGGAAGCGGCTGCTCTTGCCGGGCCGGCCCAGGTCGCGGGCGGCCTGGCTCTGCTTGGCGGCGGGGTTCTTGATCGCCTGGGCCTCATCGATCACCACCCCCTGCCAGTCGATCGTCTCCAGCAGCTCGCTGTCGCGCTGGAGCAGCCCATAGCTGGTGAGCACCAGATCGACACCGCTCAGGGCCTTGCGCAGGGCCGCCTCGCTGGCCGGACGGCGGGGGCCGTAGTGCTCCCGCACCGCCAGCTCGGGGGTGAATCCCGCCGCCTCCCGTTTCCAGTTGGTCAGCACCGAGGTGGGCGCCACCAGCAGCACCGGCCGGCGCAGCTCCTGTTCGGCCTTGAGATGCTGCAGGAAGGCCAGCAGCTGGATCGTCTTGCCCAGGCCCATGTCGTCGGCCAGGCAGGCCCCCTGGTCGAAGCGGTGCAGAAAGGCCAGCCAGCCCAGGCCCCGCTCCTGGTAAGGCCGCAGCTGGCCGGCGAAGCCCTCGGGGGCGGGCAGAGGGTCGGGGGCCTTCTGCTGGTGGTACTGCTCCAGCACCGCCTGCAGCCGCGGTCCAGGGTCGAAGTGGTGCACCGGCAGGCGATGGAAGGTGTCGCCGGCGGAGGCGGTGAGGCGCAGGGCGTCATCGAGGCTGAGGCCGGGGCTGGCGGTGCTGAACCGTTCGGCGTTGCGCAGGTCGGCGGGACGAAGCTCGATCCAGGCGCCCTTGTGCTGCACCAGCGGGCTGCGCTTCTCCGAGAGGCGCTGCAGATCGCTGAGGCCGAGGGTGACGCCGCCGATCATGAACTGCCAGCGCCAGTCGAGGCTTTCGCCAAGACTGAAACCGCGGGAGCTGGTCGGCAGCTCGGCGGTGATTTCCAGGCCCAGGCGGCTGGCCAGGCCACCACTGAGACTCGGGGGCAGCACCACCCCCACCCCCACATCCCGCAGCTGGCTGGCGGCGGTGCGCACCAGCACGAAGGCTTCGGCCGGGGTGAGCTGCATGGTTTCGGGCGCCGCCGTGTCGAGGCCCCGCTCGATCGGCTGAAACACCTGCAGGGCCCGTCCCAGTCCTTCGAGCAGCAGCTGGCCCGGCTGGGGCACCTCCACCTCCCCCATCTGCAGGGTGGTCTCGCCGGCGCTCCAGACCGCCCCGGCCGGCAGCCGCAGGCTGGGTTCGGCCTCGGCCTGGAGCGAGAGGCGCAACTCCCAGAGATCCCCATCCGGCGGCGGAGTGAACAGCTCCAGGCAGGCCCGGGCTGGTGCCACCCGGCCCGCCACCGCCTCGCGCCAGTGGTGGGTGGCGATCTCCAGCCGCTCGGTCTCCTCGGCCAGGAGGTTGAGCCGGCCATCGCCGGGCCCCAGGGCCCGCTGCCAGGCGCCCAGCAGGGGATCGAGGCCGCTGGCCGGGGGCTTGAAGCTCGCCCGCAGCTGGCCCGCCAGCAGGGCCTCCAACAGGCTCGCCACCCGCAGACGACCGCTGCCGGGGCGGCGGCAGGCCAGGGCCTTCTCCCCCGGCGAGCCCGGACCGATGGCGCAGGTGGCCACCTGGGGCAGGCGGATGGCCATCTCCTCAAGCCGGCGGCGGTCCCCCTCGCGGTTGAGCAGGGGCAACCAGCGGGCCTGGCCCTCCTCCACCAGCGGCAGCCAGCGACCGCGGGCGATCAGGCTGAGGGCCCAGCGCTGCAGATAGCTCCACCAGCGCAGTTCGTCCGCCAGCTCCGGATGCTGGCCTGAGAGCGGCAGCCGGCTCAGCCATTCGCCGGCGGCCCCGGCCTCCAGGGCCCAGCCATCGACCCGCCAGGGCCACCAGAGCGGATCCTTAGGGATCGGTTCACCGGCCTGCAGGGGCAGGCCGCTCCAGGCCGCACCGCTGCTGCGGCCCTTGCCCCGGGCCGCCTGGGTGCGGCTCGGGAGGGTGAGCACGGCCTCTGCGGGCCGCAGGTCGTCGGTCCAGAGGTCGTTGTCGTCGAGCCAGGCGCCGATGGCGTCGAGGTCGAGGGCCAGCGGGTGGTCGCTCACCCCGGGGCCGGGCCGCACCGGATCGGCCACCCGCCAGGTGTCGGCCCAGAGCAGCAACCGGCCGCCTGCCCCGGCAGGGGGGTAGAGCCAGGTGGCGTGCAGCAGGCTCATCGGCAGCTCATGGGGACGGATTCCGGCCGGGCCCTGATCTCATGGCCCCGGGACGGTGAGCGTGGAGCGGTGACGGGCGGCCAGCAGCCGCTGGAACCCATGCACCAGCAGGGCGCTGCCGATCAGGGGCAACCAGAGCGGCAACCAGATCCTCGCGCACTCCATCATCAGTGATGGCGCAAGGGTGGCCTCTGGCGCGGCGGCGCTGAGGCTGCGGATGCCGCACAGCGCCCCCACCAGTCCGGCCTGGAGGTGGCCGTCGTCGGGATCGACCCGCTGCAGATGGAAGGCCAGCAGGCCATAGAAGAAGCCGCAGCCGGCCGCCCTGAGGCCGGCCTCCAGGGGGACGGCGCCGGCATCGGCCCGGGCCAGGGCCAGGGCGGTCAGTCCCGCCGCCAGGGCCGCCAGCGCGCCCCAGCCGGACGACTGCAGGCGCAGCTGAAAGCGCTCGGCCGCGGCGGCGGTGGCCAGGCCCGGGCGCTCTGAGCGGAGTTCGCCGTGGGGGCCGGCGCCTCGGGCCAGGGGCAGCGGGTCGCTTGGCATCGGCGGGGGCAGCGGCGTGGGTATCGGCGGCTGCGGAGCGGGCAACCGGGTCAACGCGGCCGGAACGGTCGCCGCCATCATGCCTGGCCTGGCGACGGGTCCGGCCGGCGGGCGATCCGCCGCTGGGCGATCATGCAGGCTCGGCTCCCCCTTCCTCCGCCTTCCCGCCAGCGCCATGGCCGCCGCCCCCTCCCCGTCCAGCAGCGGACGGCCCATTCCCCGCAGCGGTGCCGAGATCCGCGCAGCCTTCCTGGGCTTCTACGAGGAGCGGGGCCACCAACCGATCGCCAGCGCTTCCCTGGTGCCGGACGATCCGACCGTGCTGCTGACGATCGCCGGCATGCTGCCGTTCAAGCCGGTGTTCCTCGGTCAGCGGCCGCGGCCGGCGGCGCGGGCGACGAGCGCCCAGAAATGCATCCGCACCAACGACATCGAGAACGTGGGCCGCACGGCGCGGCATCACACCTACTTCGAGATGCTCGGCAACTTCTCGTTCGGCGATTATTTCAAGGCCGAAGCGATCGCCTGGGCCTGGGAGCTGAGCACCCAGGTGTTCGGCCTCTCGCCCGCCAACCTGGTTGTCAGTGTCTTCCGCGAAGACGACGAGGCAGCCCAGATCTGGCGCGATGACGTGGGTGTGAACCCCAAGCGGATCATCCGCATGGATGAGGCGGACAACTTCTGGGCCTCTGGCCCCACCGGCCCCTGCGGCCCCTGCTCGGAGATCTACTACGACTTCAAGCCTGAACTCGGCGACGACGCCATCGACCTGGAAGACGATTCACGGTTCATTGAATTCTATAATTTAGTCTTCATGCAGTACAACCGCGACGCTGAGGGCCGCCTCACGCCGCTGGCCAATCGCAACATCGACACCGGCATGGGCCTGGAGCGGATGGCCCAGATCCTGCAGGGGGTTCCCAACAACTACGAAACCGATCTCATCTATCCCCTGATCGAGACCGCCGCCACCCTGGCCGGGCTCGACTACAGGGCCCTGGCGGCCAAGGAGCAGACCAGCCTGAAGGTGATCGGCGACCACAGCCGTGCCATCACCCAGCTGATCAGCGATGGCGTGACCGCCAGCAACCTCGGCCGCGGTTACATCCTGCGCCGCCTGCTGCGCCGCGTTGTCCGCCACGGCCGCCTGCTCGGCATTGACAAGCCC
The DNA here is from genome assembly GCA_044360135.1 of Cyanobium sp. Classification (GTDB taxonomy): domain Bacteria; phylum Cyanobacteriota; class Cyanobacteriia; order PCC-6307; family Cyanobiaceae; genus Cyanobium. Next base: position 26,192 of record JBIKKX010000039.1, read on the forward strand.
TTTCTGCAGGCCATGGGCGAAGCGGCGATCGCCTTGATGCAAGCGGTCCACCCCCAGCTGCTGGAGCGCCGTGCCGTGATCCTGGCCGAACTCGAGCGCGAGGAGGCCCGCTTCCTGGAGACCCTGGAGCGAGGCGAGAAGCTGCTGGCTGAGGTGCTCGCGGCCAAGCCGAAGACAATCTCCGGCGCCCAGGCCTTTGAGCTCTACGACACCTACGGCTTCCCCCTCGAGCTCACCGAGGAGATCGCCGAGGAGCATGGTCTGACCGTGGATCTGGAGGGGTTCGAGGCGGCGATGGAGGCCCAGCGCCAGCGGGCCAAGGCGGCGGCGGTGAGCATCGACCTCACCCTGCAGGGGGTGATCGAGCAGATGGCGGCTGAGCTCGATGCCACCGCCTTCCGCGGCTATGAAGCCCTGGAGCACCCCAGCTGCGTGCTCGCCCTGGTGGTCGAGGGCCAGCCGGCCGAGCGGGCTGTCGCCGGCGAGGCGGTGCAGCTGGTGCTCGATTCCACTCCCTTCTACGGCGAAGGCGGCGGCCAGGTGGGGGATCGGGGGGTGCTCAGCGGTGCTGGTTCGGCGGGCGAGGGGGTGATTGTGGCGATCGAGGCGGTCAGCCGCAACCGCAGCGTGTTTGTGCACAGCGGCCGGGTGGAGCGCGGCAGCCTGGCGGTGGGCGATCTGGTCAACGCCCAGGTGGATCGGGCCTGCCGCCGCCGCGCCCAGGCCAACCACACCGCCACGCACCTGCTGCAGGCCGCCCTCAAGCAGGTGGTCGACCCCGGCATCGGCCAGGCGGGCTCGCTGGTGGATTTCGATCGCCTCCGCTTTGATTTCCATTGCCCCCGTGCCGTCAGCCCCGCCGAGCTGGAGCGGATCGAGGCGCTGATCAATGGCTGGATCGCCGACGCCCACACCCTGGAGGTCAGGGAGATGGCGATCGAAACGGCGAAGGCCGCCGGTGCGGTGGCGATGTTCGGCGAGAAGTACGCCGATGTGGTGCGGGTGGTGGATGTGCCCGGTGTGTCGATGGAGCTCTGCGGCGGCACCCATGTGGCCAACACCGCTGAGATCGGGCTGTTCAAGATCGTCAGCGAGAGCGGCGTGGCCGCCGGCATCCGCCGCATCGAGGCGGTGGCCGGCCCGGCGGTGCTCGCCTACCTCAACGAGCGCGATGCCGTGGTGCGGGCCCTGGGCGAGCGCTTCAAGGCCCAGACCGGCGAGATCGTGGAGCGGGTGGCGGCCCTGCAGGACGAACTCAAGGCCAGCGGCAAGGCCCTGGCGACCGCTCGCGAGGAGCTGGCGGCGGCGAAGGCGGCGGCGCTGGTGGGGCAGGCGGCGGCTGTGGGGCTGATCCCCCCAGGCTCGCCCCGGGCCGGCGAGCCCTATGCGGTGCTGGTGGAGCGCCTCGACGGGGTGGAGGGGGCCGGGCTGCAGAGCGCTGCCCAGGGCTT
>JBIKKX010000040.1:0-27390 GCA_044360135.1 Cyanobium sp.
CGGGAGGGGGGGCTGAGGGGAGGGCTCGGGACGCTTGGGGTATGGGGCGGCCAGGCTTGTGGGGCTCGCTCATGCCGCCCCAACACCCCAGGCCAGCCGGGAGGGGGGGCTGAGGGGAGGGCTCGGGACGCTTGGGGTATGGGGCGGCCAGGCTTGTGGGGCTCGCTCATGCCGCCCCAACACCCCAGGCCAGCCGAGAGCGGGGGGGGCTGGCAGATCCTGGGGCGATGGCGCGGGGGGCTTTCCTGCGGGGGGGTGGGCTGGATGAGGCGGTCTCAGCCGAAGGCGCTGAACAGGACCACCAGGGAGATCACACCACCGAAGACGATCAGGGCATAGAACTGGGCGCGGCCGGTCTCGAAGTACTTCAGGCCCTCGCCGCTGCCCAGGGTGAGCAGACCTGTGAGGTTGACGACCCCGTCGACCACCTTGGAATCGACATCCAGCACCTGACGTGCCAGTCGGCGGCTGCCCTGAACAAACACCTTGTCGTTGATGGCGTCCAGGTACCACTTGTTCGCCAGGAAGGCATTGAGGCTGGGGAAACGCCCCGCCACCGCCTGGCCCAGGTCGATGCGGCGCAGCTGGTAGGCGGCCACGGCCAGGGCGATCCCCGCAACGGAAACCGCGACCGAGGTTCCTGCCAGTGGCAGAAACTCACGCCAGGAGAAGTGTTCCGCCATCTCGGCGGCTTCGTGAGGATCGAGCAGGCAGGCGAAACGGCTGTGCCAGGGGGTCCCCAGCAGGCCGATCAGCACGGAGGGCAGGGCCAGCACCGCCAGGGGCATGGCCATCTGCCAGCCGGACTCATGGGGGTGGTCAGCATGGTGGCCGTGATCGCCTTCGTGGGCCTCAGCGCTGCCCTTGCCGGCGGCCGTGAGAAGGGAGCTGCGCAGGGCCTGGTCGTTGCCGCGGAACTCCCCTTCGAAGGTGAGAAAATAGAGGCGGAACATATAGAAAGCCGTCAGCCCGGCCGTGATCAGCCCGGCAGCCCAGAGCAGCGGATAGGTGTTGAAGGCCTGGCCGAGGATTTCGTCCTTGCTCCAGAAGCCCGCCAGGGGGGGAATGCCGGCGATGGCGATGCAACCGATCAGGAACGTGGTTGCCGTCACCGGCATCCAGCGGCGCAGGCCGCCCATCAGCCGCATGTCCTGAGCGAGCACCGGCTCATGACCCACCACCTCTTCCATGGCATGGATCACCGAACCGGAGCCCAGGAAGAGCATGGCCTTGAAAAAGGCATGGGTGACCAGGTGGAACATCCCGGCCACCGGGGCTCCACATCCCATCGCCAGCATCATGTAGCCGAGCTGGGAGACGGTGCTGTAGGCCAGGCCCTTCTTGAGGTCCTGCTGGGTGAGGGCGATCGAGGCCCCCAGCACCAGCGTGATCGTGCCGATCACGGCGATCACCGCCTGCACCTGCGGGAAGGGCGCATACACCGGCTGGAGCCTGGCCACCAGGAACACCCCGGCCGCCACCATCGTGGCGGCATGAATCAGCGCGGAGATCGGGGTCGGACCCTCCATCGCATCCGGCAGCCAAACATGCAGAGGGAACTGGGCGGATTTGGCCATCGGCCCCATGAACACCAGCAGGCAGAGGAGCACTGCAATGGCGGTGCTGAGGCCACCGCTCGCCACCGCCGCCTGGAGCCGTGAGCCGATTTCCTCGAACCCGAAACTTCCCGTTGCCCAGAACAGCCCGAGGATGCCGAGCAGCAGGCCGAAGTCGCCAACCCTGTTGACCACAAAAGCCTTCTGGGCCGCATTGGCGGCGCCGTCGCGGTCGTACCAGAAGCCGACCAGCAGGTAGGAGCACATGCCAACCAGCTCCCAGAACACATAGATCTCGAGCAGATTGGGGCTGATCACCAGCCCGAGCATCGAACTGCTGAACAGGGCGAGGTAGGTGAAGAAGCGCACATAACCCTTGTCATGGGCCATGTAACCGTCGGAGTAGATCATCACCAGCAGCGCGATCGTGGTGACCAGGGAAAGCATCACCGCCCCCAGGGCATCGATGCGGTACCCCATCGGCAGATTGAAGCTGCCGGCGCTGGCCCAGGTGAACAGCACCTCCCTCGCGCCGGCCCCGGCGAGTTGTTCCGCCAGCACGGCATAGCTGAGCACCGCGGCTGCGCCGACGCAGGTGAGCAGCAGAACGGCCACCGGTTTGCGCAGCCGGTTGACGGTCAGGTTGAAGCTGATCAACCCCAGGCCCGAAATGGCGGCGCCCAACAGGGGAAGCACTGGAATCAACCAGGCGAGCTCAGTGGCGGCGGGCATCCTGGCTGGATCGTTGCTGGATCGAGTGTAGGCAGTGCTCCGGCCCTGTCAGGCGTGTGTCAGGTCTCTCACCCCAGCCAGTGGGCCAGGGCCGTGCGGGAGAAGGCGGTGGCCCCGAGGCCGATCAAGCGATGGGCCCACCAGAACACCGCCACGGCAATGGCGATGCCCAGCTGGGCCGGTCGCAGGAATTCCGAGGCCACCAGGGTCTGGCGGCCATCGAGCACCGCGGCGAAGGGGAGCACCGACGTGCTGGCCCGGAGCTCCTCGAAGGCGTCGCCGAAACGGTTGCGCAGCCGGCGGTCGCCATTCCAGACCGCGAACAGATGGTGACCGATCAGACCGATGCAGGCCGCCACCATGAAGCTGCTGCCGATCCAGAGCAGGTGGGTCGCACACCAGAGGATCTGGCCGACCGCCTGGGGATGGCGGCTCACCCGGATGATGCCGGTGGCGTAGAGCCGCACCTGAGGCTTCTGCAGCGCCGGGATTTCCAGCAGGTTGTAGGTGGCCGGATAGAGGAACAGGAAGCTCACTGCCGTGCCAGCCCAGACCAGGGGCACGACCCAGGGCTGATCCTGAAGATTCCAGAGGCGCAGGCCGTCATAGCGATGGGCGAGGAAATAGCCGATCACCACCACCGCCGCAGGGATGCTCACCGCCGCGAACAGCACCCGCCAGGCCCGCTCTCCGATCCGTGCGGCTCCCCAGGCCCGCAGCGAAGCGCCGCCGCTGTGCAGAACGGCGAACAGCAGCAGCAGGGCCAGCATCACCAGGCTGCTGTGGTGGAGGTCAGGGGCGGCGGTGGCTGGCGGCATCGGGCGGTAGGGGCGGCGTCCTTCGGGGGCGGCAGCGCGGGGGGATGCGCCCGGATGTGAAGCACGATTCTGGGCTTCGGCCCGGCGCCCCTAGATTTTTCACCAGACACTCCAAGGCGCCGGCTCCCCCACCCTCCATGGCCGATCTGCCCTTCACCCTCGATCAGCTGCGCATCCTGCGGGCGATTGCCAGTGAGGGCAGCTTCAAGAAGGCCGCGGACAGCCTGTACGTCACCCAGCCCGCCGTCAGCCTGCAGATTCAGAACCTCGAGAAGCAGCTCGATGTCTCTCTGTTCGACCGGGGCGGCCGCAAGGCCCAGCTCACCGAGGCCGGCCACCTGCTGCTCAGCTACTGCGACCGCATCCTCAGCCAGTGCCAGGAGGCCTGCCGCGCCCTCGACGACCTGCACAACCTGCGGGGCGGCTCCCTGGTGGTCGGAGCCAGCCAGACGACGGGCACCTACCTGATGCCTCGGATGATCGGCCTGTTTCGCCAGAAATACCCCGATGTGGCGGTGCAACTGCAGGTGCACAGCACCCGCCGCACCGGCTGGAGCGTGGCCAACGGCCAGATCGACCTGGCGATCATCGGCGGCGAACTGCCTGGCGAGCTCAATGAGCTGCTGACGGTGGTGCCCTATGCCAATGACGAGCTCGCCCTGGTGCTACCCCCCAAGCACCCGCTCGCCCGCCTGCCCGAGCTCACCAAGGACGACCTCTACCGCCTCTCCTTCGTCTGCCTCGATGCCCAGTCGACCACCCGCAAGATGGTCGATCAGCTGCTGCAGCGCTCCAAGCTCGACGTGCCGCGGATCCGCATCGAGATGGAGCTCAACTCCTTCGAGGCGATCAAAAATGCCGTGCAGGCTGGCCTCGGGGCCGCCTTCCTGCCGGTGGTCTCGATCGAACGGGAGCTTGCCGCCGGCACGCTGCATCGTCCCCAGGTGGCCGATCTGATGGTGCGGCGTCAGCTCAAGCTGATCACCCATCCGGCCCGCTACTGCTCCCGCGCCTCGGAAGCCTTCCGCCGCGAAGTGCTGCCGGTGTTCGCCAGCCCCGATAGTCCCCTGCGCCAGGGCGCAGCCCTGCGCCCCGAAGCCGCCCCGACCTCGGCCGCCCCGCCCAGCCCGGGGGGCAACAACAATGTCGCCCCAACCCCTGCAACCTCCGCCTCCACCGCTCCTGTCAGCCTCTAAGGAGCGATCCGCGCCGCCTGCGCCGTATCACTTCGGCCTCACCGGGCCGCGGCGACATGGTGGCTCCGGGCCCTGGGCCCTGTGGTGTGGGGTGCAGGGCAAGCGCTGCCTCCGGCCAGCTGGGAAGGCAGCAAGCAGGCCCGGGGGCCGAGGTCACTCAGGAGCGCTGGGAGGCCCCGGAGCTGCGAGCCCGCAAGGGAGGGCAGCGACTCAGAACTGGTCACCCTCTGCTGTGACGCCAACGGCATCATCAGCGGCCCCGGCGACGCCGCGGGTCTGGAACTTGTTGCCGCTGATATCGGTCTGGTACACACAGCGCACCACAGGCTTGTCGCGGATCGAGCCGATGTAGGCGAAGGTGTTCATCCGTTGCTTGCACTCCCGCATCTGCTCGGCGGTCACGGCTCCCTCCTTCTGCAGCACCGACCAGTTTTCGCGGCGGATCACACAGCCCGGCTGCAGGGTCGGCTGGGTCACAAAGCTGCTGCTCGGATTCATCGTGGTGTACAGCTCGATGTCCATCACGAAAGCGCTCGCCCCCCACTGCTTGCAGAACTCCGGGTCGGGCACCGCCATGTCGAGCTGCTGGCTGCTGGCGATGTTGCCCTGATTGCCCTGGGTGGTGCTGGTCACGGCGCTGCCGATGCCGATGCCCACCACCAGCACCCCCGCCAGCACGGCGGCGTTGGCCATGTTGAAAGGGAGGCCACCGGGCCCACCGCTGCCCGGTGGTGAGGGGCGACCACCACCGGCACCGCCAAACGATCGAGGGGGGCGGCGTTCGTTTTCCCGCGGAGATGGCTCATAGCGATCCCGGGGCCGATCATCGCGATCACCCCAGGGGCCATCGCCGTAGTCGGCCCGATTGGGGCGGGACGAGCCACGGCCGGCGCCCGGCCGGCCCCGGTCTCGGCCGGGATCGTCGGGCCGGGAGCGGGTCACAGGGTTTCGGGGCTGCGGGGCAGGCCCATGGAGTAGTTCAGAACCCGGCTGTCAGGGTTGTAGCGGAGGCTGCCCGCCTGGAGCAGCGTCCGGATCTGGCCCTCCAGTTCCGACCCGATCTGGCGCAGGGTGTAGTCGTTGAGGTCAGCGCCGGCTCGGGCTGCCACGAGCTCGCGGAAGCGGCCGCGCACGGCCTCCAGGGCGGCCTCATCCCAGAGGAACTCATTGTCTGGATCGATGTCCAGGGTCAGCTGGCTGGGGTCGGGCACCAGGTCGGCACCCTCCACCCTGGCCGTGAACAGGCGGATATGGCGGGTGGTGGACTTCAGCAGGGTGTCGGCCATGGCGGGGCAGGGCGGCGCGGTCGGCAGCCCATTGACTCTAGGGATCCCCAGCCGCCGTCGGTCCGCAACGGGCGCGGTCGGGAGGGCCTGCCGATAAGGTTGCAGCCTGTTCCGCCTGTCCGCGGCTATGCGCGTTGCGATCGCCGGTGCCGGCCTGGCCGGCCTCTCCTGCGCCAAATATCTCAGCGACGCCGGTCACACCCCGGTCGTGCTCGAGGCCCGCGACGTGCTCGGTGGCAAGGTTGCCGCCTGGCAGGACGAGGAGGGTGACTGGTATGAAACCGGACTGCATATCTTTTTCGGCGCCTACCGCAACATGCGCCGCCTTTTCGCTGAGCTTGGCATCGAAGATCGGCTGCAGTGGAAGAGCCATTCAATGATCTTCAATTGCCGTGATAAGCCTGGAACTTACAGCCGCTTTGATTTTCCCGACATCCCGGCGCCGCTAAATGGTGTGGCTGCGATCTTGGGCAACAACGACATGCTGACCTGGCCCGAGAAGATCAGCTTCGGCCTCGGTCTCGTGCCGGCGATGCTGCGTGGCCAGGGCTATGTTGAGGCTTGCGATCGCTACTCCTGGACTGAATGGCTGCGGCTTCACAACATCCCTGAACGGGTCAACGATGAAGTGTTTATCGCCATGGCCAAAGCACTCAATTTCATTGATCCCGATGAGATTTCCAGCACGGTCGTCCTGACGGCTCTCAACCGGTTTCTTCAGGAGAGCGATGGTTCCCGAATGGCCTTCCTTGATGGCAATCCCCCCCAGCGCCTCTGCCAGCCGATCGTCGACCACATCACGGCCAGGGGCGGCTCGGTGGAGCTTGAGGCCCCTCTGCGCCAGATCGAGCTCGGCGACGACGGTCGCGTCAGCGGCTTCCGGATCGGGGGCATCAAGGGGCAACCCGGACGCACGATCAGCGCTGATGCCTACGTCAGTGCCTTGCCTGTGGATCCTCTCAAGCTGCTGTTGCCGGAAGCCTGGAAGCAGCTGCCCTATTTCGAGAAGCTCAACGGGCTCAACGGTGTGCCGGTGATCAACATCCATCTTTGGTTCGATCGCAAGCTCACCGAGATCGACCACCTTCTTTTCAGCCGTAGTCCGCTGCTCAGCGTCTACGCAGACATGAGCAACACCTGCCGCGAATACGAGGATCCGGAGCGCTCGATGCTCGAGCTCGTCTTCGCCCCGGCCAAGGACTGGATCGGACGCAGTGACGACGACATCGTGGCGGCCACTCTCGAGGAGCTCCAACGCTTGTTCCCACAGCATTTCGGCGGTGACAACCCTGCCCAGCTGCGTAAGGCGATCGTGGTCAAGACACCGCTATCGGTCTACAAGACCGTTCCTGGCTGCCAGGCCCTTCGCCCCGACCAGACCAGCCCGATCCCCAATTTCTTCCTGGCTGGTGACTACACCATGCAGCGCTATCTCGCCTCGATGGAAGGGGCGGTCCTCAGCGGTCGTCTCTGTGCCGAGGCCATCGCTGCCGCCCTCGATGCTGGTGTCCTGGGAACCACCCCCCAAACTGGGGCGGCGCCGATCACGGCCGCTGCCGACGCCACCGGTCTGGCTCCGGTCTGAAGGGTGTCCGTCTCCTCCCCCGCCCTGGCCGTCCCGCTCGATGCGGCCTATGAGGCCTGCCGCCAGGAAACGGCCCAGTGGGCGAAGACCTTCTATCTCGGCACCCTGTTGCTGCCGCCGGCCAAGCGTCGTGCGATCTGGGCCATCTACGTCTGGTGCCGTCGCACCGACGAACTGATGGACAGCCCCGCCGCCCAGGCTCTGCCAGCGGCCACGCTGCTGGAGCGGCTCGATGCCTGGGAGGAACGCACCCGCGCCCTGTTCCACGGCCAGGCCAGCGACAGTTTTGATCGGGTGATGCTCGACACCCTGGAACGCTTCCCCCAACCCCTGCAGGCCTATCTCGACATGATCGATGGGCAGCGGATGGATGTGATCAAGCACCGCTATGCCGATTTCGCCGAGCTGGAGCTCTACTGCTATCGCGTCGCGGGCACGGTGGGACTGATGACCCAGGCCGTGATGGGGCTCGATCCCGCCTATACCACCGCCCCTTGGAGCGAGCGCCCCGATCCCACAGAAGCTGCTGTGGCCCTTGGCATCGCCAACCAGCTCACCAACATCCTGCGCGATGTGGGCGAGGACCGGGGCCGCGGTCGCATCTATCTCCCCCAGGAGGACCTGGCTCGCTTCGGCTACAGCGAGGCCGAGCTGCTTTCCGGGACGCTCAACGACAACTGGCGTGCCCTGATGACCTTCCAGCTGGAGCGGGCCCGATCTTGGTTCGCCCGTTCAGAGGCCGGGGTGCGCTGGCTATCCGCCGATGCCCGCTGGCCGGTGTGGACCTCCCTGCGGCTTTATCGGGGCATTCTCGATGCGATCGAGCGCCGCGGCTTCGATGTGTTCAACCATCGGGCCTATGTGCCCACTGCCGGCAAGCTGCTCGATCTTCCCTGGTCCTTCGTGCTGGCCCAGGTCCACTGAGCGACGGCCCGGTCTGGACCTGCCGGCCCCGTGCCGCTCAGCCGACCCAGGACAGCAGCAGGGGATTCACCCGCTCCGGACCCTCGTCCTGGGGGCAGTGGCCCAAACCCTCCAGAATCACCAGCTCCCGGATGCACGGGTAGGTGGCTGCCCAGCGTTGCGCCTCGGCCGGGTCCTCCCAGGGGTCAGCCCCTCCCCAGATCATCCGCACCGGTAGCCGCAGCTGCTCCAGCAGCTGCGGCGCCAGGTGGTCGTCGAAGAGGTTGACGAAGCCGCGGAAGCTCTCCACGGCGCCCGGATCGGTGCTCGGACGATGGAGCAGCTCCACCAGGTCGTCGTCGCAGTGGGCGCCGCTGGGATAGGCCCTCGCCAGCACGCTGCGGATGAACACGGGCCTGGCCAGCAGCCTGAACAGGGGCGCAATCAGCCAGCGTTGGCGCACCAGGGCTGGCAGCAGCGGACGGGTCCAGCGCTCGAAGCCCTTCAGCTCGCCGATCCGCTTGCGGTCCAGGGTCCGCTGGGCGCAGTCGATCAGGATCACCTGGGCGGGAGGAGCGCCCCGTTGCTCCAGCAGCCGGGCCGCATTGAGGGCCACCACGGCGCCGATCGAGTTGCCCACCAGATGGATCGGGCCGGCCTCCTGGCCGCCAACCGCGGCCAGCGGCCCGTTGATGTAGTCAACCACCTGCTCGGCCCAGAGGTCGAAGCAGTAACGCACCGCGCCCGGCTGTTGCGCTTCATCGGCCAGGCGAGAGATGGGCTTGGCGCTGTCGCCAAAGCCCAGCAGATCGATCGCATGCACGTCAGCGCGGCCGGCGGCCAGGGCCGGGATGGTGTGGCGCCAGTGGCCGATCGAGGCCCCAAAGCCATGGATCAGCAGCACCCGCGGCCTTCCCCCGGTCGAACTGCTCGACCCTGCGGCCCCGCCCTCTGGGCCGATCCGCAAGGTCTGGATCCTCCATCCTTTCCAGATCCAGGGGGAGCCGAGGGCTCGTATCCCGGACCCGGATGTCGGCAACATGCCGCTCAGACGCCGACGGTCTGGTTGGCGAGCAGGCCTTTCAGCTTGGCCAGCTCACCGGCCCAGCGGGGATCGGGGGCTTCGCTGTCGACCGTGTCGGCATGGACGATCTTGTTGGCGGCCTTGCGGTTGGCGACCGGGGCAGCACCACCGCCGCGCCGCTCAGCCGGGGCGCCGGGACGGCTGTCGCGCCGCTCCGAGATCTCGATCCGCAGGGCGTTGCCGCCGAACTCACGACCATTGAGCTGTTCGATCACCGTTTCGGCCAGGCTCGTGTCATCGACGTTGGCGAAGCCGAAACCGCGGCAGGCGCCGGTGTCGCGGTCGAGGACGGCCTTGAAGCGGACTCCCTTCCCCACGGCCTCGAAGAGCGACTCGAGCTCTCGGGCATCAAAGGTCTGCGGCAGGTTGCCGACGTAGAGGCGAATGCTCATGGGAGGGGAGGAGAAAAAAACAGCAGACTTCGGCTCGCGCGGAAACACGCCGATGCGCCATGCAGTTAACCATGGCGAGTGTCCGCCCCGGCGGCGAGCCAGTGGCCGGCGGCGGTCAGCGTCTCCGAATCATCGGCCGCCGGCTGGCGGGGCAGCCTGCCGAAGGCCCGCTCCCGGCAGAGATGGTGGAGCAGGGCTCCCAGCTGAGGGCCCGGGGCCAGGCCCAGGGCCCGCTGCAGGGTGGCGCCATCGAGGGGCGGCCGAGGGTGGAACAGGGGATCGCCAAGGTCGCGCCAACGCTCCAGGGCCTCCCGTGCCCAGGTCGGTGCGGCCAGCAGGGTGAGGGCGGGCAGCTCCCCTTCCAGCTGCTGTTGCAGCCGCAGCCGTTCGGGTTCGCCAAGCCGTTCCGGGTCGCCGCCCAGCACCGCCAGCCGTTGCCACCAGTGGCGCAGCCGGGCGCAGCTCTGCTGCAGCCGGCGGCTGGCCCGTAGCCGCTCGAGCAGGGTCGGATCGAGCAGCACCGCCAGCCGCGCCAGCGGCACGGCCGTGGCGGCCTCAGCGTCACTCAGCCCCCGGGCTGTGGCACGCTCCAGGCCCAGCTCCGCCAGGGTTGCGCCCAGCCCGTGCTGGCCAGCGCTCCCCTCCAGCCCCCAGCCCGCCAGCAGCTCCGCTTCCAGCACCAGGGCCAGCCCCGTGCCCCCGGCCGGCGCCACCGCCAGCCGCTCCAGCTCCGCCAGCACCCGTTCGGCGGCCACGCTGCCCAGTTGGCGGTGATGCTGCTGGATCCAGCCCCAGCTGCGGGGCTCAATCCCAAAGCCGAGTTCGGCGGCGAGCCGCACGCCCCGCAGCAGCCGCAGGGGATCCTCCAGCAGGTTCGCTTCCGCCAGGGCCCGCAGGCGGCCTGCGGCCAGATCCGCCAGCCCTCCGGCCGGATCCAGCAGGATCGGTGGGCCGCCGTCCGCCGGCAGCTCCAGGGCGATGGCATTGGCGCTGAAATCCCGCCGCAGCAGATCCCCTTCCGGCCAGGCTCCCATCCGCCGTGCCAGATCGATCGTCCAGCCCTGCACCACCAGGCGGGCGATCGAGCGCTCCGGGTCGAGCACCACCACGCTGCCGCCCCGGCGTCGGGCCAGGGTCCGGGCCAGGGTTGGCGCATCGTCCGCCACCACCAGGTCGAGATCCGGGCGGGGTGCCAGTCGCCCCAGCAGGGCATCGCGCACAGCCCCACCCACCACGGCCGTGCCCGGCGGCAGGTCGGCCGGAGGGACGGGCCAGCGGGCAGGATCGAGGGCTGCGAGCAGACGGACCGCCAGGGACTCGCCAGCGGCGGGCACAATGGGCGCCTGGCCGGGCCTGGGCGGCATCATGTGCATCTGCGTCGACTGCCGCTGGGTGGACCGCTGCCACGCCTACCACGCGGTCGAGCGCCAGCATGGCGTTCCCCATCTCAGCGCCGCTCCCGACATCCAGCCGCGCCAGCCCCGCATCCACGTGCAGGTCCGCGATCTCCCTGGAGGGGCGGTAGGGGTGGAGTGGGATGTACGCCAGTGCGACGACTTCGCGGCCGATCCAGGCCGCTGGGCCCGGCTCCGGCCTGGTGAGACCCTGCCGCCATGAATGCCCCCCCCGCTGGGCCCGACGGGTCTGTGACCCCTGAGCCCCCTGCAACCGTCGCGATGGCCGCCCCCTCGGCAGCCCCAGAGAGTCCTGCCGGGCCCGGCCGTTGGCTGTTGGCGCTGCACAGTTCGAGCGAGACCCTCGGCGTGGCCCTGCAGCGCCTAGGCGGTCAGGAGCCCCCCCGTCTGGCCGCCTTCCCCCTGGGCCGCGGCCTCTCCGCTGCCCTGCTCCCCTGCGTGGAATCGGTGCTGCCCGCCTCGCAGTGGCCGTCCCTGGGGCGGCTGGCGGTGGCCACAGGTCCGGGGGGCTTCACCGGCACCCGCCTCACCGTGGCCCTGGCTCGCACCCTCGCCCAGCAGCTCGGCCTGCCCCTCGATGGTGTCGGCAGCTTCCGGCTGATCGCCCAACGGCTGCTGCGCCAGGGTGCCGTGGCCCAGCGGCCGTTCTGGGTGGTGCAGGATCTGCCACGCCGCGGTCTGGTGGCGGGGCTCTATGCGCCTGCCGCCGCGTCCGGGGGCGGAGGCGGGCCGGATCCCGGCGGCCCGGACGTGCGTCGCTGGGGCGCTGCCGGAGGCGACCACCCCGGCGATGGCGGCCCCCTGGAACTCTTGGCTCCCCGGCTTTACCGTGGGGCCTCCGCCCTGGTTGATGCCGAGGCGGCGCTGCTCCCCGCCGGCGAGGAGGCGCCTGCGCCCCGATGTCCCGCCGAGGTCCGACAGCCCGACGACGTGGCCGAGCTGCTGCGATTCAGCCAGGCAGCGGCGGCCCTGGGGCGACCCGCCCCCTGGAGCCCGGTGTTGCCGCTCTACCCCACCAGCCCGGTCGACGGCGCTCTGTGAGCGCTCAGCGCGCCGCCCCGCGACCGCGCCGCCGATCGCGGCGGGGTGGCTGCTTACCCATGCTGGTCCTGGCCCTCGTGGCCGGCGGCCTGCTCTGGCTGTCCCGGGGCTGGTGGTGGCCCCGGCCCCCCGCTCCCCAGCTGATCCTGGTGCTCGGTGGGGACAAGGACCGGGAGCTGGCGGCCGCCTACCTGGCCCGCAAAGATGGGTTGCCTGTGGTGGTGAGCGGCGGCAGCAATCCCGAATACGCCCACTGGATCTTCGAGGAGCGCCAGGGGCTGCCCCGCGAGCGGGTGCAGCTCGATTACCGCGCCAGCGACACCCTCTCCAACTTCACCTCCCTGGTGGACGACCTCCGCCGCGCCAGGGTGCGCCACGCCCTGCTGGTGACCAGCACCGATCACATGGATCGGGCCCTGCTGGTCGGTCGGATCGTGGCCGGCAGCCGCGGCATCCATCTCACGCCCGAGCCGGTCTCCTGCGGCAGCCTCTGCGTGCGGGAGAGCCGCCGCAAGATCTGGGGCGACGGGGTCCGGGCCGCGGTCTGGGTGGTCACAGGTCGGGATCTGAAGCCGTGGGCGGCAGAGCGGCTGACTCCCTGGCTGGAGCGATTCGGTGTCCAGCCTGAATCAGACCCTCATCCAGCAGGCGGTTGATCGCCTCCTGGCAGGCCCGTGTGGTGGCCTCCAGATCAGGGCGGCGGCGGGAAGCCGGGGGTGGGATCGGTGTGCCGATGCGGATGTGCACCGGAACCAGCCGCGGCGGGCCGTTGCCCGGCCCCAGGGCCCGGTGGCTGTTGATGATCGCCACCGGCAGCAGGGGCGCCCCGGCCCGGGCCGCCAGCAGGGCCGCCCCCGGCTGGGGTGCATTGACCCGACCGTTGCCCTGGCGGGTGCCGTCGATGAACACCCCGGTGGCCCAGCCCTCATCGAGGCGATCGGTGGCGACGCGGATCGCCTCGCGGTCGCTGGCGCCACGGGCCACGGGATAGGCCCCACAGGCCCGGATGATCGGCCCGAGCAGGGGCACCCGGAACAGCTCCGCCTTGGCCATGAACGCCACGGGACGGCCGAGGGCGTGGCCGAGCAGGGGGGGGTCGAGATGGGAGCCGTGGTTGGCCACCACCACCAGGGCGCCCTCGAGGGGGACGTTGTCGTTGCCGGCGGTGCGGCCGCGGAACAGTAGCCGGTAGATCGGAAACACCAGCAGGTAGCTGATGGCCCGGTAGGTCAGGCTGGGCCGGGGGGTGTGGAGCAGGGCCGGCGGCTCGCTGCGCCGCCGCCGCATCACCCGCCGCATCGCCTGCATCGAGCGGCTGCCGGTGCGGCTGAGGGCGCTGCTCGGTTCTGGGGAGGGATTCATAGGGCCAGGTCGCCGGCGCCGCTCACCTGGGCGGTGCCGATGCCCTCGCAGCCGCGTTTGATCAGGCCGCTGAGCACGTTGCCGGGCCCGATCTCCACAGCCACGCTGATGCCCTCGGCGCTCAGCCGCTCCATCGTTTCCCGCCAGCGCACCCCGGTGGTCATCTGGGCACGGAGGCGCTCCTTGAGCACCGCGGCCGCCGTGGCCGGGGTGGGATCAGTGTTGCTCAGCACCGGGACGCTGGCATCGGCGAAGGGCACGGCCTCCAGGGTTGCGGCGAAGGCGGCGGCGGCCTCGGCCATGAAGGGCGAATGGAAGGCGCCGCTCACCGTCAGGGGGATGGCGCGTTTGCAGGTCAGCTGGCCGCACACCGCCGCCACCGCTTCGGGGGTGCCGGAGAGCACCACCTGGGCGCTGCTGTTGTCGTTGGCCACCACCACCCCGGAGTTGGCCGCCACCAGGGCCTCCAGCTCGGCCCGGTCGAAGCCCATCACCGCCGTCATCGCGCCGCCGCCGGCGGCGGCCATGTGGTCGCTGCGGGTCTTGATCAGGGTCAGGCCCGCGGCGGCGTCATACACCCCGGCCGCGTAGAGAGCCACCAGCTCACCGAGGCTGTGGCCGGCCACCAGGGAAGGCGCCCGGCCCTGGGCGCGCAGGGCGTCGACCAACAGCGACTCGATCACGAACAGCGCCGGCTGGGTGTTGCGGGTGTCGTTGAGGTCCGAGGGCTGCTCGGCTGTGCCCTCTCCGGCCTCTCCGGCGCAGATCTCCAGCAGGTCGCGACCGAGGAGTGCTGAGGCAGCCTCAAACCGCTCACGGGCCCCGAGAAGGTCGAGGACGCCGGCGGCCATCCCCGGCTTCTGCGAACCCTGGCCGGGAAACACCCAGGCGATACCCATCCGTCTGCTCCTCGGCGCGGTGGCCAGGAGACTAGGCGCCGACTGGTCCGCGCCAGCGCAGCAGGGCCCCACCCCAGCTCAGACCTGCCCCAAAGCCACTGCTGGCGATCAGATGGCCGGGCTGAACCCGGCCGTCGCGCACGGCCTCATCGAGCATCAGCGGGATGGTGGCGGCGGAGGTGTTGCCGTAGTGGGTGAGGTTGGTGAGCACATGGTCGTGGGGGATGTGCAGCCGGTCGGCCACAGCGTCGAGAATGCGCTGGTTGGCCTGGTGGAGCAGCAGCCAGTCGATCTGCTCGGCTGTCAGGCCCGTGCTGCGCAGCAGCTCCTCGAGCACCGCGGGCACCTCCCGCACCGCAAATTTGTACACCTCCTGGCCGTTCATCTGGATCGGCCGGAACCCCCCCACCTGGGCGGTGAGCTCCCCCAGCAGGGGGCGGTGCTCCTCGACCTGGGCGAGGGTGAGGCAGCCGTTGCGGCTGCCGTCGGAGCGCATCCGGAACGCCAGCAGGCCGTCCTCGCCGCCGTCGCAGGCCTCGAGGGCCACGGCCCCGGCGCCGTCGCCGAACAGCACGCAGGTGCGGCGGTCATCCCAGTCGAGCCAGCGGCTGAGCTGGTCGGCGCCGATCACCAGCACCCGCTGCACGGTGCCGTTGCGCAGGTACTGGGCTGCGGTGATCAGGGCGAACAGGAAGCCGCTGCAGGCGGCGGTGAGGTCGAAGGCCACGGCGTTGGCGGCCCCCAGGGCCGCCTGCACCCGTGGCGCCGTGCCGAACAGGTCGTCAGGGCTGGAGGTGGCCAGCACGATCAGATCAAGGTCGGCCGGATCCCAGCCGGCGTGGTCAAGGGCAGCCAAGCCGGCCGCGGTGGCCAGGGAGGTCACGGTTTCGCCCGGGCCGGCGATCCGGCGGGCGGCGATGCCGGTGCGGCTGCGGATCCAGGTGTCATCGGTTTCGACCCGCTGGCTGAGGTCGCCGTTGCTGATCCGTGCTCTGGGCAGGGCGCTGCCGCTGCCGACCAGGGCAATCCCACGCCGGCTGCCATCACCGGAGGCAGGAGCCGCATCAGGATGCAACGACACCGGTACCAACCGCAGTGGGCTCAGTCAACCACAGGTGCTTGCCGCCTTCGTGTCCCCGGCGCTGCCCGCCGCCAGGCCGGAGCTGCCGAGAGCGTGCAGATCCTCCATCACGCCGTGGCTGGCGGCGGAGTGGGCCAGCCGCAGGGCGCTGACCACCGAGAGGGCCTTGCTGCTGCCGTGGCCGATCACGCAGACGCCGTCGACCCCCAGCAGCAGGGCGCCGCCATGTTCTGCATGGTCGAGACGCTTCTTGATGCGGATCAGGTTGCTGCGCAGGAAGGCCGAACCCACCTTGCCGCGTCGTCCGCGGGGCAGCTCGGCCCGAAGCACATCGAGCAGAACCCCCCCTACCGACTCCAGGAATTTCAGCAGCACGTTGCCGGTGAAGCCATCGCAGACCACCACATCGAAGTTGCCGGAGAGCACATCGCGGCCCTCGCAGTTGCCGGCGAAGCGGAAGCGGGAGTCGGCGGCGAGCAGGGGGAAGGTGCGCAGGGCCAGGTCGTTGCCCTTGCATTCCTCCTCGCCGATGTTGAGCAGGCCGATCCGGGGTCGGCGCACCTGCAGCACATCGCGGCTGTAGATGTTTCCGAGCAGGGCGAACTGGTGCAGCCAGGCTGGTTTGCTGTCCATGTTGGCGCCCACATCGAGCACCAGCACCTGCTGCTCTGGATCCTTGGTGGGGAAGAGGGCCCCGATCGCTGGCCGCTCGATGCCGGGGAGGCGGCCGAGGCGGAAGATGGCCGAGGCCATCACGGCCCCGGAGTTGCCGGCGGAGTAGACGGCGGTGGCCTCCCCCCGCTTGACCAGATCCATCGCCAGGTTGACGCTGGCGTCCCGCTTGCGGCGCACGGCGGTGGCCTCATCGTCCATGCCGATGGAGGCTCCACTGGCCACCAGCTGGATCAGCTGCCGGTCGAGGGCCTCCTGGAGCGCCTCCTGGAGGCCGAGCTCGGCCACGGCGCGGCGAAGTGGCTCGTCCTCCGCCACGAACCGCACCCTCACCGGCAGCAGCTGGACCGCCCGCAGGCAGCCCTCCAGGATCGCCCCCGGGGCATGGTCGCCGCCCATCCCATCCACCGCCACCCAGAGGCGGCGCCGGTCGTCGATCGGGCCATCGCCGCCATCGGCGCCGCCGCTCCCCTGCTGCAGGCGCCGCAGGGGATCGAAGACCAGCGGCTGGAGCACCGATCCGGCCACGGTGCTGGCGGCGCCGGCCATGTTGCCCGCCACGCTGCTGGCCGCCCCGGCCATGCTGCCGGCCACCGAGGCGGTGGCGTTGGCGGTGTCGACCAGGGCCGAGGCGGTATCCACAAGGGTGGTGACGGCGGCGTTGCGCCGATACCAGACCACAAGCCGGCGGATCGCGCGGCTCTGGCGGGGGCGGGGCCCTCGGCCGCGGCCGGAGCCAGGCAGGCCTGAATCAGGCTCCTTCGGAGGCAGGGGAGTCAACGATGCGCTGGAACAGGTAGCCGGTGCCCCGGGCCGTGAGAATCAGCTCGGGGTTGGCGGGGTCATCTTCCAGTTTGGAACGCAGCCGGGAGATATGGACATCCACCACGCGGGTGTCGACGTGGCGCTCCGGGGTGTACCCCCAGACATCCTTGAGAATCTCGCCACGGCTGAAGGCTTCGCCGGAGCGGCGGACCAGCAGCTCCAGCAGGCTGAACTCCATGCCCGTCAGCCGGATGCGCTCGTCACCCCGGTAGACCTGGCGCTTGTTGGTGTCGATGCGCAGGACCCCGACCTGGATCACGCCGGAGTTGGGGATACCGGCCACCGGATCCTTCTCCACCCGGCGCAGCACGCAGCGGATGCGGGCCTCCAGCTCCTTGGGGCTGAAGGGCTTGACCACGTAGTCGTCGGCGCCGAGCTCCAGCCCGGTGATCCGATCGGCCACGTCGCCCAGGGCGGTGAGCATCACGATCGGCACATCCGATTCCTTGCGCAGCTCCTGGCAGACGCCATAGCCATCGAGCTTCGGCATCATCACGTCGAGCACCACCAGGTCGGGATGGGAGCGGCGGAAGGTTTCCAGCGCCTCCTCGCCGTCGGAGGCGGTGACGACCTGGTAGCCGATCATCGACAGCCGGGTTTCCAGGATGCGGCGGATACTGGCCTCGTCATCCACGACGAGGATGGTTTCCTTGGCTGGGTTGGCAACCGTCATCGCGTTCGGGCGGAGCTTCAGGTCTGGTCACCGGGCCTGGTGCCAGTACTCGCATCCGACCCACTGAAAGGGCGCCAGGGCCGTTTGATTCATTCAACGCCACCATTCTTCATACAACTTCCCGCCTCGCCCCGCCCTTGGCCCGTCCCGTCTCCACCTACGTCTGCCAGGCCTGCGGCGCCCGCAGCCGCCAGTTCTTCGGCCGCTGCTCCGCCTGCGGCCAGTGGAACACCCTGGTGGAGCAGCGGGAGCCCGCCGCCGATGGCCGCCGCCGCCGGCCTGCGGCAGCCACCGGCGGCGAGCTCGAAGCGGCGGCTCCCGGGCGGCCCCGGCGCTCCGAACCGATCGAGGCGGTGGGGGATCGGCCCCTGCAGCGCCTGGCCAGCGGCTACGGCGAGCTCGACCGGGTGCTCGGGGGCGGCCTGGTGCCGGGCTCCCTGGTGCTGGTGGGTGGCGACCCCGGCATCGGCAAGTCGACCCTGCTGCTCCAGTGCGCCCGCGCCATGGCCACCAGCAGCTCCGTGCTCTATGTGAGCGCCGAGGAATCGGCCCAGCAGGTGACCCTGCGCTGGCGGCGGCTGCGGGAGCCGACCACCGATGGCGCCAGGGCTGTCGCGGCGTCGGGGGGCGGGGGCGCTGCTGGGGGCCCCCCCTTGGCGGAGGCGGAGCGGACCGCTCCAGCCGCCGCCGGGCTGCGGCTCCTCGCCGAGACAGACCTGGAGCTGGTGCTTGAGGAGCTGGAGGCCCTGCGGCCGGCCGTGGCGATCATCGACAGCATTCAGGCGCTCCACGACGGCGCCCTGACCAGTGCGCCGGGCTCGGTGGCCCAGGTGCGGGAGTGCGCTGCGGTGTTGCAGCGGCTCGCCAAACGCCAGCACACGGCCCTGCTGCTGGTGGGCCACGTCACCAAGGAAGGCCTGCTGGCGGGCCCCAAGGTGCTGGAGCATCTGGTCGATGCGGTGCTCACCTTCGAAGGGGACCGCTTCGCCAGCCATCGGCTGCTGCGGGCGGTGAAGAACCGCTTCGGGGCCACCCATGAGCTGGGGGTGTTTGAGATGGGTGGTGGCGGCTTGGCCGAGGTGACCAACCCCAGCGCCCTCTTCCTCGGCGGCGAGGGGCCCGGCACCGGCACGATCGTCGCCTGCGAAGGAACCCGGCCGCTGGTGGTCGAGCTGCAGGCCCTGGTCAGCCCCACCAGCTATGCCAGCCCCCGCCGCAGCACCACCGGTCTGGCGGCCAACCGGCTGCATCAGATCCTGGCCGTGCTCGAGAAGCACCTGGCCCTGCCCCTCTCCCGCTTCGACTGCTACCTGGCCGTGGCCGGCGGCCTGGAGGTGGAGGAGCCGGCGGCGGATCTGGGGGTGGCGGCCGCGGTGGTCGCCAGTTATCGGGATCTCACCCTGCCCGCCGGCACGGTGCTGGTGGGGGAGCTGGGGCTGGGGGGGCAGCTGCGGCCCGTGGGCCAGCTGGAGCTGCGCCTCCAGGAGGCGGCGCGGCTGGGGTTCCGGCGAGCGGTGGTGCCCAGGGGCAGTGGCCTGGGTGCTGTGGCCGGTCGTCTTGGTCTGCAGTTGCTGGAGGCCGCCACGGTGGCCGAAGCCCTGGTGCTGGCCCTGGGGGTGGATGCCGCCGGAGATGATGCGTAGAGGAGCTGCGGGGGAGCCGGGGGGCTCTGGCCCGCCTAGGGGAGGCGCATCGCCAACCGTACGGTTCGGCCGCGGAGTATCGCTCCAGCCTCAGGCGAGCCCGCCGAAGCGACCAGGGTGTTCAGAACTAATGAGCCAATGAGCCAATGCGCTCAATCAGACGATCAGAAGTAGACATCCACATTGCTCCGGCCGGAAGACTTCAACCAGTTCTCGATATCAAGGTAGCCGCCCGGATAAAGTTTTACGGCCCTGGTCCAGTGCTCGGCAGCCTCGTCAAACCAGCGATCGGCGCTGTCCTGGTCGCCGTTTTCGGCGGCAATGCGCCCCCATTTCTCGAAGATCAGGCCCATGTTCTTCAGGCAGGAGGGTGAATTGGGGTTGGCCTCAAGTGACTGCCGGTAGTAGTCGAGCGCCTTCTCCTCGTCGCCTGTGCTCATGAAGATGATCGCCATGTTCTTGAGAATCTCGCCACGATCGATGGCGTTCTCTTCGAGTTTGAGCGCTTCTTCATAGTTGTCGAGAGCCTCCGCGTAGTCGCCGTCGTTCTGGGCGGAGAGGCCGTCGCGGTAATACACATACGCTTCCTTCGCCCTGGGGTCGATCGGCAGCAGCTTCACGATCAGATCCGCCATCACCGTGAAGCTCTTGTCGATGAAGTTGTCGTTGCGCTGGGAGCGAGGCACGGCCGCAGGTCCGGTTCTGCTCACCATCCTGCCCGTTGCTCTCCAGCCCTGGGCCCCGCTGGCCAATGTCCCTAGCCTGAAGCCCTGAGACTTCGGCCGGTGTCCATCCCCCCCCCTCCCGAGGCCCCGTCGGCCGGACCCGAGAACGGCCCGAACCGGGGCGGGAGGGGGCTGGCCCCGGAGGCTCACGGACATGGTCAGCCTCTGGGCCAGGGCCAGGGGCCCAGCCAGGACCAGGTTCCCGCGGCTTCCATGGCTGCCGCGCCGGCCCCTGCCCCGGCGCCACCCCTGTCCCCACGGCCCACGTTTTCCACCCCATCGCCAGGCGCCCCCAGCTCGACCCTGCTGCTGGAGGTCGAGGGCATGAAGTGCGGCGGTTGCGTGCGGGCCGTGGAGCAGCGCCTGCAGCAGCAGCCGGGGGTGGGCCAGGTGAGCGTCAGCCTGCTCAGCCGCACCGCCTGGCTGGAGGTGGATCGGCCCGAGCAGCGGTTACCAGCTCTGCTGGAGAGCCTGGCCGGCCTCGGCTACCAGGCGCGGCCCCGCAGCGACGAACTCCCCACCAGTCGCCGGGAGCGCCTCCAGGAGCGGGACTGGTGGCAGCGCTGGCGCCAGCTGCTGGTGGCCCTGCTGCTGGTGCTGGCCTCCGGGGCAGGCCATCTCGCCGATGCCGGCGCCAGCCCCCTCAGCGCCACCCCCCTGGGGGCGCCCTGGTTCCACGCCCTGGTGGCCACTGTCGCCCTGGCGGGCCCCGGCCGGCCGATCCTGGTGTCGGGAACCCGCGCCGCCCTCGCCGCTGCGCCCGGCATGGACACCCTGGTGGCCCTGGGGGTGGGCAGCTCCTACCTGGCCAGCTTTGTGGGCTGGATCTGGCCCCAGGGGGGCTGGCCCTGTTTCTTCAATGAGGGCGTGATGCTGCTCGGGTTCGTGCTGGCCGGCCGCTTCCTCGAGGAACGGGCCCGGTTCCGGACCGGCCGGGCGATCGAGGCCCTGGCCGACCTCCAACCCGATCAGGCCCTGCTGCTCGTCGACGACGGCCCCCCCAGGCCCGTGCGGGTGGGCGGGTTGCGGCCGGGCGACCGCATCCGCCTGCTGCCCGGCGACCGGGTGCCCGTCGACGGCCTGGTGCGTCAGGGCAGCTCCAGCCTCGATGCTTCCGCCCTGACCGGTGAAAGCCTCCCCCAGCTGGTGGGGCCCGGCAGTGAGCTGGCGGCCGGTTGCCTCAACCTGCTGGCTCCGCTGGAGCTGGAGGTGCTGCGCAGCGGCGCCGAAAGCTCCATCGCCCGCATCGTGCGCCTGGTGGAGCAGGCCCAGCTGCGCAAGGCGCCGATCCAGGGTCTGGCCGATCGGGTCGCCGGACGCTTCACCGTGGCGGTGCTGCTGCTGGCCCTGGCCACCTTCCTGTTCTGGTGGCGCTGGGGAACGCGCCTCTGGCCGGCGGTTCTCCAAGCCGCTGCCGGTCCCCATGCCGCCCATGGCCATGGGTCAATCGGGCTGGTCAGCACCCCGCTGGCCCTGGCGATGCAGCTGGCGATCGCCGTGCTGGTGGTGGCCTGTCCCTGCGCCCTCGGTCTGGCAACCCCCGCGGCTCTGAGCGTGGGGACCGGGGCTGCCGCCCGCGCCGGCCTGTTGTTCCGCGGTGGTGACGCGATCGAGACCGCCGCCGGCCTGCGCACCGTGCTGTTCGACAAGACCGGTACCCTCACCCTGGGCCGGCCGCTGGTGAGCGCCGTGCAGCCGACTGAGGCTGGTGGCCTGGCCGCTGAAGCCGCCGGCGCCCGGCTGCTGCAGCTGGCGGCGAGCCTGGAGCGGGACAGCCGCCATCCTCTGGCCCATGCCGTGCTCCAGGAGGCGGAGGTCCGCCAGCTGCCCCTGTGGCCCGTGGTCGGGGTGCGCACCCTGCCCGGCGATGGGCTCGAAGGCCGCCTGGCGGCTGGGGCCCTTGCCGGCGAGGCGATCCTGACCGATCCAGGCCGGCTGCCGCCCCATCCAGCGGGCGAGGAAGGAACAGCGCCGCTGCTGCGGGTCGGTCGACTGGCCTGGCTGGAGGCTCAGGGGGTGCGAATCGATCGGGCCTGGCACGCCCGCCACGACAGCCTGGCCGAGGCGGGTGCCTCCCTGCTGGCCGTGGCCCTCGGATCTGATTTGCTCGGCCTGATCGCCGTTGAGGATCGCCCCCGAGCCGATGCCGCTGCCACCCTGACGGCCCTGCGTCGCCGCTCCCTGGCCCTCGGTCTGCTCAGCGGCGACCGGGAAGGGCCGGTGCGGCGCACCGCAAAGCAGGTGGGACTCGAGCCCGATGAGCTGGCCTGGGACCTGCGCCCGGAGCAGAAGCTGGCCCGCATCCTGGCGGCCCGCAGCCATGGGCCCGTGGCGATGGTGGGGGATGGCATCAACGACGCCCCCGCCTTGGCCGCGGCCGATCTGGGCATCGCCGTCGGCACCGGCACCCAGATCGCCCAGGAGGCCGCGGCCCTGGTGGTGATGGGCGATCGTCTCGATGGGCTGCCCCAGGCCCTGGATCTGGCCCAGCGAACCATGGTGAAGGTTCGCCAGAACCTGTTCTGGGCCTTCGCTTACAACCTGGTCATGCTGCCGATCGCCGCCGGCGCCCTGCTGCCGGGCTACGGCATCCGCCTGGCGCCCCCCCTGGCGGCCCTGCTGATGGCCCTCAGTTCGATCACGGTGGTCGTCAACGCCCTGCTGCTGCAGGATGGGGCCGCCAGGGGGGCGGAGCGGCCGGGGTGATCGGGCAGGAGTCAGGGTTGGCGGCGCGCGGCCGGTTCCTGGTGCTGGAGGGGATCGATGGTTGCGGCAAGACCACCCAGCTTGAGGCCCTGGCTGCCTGGTTGCCGGCCAGTGGCCTGATGCCACCCGGCTCCCGTCTGCTCTGCACCCGGGAGCCGGGTGGCACTCCCCTGGGCCGCGCCCTGCGCGAGCTGTTGCTCCATCCGCCCGAGGCTGCGGCTCCCTGCACCGATGCCGAGCTGTTGCTCTATGCCGCCGACCGGGCCCAGCACGTGGCCACCGTGATCCGGCCGGCCCTGGAGGCCGGCCACTGGGTGTTGAGCGATCGCTTCTGTGGCTCCACAGCGGCCTACCAGGGCCATGGCCGCGGCCTTCCCCTCGATCGGATCGTCGCCCTGGAGCATTTCGCCACCGCTGGCCTCGAGGCGGATCTCACGCTCTGGCTCGACCTCCCCCTCGCCGCGTCGCTGCGCCGCCGCGGCGGCCGGCCCGCCGATCGGATCGAGGCGGCCGGGCTGGATTTCCTGGAGCGCGTCGCCGCTGGTTTCGCCCGCCTGGCCCAGGAGCGCCAGTGGCGGCGGATCGATGCGGGCCCCGATCCCGCCGCGGTGGCCCAATCCTGTCGGCGGGCGATCGAGCTTGAGGCCGCCGCCGGCTGGCCCGCAGCTGCTGGGGCCGGGGGGGATGGCGGTGGCTGAGCTGTTCGCCGATCTGCTCGGCCAGCCGTTGGCGGTCCGGCTGCTGGAGGCGGCCCTGCGGCAGGGCCGTCTTGCCCCCGCCTACCTGTTCAGCGGTCCTGAGGGGGTGGGACGCCGGCTGGCGGCCTTGCGTTTCCTCGAGGGGGTATTGGCCACGACCGATCCGGGCGCAGCCGCCAGCAGCGTGTCGGCCCCAGTCCCGGCCGCTGGCCCGGCCCCCGTCCCTGCTGCAGCCGGCAGCCTGCGCCGCCGGCTGCAGCAGGGCAACCATCCCGATCTCCTCTGGGTCGAGCCCACCTACTCCCACCAGGGACGGCTCGTGCCTCTCTCCCAGGCCGAGTCGGAGGGGGTGCCCCGCCGCACGGCGCCCCAGTTGCGGTTGGAGCAGGTGCGTGAGGTCACGGCCTTTCTCACCCGCAGGCCTGTGGAAGGGGGGCGCTGCCTGGTGGTGCTGGATGGGGCAGAGGCCATGGCCGAAGCCGCCGCCAACGCCTTGCTCAAGACCCTGGAGGAGCCCGGCGAAGGCCTGCTGATCCTGATCTGTGCTGCCCCCGAGCAGTTGCTGAGCACGATTCGCTCCCGCTGCCAGACGATCCCCTTCCGGCGCCTCGCCCCTGCCCTGGTGGATCAGGTGCTTGGCTCCCTGGCCGAGTCAGGGGCGCCGCGGCCTGAGGGCGCCGGCGATTCCGCTGGCGACGAACCCGGGCCTGTTCTGGGCCAGCCGATCGCGCCCGATCCCGCCGAACTGGCGGAGCTGGCGGCGGGCTCCCCCGGCGGGTTGCTGCAGCATCGCCGCCAGTGGCGGGCCTTGCCCGAGGGTCTGGCGTCGCGGTTGTTGGCCTTCGGCGCCGACCCGATCGAGGCGCTGACGCTGGCCCGGGATCTGAGCGAGGAGCTCGATCTGCCCCAGCAGCTCTGGCTGATCGACTGGTTGCAGCTGGCCCTCTGGCGCCGCCGCCGCCGCCCGGCCGAGCTCCGCCGCCTGGAGCGTCTGCGCTCTCAGCTGCGCAGCCATGTTCAGCCACGGCTGGCCTGGGAGGTGGCCCTGCTGCAGCTGACGGCCAGTGGGGGGTAGCCCCACTGGGGCGCCGGGACGCCGCATTCCCGGAGCCTCGGCTGCCGGCGCCGATGGGCAGTGGTTGAGGTTCCTAGGCCGCTTCGCTGCCGTTTCCCTCGCTCGCTCCGACGCTGGAGGCGGTCTTGGCACCGCCCTGCTGCTTGGCCAATCGGGCCTGCTGGATCTGCGGAATCAGGGCGTCGATCTGATCACCGCTGGGCAGCTCAAGGCAGTAGCCGGCCCCGTAGACCGTCTTGATGAAGCGGGGTTTGCGGGGGTCGGGCTCCAGTTTGGTGCGCAGGTGACGCACATGCACCCGGATGGTCTCGATGTCGTCGTCGGGCTCGTAGCCCCACACCTCCTTGAGGATCACCGAGGGGGCCACGGTCTGGCCATGGCGTTGCAGCAGGCAGTGGAGCAGCTCAAATTCCAGGTGGGTGAGGCGCACCGCGGCATCGAACCAGATCGCCTCGAAACGCTCGGGCACCAGGGTGAGGCAGCTGTAGCTGAGGATTTCGTTGTGCGTGCTGGAGAGGGGGGCCCGCTCACTGCGGCGGAGCAGGGCCTTGACCCGCACCATCAGCTCCTCGAGATCGAAGGGTTTGGTGAGGTAATCATCGGCACCGGAGTTGAAGCCGCTGACCTTGTCCTTGGTGCCGCCCAGGGCTGTGAGCATAAGGATCGGGATCTTGGCGGTCCGCTCATCACGCCGCAGCCGCTGGCAGAGGGTGAGGCCGTCGACCTTCGGCAGCATCAGATCCAGCAGGATCACATCCGGGCTGTACTGCAAGGCCAGGGCTTGGCCCTTGATGCCATCGTCGGTTCGCTGAACATCAAAGCCGCCGTGCTCCAGGTGGCCAGCCACAAGCTCGCGCATGTCGCTGTCGTCCTCGATGAGCAGGATGCAGGGCTTCATGGCAGACGAAATCGGGGGCAGGAACGGCGGGTGGTTGGTTGGCTGGTGAGCTGTTGCGGCAGCAAAGGCGACAGTTGACGCGTCGTTGGGGGCATTGTCTCTCGCTTTCGCTCCGGCTGCATGGCGCCCGGCTGGCCCCTTGGTGTTCCATCGCACAGCCGGCGGCGGTGGCCTCGACCAAAGTTGGTTGGCCAAAACCCGCAGAAACCCTGAAGGGGTGAGGATTTCGTCCAATTTCACGCCGCGGCATCCTTAGGCCCCAGTCCCTGCCAGGGGCTCTGATCTTCAGGAAGTCTTCCGCTCGATCGGCGCGACCATGGCAATCCTCGGCGATCCCTGACGTCGCCCGTTGTGCTCCGCTGCTGGTGGCCGCTCCGTGTCATGGCAGGCCGCCAGGCCTCGTTGCTCCAGCCTTCCAGGCCCGGTCGGGGCTGGAGTCCAGCCCCGACCGGGCCGCGACATCCCGCGCCATGCCGCATCAAGGCGCGACGCCGATCTGGATTGGGCCTGGGAACTCTGGTCTGGGCCCCATCCCAAAGCGACTCCTGGGCAGTGGCTCCATGGCCCAGGAGCGACGTCTGGATGGTGAAAAAAAGAACTCCCCGGGCGGGATTCGAACCTGCGACCAATCGGTTAACAGCCGACCGCTCTACCGCTGAGCTACCGAGGAATGAAATCCTGCGACCAGCCGAGGACGGGCCAGTGCAGGTTCAAGTCCCCACCATGCGGAAGACCCGGAGGCCGGGGCACCGATGGAAGGGCATCCGTGTTCGGACCGCGAGAGCCTACCGCTCGGCCGGTCCGGCGGGCAAGGGGGGGAGCTGGGCCAGCAGTGCGGCAGGGCTCTGCCAGCGGCCCAGCCGCCCCGCTTCCATCAGGGCGGCGCCGTCGCAGAGCTCCAGTTCCTCCAGCCGGTGGGTGATCCACAGGGCCGAGATCGGCCGATCTCGGCGACTGCAGAGGCGACGGATCAGACCGAGGACCTCCCGCTGGCTCTCCGGGTCAAGCAGGGCCGTGGGTTCATCAAGCAGCAGCAGATCGGCCTCGCTGGCCAGGGCTCCGGCGATCGCCAGCCGCTGCTTCTGGCCACCGCTGAGGGTGTGGATCGGGCGCTGGGCCATGCCGCTGAGGCCCACCTGGTCGAGGGCTTCCTCCATGCGAGCCCTGCGGCCGGCGGCGCTCAGGCCCGCTGGCAAGCCGAGTTGCAGATCGCTGCCGCAG
Source organism: Cyanobium sp. (assembly GCA_044360135.1). GTDB lineage: Bacteria > Cyanobacteriota > Cyanobacteriia > PCC-6307 > Cyanobiaceae > Cyanobium. The sequence continues at coordinate 26,487 of JBIKKX010000040.1, forward strand.
CTGGGCAGCAGCAGCTGGTGGTCGGGGTTCTGGAACACCAGGGCGGCCTTGCCGGCCATCCGGATCACACCGGCGCGGGGCTGCAACATCCCCGCAATCAGCCGCAGCAGGGTGCTCTTGCCGCAGCCGTTGCTGCCCACCAGCATCCACAGACCGGGAGCGGGGATCGTCAGGCTGCAGTCCTCCAGGGCGATCCTGCCGTTGTCCCAGGCGAAGGCCAGCCCCTTCACCCACAGGGGGCATGCAGGCTCTGCGGAGGCTGCTCCCCCGGGGGCAGAAGGTGAGGCCACGGTGGGATCAGGTCTCGAGGCTGAAGCCAGGACGCCGCCCGCCGCCGCCGCCGGCGCTCTTCTCGTAGGTCTGGACCGCCACGATTTCGCTGGTCAGCAGGCTGATGTGCTTGTGCTCGTCCTTGTCGCAGTGGAGTTCGAGCACGCGTGGCTCGCTGCTCTCCAGGGCCTGGCGGATCTCGCGGTAGAGGGCAAGGGCCGCCTCCTGGTCCTTGCGCTGCACGGCGATGGGCATGGGGCTGAGCCGGAGGGAGAGCTCGACGACGTACATGGGAGGGAGGAGGGGAGCGGCGGCACCCCGGCAGGCGAAGGCCGCAATCGAGCCACTCTGGCGGAGCGGCGGCCCCGGTCGTCGCAGCGGCTGGGGGTGGCCAGGGGGAGACCAGGGGCCGGTCAGGGGCCAGGGCTGAGTATTTGTGCTCAAACGCTCCTGATTCGGGTCGAGGCCGCGCGACGGGGGCGCGGATGCCCGTACCATGCTCGTTGTAAAGCTTCGTAAAGCCTCTCATGACGATCGCTGCAGGGCGCTTGCCCCAGCGGGGATGGTTCGACGTCCTCGACGACTGGCTCAAGCGCGACCGCTTCGTTTTCGTTGGCTGGTCCGGGCTGCTGCT
>JBIKKX010000017.1:0-67730 GCA_044360135.1 Cyanobium sp.
GCTCCGAACAGGGTCACAGACCGGCCCACCCATTGCCACAGCTGAGATCTGAGGGAGGCGAGCCGTCAGCCCCGGCTACGCCGGGGCTGATCCTCCTGAGTTACACCACTCCATGGGACGCCGCCGCCTGCCCACTCGAGGGGCTTGTTGGATGGCCCATTCCACGAGTAAATAGTATTGAAGTCCACCCTATCAAGCCCCGGCAAGAGAAATGCAAGCACCTATCAATGAGACCAGTTTTTCACTCAAGAGGAAACTACCGTCTTGCAATGTAGATCCAAGTCTGATTCAAAGACTTGAACGCATTGTTGATGATATTCCTATCCTGCGAGATGAAGATACACATTCAGCCACAGCTAAGATTAAAATTTCCATTGCCGGAAGAGACGAAGAAGAAGAGCTTGCTTCTATTGCCTGCTATCGGCGGTCATATTTTCACGATGATACCAGGCGAATCACCATAACAGCAGGGTCTTCATGGAAAAATAAAACAAGAATACAGTTTGATCGCGATCCTCTTTATAGCACGATAGATATCCAGTGCCAATCCCCAAATGCCCGCTCTGACGCAAAACAGATTTATGACTATGTAATAGATATTGTCAAAGACCACCGAAATCGCAATAGCTTTCTGCATCCCTCAATGCCGCTACTGCAGGTGGTCCTTGCGCCTCTATCGTATGCGGCTTTTTATCTGGCCTATCTATTCATGTTAAAAAGCTTTGTGGTTCACGCTTCTCGGGCTGCCTTTATAGGGCTTGCCATCCAGATATATACAAATGCTCACCGAATCAAGCCTTATACGGAATTTAAGACTAAGCTGAATGAGGAAAGATCCAGATGGTTTAACTGGTTTGCCTTCACGATCCTTGAGTTCATCCTAATATCTTTAGCCCTGTCTCCGATGATTAACTTTTTTGCGACAAAATAGAAGGTGACGACTCGCTAACGTCGACAACCTCCTGGCCCATCCAACGCTCAAGATCAGAAGCGGGAGGCAGCCTTGGCAAAGTCATCATCTTTCGCTCCCGTCTTCTGGATCTTGATGTTAGACCCCTGGAGAGATCTCGGAATCTTCGCTAGACAGCCTCACGCTTCTCGCCTCAAGCATGACACTATGTCCAAACTGAGTAAGCCCCCAGAAGAGTGCTACGCCTCCGCTCGTAAGATTCAAGGGCTTAACCGTAATAATATTATGCGCAAGAAACTGAACCTTGATTGTGTCGAAAACTGAGTCTTCAATAGACGGCGTTCTGCCTGTCTTCCCTGACCGTGCAAGAAGAAGTTCAGCAAGGTGTATATTAACCTTGCCATCAGCAGTAGCGATTAGCAAGGTTGGGGCTATTGTTGCAAATAGCTCTCGCCAAGAGAGGCGAGTAGACCAGTTCGACTTGCCATTCTGTGTGTAATAACTACCTTTGACGGTTAGAGAATCATCTAGAGCTGCAAGATCGGTAATGCTTGGTATTCGTAAAACTGCTTTTCGTGCCTCTGCCAGCTCTGATTGCGCTTCCGCCAACTTCTTTCGTAAATCATTAAGTTCTGCTAGTGTCTCTGCTGAAGGAAAACTCGTGGCCTTGAGCCAGCCATTCCTCGGATAAGTCTTTATTGTCTTGTTGAGGCTTAGAGCCACAAGGCCGGGAAGTGAATCGGCACTCTTCCAAAAACGTACGAGACGACCTTTCGCGACCTTAGAACGGAATTCAGTCAGCTTCTGCCGAGTTTCGGGGTTTATCTCAGATCGTGCTAGTGGAATCTCATCAGGATTCTCGTGCAAAAATCCCAACACAGGAAGACCTTGCTCAACAGCGTAATCATATTCTTTCTCGGTATAACTTATACCTTCATCGGTTAGCGAGCCATATCTTCCGCCAAGTATAAGAATATAGTAGTCGCAGTCGTCAATTACTTTCCGAATAAAATCCCATTGTTCCTCGTCGGCAGCAGGAAACAACTCCATTCCAGCTGGAAAACAATCCAGCTCCATGACAGTCTGAATTACTTGCCGCCTCTCCTCTTGGAGATCAATAAACGTAGAGCTTACAAAGACTTGGTAACGTTTGTCCATTAGTGGTTCCTAGTGGTGTCTAACGCTGTATGGGCGGGTCCGGTATCCACTCTGCTGTGGGTGCCGTTGTCGGCCTATGCAGCCGATGGGAAGCCTGCAGCTTGCTCCAAAGGGCATGCGGTGCAAGGGGTTTGGGGGATTGTACGGTGGGGGCTTGGGGATTTTATGCGGACCCGGTATCGCAGTCAACGCTTTTCGACTTCTTTACAGGAAACCTGACGGACTGTTGACATCCATTGGCCCATAAATGAGGACGCGCTTTGATTGTTGTCCGTATGAAAATGCTTGGAAATCACAAAGCCCGTCTAATCGTGCTTTGATTTCATGGCGCGAGGGGACTCAAGGTTTCCTGTGCTTTTGCAATTCATCGACAAGACTAGTTTGCCAATTATCGTATCATTTATACAGGAGAACAAGGGACTTGGCGCAGTTGGATCCAGATTTTCAGTAAAAATAATAGTATAGCTGGCAAATAATGCTACAAGCTCGGCTGGAGGCCCTGATTTTTGGATCGTTTATTGGATGGTTTCTGAGAGCCAACAGCGGCGCTCCTGGTTCAGTCCGACAACCACCCCTTTGTTGCCTGGCTAATCCTAGCCACCGCAGCCAGTCCATGGCAGATGTGTTCGTCGTGAACAGGGGTTGCCCGACTCGATATCTACGTGTCTCCCTGGCTCCGCACTACCCAGCGGGCCGAGAGGAGGGCCGGTCCCGCCCGATCCCGAAAGGAAGACAAAGCAGAAGGTATAGGTATAACCTGCGGTGGATTGTCCCTGCTTATTGCTCCTGTGTAGGACTTGATAACTTCACAGTGGGCGCGATCTGGCTCTCATATCTGCGAGCTTCGTGACAGTGTGTCGGCAATGAAGGCCGATTGGCCGCGCATCGTTGAAATCGCTTTGCCGATCTGGGCGGTCAATCATGGTGCCCTGAGATCTGTCCATCAATACACGAACGTGTTTCAGGCGAATCATCGTATGCTTCTTGGCTTGGTTTTTTAGGCCGTTCCTGCTGTTGCAATCTGTCGGCGGGACTGCCGATTCCCTGGGGGACGCGGTTGAGACCATAGGGGTAGAGCATTGTTGTTTAGATGTCGTCGGGCATTGTCTTTCGGAAATCACTGTGGTCTAGCAGTTCTTGAATCGTTTGGACGTTATATCTGTGTCTGTGCCTCCAGTGGATGGGTCGCAACCGAAGCGCCGCCAGCGCCTGGTTCCTGGTGGAGGCGCTCCCCTGCCCCTCTTCCGCAACCTGTCTCCGCAAGGCATTCACCTCAGCAATCCCCATCCCGCATGACTATTGCGGACGGTGATATTGCAGAACCAGCCGCAGCCACGGCTCGTCGGTCTCCACGGTGTCTCCCACCTCACGGCGCGCCGAAGGTCCTCTCGGTAGCGCCGAATCAGACCCGACAGCTCATCCCCCTTCCCGGCGCCCCAGCTCCAGCAGCGCTTCCCCATAGCCCTTTGCCGTGGGGAATGCCGGCGCCCCGTGGCGGGCCAGCACCGTCCCGATCCGCTGGCTGGCCAGGGGGAGCCGGCCGCTGGCGATCCAGGGGAAGGCATGGTGGGCGCTGTGGTGTGGCAGACCTCCCATCAGGGCGTTGACGATCGGGCCGGCCTCGACGCTCCTGGAGCCGTAGAGCTGGGTGAGCAGATGGTTGGTGTGCGTAGCCCAGAGGTCGTGGTGTTCCACCAGCCCACGGGCCTGGACGATCGCTCCGATCACCCGTTCCAGCAGCAGCCAGAACAGCAGATAGCGCCCCACCACCCCCTGCTGGATCGCCACCGTCAGCATCGCGGCGTGCACCATCACCACCCCGACCCCATCCACCACCCCGGCCCGTTTCAGGGCCCCATCGATCCCCTGCAGCCCGATCCCCTTGAGCGTCGTCTCAGCAATCAGCCCCACCCCCGCCAGCGCCGCGATCCGCACCACCACCCTGCGCCGTTGCAGCCATCGCCGCAGCGGGCTCGCCCCCTGCAGCTCGTGCTCCAGCGGCGTGGTCCGCTCCGGATCGCGACCATCCACCCCATTCCAGCGGTGATGCAGCCGGTGCAGCCGGCTGTAGGTGAGGTAAGGCCAGGCCATCGGCCAGCTCAGCAGGCACGCCAGCGGTTGCTCCAGCCGCGGCTGTCCCAGCAGGGTGCCGTGCACCATCTCATGGGTGGCCACCAGCAGCAGCGCATAGGCCACCCCGGCCACCAGCACCGCCGCGATCGCCTCCCAGCCCAGCGGCAGCGTCCAATACAGCCCCGATCCGCCCAGCAGCACCGCCGCCAGCGCCAGGATCCGCAGCAGCGCCGCGGCCCGTTCGCCGGCGCTTGGCGGTGAACCGAGGTCCCGTACTGCGGCGCAGAGCTCGCGAACCAGGGCGTTGGCTTCGGGGGGATCGATCGGTGTTGCCTTCACCGCGGCCAGGGGCTGGGTGCGCCGCCATCCTGCTGCCATTCGCCGGGATGGTGGCCGCCAGGGGGGCGCACCAGGCAGCGGAACCCCAGGTGGCAGGTGCTGGTATCGATGCCCTGGGCCATCCGCGCCGCTGGCCGGTAGCGGCGGCAGTAGCTCGGTGCACACAAAAATGAGCCCCCTTTCACCACCTTGCGCGGGATCGATCCGTGCTGGGAGCTGGGATCGATGCTGGCGGCCTCGTCCCTGGCACCGCGTGGGTTGTCGAGGCTGGCCAGGCTGGCGCAGCAGCCCGCCGTCGCCGCGGCCTTTCCCGCCTCTCCCGCCGCCGCCAGCCGGGCGCCGTGCTCCTGATACCAGTCCTCGGTCCACTCCCACACATTGCCGATCATGTCGAGCAGGCCGTAGCCATTGGCCGGGTAACACCCCACCGGTGCCGTCCGCTCCCAGCCATCGGCGCGGCTGTTGTGGTTGGGAAAATCGCCCTGCCAGGTGTTGGCCAGCATCCTGCCGCCCGGGTGCAGTTCCCCTCCCCACGCATACTCCACACCCTCCAGACCCCCCCGCGCCGCCCGCTCCCATTCCGCCTCGCTCGGCAGGCTCTTGCCGATCCAGTTGGCATAGGCCAGCGCATCGCCATGGGCGATGTGCACCACCGGATGCTGCTCCCGTCCCTTGATCGAACTGCCGGGACCCTCCGGATGGCGCCAGTTCGCCCCCGCCACGTACTGCCACCAGCGGTAGGGATCCCCCTGGCCCACCGGTCGCGGCGGCGGCACGAACACGATCGAGGCCGGCTCCAGCAGCTCCGGCAGGGCGTCCGGGTAGGCGGCGGAATCGGCCGGCTGCTCCGCCAGCGTCACATGGCCCGTGGCCTTGACGAATTTGAGGAACTGGGCGTTGGTCACCGCCGTGCGGTCCATCCAGAAGCCATCAACCCGCACCCGATGGGCCGGCGCCTCCTCCGGGTAATGGTGGTCCGAACCCATCGTGAAGCTGCCGCCCGGAACCCACACCATCCCCGGCGCCGGCGGCCGGCCCGGCGGACGCTCGGCTGCGCCACCCGGGCCACCCGTTTTGCCGCGCCCCTTCGCCGCTGCCGCCATCCCCCTCCTCAGGCCAGGCCGCCCAGCGCCGGCCCCGCCGCCGCCCGTTCCTGCTCCTCCAGCCGCCGCTCCGCCTCGATCTCACGGCCCAGGAACGCATTCAGGAAGGTGCGGATCACGGCCACCACCCCCAGCTGGATCAGGTGCGTCGGCGACGGGCTCACCGTCGTCGCCACGATGTCGGCCCCCAGCTGGAACTCCAGGGCCAGGGCCAGCCAGCTGGCGAAGGTCAGCCGTGCCCGGTTCGACGGTCGCCGCGGGATCCGCTGCCGCCAGCGGGGCAGGGCATCGCGGCCGATCGCCAGCAGGCCCCCCAGCACCGTCAGCACCGAGAGCGCCTCCAGCAGCAAGGCGGTGGCGCGGGCCAGGGGCGCCACCACCTCCTCCAGCAGCTCCAGCGTCATCGACATCGCCCGCGATGGCCCGATCCTTGGCGGCACCCTAGGGAGGGTCCCGCCGGCGCGCACCACCACCCCCGCCGCATCGCTGCCCCAACGCCGCGCCCCGTTCCGGCCGGGCGCCGCCGGCGCGGAGCAACGTTGCTACGTTTCGGGTCCTTCGCGGCTCCCCCGTGGGCAGTCCGCCGCCCCGCCGCCCACCGCCCCCCGCCGCTCCCACGCCCGGCTCCCGGCTTCCCGCCGCCGGCACCGATCCAGCCGGGGCCGCCGCCGCCGAACCACTCGATGCTGCCGCCAGCCCAGCCGCCAGCGCCGGCACCGCCAGCACCGTCGCGTCGTTTCGCCAGCTGCTCGACAGCCTCAACCGCGAACAGCGGCGCAACCAGGAGCTGCTCGCCTCCCTCGCCTTCGCCCTGCGCAGCTTCACCAACCTCAGCCGTTATCTCGAGCTGGTGCCCCTGGTCGCCTCCCGCCTGGTGGAGGCCGAGGGGGCCGTGCTTGTGGTCTTCCATCCCGATGGCCGCCTCTGGCGCGAGCACCTCCAGGCCACCCCGGGCGAGCGCTGCGCCGAACTGCTCCGCCAACTCGCCGCCCTTAGCGACAGCCGCCTCCAGGCCGAGTCCGGCGATGAGGCGGTGGCGGCCCTGCTCGACCCCCTGCTGCACCGCCTGCTCGCCCCCGCCCAGGTGATCGCCACCTCCGTGGTCGCCCGCAACAGCCAACGGGGCCGCCTCTATGTTTTCAGCGGTCGCCGCGGCTACTGCTGGAGCGAGGTCCACCGCCGCCACCTCCAGCTGGTGGCCGATCTCACCGGCGTGGCCCTCGAAAACGAGCTGCTCCAGCAGGAGATGCGCCGCCATGAACGGCTTGATCGCCAGCTCAGCATCGGCGCCGAGATTCAGGCCCAGCTCCTCCCCGACCGCTGCCCCAGCATCGATGGCGTCGAGCTGGCGGCCCGCTGCCGGCCCGCCTTCCAGGTGGGCGGCGACTACTACGACTTCATCCCCACCCGCCCCCAGGCCCTCCCCCGCCAGCGGGAGCAGGGCCGCTGGGCCCTGGTGATCGGCGATGTGATGGGCAAGGGCGTCCCGGCCGGCCTGCTGATGACCCTGCTGCGGGGCATGCTCCGGGCCGAGGTGCTCAGCGGCCTGCCTCCCGATCGCATCCTCCACGACCTCAACCAGCTGGCGATGGAGGACCTCAGCCAGTCCCATCGTTTTGTGACCCTCTTCTATTCCGATTACGACCCCCCCAGCCGCCGCCTGCGCTTCGCCAATGCGGCCCATAACCCGCCGCTGATCTGGCGCCGTCGCAGTGGCCACGTCGACCGCCTCGATGCCCCCGGCCTGCTGATCGGCCTGCAGAGCGAAGCGGAGTATGGCTGCGGCCAGGTGGTGCTCGACAGCGGCGACGCCCTCCTCTATTACACCGATGGCGTCACCGAAGCCAGTGGCCTCGGCGGCGAGCGCTTCGATGAGCAGCGCCTGGCGGGGCTGTTTCAGTCGTCCTGCCGCTCCGGCCTCGGTGCCCAGGGCATCCTCGACCAGCTGTTCGCCCGCCTCGACCGCTTCGTGGGCAGCGACCGCCACCTCGACGACGACGCCTCGATGGTGGTGCTCAAGGTGCGCGAGGAGCTGCGCCTCCCCTCCCTCCCCAGCGGCTGACCCCCCGGCGCCGACGGTGCCAAGCTGAGCGGCAGCGCGCGGCACAGGTGCATGGCTGCTGAACCCTCCGCCCCCCGGGGCGCCGCCGATCCCAGTGCCGCCGCCCCCAGCGGCGCTGGCGTCACCGGCGGCTCGGCCGCCGGCTGGAGCGATCGCTTCGAGCAGGGCCTGCATCCGGCGATTGAGCGTTTCAATGCCTCGATCGGCTTCGACATCGTCCTGCTCCAGGAGGACCTGGACGGTTCGATCGCCCACGCCCGCATGCTCGCCGCCTGTGGGGTGATCAGCCCCGAGGAGGGCGCCCAGCTGGAGCAGGGCCTCGAAACCGTGCGCGCCGAGGCGGCGGACGGCCGCTTCCGCCCCGGCCTCGAAGCTGAGGATGTCCACTTCGCCGTGGAGCGTCGCCTGATTGAGCTGCTCGGCCCGGTGGGCAAGAAGCTCCACACCGGCCGCAGCCGCAACGACCAGGTGGGCACTGACGTGCGTCTCTGGCTGCGCCAGCGGATCGATGCCATCGATGCCGCCCTGCTCCGCTACGAGCGGGCCCTGCTGAGCCAGGCCGAGGCCCACCTCCACACCCTGATCCCCGGTTACACCCACCTACAGCGGGCCCAGCCCCTCTCCCTGGCCCACCACCTGCTCGCCTACATCGAGATGGCCGAGCGCGACCGCCAGCGCCTCGCCGACGTGCGTCGCCGCGTCAACGTCTCCCCCCTCGGCGCCGCCGCCCTGGCCGGCACCCCCGTGCCGATCGACCGCCGCCACACCGCCGCCAGCCTCGGTTTCGAGGGCGTCTACGCCAACAGCCTCGATGCCGTCAGCGACCGCGACTTCGCCGTCGAGTTCATGGCCGCCGCCTCCCTGGTGATGGTGCACCTCAGCCGCCTCAGCGAGGAGGTGATCCTCTGGGCCAGCCAGGAATTCGGCTTCATCGCCCTCAGCGATCGCTGCGCCACCGGCAGCAGCCTGATGCCCCAGAAAAAGAATCCCGATGTGCCCGAACTGGTGCGCGGCAAAAGCGGCCGCGTCTTCGGCCATCTGATCGGCCTGCTGACGATGATCAAGGGCCTGCCGCTCGCCTACAACAAAGACTTCCAGGAGGACAAGCAGGCGCTGTTCGATGGCGTCGCCACCTGCCTGGATTGTCTGGAGGCGATGGCGATCCTGTTTGAGGAGGGTCTGGAGTTCAGGCCCGCCCGGCTGGAGGAGGCCGTGGCCGCCGATTTCTCCAACGCCACCGATGTGGCCGACTACCTGGTCGCCAGGGGTGTGCCCTTCCGTGAGGCCTATCAGCTGGTGGGCGGCCTGGTGAAGGCCTGTCTGCAGGAGGGGGTGCTGCTGCGCGATCTGCCGCTGCAACGCTGGCAGGCGCTGCATCCCGCCTTCGAGGCCGACATCCACGCCGCGATCGAGCCCCGTCAGGTGGTGGCGGCACGCCGCAGCGAGGGTGGCACGGCCTTTGAGCAGGTGGAGCGCCAGCTGCAGCGTCTGCGCCGTCAGCTCGATGCCAGCCCTGGCGTTGGCCCCGTTGCTGGCGGGGGCGGTAGGGGATCGGCTGTCATCACACCATGAAGCCCCGTTGGTGGAATGGCGGAATGTCGCGCCGGCGGGTCTAATCTTGTCGGGTCGTTGGCGCCTTTCGCGCCCTCCAGACCCCCCTGGACGTTCCGTGAGCATCTTTGTCGGCAATCTTCCCTTCCGTGCTGAGCAGGAAGACGTGATCGAACTGTTCGCCCCCTATGGCGAGGTGGCCAACTGTTCCCTCCCCCTTGAGCGCGACACCGGTCGCAAGCGTGGCTTCGCCTTTGTGGAGATGGCCAACCCCGAGCTGGAGACCAAGGCGATCGACGGCCTCCAGGGCGCTGAGCTGATGGGCCGGCCCCTGCGCATCAACCGGGCCGAACCCCGCGGTGGCGGCGGTGGTGGCGGCGGTGGCGGTCCCCGCCGCGGTGGCTACGGCGGCGGCGGTGGCGGCTATGGCGGCGGCGGTGGTTACTCCCGCGGTGGCGGTGGCGGTGGCGGCGAAGGCGGCTACGGCTCCGGTGCCCGTGGCTGGGAAGACCGCAGCGGCGGTGACCGCGGCGCCGATGGCTTCGATTCCGGTCGCGTCCGCCGCCGCCGCAGCGGCGGCTCCGAGGGCGGCGGCGACTACGGCGGCTACGGCGGCGCCGAGGTCTGAGCCCCGGCCCGCTGCCTTGGATCCTGGCCCTAGAGGCCCCGCTCCCGCAGCTGCCACGCCGCCTCCGCCAGCACCTCCGGCCCGGCGCCGCGTTCTCCCGCGGCCCGGGTCAGCTGCTGGCGCCAGGGGCGCGCGCCCGGAACCCCTTCCACCAGATGCACCAGGTGGCGGGCGATCGCCCACAGCCGGCCGCCGCCGCGGCACCAGCGCTCGGCGTGGGGCATCAGCCCCTCCAGCACCTCCGACGCCCGCGCCTCCGGCCGTGACCCGTCGCCGAAGATCTCCCGATCCACTGCCACCCAGCGCAGGGGATGGCCGTAGGCGGCCCGGCCCACCATCACCCCATCCACGTGCTCCAGCTGGGCCCGGCAGCTGGCCAGGTCCTCCAGGCCGCCGTTGAGTTCGATCACCAGCTCCGGTCGCTCCTGCTTCAGCCGATGCACCAGGTCCCAGCGCAGCGGCGGGATGGTGCGGTTCTGTTTCGGATCGAGCCCATCCAGCCAGGCCTTGCGGGCGTGGATCGCGAAGCGGGCCGTGCCGGCGGCCGCCAGGGTGTCGACAAAGCCGAGCAGGTGCCCGTAGGAATCGAGGGCGTCGATGCCGATCCGTTGCTTCACGGTCACCGGCCGATCGCTCGCCGCCGCCATCGCCGCCACGCAGCGGGCCACCCGCTCCGGCTCGGCCATCAGGCACGCCCCGAACCGCCCCTGCTGCACCTTCTCGCTCGGGCAGCCCAGATTGAGATTGATCTCGTCGTAGCCCCAGGCCGCCCCCAGCCGCGCCGCCTCCGCCAGCAGCACCGGGTCGTCGCCGCCCAGCTGCAGGGCCAGGGGCCGCTCCTCCGCAGCGAAGCCCAGCAGTCGCTCCAACCGCCGTTCGGCCTCCCCCGCCCGCGGCCCCGTGGCCTCGCTGCGGATGTGGTGCAGGGCCCGGGCCACCACCATTTCCGTGGTCAGCAGGCAGCGGCGGCTGATCTGGCGCATCAGCACGCGGAAGTGACGGTCCGTGCAATCCAGCATCGGCGCCACACTGAAGCGGTAGGCGTGCTCCATCCCCCCATGCTGCCCAGCCGTGCATCCGTGGTGGTGGCTGGGGGAGGGCCGGCCGGCTACATGGCCGCGATCGCCGCCGCCGAGGCCGGTGCCACCGACCTGCTGATCCTCGAGTCCACCGCCGAACCGTTGCACAAGGTGCGGATCAGCGGTGGCGGCCGCTGCAACGTCACCCATGCCTGCTGGGATCCCCGCGATCTGGTGGGTCACTACCCCCGCGGCGGCCAGGCCCTGCGGGGGCCCTTCGGCCGCTTCGCCCCCGGTGATGCGGTCGCCTGGTTCGACGCCCATGGCCTGCAGCTGGTTCAGGAGGGCGATGGCCGCCTGTTCCCCCGCTCCAACCGCTCCAGCTCCGTGGTCGACACCCTGCGGGCCGCCGCCCTCGCCGCCGGCGTTCGCTGCCTGGAGGGTCTGGCGCTGCAGGCGGCGGAGCCCCTGCCCAGCGGCGGCTTCCGGTTGCGGCTGCGCGGTGGCGCCAGCCTTGAGGCCGACCGCCTGGTGTTGGCCACCGGCAGCCATCCCAGCGGCCTGCGGATCGCCGCCGCCCTCGGCCATGGGCTGGTGCCGCCCGTTCCCTCCCTGTTCACCCTCGCCCTGGGCCCCCATCCCCTCACCGCCCTGGCGGGGGTGGTGGTCGATCCGGTGGTGCTGGAGCTTGAGGCTCCGGCCGCCGCCGCGTCGCCGCCCCCCGCCGCTGGCTCTCCCCTGCCCAAGGGGCCTGCTGGCGCTGCCGCCGGCCCGCGGCGACGCCAGCGGCACCGCCAGCGGGGGCCCTTGCTGATCACCCACTGGGGCTTCAGCGGTCCGGCGATCCTGCGGCTCACCGCCTTCGCTGCAAGGGACCTGCGGGCCTGGGGCTATCGCGCCAGCCTGCGCATCGACTGGACCGGCGGCAGCCTGTCGCCCGACGACCTGGAGCAGCGGTTTGCCGTTGCCCGTCGCGAGCTGGCCCGCCGCCAGCTGGGGGCGGCCAGGCCCTGGCCCAGCCTCGGCCGCCGCCTCTGGGGCCATCTCCTGGAGGCCCGGGGCATCGACCCGGGCCAACGCTGGGCCGATCTCGGCCGCGGCGACCAGCGCCGCCTGCAGGAAGCGCTGCGTCACGATGGCTATGCCATCCGCGGGCGCGGCCCCTTCGGCGAGGAGTTCGTCACGGCGGGGGGCGTGCCGCTCGGGGAGGTCAACCTGGCCACGATGGAGAGCCGGCGGCAGCCCGGTCTGTTTCTGGTCGGGGAGCTGCTTGATGTCGATGGCGTTACCGGCGGCTTCAACTTCCAGCACTGCTGGAGCTCCGGCTGGCTGGCTGGTCAGGCGTTGGCGGCGACGTTCACCTGATGTTCTCAAAGACGGAGGCCATCGGCAGATACATGGCGATCAGGATCGAGCCCACGATCACACCAACGATCACGATCATCACCGGTTCGATCATCGCCGTCAGCGCCTTCACCGTGGTGCTGACTTCATCCTCATAGAAATCGGCCACCTTTGAAAGCATCGCATCCATCTCGCCGGTCTCCTCGCCGATGGCCAGCATGCTCACCATCATCTCCGGGAAGACCCGTTTTGAGCTCAGGGCCGTGCTCAGCGGCACCCCCTCGCTGATGTCGGTGCGCGACCCCCTGATCGCATCGCGCACCACGGCATTGGTGGCCGTTTCGGTGAGGATGTCGAGCGCCATCATGATCGGCACACCGGCGCTGGAGAGGGAGCTCAGCGTGCGGCAGAACTGGGCCGAGGCGGTCTTTTGAAGCAGGTCGCCAAACAGCGGCAGCCGCAGCATCTGGCCATCGACCGAGCGCCGACCACTGGGGGAGGCGTAATAGCGATTGAAGAAAAAAACCATCACCAGCAGCAGCAGCACCAGCAGCAACGAGAAGGGGGAGCGCAGCAGCTTGCTGAGATCCACCATCATCTGAGTGAACGCCGGCAGCTTGGCGCCGAGCTGATCAAAGATCTCGGCAAAGGTGGGGATCAGGAACATCGTCATCCCCAGAAACACCAGGATCGCGACCACCAGAACGATCACCGGATAGCCGAGCGCGCTCTTGATCTGGTTCTGCAGGCGGGCGTTTTCCTCCAGCAGCTTGGCCAGCCGTTTGAGGGTCTCATCGAGCACGCCGCCGGCTTCGCCCGCCTCCACCATGGCGATGCTCAGGCTGTCGAACACCTTGGGCCAGCGCCGCATTGCATCGCCGAGGCTGCCGCCCTGGTTCACCTCGTCGGTCATGGCGGTGAGGGCACGGCGGAACAGGGGCGACTTCTGCTGGCGCCGCATCAGGTCAAGGCTGCGCATGATCGGCACGCCCGCATCCACCATCGCCGACAGTTTGCTGGCGAACAGCGCCTTCTCCTTCACCGTGATCTTTGCCTCCAGCAGGGTTTGCCAATCGATTCCCGTGCCGCTGGGCATGGCGGCCGGTTCAACGGACTTCTCCTTGCGCACCAGCAGGTTGGGAAGGATGCCGCGCCTGCGCAGCAGCTGGCGCGCCGCGGCTGGCGTGTCGGCCTTCAGTTCCATCTCCCGCTTGCGGCCGTCGCGGGTGGTGTAGGTGACCTGAAAGATGGTCATCGCGTTGGCATCAGCGTCAGATCTGGTCGAGGATCCGCTGCAGTTCCTCCGGTCGGCTGGTCTTCAGCAGGGCCTCCTCCCGGGTGATCCGCTGCGCCTGCACCAGGTCGACCAGGGCGCGCTCCAGGGTTTTCATGCCGTACTGGGAGCCGGTCTGGAGCATCGAATAGATCTGGGCTGTCTTGCCCTCGCGGATCAGGTTGGCGATCGCCGGGGTGTTGACCATGATCTCCTGAGCCATCACCCGACCCAGGGCCCCACGGCTGGGCTCGCGGCTGCGACAGAGGGTCTGGGAGAACACCGCCAACAGACTCGAACTCAATTGCACTCGCACCTGGCTCTGCTGGGAGGCGGGAAAGACATCAACCATGCGGTCGACGGTCTGGGAGGCTGAGTTGGTGTGGAGGGTGCCCATCACCAGATGGCCGGTCTCGGCGGCACTGATCGCCAGCTGGATGGTCTCGAGGTCCCGAAGTTCACCGACCAAGATCACATCGGGGTCCTCCCGCAGGGCGGAGCGCAGGGCGTTCGCGAAGCTGCGGGTGTCCTGTGACACCTCCCGCTGGTGGATCAGACTGCGGTCGTTGCTGTAGGTGAACTCGATCGGATCTTCGATCGTCAGGATGTGTTCGCTGCGGCTGTGGTTGATGTGATCGATCAGCGCTGCCAGCGTTGTCGATTTGCCCGATCCCGTCGGCCCGGTGACCAGCACCAGGCCCTTGGGTTTGCGGCTCATCTCCTCCACCACCGCCGGCAGCCCCAGGCTGACCAGGCTGGGGATGGTGTTGGCCAGAGCGCGCAGGCAGGCCGCATAGCTGCCCCGCTGGCGGTAGACGTTGACCCGGAATCGGGCCACGCCCCGCAGGCCGTAGGAGCAATCCAGTTCCCAGTTCTGCTCAAGCTGCTTGCGTTGGGAGTTGTTGAGCAGGGAAAAGATCAGGCGGTTGCAGCTGTCTTCGTCCAGCACCTGATCCGGACGCAGGGGTCGCAGCGATCCCCCGAAGCGGCCGAAGGGTGGATGGCCGGTGGCCAGGTGCAGGTCGCTGCCGCCGGCCTCGACCAGCTCGACCATCAGTTCTTCGATGGTGAGTTGCATGCTTTCAGCGGCGCACCCACAGACAGTAGGGGCATTCCAGCCATTCATCCTGCAGGCCGGCACCACAGCCCTGGCAGGTCAGGGTGCTGAGGGCCCGGGCCCGCCGTTCCGATTCCAGACCCGTGTCGGTGAGCAACATCCGCTCCACTTCCTCCAGGCTGGTCAGTCCGCCGCGCACCAGATCGAGGCCATAGCCCAGCAGGGTTTTCATGCCCGCCTCCAGGGCCAGGCGGCGCAACTCCTGGGTGCTGGCCCGTTTGGCCACTGCCGAGGAGAGGCTCTCGGTCATGGTCAGGATCTCGTAGACGCCGACCCGCCCGGCGTAGCCGCGACCCTGGCAGGAGGGACAGTCCTGATGGTCGTTGCCGTCTCTGCCCTCGCTCACCTTGGCCTTGTAGAAGGTGATGCCGCTCTCATCGCTGGCCACCAGCCCGAAACGGGCCAGCTCCTCGGCCCCGGGTTGGTGGGGCTGGCGGCAGACCGAGCAGAGCCGCCGCACCAGCCGCTGGGAGACCACCCCCAGCAGGGAGGCGCTGACCATGAACGGTTCGACGCCCATTTCGTCGAGGCGGGCGAAGGCGCTGACGGCGTCGTTGCAGTGGAGGGTGGTCAGCACCAGGTGGCCCGTCAGGGCTGCCTCGATCGCCGTGCGGGCCGTTTCCAGGTCACGGGTCTCACCCACCAGCAGCACGTCCGGGTCCTGGCGCATGAAGGCCCGCAGGGCGGTGCTGAAATCGAGCCCCTTGTCCCGGTTCACCTGGGTCTGGGTGATGCCCTTGAGGGTGTATTCGATCGGGTCCTCCACCGTGGAGATGTTGATGCCCGGATCGTTGCGCTCGGCCAGCAGGGCGTAGAGGGTGGTGGATTTGCCCGATCCGGTCGGGCCGGTCACCAGCACCATGCCGAAGGGCTTGCCGCCGATCGCCCGCAGCTTGGCCCTGGCGTCGGTGTCGGTGATCAGGGCATCGAGACCGAGCTGGGTGGCGCCGCTGTCGAGCAGCCGCAGCACCACCTTCTCGCCGTGGCGGCAGGGCAGGGTGCTCACCCGGAAGTCCATGGTGCGGCCCCGGAAGTTGCGGCGGATCCGGCCATCCTGGGGCAGTCGCCGCTCGGCGATGTCCAGGTCGGCCATGATCTTGAGCCTGGAGGTCACCGCCGCCGCCAGGGTCTTCGGCAGGGTCTCGATGCGGCGCAGCACCCCGTCCTGGCGGAAGCGGATCAGCAGCCCGTCCTCCTGGGGTTCGATATGGATGTCACTGGTGCCGCTGCCCAGGGCTTCGATCAGCACCCGATCCACCAGGCTGAGCACTGGGGAGAGGTTGGTCTGACGGCTGCTCGCCTCCAGGTCTTCGTTGGCCGCCTGGTCGTCCTGCGGGGCCAGGCCGGCTCCGCCGCTGATATCGATGCCACCGAACAGGGAGTTGCTCCGCGACCTATCGCCGGAGAAGTCACGCTCGCTGGTGTAGGCCTGCATCCTCGGTCTTCAGATCTTTGGGGGTGGGGTTGAGGGCAGCAAGGTGATGAGCGGACAAGTCGCTCAGACCACAGGGGATGTTGGGATCAGCGCAGAATGGAGATGGCGGTGTCGCCTGAATCAAGGTTGGGTGGAGGTCCGACCGAGGGATTGCGATCTTTCGCGGGGGGCGGAGTGATCGTGTCGATGACGGCTGGCAGGGTGGCGATAACCGTCAGGCTGAGCGAATCGAGGGAATGAATCCCACAACGCTACTAGATAGTTTTTAGACTCTATCAGGGTCCGTGCAGAGCCGGTCTGGCCGTAAAACTTTGTCATTGCAGGAGGTTTCGAGGTCTGGGCCCAGGGCCGTGGGCAGGGGTTCGGGGTCAGGGGCCAGGCAGGGTCAGGCGCGGGGCAGGACCCCGGGGCTCCGGTCTTCGGGGGGCGCCGGGGGGGTGTCGGACGGTCCTGGGCGAGGGCTTGGGGGGCGCGTTTCGGGATCGGCGGTCCGGGGGTGCCGGTTCAGGGTCATGGCAGGACCGGGCAGGACCCACGCCGGGCGGTAGAGGTGCGGGCTTCCGCCGCTTGTGATTCGGCCGCCCGGCGCAGCAACATGTTCCAGACGGATTCCGTGTGCGAGTGAGCATGAGCGGCGACATCCCCCCGGCCAGCGGCCTCAGCCCCGACGACCAGGCGCCCGCCGATCAGCCGGCCCAGTCCACGGTCGTGGACCCCGCCGCCGGCACCCCAGGCGCCGACGCCCCCCTCGCCGAGGATGGCGTGGCCCCAGTCAGCGTTGCCGACGCCGGTTCCGACGGTGCCGCTGACCGCCAGTCCGACCTCGAGGCCGAGCTGGTCTCCCTGCGCGGCGAGCACCAGGCCCTGCGCGAGCAGTACATGCGCATCGCCGCCGACTTCGACAACTTCCGCAAGCGCCAGAGCCGTGACCAGGACGATCTGCGCCTGCAGATCACCTGCAACACCCTCAGCGAGATCCTGCCGGTGGTCGACAACTTCGACCGCGCCCGCCAGCAGCTCGATCCCCAGGGGGAGGAGGCCCAGGCCCTGCACCGCAGCTACCAGGGGCTCTACAAGCAGCTTGTCGATGTGTTCAAGCAGTTGGGGGTCTCACCGATGCGGGTTGAGGGCGAGCCCTTCGATCCCGCCCTGCATGAGGCCGTGCTGCGGGAGCCCAGCGATGCGCACCCCGAGGACGTGGTGATCGAAGAGCTGCAACGCGGCTATCACCTCCATGGCCGGGTGCTCCGCCATGCCCTCGTCAAGGTCTCGATGGGTCCGGGTCCCGCCGGCGGCGGCGACCAGGAGCGTCACGGCTGATGGCCGATTACTACGCCCAACTGGGGGTCGGCCGCGACGCCGATGCCGACACCATCAAGCGGGCCTACCGCCGCCTGGCACGGCAATACCACCCTGACGTCAACAAGGATCCCGGCGCCGAGGACCGTTTCAAGGAGATCGGCCGGGCCTATGAGGTGCTCAGCGATCCCCAGCTCAAGGGGCGCTACGACCAGTTCGGCGAGGCGGGCCTCGGCGGCGGCGGCATGCCTGACATGGGCGACATGGGGGGCATCTCCGACCTGTTCGAGACCTTCTTCAGCGGCTTCGGTGGCGCCGCCGCTGGCCCCCGCCGTCGTGGCCCGCGCCAGGGCGATGATCTGCGGCTCGACCTGACGATCGATTTCAGCGAGGCGGTGTTCGGCGTGGAGAAGGAGGTGCAGCTGCGCCACCTCGAAACCTGCACCACCTGCAAGGGCTCCGGCGCCAAGGCCGGCAGCGGCCCCACCACCTGCGGCACCTGCGGCGGCGCCGGCCAGGTGCGGCGGGCCACCCGCACCCCCTTCGGCAGCTTCACCCAGGTCGCCCCCTGCCCCACCTGCGAGGGCAGCGGCCAGACGATCGCCGATCCCTGCGGCAGTTGCCAGGGCCAGGGCCTGCAGCCGGTCACCAAGACCCTGCGGATCAACATCCCGGCGGGGGTCGATTCCGGCACCCGGCTGCGGGTGGCCAACGAGGGCAACGCTGGCCAGCGGGGCGGTCCCGCCGGCGATCTCTACGTGTTCCTGGGCGTCAAGGCCCATCCCCAGCTGCGCCGGGATGGCACCACGATCCTCTCGGAACTGGCGCTCAGCTATCTGCAGGCCATCCTCGGCGACACCATCGAGGTCGAGACCGTCGACGGCAAGGAGTCGCTGGAGATCCCCGCCGGCACCCAGCCCGGGGCGGTGATCACCCTCAAGGGCAAGGGGGTGCCGAGGCTCGGCAACCCCGTCGCCCGCGGCAACCATCAGTTCACCGTCAAGGTCCAGCTCCCCACCCGCCTCAGCGGCGAGGAACGCCAGCTGCTCGAGCAGCTGGCCGGTCACCACAGCAGCCGTGAGCAGCGTCCGCCCCACAAAAGCGGTCTGTTCGGCGGCCTGTTCGGCGGTTGAGCGTGGGCGACACTCCAGGCGGGCTCGGCCAACCCCTCCCCAGCCGCGGCCAGCCCCCTCCAACCGGTGCTGGGGCCTCTCCCACCCATCTCGACCTGCGCGGCACCCCCTGTCCGCTCAACTACGTGCGCAGCCGCCTGGCCTTGGAGAAGCTGCCGCCGGGAGGCTTGCTTGTGGTTGATCTGGATCCCGGCGAACCTGAGCGGATGGTGGCCGACGGGCTGCGGGGTGAGGGCCATGCCGTCGAGAACGGTGGTCTGGTCGATGGTTCGGTGCGCCTGAGCATCCGCCGTGGCTGAGGTCTGGGGGCGCGTGGTGGCGCTCCAGGCCAATTTCTGTGCGGTGGTTCCCGATGGCGCCGATGGCGCCGCTGCCGGCCTGGTGGCCGCCCCTGGGGGGCCGTTGGGCCCGGCCCCAACGCCCCTGCTCTGCACCCGCCGCAGCCGCCTCGACCACGCCGGCCTGCAGGTGTGGGTTGGCGATCGGGTGCAGCTGGAGGGCATCGATCCGGCTGCCGGCCGTGCCGCCGTGGCGGCGGTGGCGCCCCGCCGCAACCTGCTCAGCCGCCCCCCGGTGGCCAATGTGGCCCGGGTGGTGGTGGTGGCCTCCCTGGTGGAGCCAACCCTTGATCCCCTGCAGCTCAGCCGCTTCCTGCTCAGCGCCGAAGCCTGCGGTGCCGCGGTGGAGCTGGTGCTCTCCAAGTCCGACCGGGTGGAGGCGGCCAGCCTGGCGGCCTGGTGCGAGGAGCTGCTGGGCTGGGGGTACCAGGCTCTGCCGGTGTCGAGCCGCAGCGACGAGGGGCTGGAGGCCCTGGCCCGGCGCCTCGCCAGCCCTGGCCCCGAGGGCGAGCAAGGGGGCATCGCCGTGCTCTGCGGCCCCTCCGGAGCCGGCAAGAGCAGCCTGCTCAACGCCCTCTGCCCGGCCCTGGCCCTGCGGGTGGCGCCGGTCTCCGGCCGCCTGCGCCGGGGCCGCCACACCACCCGCCACGTGGAGCTGTTCCCCCTGGCTTCCGGCGCCCTGCTGGCGGACACGCCCGGTTTCAACCGCCCCGATCTCCCCGCCGACCCCGCCGCCCTGGCTGGGCTGTTCCCGGAACTCCGCATCCGCCTGGCGGGCGAGCCCTGCCGCTTCCGCAACTGCCGCCACCTCGGCGATCCGGGCTGCGCGGCGGGCAGCGACTGGCCCCGCCACGCCCATTACCGCCAATGGCTTGAGGAGCTGGAGCGGGCTGCGTCGCCGGCCCATCGCTCCCGCAGCGAGGGCCGCCTCAGCCGCCGAGGCCGGGCAGGTTGAGATCGAGGCCGCCGGTCAGCTCGTCCATCCGCTCCCGCATCGTGGAGGTGGAGACCTGATAGGCATCCTGCAGGGCCGCCAGCACGGCCGCCTCCACGCTGGCTGCCGGCTCGCCGAGCAGGGCGGGATCGAGTTCCACCTTCAGCGGCTGCTGGTTGCCGGAGAGCCAGATCTTGGCCCGGCCGTCGGGGCTGCGGCCCTCCAGCTCCATGGCATCGAGCTCGTCCTGCAGTTTCTGGGCGTCCTGCTGAATCTGCTGGGCCTTGCGGAAAGCTTCGGTGAGCTGACCGAAATTGGGGAGTCCGAAGCCCGCCATGCCGCTGCGTTGCAAACAGGGTGCAGGCTAGTCCCCGTCAGGTGCGAATCCCAGCCGTTTGACCTCCGGGTGGAGGACGATGCCGCGCTCGCGCTCCACCTGCTCCTGCACCAGTCGGATCAGGGCGTCGATGTCGGCGGCGCTGGCGTTGTCGGCGTTGACGATGAAGTTGGCGTGCAGCGTCGATACCTCCGCCCCGCCGATGCGGGTGCCCTTGAGCCCCAGGGCTTCGATCAGCCGGCCGGCCTTCTCCGGTTCGGGGTTGCGAAACACGCTGCCGCAACTGGGTTGCTGGTAGGGCTGGGTGCTGGTGCGGCTGTGCAGGTTGGCGCTGGTCCGGGCGCTGACCGCGGCCGGATCGTGGCCCGGCTCCAACCGGAAACGGGCCGCCAGCACCAGCAGCGGTTCCTGTTGCAGCAGGCTGTGGCGGTAGTCGAAGGCCAGGTCGGCGGCGCTCAGCCAGCGCGCCTGCTCGGGCCGGGCCGGATCGACCACCAGGGCCGCCTCCAGCCATTCCGCCGTGCAGCCCCCCTGGGCGCCGGCATTCATCACCACGGCCCCCCCCACGGTGCCAGGGATCCCCACCGCCCACTCCAGGCCGTGCAGGCCGGCCCGGGCCACCTTGCGGGCCAGGGTGGGGATCGGCTCCCCTGCCTCGGCCTCCACCAGCCCGCTGCTGGCCTCCAGCCGGCTGCCCTGCAGCCGCCGGTTGCAGACCGTCAGCCCTGCCAGGCCCCGATCGGCGATCAGCAGGTTGGAGCCGGCCCCGATCACCCGCAGGGGCAGGCCCTCGTTGGCGGCCCAGGTCACCAGCGCGAGCAGCTGGTCGCGGTCGTCCGGTTCGGCGAACCACTGGGCCGGGCCCCCCACCCGCCAGGTGGTGAACTCCCGCAGCGACACCCCCTGGCGGGCACCGGCCGGGGGCGGAGCTGCCCCCACCTCAGGCCACCAGCACGCCGGCGGTGCTGTCGGAGATTGCCTGGAGGCGGTTCCAGAGGCTGTTGACATCGCCGGCTCCCATCGCCAGCACAAGATCGCCTGCCGAGCTGCACTCCGCCACCAGCTGGGCCAGGTCGGTCAGGTCGGCGCTGGCGGTGGCGCTGATCCCCGGCCGCTGCTGCCGCACCGCCGCCGCCAGGGCCTCGCTGCTGATCCCTTCCAGCGGCGCCTCCCCGGCGGCGTAGAGCGGGGCCACCAGCACCAGATCGGCGCGGCTGAGGGCGGCGGCGAACTCCTCCAGGAACTGGGCGGTGCGGCTGTAGCGGTGCGGTTGGAACACAGCCACCAGCCGCTGGGGCGTCAGGGGCAGGCTGCTGCGGCCCGTTTCCACCATCAGCCGGGCCATCTGCAGGGTGGCCTCCACCTCGCTGGGGTGATGGGCGTAATCGTCGACCACGATGCGCCCATTCCAGACCCCGCGGCAGTCGAAGCGGCGGCCGGGCGGCCGCAGCTGGCCGATCGCCGCCACCAGTTCCTCGAACCCCACCCCCTCCATCCGGCAGGCGGCCAGGGCGGCGGTGGCGTTGCTGAGGTTGTGGCGGCCGGGCAGGGGCAGCTCGAAACGACCAACCCGCACGCCGTCTTCGTAGAACTCGGCCAGGGTGCCATCGCCCCGCTCTTCCAGGGCGATGGCGGCATAGGACACCCCCTCGGGGGAGTTGCAGGACCACCAGTGGTCGGCCTGAAAGCGGCTGCTGAGGATCGGGCAGTCGCGGTTGGCCAGCAGGCGGGTGCTGCCGCTGGCGAAGCGCTGCAGGGTGGCGATCAGGCTGTCGAGGTCGGGATAGTGATCGGTGTGGTCGAGCTCGATGTTGGTGATCACCGCCAGCGCCGCCTCGAACTTGACCAGGGTGCCGTCCGATTCATCCGCTTCGGCCACCAGCAGCTGGCCCTGGCCCTGGCGGCCGTTGCTGCCGAAGGCCGGCACGATCCCGCCGATCACGGCGGTGGGGTCGCGGCCGGTGGCCTCCAGCAAGGTGGCGATCAGGGTGCTGGTGGTGGTCTTGCCGTGGCTGCCGGCCACGGCGATCGAGGGTTGGGCGGCGATCAGGGCCGCCAGCACATCGGAGCGATGGCAGAGCTCCAGGCCGAGGCGGCGGGCCTCCCGCACCTCGGGATTGCTCTTGGGCACCGCCGAACTCAGCACCACCAGCGGCCTGGGGGAGCTTTCGTCCACCAGGATCGCGGTGATCGTGGCGGCGTCCTGGGTTGCGAAGATCCGCACCCCGGCCTGTCGCAGGGACGTGATCACGGCGTTGTCCCGCGGGTCGGAGCCGCTGACGCGGAAGCCGCGACTGGCCAGGATCGCCGCCAGGGCGGACATGCCGATGCCCCCCACGCCCACGAAGTGAAGCGGTTGACGCGGATCGAGCTGCAGACCCAAGGGATTCTCCGGGATCCTGCTGAAAATACGGTGTCGAAGCCATGTTGACCTTTACGAGTTGCATCGTCGCCATGGCCCTGCGCACCGGGTTCGGTTCCGCACGCAGGACTTGACCAGCCACGCAGCCGAACCCCCTCCGGCGGGCCGATGGGGGGCGACGGTGCTGGCCGCGCCGGCTCACGGCTGGGGCCGGGCTCCCCGCAGACTCCACCGCCCGGGGCCTCTGGGACTCGCCGCGGCCCTGCTCAGCTCCCGGCGTTCGAGGCCGCCGCTTCAGTCGCCGCAGGGCTTCCCGGGAGCGGGGCCGCTATTTCTGTATGATCGGCGGCCGAATCACCCTTGCTAGCGGGTTCCGCCGCTCCCTGCCATGACCCTGCGCGTAGCGATCAACGGATTCGGACGCATCGGCCGCAATTTCATGCGCTGCTGGCTGAGCCGCGGGGCGAACACCGACATTGAGCTGGTGGGCATCAACGGGTCCGGCGACACCTCCACCAACGCCCACCTGCTCAAGTACGACTCGATGCTCGGGCCGATCCGCAACGCGGAGGTCACCCACACCGACAATTCGATCATTGTCAATGGCAAGGAGATCAAGGTCTTCTACGACCGCAATCCCCTCAACCTGCCCTGGAAGGAGTGGGGCATTGATCTGGTGATCGAGTCCACCGGCGTCTTCAACGACGACGTCGGCGCCAGCAAGCACCTCACCGCCGGTGCCAAGAAGGTGATCCTCACCGCGCCCGGCAAGGGCGAGCGGGTCGGCACCTTTGTGGTCGGCGTCAATGCCGATCAATACCGCCACGAGGACTGGGACATCCTCAGCAACGCCAGCTGCACCACCAACTGCATGGCGCCCCTGGTCAAGGTGCTCGACCAGAGCTTCGGCATCGTCAAGGGCACGATGACCACCACCCACAGCTACACGGGTGACCAGCGCATCCTCGATGCCTCCCACCGCGACCTGCGCCGCGCCCGCGCCGCTGCCGTCAACATCGTGCCCACCAGCACCGGTGCCGCCAAGGCCGTGGCCCTGGTCTATCCCCCGGTCAAAGGCAAGCTCAACGGCATCGCCCTGCGCGTTCCCACCCCCAACGTGTCGGTGGTCGACATGGTGCTCGAGATCAGCCGCGACACCACCAAGGAGGAGGTGAACCAGGTGCTCAAGGCCGCCTCGGAGAACGGCATGAAGGGGATCATCAAGTACTGCGATCTGCCGCTGGTCTCCTCCGACCACGCCGGCACCGATGAATCCACGATCGTCGATTCCGAGCTCACCCTGGTGATGGGCGGCAACATGGTCAAGGTGATCGCCTGGTACGACAACGAGTGGGGCTATAGCCAGCGCGTTGTCGATCTGGCCGAGATCGTGGCGAAGAACTGGAAGTGAGGTCGGAGGCCTCGGCACCCTGCTCCAGAGGGGCTCGAGGCTGATAGCGATCAACGGTTTATCCCCTGCCCGCCCCTGGTGTGCAGGGGATTTTTGTTGTGATGTTGCTGGGGTTCAGGGGCGTGCTCAGCCCGGTGATGCATCCCGGCTCCAGTGGCAGAGCCTGCTTCGCCTCCTGCAGTGCGCCTCCTCCAGTGCCGCCATGCCCGGTTCAGACTGTCCCCATCACCCCGCTGCCATGCCACCTGACATCCGCTGGCAGCAGCGCTTTGCCAACTTCTGCCAGGCCCTTGATCAGCTGGAGACCTTCTTCCAGCCCCCTGCGCTCAACGAGCGGGAACGTCAGGGCCTGATCAAGGCCTTTGAGTATTGCTTCGAGCTCGGCTGGAACACCCTGCGCGATCTGCTGCTGGCGGAGGGCAACGCCGGCCTGATCGGTTCGCGCGACACCCTGCGGCTGGCCTTCCGCGTGGGCCTGATCCGGGATGGCGAGGGCTGGCTGGCCATGGTGCAAGACCGCAGCCTCACCAGTCACACCTACAACCGCAGCACCGCCGAGCAGGTGAGCCAGCAGGTGGGGGATCGCTATCTGCTCTGTTTCCGGGAGCTGCGCCTGCTGCTGAGCCAGCGTGTTCAGGCCAGTGCCGCCCAGGAGCTGGATGGCTGAACACCCCGCCGCCATCGCCGCCATCCCCGGATTGCCGCCGGAGGTCTCGGCTCGCCTGCTGGCCCTGCTCAGGGCCGAGCCCGCTGTGCAGGAGGTGTGGCTCTATGGCTCCCGTGCCATGGGCCGCCATCGGCCCGGCTCCGACATCGACCTCACTCTGGTGGCGCCGGATCTCCGCCACCACGACCGCCTGCGGCTGATGGGCACCCTCGATGACCTGCTGCTCCCTTGGAGCATTGACCTCTCGTTGCATCACGAGTTGCCCGAACCCCTGCGCCAGCATGTGGCCCGGGTGGGTCGGCGGCTGGCGCTCTGAAGACGGTGGCCCGCGCCTCATGCAGGGCTTCAGCCAGGCCGCAAGTGATCCCATCCCAGGCCTTCATGCCCAGCCGATCAATACCGCCACGAGGACTGGGACATCCTCAGCAACGCCAGCTGCACCACCAACGGCATGGCGCCCCTGGTCAAGGTGCTCGATCAGAGCTTCGGCATCGTCAAGGGCACGATGACCACCACCCACCCCCAACGCGTGTCGGTGGTCGACATGGTGCTGGAGATCAGCCGCGACACCACCAAGGAGGAGGTGAGCGATCGATGAATGGCCTCCAAAAAAGCGGTGCCGTAACGCCAGCTTCGCGAGTCCAGCGAAAGCCTCTTCCCGAGACGGCGGCCCCACGCGTGCTCACGCGATTCGACTGAAGAACCCCGAACGAAACCGAGAAGACGAGCGACTCGCCTTTGCCTGTGATGGCCAGCAATCGCGGCCATCCTCGCTCCCATGCATCAGGTCAACCTGCATGGGGCCAAGACCCACCTCTCCACGCTCGTGGCCGCGGCGGTGGCCGCCGAGGCGATCGCCTGCTGCTGGCCCGGGCCGAGCCTGCAGGGTTGGGGGGGCGCTCAGCACCGCTCCCGGTCTGGCGGATGTCCACCGACAAGGCGGCGATGCTGCAGGCGCGGCTGGCCAGCGCTGCCGGCCGGAGCCCCCGGGCTCAGCTGAAGTGCCGGTAGCCGCTGTTGGGGATCGCCCCGTCGTCCTGTCCGGCCCGCCCGCCCCAGCGCAGCTCACCGGCTGGCCCCGCCGCCAGCTCCCCGATCACGGTGCAGCCGGGCAGGGCCGCCGCCAGGGCCTCGGCCCAGGCCGGCTGCAGGGCCAGCACCAGCTCGAAGTCCTCGCCTCCCTCCAGGCACCAGGCCTGCGCCTGGGGCAGCTCGGCCATGGCCGGATCCAGCGGCAGGGCGGCCCGTTCCAGCCGGGCGCCGCAGTCGCTGCTGGCGGCGATCGCCCGCACCGCCGCCGCCAGCCCGTCGCTGCTGTCGCAGCCCCCCACCCGCCAGGGCGTTCCCGCCGGCCGGCTCGCGATCAGGGCCCGCACCGCGTCAAAGCGGGGCAGGGGGCGCCGGTGGGCGGCGATCGCGCGCTGCGCCAGGGCTGGATCCACCCCTGGGGCCGCCGTTCCCCCCCGACCCCCATCCTGCGGGAGCTCCGGCTCTTGCAGCAGCGCCAGCCCCAGCCGGCTCAGGCCGTGGGGCCCGGTGCACAGCAGCCGGTCGCCGGGGCGGCCATCCCGCCGGCGGATCGCTCCGCCCGCCCCGTCCAGCCGGCCGAGCGCCGTCACCGCCAGCAGCCGCTGCTCCCCGCCGCTGCAGTCCCCCCCCAGCAGCACGCCGCCGTAGCGCTCCAACGCTTCTCCCAGGCCCGTGTAGACCCCCTCCACCCAGGTCCAGGGTGTGGAGCCCGGCGCCACCAGCCCCACCGTCAGCCCCACCACCTCGCTGCAGCCCATCGCCGCCAGGTCCGACAGGTTGGCTGCCGCCGCCCGCCAGCCGACATCCGCCGCCGCCGTGGTGGCCTCGCTGAAGTGCAGCCCCTCCACCAGCACGTCGGTGTTGACCACCAGGGCGCCGCCCCTGGCCCCGTCGCCGGCCTTGGCTCCGATCTCGGCCCCATCCCCCCCACAGGCGGCGGGCCCGAGCAGGGCGGCGTCATCGGCGAACTGGCCCGGTGGCGCGAAGGACCCCAGCCGCCGGATCAGCTCCCATTCGCCCAGGTCGGCCAGGGTTTCGCCGCCGCCGGTCGTCGAGCCGGCGGCAGCGGCCAGCCCAGATGGTCGAGGCTCCGGCAAGCCGCCGGGGCCGCTGGCTGGGGATGGGGGCCTGGCCATGGGCCGCTCGCTGCTGGGAGTGCTCGGGGGGGCGGCCGGGATTCCCTCAGGCGTGGGGTTTGAGGTTCTCGGCCCCTTCGGTCACCCGGGCCGAAACGATCCGGTCGTCCACGCCCAGCTCATGGAGCACATCCATGCCCTCCACCACATAACCGAAGGCGGCGTTGCGGCCATCGACCAGGTTGAGGCCGGCGGGGGTCAGCTCGGCTTCGTAGAGGAAGAAGAAGAACTGCGACGATCCGTCGTCGAGCTGGCCGTCGGAATGGGCCCAGCCCAGGGTGCCGTAGGTGGCGAAGGGCAGCACCGGCTCCGCCTTGTAGCGGCCGATGTCCTCGAAGGTTTGGTTGTAGATCGGTTCGGCATCGCCGGCGATCAGGATCTCCAGGGGTACATGGCGCTCCTGGCCGGTTTTCGGGTCCACATAACCCTGGGCATCGCCCTTGGGATCGCCGGTCTGGAGCACATAGAAATCCTCGGCGCGGGTGAAGGGAAGCCCGTCGTAGAACTTGCGCTGCACCAGATCCACGAAGGCGCCACCGGTCAGGGGCGCGTTGTAGCCGTCGATCACGGCGGTCAGATCGCCCTTGGTGGTGCTGATCTGCACCGTCGCCCGGCCCAGCAGCCGCGGCAGGGCATCGAATTCGGCGGGGATCGCGAATGGGACGTCGCCCACCAGCATCGCCTCGGCCGCGCCGATGCTGGAAAGGGCGGCGCGACGGCCGGCCAGGAAGGCGTCGCGGTCGCGGGCCTCGGCGGCGGTGGCCACCTCTTGCAGCTGGGTTTCGAGCCGATCGAGCAGTTCAGCGGCCCTGGGCTCGGCGTCCGGCGCGAAGCTGGCCAGGATCGCCGCCCGCTGGCCACTGAGCTGTGACTGGCAGCGGGTCACCAGGCCGGCCAGGGGTTTCCAGCGCTTGGCCCGCAGGTCGTCGCTGGTCGCCTCAAGGCGGTGCTGCAGCTCCTGCAGCTGCTGGGCCTTGATCGGCAAGGCGTTGCGCAGGATCGCTTCCGGGTCCTTCACGGCATTGCCCTGGGGCAGCTCGGCCAGAACCGCCGGCGGTGCCAGCAGCAGCGAGCCGAGGCTGAGTGCCAGGGCCAGGATCAGGCCGGTGAAACGACGGAGACCGTTGAAACGACGGAGACCGTGGAGAACGCCGACGCGGTCGCCGGGGTGGCCCGCTGCGCGCATGGCTGCCTGCTCTAGTGCTGAGCGGACTCTGGCACAGGCGCCCGGGGCGTCGGCGGGAGGGTCCCCGGCACGGCCCCAGCTGGGGCCGGTAGCCAGACGTACAATCCCGCCAACCGTACCGCCGGAATGATCTCCAGCAACGACTTCCGCACCGGCACCTCGATCGAGCTGGATGGTCAGGTCTGGCGCGTCGTCGAATTTCTGCACGTCAAGCCCGGCAAGGGCTCGGCTTTCGTGCGCACCAAGCTCAAGGCGGTGCAGAGCGGCAACGTGGTGGAGAAGACCTTCCGCGCCGGTGAGATGCTCCCCCAGGCGGTGCTGGAGAAGGCCACCCTCCAACACACCTACATGGAGGGGGACGCCTTCGTGTTCATGGACATGGCCTCCTACGAGGAGTCCCGCCTCACCGCCCAGCAGATCGGAGATCAGCGCAAGTATCTCAAGGAGGGCATGGAGGTCAGCGTCGTCTCCTGGAACAACAAGCCCCTGGAGGTCGAGCTTCCCAACTCGGTGGTTCTTGAGGTCACCCAGACCGACCCCGGCGTCAAGGGCGACACCGCCACCGGCGGCACCAAGCCGGCGATCGTCGAGACCGGCGCCCAGGTGATGGTGCCGCTGTTCATTTCGATTGGCGAGAAGATCAAGATCGACACCCGCAACGATTCCTACCTGGGTCGGGAGTCCTGAAACGATGCAGCTCGATCACGACCAACTGCGCCAGCTGCTCGCCCTGCTGGCCGAAAGCGACATCCAGGAGTTCTCCCTCAAGGGCGACGACTTCCACCTCGAGGTGCGCCGCAACCTCCCCGCCACCGCCGCGCCGGTAACCCTGCTCCAGGCGGCTGCCCCCGTCCCCGCTGCGGTGGCCGCGCCCCTGCCCGGGGCCGCCCCCTCGCCGCCGCCGCCGCCGGCTCCAGCCGCCCGCAGCGATCTGCACACCATCAACGCGCCGATGGTCGGCACCTTCTACCGCTCCCCCTCCCCGGCCGATCCACCCTTCGTGGAGGTGGGCAGCCGGATCACGCCGGGGCAGACGATCTGCATCCTCGAGGCGATGAAGCTGATGAACGAACTCGAGGCCGAGGTGGGCGGCGAGGTGGTCGAGATCCTGGTCGAGAACGGCACCCCGGTGGAGTTCGGCCAGGCCTTGATGCGGATCAGGCCCGCTTGAGCGGCAGCCCCAGTTCCGCCGCCGTGCTGATCGCCGCCGCCATGCTGTCGGCACGGGCCTTGCCCTGGCCGGCGATGGCGAAGGCGGTGCCGTGGTCTGGAGAGGTGCGCAGAAAGGGCAGGCCGAGGGTGGTGTTCACCGCCGCGTCGAAGGCCAGCAGCTTCACCGGGATCAAGCCCTGGTCGTGATAGAGCGCCAGGTAGCCGTCTGCCGCTGCGCCGCCGTCCCGCCAGGCGGCGGCGGCCTCCAGCCAGCAGCTGTCCGGCGGCAGGGGACCCTCCAGCCGCACCTCCGGATGGCGCCGCCGCCACTCCTCCAGGCAGGGCTCCAGCCAGTCGCGCTCCTCCCGCCCCAGGTGCCCCGCTTCGCCGGCGTGGGGGTTGAGCCCTGCCACCACCAGCCGAGGCCGGCTGCTGAAACGCAGGCAGAAGGCGAGCAGCCGATCGAGCTGCCGTTCCACCAGGGCTGGGTTCAGGGCGGCCGGCACCGCTGCCAGGGGGATGTGGGTGGTGGCCAGCAGGGTGTTGAAGCGCCAGGTTCCCCGGGGCGGACGGGCGGTGAACAGCATCGAGGCCCGCTCCACCCCGCAGAGTTCCGCCAGCCGTTCGGTCTGGCCGGGGTAGGGGTGGCCCGCCGCCTGCCAGCTGGCTTTGGCGATCGGCGCGGTCACCAGCGCCCGGCAGCGGCCCTCCAGCACCAGCTCGGTCGCCCGGGTCAGCCAGGCGAAGCTGGCGGCCCCGGCCAGGGCGCCGGCCTGGCCGGGCTGCAGCGGCGCCTCCAGGGGCAGATCCTCCAGCTCGAACGCCTGCGGATCGGCCAGATCCCGGCAGCCCGCCAGCTCCAGCCGCCGATGGGTCTCCCGCAGCCAGCGGCCGCAGCCCACCAGCACCACCGCTGGTGTCCCCTCGGGTTGGCGGGCCAGGGCCGCCAGGGCCTTGAGCGTCACCTCGGCGCCGATTCCGGCGGGATCCCCCAGGGCCAGCGCCAGGGGGCCCGGGCCGGGCTTGGATGGGGCATCCGTTTCCTGCACCATGCTTCGCCTGCTGCTGCTGGGCATCCTGCTCTCCGCCCTGGCGGTGGGGGTGCAGCGGGGCTGGATCGAGATCCACTGGGACCGGATTGAACCCGATCTGGGCCTGCCCACCCGTTTCGGTGGTTCGCGGGATCCGGGGTAGGGCTACGCCGGTCGGGAAGACTGCAGCGCCCCTTCCTCCTTCAGGCAGGCCCGGTAGCCCTCCCGGTAGCTGGGGTAGAGCAACCGGTAGCCCAGGCCCTCCTGCAGCAGCCGGCTGCTGACCCGCCGGTTCTCGCTCCAGAAGCTGCGCGCCATCGGGCTGAGGCTGGCCTCCAGATCCGCCCAGGGCTGGAACGCCGGCAGGCTGCAGCCCAGCAGATGGGCGGCGTAGCCAAGGGTTTCGCTGGAGGGGCAGGGGGCGGCGTCCGCCAGGATCACGGTGGCGGGGCGCGACGCCGGGGCCAGGGCCAGGTTGTGCAGCAGGGCGCCGACGATGTCGTCGACATGGATGCGGCAGAAGACCTGCCCGGGCTTGTGGATCAACCGGGCCGTGCCCTGGCGCAGGCTCGCGAAGGGGCTGCGGCCCGGCCCGTAGATGGCCGGCAGGCGGAACACCTGCAGCGGCAGCCCCCGCTCGCGCCATGCGGCTTCGCAGGCCAGCCGGGCCCGGCTGCGCTCCAGGCCGGGGTCGGTGGGGCTGGCCTCATCCACCCAGCCCCCGCTCCGGTCGCCGTAGACGCCCGTGGTGGACAGGTAGCCCGCCCAGGCCAGGGGGAGGCCCCTCAGCTGCTCTGCCAGGTGGACGAGCACCGGATCGCGGCCCTCCCGATCCGGGGGGATGGTGCTCAGCAGGTGGGTGGTGCCCTCCAGGGCGTCAGCGTCGGGGATCAGGCCGCGGTCGGGATCGAAGCCGATCCAGTGCAGGCCGGTGGCGTCGGGCTGCTCCGGTGGCTCGCGCCGGCTGACGACCACCCGCACCCCGAGGCCGGCCAGGGCCCGGGCGAAGCGCTGGCCCGTGTAGCCGCCGCCCAGCACCAACACCTGGCCGGGTCTTCGCTGCGGCCCGGCCAGGGCCGTGCGCACCGCCAGCGGGATCGGGGCCCCCTGGGGGCCGTTGACAGAACCCTTCGTCATGAGTACACCTGTATCAGCGTCGATCGTTGACCGGCATGGCCCTCGTTCCCCTCTCTACCGCACCCCGCCTGCGCCCCTCCCCCGCTTCCCCCGGTTGTGGCCTACGGGTCCCGGTCGCTTCGGCCTGGCCCCCGGCAGCCCTGACCTCCCCCGCCAGGGTCGCCGTCCCGGTCCGCCGCCGCCACCGTCCCGGCGCCCCGGCCCTCGCTGGTCGGACCCTGGCCGTTCCTCCCGTGCCCCTGGTCCTGGCGGCCCTGCTGGTGGCCCTCGCCCTGCTGGTGGCGCCGGAGCAGCCCCGCGATCAGGAGGCGATCTGCCAACGCCAGGCCGGGGTGGAGGCCTGTCGGGTCTGGTGAGGACGGTTGCGGCGCTCCTGCCGATTCCCCGAACCGGATCCGCTCCTGCCCCCGGCCTGAGCCCCGGCCCCAGTTGCCGCCCCGTCGGCGGGGCTGGCCCAGCTGAGCAGGCGCAATGCCAGGGGCTGGTCCCCGTCGGTCCAGGCCTTCAGGGCCATGGCCCGGCGGGGGTCATAAAAGTTCTGCTGCCGATACCAGCTGAAGGCATCGGCGTCGCCCTTGCTGCCGTTGCAGGCCAGGCAGGCCGGCACGCAGTTCTCGGTCACGCTCAGGCCGCCGCGGCTGAGAGGGTGAACGTGATCGATCGATTCGGAGGGATTCCCGCAATACAGGCAGCAACCCTGGGTGGCCAGGTGGAGGGTGCTGCGCCAGCGTCGCGCTCGCAGTTTGGGGCAGAGATCCTCAAGGAACACTCCATCCCTGGCCTGCATGCGGAAAGCTCCGGCTGGAGGGAAGTCTGCCAGGACTTTCCAGTGTCAATGTGTCGGTCACTGCAATCCCGCCCCCTTGGCCCCCCCAGCGGCCTCCCCTCCAGCCCCGTCCTCCGGTCTGGGGTTGCGCCTGGGCCCTTCTGGGCTGATCGAGGTCGCCTGCCCCTTCGATGCCGTCACCCAGGCCCAGCTTCGGGCAATCCGGCCGCGGGGGCACTGGAACGGCAGGCGCCACTGCTGGGAGTTTCCACCGGCCGCCGCCCTGGGGCTGCAGGAGCTGCTGGCCCATCGGTTTCCGGTCAGTCGGGAGCTGGCGGAGTGGATCGGCTGGTTGCTCCAGCCCCTGCCGCCGCTGCCGCCCCACCGTGCCCTGGTGGCCGCCGCCGCCCCGTCGGACCCCCTCCCCGATGGCCGCCAGCTGTTCGCCCACCAGCGCCTGGCCGTGCGCTGGCTGCTGGCCAGGCGTGGTGCTGTGCTTGCCGATGCCATGGGCCTCGGCAAGACCCTCACCGCCCTGGTGGCGGCCCGCGGCCTGGTGCGGCTGGCGGACTGCCGCATCCTGGTGATCGCCCCGGTGGGCCTCCATCACCACTGGCGCCAGGAGGCGGCCTCCCTGAACCTGCGGCTGGAACTCCACAGCTGGGCCCGGCTGCCCCAGCAGCTGCCGGAGGCCGGCACGGTGCTGATCGCCGATGAAGCCCACCATGCCCAGAACAGTGCCGCCCGCCGCACCCAGGCCTTCCTCCGCCTGGCTCGCCATCCCCGTCTGCGGGCGATCTGGCTGCTGAGTGGCACGCCGATGAAGAACGGCCGCCCCGTCCAGCTTTTTCCCCTGCTTGAGGCGATCGGCCATCCCCTCGCCGCTGATCGCCGCGCCTTCGAGGAGCGTTACTGCCAGGGCCACTGGCGCGAGCAGGGGGGGCGTCGCGTCTGGCAGGCCAGCGGTGCCAGTCAGCTTGAGGAGCTGCAGCGTCTGCTGCGGCCCCTGTTGCTGCACCGCCGCAAGGAGCAGTGTCTGGATCTGCCGCCCAAACGGCGATTGCTGCTGCCGGTCCAGCTCAGCCCGGAGGCCGGCGAGCGCTTCGATCGGCGCCTGCAGCGGGTGGTGGAGGACTATCGCCTGCGGGCCGGGCGCGGCGAGGTGCGACGCGACGCCGAGGTGCTGGCCGTGCTCACGGCCCTGCGGCGGATCGCCTCCCGCAGCAAGGTGCCGGCCGCCCTGGCCCTGTTGCACGACCTGGACCGGCGCCGGGAGGGGCCGGTCGTGGTGTTCACCGCCTTCCTGGCGTCGGCACGGCCGTTGCAGCGCCTGCTCGGAGGCGAGGCCAGGGCCGTGCTGCTCAGCGGTGCCGTGCCGCCGCCCCAGCGCCAGGGGCTGGTGGATCGCTTCCAGGCCGGCGACTGCCCGGTGCTGATCGCCACCTACGGCACCGGTGGCCTCGGCTTCACGCTGCACCGCGCCCGCCATGTGGTGCTGCTCGAGCGCCCCTGGACCCCCGGCGATGCCGAGCAGGCCGAGGACCGCTGCCATCGGATCGGCATGGGCGCCATGCTGACCAGCCATTGGTTGCAGCTGGGAGTGGCCGACCAGCTGGTGGATGGACTGATCTCCAGCAAGGAGGAGCGAATTGCTGTGACGCTCCAGAGCCGCCGCCAGCGTTTGCCCCGGGCGGCCCTACCGGTTCTGGTGCGGGAGCTTCTGGACCGCTGGTGAGGCGGTGGAGCTGCCCTGCGCTGGCGTGCCCTTCTCGCCGGCCATGCCCTGCTTGACCTCCGACTTGCCGCTGGCCGGAGCCGTTTGGCAGTCGGCCAGGCGCCGCTTCAGATCGCTGCGCAGCATCGCGTCGAGGCGCTCGGGCGGCAGGCGCCGGGCCAGGGCCGCGGCTTTGACGATGTCCCGGCAGGCGGCCCGGTCGTCCTCGGCGAGGGTGTGGAGCAGGTAGCGCTCGTTGAGCGGCAGGGGATCGTTCGGGAAGGCCGCCACAACCTTGTCGCAGCGGGCGATCGCCTCCCGCAGCTGGTCGATCTTCACCTCGCTGAGGCAGTCATCACGGCTGATCCGTCGCTGCGGCAGGGGTTCCTCGGCGCAGGCCGTGAGCAGGGCACAGACCAGGGTGGCCAGCAGGGTGGCCAGCGCCGGCCAGCGCCGCGATCGGCACGCTCCTTGAGCTCGGACGATGGCCCGGGCCGATCGAGGCCGCCGCGGCGTGCGATCAGTTGGCGTAGCGCTCACTGCGGGTCTGGGGGCTGGTTGTCCCAGCACTACCACCGCCGGCCGCCGCCGGATTGGCGTAGACGATCCGACGGCTGTAAAGGTCGCCGATGAAGCGACCGCAGTCGGGATAGTTGGTCGGGTTCTGGACCACGGCCTCGGTGATCATCACCGCCGCGTGCTCCGGCGATGTCTTGAACAGGCTGGCGCTCTGGCGCTTGATCAGGGAGTAGGCGGCGATCCAGCTCACCTCATGGACGTTGCCGTTGCTGCGCAGGTAGCAGTACACCTGGGCGCCCTTCTCCCCCGCGGAGGACTCGCCGGCCTGGGCGGGCCGGCTGCCGCCCCAGCCGAGGCCAAGGAGCGCGCTGCTCGCCAGGAGCAGGGCCAGGGCCAGCCGGTTGAGGCTCCGGTGGCGGCGGGCAACCGGCCGTTGGGGGGAGCGGAGGCGGGCGGACATCGCTGCGGGCGTAGGGGCGGACCAGGGCCGCAAACCAGGGCCAAGGTATCGGCCCAGGGCCGACTGTCCAGGCGTCCAGCCCGGAGAGCCCCACGCTCCGGGCTGGATCCCTGCCCCCGTCGGCGCGCCTCCCTGCCAGCGCTCAGCCGGCGTTCTGCCGGCCGCTTAACCGCCGGGCAGCCGGCCGCTGGCCTGCAGCACCAGCTTCACCACCACGGGCAAGACCAGCAGCACGGTGATCAGCCGCACCGCATGCAGCGCCGCCACCGCCGCGCCCACCCCGAACTCCGCCCCCACCAGGCTCATGCCGCTGATGCCCCCCGGCGCCGCCCCCAGCAGGGCCACCACCGGGTCGATGCCCAGCAGCCGGCTGCACCACAGGCCCACCACCAGGCCGGTGAGCACCAGGGTGAGGGTGATCAGCAGGGCCGGCCGCCACAGCTGGCGCAGCTCGCCGAGGGCGGCGGCGGTGAGGCCGCTGCCGATCACGGTGCCGATGGCGATCTCCAGCAGCGTGCGGGTTCCCGCCGGCCAGCTCACCGCCTCCACCCGGCCGCTGAGGCTGAGCAGGGCGGCACCGATCAGGGCTCCCGCCAGCGGGGCGGCTGGGATGCCGGTGCCCAGGGCCAGCACCCCCCCCGCCGTACCCGCCAGGGCCACCAGCAGCAGGGGCCATGGATTTGCCATCGGCGCCTCGGAACTGGCCCCAGTCTGCGGCGTGTGTTGTCATTCCCAGCAAAGCCTTGGATTGCCATGTCCTATCCATCGGTCTCGTTCCGGATCAGCCGCAGCGCCGAAGACCTGGCGGGCACCCTCCATTTGTTGTCGCAGCGGCTGGTGCAGCTGGAGCAGCGGTTGGCCGCCCTGGAGGCGACCGGTCTCCAGGCGGAACAGCCCGATCCCACCCTGGACCGGAGCCTGGGCAATGCCGAGCGGCTGCTGCTCGACTGTCGCTCCCTGCTGGAGGGGGCCCTGGAGGCCCCGCTGGCGGCCTTGCCCGGCCCTGCCCCCGAGGCTGCCGCCCATCCGGCCGGTCCCAAGCCTGACCCGAGGGTCGATCTGAACACCGATCGGGGAGGGGATCTAGAGGCTGAACAGGATGGGGATCTCGAGGGTGAACTGGCCGCCGATCTCGATGCTGCCCTGCAGGGCGATCGGGATGGGACGGCCTACCGAACCAGCCCTGAGCCGCTCAAGGCTCCGAACGGCAGGGCCGCGGCCTGAACCTCCCCGCCCCCCCTGGTCAGGGGTGGCAGAATGGGAAGAAAGTGAGCGATGGCTTACCCCACATCCCACTCCGCCGGTCACAGCAGCGCTCAGACCGTCACACAAGGCAACACCTCCCCCCGTCCTTCCCTGGGCTCCGTTGGCGGTTCTCTGCATGGCCGCCGCTCCGCTGCCGGAGCCGGTGACGGTGACCACCAGTTGGAAAAGCTTGAATTCGCCTTGGCCGTCGCCCTCACCCGCGGCGATCTGCAGCGGTCCCAGCAGCTGCGCGATGCCATCGCCGCCCTTGGTGGCAATCAGGAGGAACCGGGCACCTGAGCACCCCTTGAACGGGCCTGGCCAGGGGGCAAGGGTCAGCTCGGGAGCTTGGTCCAGCCCAGCTCACCGGTGCAGATCAGGCGTTCACCAGGCCTGCCGCGATCGCTTTTGTGAAGATTGAGCGGGTTTGGGGTTCAGGCCAGGCTCAAAAAACACCATTGCCGCCATTGCGAGCCACCATTTCTCGATCGGGCACTTAACGTGGGAGGGATTGAACACAGGATCCGGTGAGAGGCTTTGCTGAGGCCTCTGCACATCTGATCTTCGTTGATTTCCCAGATTCCACCCTCCCCGTCCAGCCGATCAGCTTGCTTTGCCGGCTAGTGCTAGCTCACCATGACAGCCACCAGGTCTCACCCTGCTCCGATCCCCGTCGCGTCGGTTCAGCGGCGCAGCGTCATCGCGCCGGGGCGTCCCCATCCCCCTGCCAGTGACAGTTCTGATCGCCGCAACCTGCTCGACCAGGCCTCTCGCCTGCATGACCAGGCCCGCCGCAGCGCCGAGGCCGGCGACATCGCCGCCTCCGCCCAGGCGATCCTCAAAGCTCTCAACTTTGAGCGCCGTGCCGGCGGCCTCGGTCCCCAGGTGTTGCAGCTGATCAAACCTCGCTGAACAGCTTCGCTCGGCCGGCTGGTTCTCAGTCGCTGGGGCCACACCAAGTCCTCACCACAGCCAACCGGGTCTAGCCCTGACAAGACGGCACGGCCGATCCGCCAGGGCTGGGTCTGGGGTTGGCGAACGGACGGGGCGGCTCCAACGGGATCCGATCGATGCGCTCAATCAGACGAGACCGATGAGACGCACGCCTTCAGGCGAGCACATCGGCATGGAGCAGATCCATCGCCGCCAGGATCGGCGTGGTCTCCGCTTCGTTCAGGGCCAGGGTGGTGGCCAGATTGGTGAGGATGTTTTGCTCATCCGCCTGCAGCGGCCCATCGGAGCGCATGATCTCGGCTGCCACAGCGAAGGCCGTAGCCCGCTGGCTGGGGCTGAGCTGCTCGGCGGCTTCCACCATCAGGTGCTGGGGCCCCACTCGCCGCAGTTCGGCCAGCAGGGTGTCCATCAGTTTCACCATCGTGTCCTGGCCGTAGCCGCGGAAGGGTTGGCGGTAGTCGAGGGAATGGCGCAGGGCGCGGGAGCCGGCCATGGTGAGCACCCCATCCCAGGAGACCGCGGCGAGGGCGACGGCGGCGAAGGCGGTGGCCGGATCCATCACCACGGCCGCGGCCGGGGCCATGGACGGGCCTGAATCGGCGGTGGGGCTGACCATCGTGATCATGGGGGCGTGAGAACTCACTGCTAGCAGCATTCCCCTCGGCAGGGGGCCGCTGCGGTAGCTGTTCCGACCAGCCGCTGGATCAGCGGCCCGGGGCGTCCCCGTCCTCCGGCCGCCGCTCCATCGTTCGGAGGTGCTGCTCCACAAGCTGGCGGATCAGCCGCAGGGCCAACTCCTGCTCTTCCAGGCTGCTGGGGTCGAGCTGGTCGATCCGCGCCAGCGTCTCCTGAAGGTCCGCGGCGTTCCACGGCCGCTCCGATGGCTCGGGCCGTGGGTGGCGCTCCGGTTCGCCTGCGCTGGCTTGGGGGCCAGGGGGCGCTGACGGCGGGAGTGTGGTGCTGGTGCCGCTGCCGGGCGGCTGGTTCTGGGGGCCCGGGGGCTGGGGCCCTGAGGGAGGGGTCAAGGCCGGCTTGTGGCTGATGCTTGCACGTTGGCAGCAGCGCTGGCCAGGGGTGGGCCTTTTCGTGCGAAGGACTGGGGCGATCACTGGGGCGATTGGTTGTATCACCACCCCTGGCGGAGCGCGCCGCAGCTGCTGGATCGACTGCGGCAGGGTGTCGTCAGCGGCGTGGGCAGGTGTCGAGGCCAGGGGCCCTGGGGCCAGAAGGGCCAGGATCGGCTCGCTAGTCTGACCAGACAAACCAGACCAGATGGTGGAGCCACGCTTCGTTAACGTTCAGGAGGCCAAAACACACCTCTCGGCCCTGTTGGCCAGGGTCGCGGCCGGTGAGCGCATCGTGCTGGCCCGTCATGGCAAGCCCATCGCCCAGCTGGTGCCCCTTGATCCCAGCCCGCGCCGGCAGCTCGGCTTCCTGAAGGGACGCGTGGATGAGGCGTTCTTCGACCCCCTGCCCGACGACGAGCTGGAGCGCTGGGGCTCATGAAGCTGCTGCTCGACACCCATGTGCTGCTCTGGGCTCTGCTGGAACCAGAGAAGCTCTCCTTGGAGTTGCGCAACTCCCTGGAGGACAGCGACAACACGCTCGTCGTCAGCGCCGCATCCGCCTGGGAGATCGCGACCAAGTGGAGGCTAGGAAAACTGCAACACGCCCGATCCGTCGTCGAGAATTACGCCATGGCCCTCCATCGTCTGGCGGCGGTCGATCTGCCGATCAGCGGTGCCGTGGCTCGGCGGGCCGGCCTCTGGGATGTGCCGCACCGAGATCCCTTTGATCGCCTGCTGGCGGCCCAGGCCATGTCTGACGACCTCGTTCTGGCCAGCACCGATCCGGCCTTCGCCCAGTTCGAGGGGGTGGTGACGCTGCGATGAGCCGCTCCATCAGCCCTCGATGGGTTGGGGCAGTGCCGTGAACCCCTGATCAGCAGCGACTGGCTGATCACCAAGACCGACGTGGTCACGGCAGGCCAGGATCAGAAGTGTGGTGCCCTCCAGCCGGTCGATGAGCCGATGCTCGTCGTCGATCCGGCGCGACCAGCAGCCCGAGAGGGTCTCCCGCAGCGGTTCCGGCTTGCCTTGAGCTGCCGGTGCAGGCGGCTGGCGTCCTGCTGCAGCGTGCCCTTCCACGACACGGGCCTGGCCAGCAACAAGGTGTCGAGCGGTGGATGGTCTTCGAGCGGATGGGTGCGGCTCTCCAGTTCCAGGATCTGGGGCGCCCCGGCGCACCGCTGCCTCCGCAATCGGCGCGGGTTCGGTTGGGGCAGGCCTGCCGGATCTCCAGGCGATGCCGTGCGCCTCCAGCAGCCCAATCAAGCGGGCGTTCTGCTTGCGGAGCCGATCCAGCTCGGAGGGGCTGGTGTTGGCCATGACCTGCGATCACTCAGTCGAGACCAATGCCCAGCACCCCCAGCAGCGCTCGCTCCAGCTCTGCCAGTTCGTCCCTGCTGAGGGTGGTCAGGGGGCCATCCCCCAGGCGGACGCGATCCAGGCAGCGGGGCTGGTCCGCCATCGCGAAGGAGTCGCAGAGAAGGCGGTCGCGGCTTGGGATCGGGACCCGCAGTGCCCGGGTGCCCTGGCGGTCCTGGGTGGTGAGCGGCACCACGATCACCGTGCCCAGGCCGGCCTGGGTGATCGGATCGGCCTGAACGATCACGACCGGACGCAGCTTCCCCACTTCTGCGCCCTGATTGGGGTTCAGACGTGCCACCCAGATCTCGCCCCGTCGCATCAGTGCCACCAGGGTTGGGGGCTCGGTTCGGCGCTCCGCTCCGAGGAGGTCGCCTTCTCCGCCAACGCCAGAGCCTCGCAGTCGGCTGGCAGGAAATCTGCCGCCACATCCAGGCCTTCAGCGCGTGCTGAAGGATCGCTCGCCAGCGCTTCGGCGGCGGCAACGAGCCCGGCCATGAAGCGCTCCTGCTCCCGGCGGCGCAGCAGCTCCTCCAGGGCTTCGCGGATCAGCTCGGAGCGGGGCTGGCCGCAGTGGCGCGCTTCCTCGCCCAGTCGACGTTCCAGGTCCTGGGGAAGCCGAAGACTGAAGGCTGGCATGCAGCGCGAACAGATGATCTGTCACCCATTTTGTCATGCAAAGTGTGATGCGCGGGTCGGGGTCCGACGGTTGGTTTCAGGACTGGTCGGCCTGCTGGCAGCCAGCCTTGCGCTGCCGCTTGCCCACGGCCACGACAAGGGCCAGGAGCTCGTGGTCACGCACCCCATCGACCAGGCGGTACCCGGCGGCACGCAACTTGATCTTGGTGCGGTTGGAGGATCCACCCAATTTGCTCGCGAAATCCTGGGCTCAGTCAGCCATTGGGTCGGCTTGTTCTTGAACTGCTCCCGGATTCCTGGCGTCAGCTTCCGCCATTCCCGAAGGCTTCCGGGTGAAACGCCAGCACAAAGGGCATCGAGGCTGACTTGCACCGGCTCCTGGCCATCTGACTTTCGGGCATCGGCAAGGCGACCCAGCTCCAGGTCATCCACCAGATCCATCAGGTTGTCGTAGGCCCTGGCCGGCACGCCGTAGAAGGCCGGCTCGTTGCGGTTCAGCACAGCGACAGCCATGCCCTCTCCGGCCGCCACGATGGCCATGGGGTTTTTCTTGTGGTCCGAGATGCTGACGGCGGTCTCGATGAGGACGAGGTGGGCCACGAGCGGACCAGGAAGGCAGGCGATCATGTTGTAGACCGCCAGGCAGGTCTCCGAACAGGTCGCCAGAGCGCTCCTGCAGGTTGCATCCGGCTGATCTCCAGAGATTCTGGAGGCCATCCTGGGGAATTGTTTTCGCATTATCGCAGGGTCAGGTGATCGGTTACGGACCATGGGTTCACCCTGCGCGCCTGAATGTCTGACCAATCAAGGAACAGTCGTGAGAGAAACTCTGTGCGAAGCTCGACACCACTCCTTGGCAACACCGGTCATGGCAGGCTATTGCTGGCGCCCTGCCATCCGATGGAAGAGAAGCCGTAGGCTTGATCTTCGGCGCTGTTGAGTCCTGAACTGAAAAGCGGGTGACCGGATTCGAACCAGTGACGTTCAGCTTGGGCAGCTTCTGGATTGATTGGCAGAACTGCGTGCGCAGCGGTGAGTCTCGCTGCCCTCAGGCTGGGATGTGAGAAGGTCTGGGAGAAGGTTTTGGGTTGTGGCTCTGGCCCGTCTTGCCCAGCAGGGAGCCGCCCACTAGCCGTAGAGTCCTGTATCTCCAGCTCTTTGGCGCCGTGACTCAGTCCAGGCCTCAGGGCAAATCCGCGGATGTAGGTAAGCATTTCCACCAGGCGATCCGCCGCTGGGGCAACAGTGTGGCCGTGCGACTCCCCGCTCATTGCCTGCGTCAGGCCGGCCTGCGTGAAGGCGATCAGATCGAGATCGTGGTGGGCCCTGACGGCCGGCTGAGTCTCGAACCCCTGCGCCAGCTGGATCGATCGGCACTGGCCGCTGATCTTCGCGAGCTTCAGGTCACCATGCCCCTCACCCCCTCGGTGATGGAGGACTGCCGCATCGGCGAGCGCTGGTGAGGTCGTCGGCTCGATGATCTACCTCGACACCAGCCTGGTGGTGGCGTTGCTGACGCCAGAAGATCGCAGCGACCGGGGATCAGGCGTCCTCAACGCAGCCTTGCTTCCTGTAGGGGAGAAGCGCTGTGAGAAGGTCGATGCGAGTGCCTGGCTCCATCCATCATTCATGGCCTCCGTCTGACGGCTTTCCAGCCGACGGGATCGTTACCGCAGGCTGATCGTCAGCGATTTCTTGGTCTTGGACTAGAAGCGGGTGACCGGATTCGAACCGGCGACGTTCAGCTTGGGAAGCTGACATTCTACCACTGAATTACACCCGCAAGGCTTATCTATCTGGCTTGGATCTGCGTTTCCTGCCTGATCCATCCATGGCAATTTAGCACGGTCGCCTTGTTGCGCCCCTGCTGGGGCGGATCGGCACCACTGGCGCCTGAACCCCGCCCCGTCCCGTCCCGTCCCCGCCAGCGAACCCCGGCCGGCCGGGTCAGCGGGCCAGTTCCGCCGCCGCCGCCGCCACGCCGGCGCCGGTGGCCACCGTTCCGAGGTCCAGGTCCTGCAGGGTGGCCTCGATCGCCGCCACGGCCGTGAGGATGTCGCGGTCGCAGACGAAGCCGAGGTGGCCGATGCGGAACACCTTGCCCTTGAGGTGATCCTGACCCCCGGCCAGCAGGATGTCGAAGCGGTTCTTCACCTCCTTGCGCAGGGTCTCGGCGTCGATCCCCTCCGGTGCCACGGCTGTGATCGCCGGGCTGCCATGGCCCTCGGAGGCGTAAAGGGGCAGGCCGATCGCCTTCATCGCCGCGCTGGTGGCCCGCTGGTGGCGGGCATGGCGGGCGAAGATCGCCTCCAGACCCTCGTTCTCCATCATCTCCAGGGCGGCCTCCAGGGCGAAGTAGAGATTGATCGCCGGCGTGAACGGATTGCTGTTGTCGGCCGCTGATTTCCGATACTTGCCGAGATCCAGATAGAACTTCGGCAGATCCGAGCGCTCATAGGCCTGCCAGGCCCGCTCACCCATCGCCACGAAGCTCAGCCCCGGCGGCATCATGTAGCCCTTCTGGGAGCCTGAGCCGATCACATCCACGCCCCAGTCGTCCATCGGCACGTTGGTGGCGCCGAGGCTGGTCACGCAGTCGGCGATCGTCAGCGCTGTGCCATGGGCTCGCACGTGGGCGGCGATGGTCTTGAGGTCGTTGATCACCCCGGTGGAGGTTTCCGAGTGGGTGAGGATCACAGCCCTGATCGCCTTGTCGGTGTCTGCCTCCAGGGCGGTCCGGAACGCCTCCGGATCCAGCGGCTGGCCCCATTCGGCCTTGATCACCTGCACATCCAGGCCATAGGCCTTGGCCACCTTCACCCAGCGTTCGCCGAACTTGCCGTTGTCGCCGCAGAGCACCCGGTCGCCGCGGCTGAGGGTGTTGATGATGCCCGCCTCCATGGCGGCTGTGCCGCTGCCGGTGATCACCAACACCTCGTGCTTCGTCTGATGCAGCCACTGCAGTTGAGCGGTGGTGCGTTTGACGATCTTCTGGAAATCAGCGCTGCGGTGGCCGATCGGATGGCGGCCCAGGGCCTGCAGCACCGTTTCCGGCACCGGGGTGGGGCCGGGGATCATCAGGGTGAGTTTGTCCTGCATGGCGGGGGTGGCGCGACGCCGGAGGCGCTGCGGCGGAAGTGGGGTGGGGAGCTGGGTGGGCGCGGCCGCAGCGGGGTGGCCGTGCGCACAATCGACCACCATAAAAAACGACGCCCCCAGCCCCCATGCCGCCGCCGCCCACCCCTCCAGATCCCCCCGACCAGGGCGGCGCCGGCCCCGGCCGGGGCGGTTACACCCTGCCGGTCTGGCTGGCGGCGGCCGCCAGGGCCGCCACCGGCGTGCTGCTGGATGAGATCGCCGGCGCTGCCGTCGATCTGGAGCTGCTGGAGCCGCCGGGTCGGGCGGCGATTGCGGTGGAGGCCGCCGCGCCGCTGCTGG
This sequence comes from Cyanobium sp., assembly GCA_044360135.1. Classification (GTDB taxonomy): domain Bacteria; phylum Cyanobacteriota; class Cyanobacteriia; order PCC-6307; family Cyanobiaceae; genus Cyanobium. The sequence continues at coordinate 43,326 of JBIKKX010000017.1, forward strand.
AGGGCTGGGCCCTGGGCCAGAGCCGCTGCGATCCCGGCCCTGGCCTCGATCTCACCCGTGGCCTGGCGGTCTGGGTGCTCGCCCGGCTGGAGCCCCGGCCAGTGAGCGACGGCGCCAACGACGGCTGGCTGACGATCGAGGCCGGGGAGGGCGTGGGCCTGGTGGCCGCCAGCGGCCAGGCCTGCCTCTCCACCTACGCCCGCCGGCTCCTGGAGGCCAACCTCCGCCCGCTCCTGCCCCCCGGCCGCGCCCTGCGGCTGCGGGTGGTGCTGCCCGCCGGCCGCCGCCTGGCGGAGCGCACCAGCAATGCGGCCTTCGGGGTGGTGGAGGGCCTGGCCCTGATCGGCACCCGCGCCGCCGTTCAGGCAGGCGCCTCCCCGGATCAGCTGGAGGCCACCCTGGCCGAGCTGGAGCGCCGCTGCGCCGACCCCGCCTTTGCGGGCGATCTGGTGCTGGTGATCGGCGAGAACGGCCTGGATCTGGCTCCCCGCCTCGGTCTGCCCGCCGACCTGTTGCTCAAGTGCGGCAACTGGATCGGGCCGGTGCTGGTGGCGGCGGCCGAGGCGGGGGTGCGGCGGCTGCTGCTGTTCGGCTATCAGGGCAAGCTGCTCAAGCTGGCCGGCGGCATCTTCCACACCCACCACCACCTGGCCGATGGCCGGGCCGCCGTGCTCACCGCCTTCGCCGCCCTGGAGGGGCTGGCGGGGGAGGGGCTGGCGGCCCTGCATGCCGCCCCCACGGTGGAGGCGGCCCTGGCGACGCTGGAGCAGGCCGATCCGGAGCTGGCCGAACGGCTGCGCCAGCGCCTGGCCGCCGCGATCGAGACCAGCGCCGCCGCCTATCTGCACCGCCACGGCGCCCCCTCCCTGGCCCTGGGCGCGGCCCTGTTCGACCGCGGCCGCCGCCTGCGGGTGGCCGGTCCGATCGGCACCGCCTTGCTGGCCGATTTCCGCTCGCCCGGGCCTCCCCAGGCTGGCGGTCCGGAGGGTGACCACTAGGGTTGGGACAACGGTTCAACAATGCGATGGCCCACGTGCCCGGTTCTCCCCCGCAGGCCGCGGGCCGGGACCTCACCAGCGGTTCCACTCGTGCCCCGGGCCTGGTGATCCTCGATTTCGGCTCCCAGTACTCCGAGCTGATCGCCCGCCGGGTGCGCGAGACCGAGGTCTTCTCCCTGGTGCTGCCCTGCACCACCTCCGCCGAAGAGCTGCGGGCCCTGGCACCGAAGGGCATCATCCTCAGCGGCGGGCCCAGTTCGGTCTACGAGGAGGGGGCTCCCCTCTGCGATCCGGGCCTCTGGGAACTTGGGATTCCGGTGCTCGGGGTCTGCTACGGCATGCAGCTGATGGTGCAGCAGCTGGGCGGTGCCGTGGTGGCAGCCGGCCGGGCCGAATACGGCAAGGCGCCGCTCCATGTCGATGACCCCACCGACCTGCTCACCAACGTCGAGGACGGCTCGACGATGTGGATGAGCCACGGCGATTCGGTGGAGCGCCTGCCGGAGGGCTTCGTGCGGTTGGCCCATACCGACAACACCCCCGAGGCGGCGGTGGCCAACCATGGCCGCCGTTTCTATGGCGTGCAGTTCCACCCGGAGGTGGTGCACTCCACCTTCGGCATGGCGCTGATCCGCAATTTCGTCTACCACATCTGCGACTGCCCGCCGGACTGGACCACCGCCGCCTTCATCGATGAGGCGATCGCCGAGGTGCGTGCCCAGGTGGGGGATAAGCGGGTGTTGCTGGCCCTTTCCGGCGGCGTTGATTCCTCCACCCTGGCTTTCCTGCTGCAGCGGGCGATCGGTGATCAGCTGACCTGCATGTTCATCGATCAGGGCTTCATGCGCAAGGGTGAGCCTGAGTTTCTGGTCGAGTTCTTCGACCAGCGTTTTCATATCAATGTCGAATACATCAATGCCCGAGAGCGCTTCATCGGTCGCCTAGCAGGCGTCACCGATCCGGAGGAGAAGCGCAAGCTGATCGGCACCGAATTCATCCGCGTCTTCGAGGAGGAGAGCAAGCGGCTCGGCCCCTTCGATTATCTGGCCCAGGGCACCCTTTACCCCGATGTGATCGAGAGCGCCGGCACCAACATCGACCCCAAGACCGGCGAGCGGGTAGCGGTGAAGATCAAGAGCCACCACAACGTTGGCGGTCTGCCCAAGGATCTGCAGTTCAAGCTGGTTGAACCGCTGCGCCGCCTGTTCAAGGATGAGGTGCGCAAGGTGGGCCGCAGCCTCGGCCTGCCGGAGGAAATCGTCGGGCGCCACCCCTTCCCCGGGCCTGGCCTGGCGATCCGCATCCTCGGCGAGGTGACCAGCGAGAAGCTCAATATCCTCCGCGATGCCGATCTGATCGTGCGCGAGGCGGTGCGTGATGCCGGCCTCTACGACGAGATCTGGCAGGCCTTTGCGGTGCTGCTGCCGGTGCGCAGCGTCGGAGTGATGGGCGACAAGCGCACCTATGCCTTCCCGGTGGTGCTGCGCTGCGTGTCCTCGGAGGACGGCATGACCGCCGACTGGTCGCGGCTTCCCTACGACCTGCTGGAGCAGATCTCCAACCGCATCGTCAACGAGGTCAAGGGCGTCAACCGGGTGGTGCTCGACATCACCAGCAAGCCCCCCGGCACGATCGAGTGGGAATAGGGACGGGCCCTGTTGGCGAGGCCTGCTGCTCGGCCCGGCCTGGTCGCCCTTTAGCCCGTGGCCACCCGATCCCTGCCACGGCTGATCGCGATCCGGACCCACCGGGCTCCGGGCTGGCCCGCGGCGGCACCCGCCGATACCATCGGGCACCTGCCCCGACCCGGCCCCGTGAACGCTGTGACCTCCACCGCCACCGCCGATCCGGATTCGCTGCTCCAGCGGCGCCTGCAGCAGGACAGCATCCTGGTCGGCGGCAAGACGGTCTACCTCAATCCCTTCCTCTACTGGCGCCGCTTCGACGCCAACACCGACCGCTGGCTGCGGGAACCGGGCCAGCTCGGCGAGGAGCAGATCGAGGCCAACCGTCTGCGCTTCTATCCCGAGCTCGACTGGGCCTTGCTGGATCTCCAGGAGCGCGCCATCAAGGATGGGGCGGTCGAGATGTTCCTCAAGACCCTGGAACTGATCGGTACCTTCAACCCCGAGCTCAACCCTGGCCAGCTGCTGGAGGTGGAGCGCAAGATGGCGATCACCAAAAAGAGGGCCTTCGAGCGCTGGGTGGAGAAGGCCCTGCGGCGGCGGGAGCAGCAGGAGCTCCGCGAGCGTCGCCGCTTCGATCGCGATCGGGTGCTGCGCGACTGGAGCGAATGGCTGGCCCTGCCCGCCACCCGCCGGGCCCTGCTGCCCATCTGCCTTGGCCTGGTGCTCAGCGCTGCCGGCGGCTGGTGGCTCGGCAGCCAGCGGCCCTGCAAACCGCTGCTGGTGGCTCCCGGCGTTCCGCCCGCCCTCACCCCCTGAGCCAGCCGCCTTCGGGATCGGTCCGGCTGCTGGCCCCCGACCCGGACCAGGCAGGGCAGACTGGGACCCTGACCCCCGGCGCCGCCATGGCCTCCGACCCCCTTGATGCGCTGCGGCTCACCCTGATGCAGGAGGTGCTGCCGGTGGGAATGGCCGTGGTCGAGCGGGTTCGCAAAGGGGGGCCCCGCGAGGTCCTGGCGGCCTTCGAGGGTGATGCCGCCGATCCCCTCGATCGCCTGCGTCGCGAGGGGGAGCCGGCCGCCAGCCAGCTGCGGCAGACCCTGGACCGGCTGCAGCCAGGTCTGGGCAATCCGGTGATGAAGGTCGACGTGCGGGATGTGCCCGTCGAGCCGGTCTCCACAGCAGCCGATCCCCTGGAAGCTGGCGGCCCCAGGGCGAGCGCCGCCGGTGCATCCGACCCGGCCGAGCTGCTGGAGGCCCTGGCCCGGATCACCGCCCGTCTCGACGCCCTGGAGCAACGGCTGGGCTGATGGCCGCGATCGGTTACGGCCCCTCCCGTCAGGTCGGCGTGGGTCGCCAGCCCGGGCTGCTGATGGCCCTGGTGCTCCTGTTCTCAGCCGCGATCATCGGCCGCCTGGGCTGGTTGCAGTTGGTGCAAGGCCAACAGCACAAGGCGATGGCCGATGAGAACCGGATCCGCCTGATCCCCCGCGATCCGGTGCGTGGCCGCCTGCTCGACCGCCACGGCCAGGTGCTGGCCACCAACCGCCTCACCTACAGCCTCTATCTCCAGCCCCGGCTGGTGAGCGAGCGTCGCTGGCCGGTCCTGCGGGACCGCCTCTCGCAGCTGCTCGGGGTGCCGGCCAGCCAGTTGGAGCAGCGGCGCCGCCTCGGCAAGGACAGCGACGACGACTTCCACATCCCCCTGGCGGGCCCGCTCACTCCCCTGCAGGTGCTGCGTTTTCGCGAGCAGGCCGCCTCCCTCCCTGGCGCCGAGGTGGCGATCGATGTGCTGCGCTCCTACCCCAACGGCAGCCTGGCGGCCCACCTGATCGGCTACACCAGCAACATCACGGAGGAGGAGTACGACAAGCTGCAGGAGAAGGGTTATCGGCTGCGGGACCGGATCGGCCGGGCCGGCCTGGAGAGCGTCTACGAATCCCATCTGCGCGGCGAATGGGGTGGGCAGCAGCTGGAGGTCAATGCCGCCGGCCGGGTGCAGCGGGTGCTTGGCGACAAGCCGGCCCGCCCTGGCCGGGACCTGCGCCTGACCATCGATCTCAACCTGCAGCGGGCCGCCGAACGGGCCCTTGATCATGTCGGCAAGGGGGCGATCGTGGCCCTCGATCCCCAGACCGGCGAGATCCTGGCGATGGCCAGCCGGCCGGGCTTCGATCCCAACATCTTCTCCGACGGTCCGAGCACGGCCCAGTGGAACGACCTCAACCGCCCCGATGCTCCGATGCTCAACCGGGCGTTGCAGGCCTATCCACCGGCCAGCACCTTCAAGATCGTCTCCACCATCGCGGGCCTCGAATCGGGGCGTTTCACCCCCACCAGCACCCTGCCGACCGTCAGTTCTTTCTGCTACGACGGCCAGTGCTACGGCGATCACGGCGCCTTCGGGGCGATCGGTTTCCAGAAGGCCCTGGCTGTCAGCAGCAACAGTTTTTACTACCTGATGGGGTTGCGTGTGGGGCCGGAGCAGCTGTTTCTGGCGGCGCGACGCCTCGGCTATGGGCGCCGCAGTGGTGTGGAGCTGCCCGATGAGGAGAGCGCCGGCCTGCTCGGCGATCCGGCCTGGAAGCGCAAGGTGATCGGCGAGTCGTGGACCTCCGTCGACACGATCACCTCCTCGATCGGCCAGGGGGCCGTGACCGTGACCCCGATCCAGATGGCGCGCCTCTACGCCGCCGTCGCCAACGGCGGCTGGCTGGTGACCCCCCATCTGGTGCAGCGTCCCTTGAAACGCACCTGGATCGGCCTCAAGCCCGAGACCCTGCGGGTGCTGCGCGAGGGCCTGCGGATGGTGGTCACCGAGGGCACCGCCCGCATCCTCAATGACACCAGCCTGCCGCCCGTGGCGGGCAAGACCGGCACCGGTGAGGATCCCCCCCGGCCGGACCATGCCTGGTTCGGGGGCTATGCGCCGGCGGGACGGCCGAATCTGGTGATCGTGGCCTTCGGCGAAAACTCCGGCGGCTACGGCGGCACCGTGGCGGCCCCGATGGTCAAGACGATGATGGAGGCCTGGTTCCACCGCGGCTCCACTGCCAAGCCCGGCGACGTGGTGGCTCCGGCAGCCCCGATTCCCTGAACCGCCAGCGTGTGTTCCCCGCCGCTCAGCACCCCTGCACGACTCAGGCCGCCAGCGCCATCGGGCGGCGCTCCAGCACCTGGCGGTAGTAGGCCCTGAGCTGCTCGGTGGCGCCCGCCCAGCCCCAGCGCTCAGCCTCCAGCCGGGCCGCCTGGCGCAGCTGGAAGCGGGTGGGTGCGTCCCCCAGCAGCCGTTGCACGGCGGTGATCAGGCTGGCCGGCTCATCCGGGTCGTATAGGCAGCCGTTGACCCCGTCGCTGACGATGTCCGGGATGCCGCCGCGGTTCGCCCCGACCACCGGGCAGCCGGCCGCCATGGCCTCCAGCAGCACCAGCCCCAGGGTCTCGGTGCTGGAGGGGAAGACGAAGGCGTCGCCGCTGGCATAGGCCGAGGCCAGGGCGGTGCCGCTCAGATAGCCCACGAAGGTGGTGGCGGTTCCCTCGAAGATCCGCTCCAGCTGCTGGCGGTGGGGACCATCCCCCACCAGGGCCAGGCGCGTGTCGGGCAGGGCATCGAGCACCGGCCGGATCCGCTCGATCTGCTTCTCGGCCGACAACCGGCCGATGTAGAGCAGCAGGTTGCCGGTGTCGCTGTGGTTGCCGTGCAGCCTGGCGCGCATCGCCGGATCCGCCAGCTCCGGCCGGAACAGCGCCGTGTCGACCCCCCGCTGCCAGAGGGCCGTGTGGGCGATGCCCTTGGCGGCCAGTTCATCCACCATGGCGGTGGAGGTGCAGAGGTTGAGCTCGGCCTGGTTGTGGGCCGCCTTGAGCAGCTCCCAGAGCAGCGGTTCCAACATCCCCATGCCGTAGTGCTCCAGATACTTCGGCAGATGGGTGTGGTAGCTGGCCACCAGCGGCAGCTGGCGGGTCTTGGCCAGCCAGATGCCACCGAGCCCGAGCACGGCCGGATTGACCACGTGCACCAGGTCTGGCCGGAAACGGTCCAGCTCCTCGGACACCGCTGGCCGGGGCAGGGCCAGCTTGAGCTCGGGATAGAGGGGCAGCGGCAGGGCCGGCACCCCCACCACCCGGGCGCCGGCATGGTCGGCCGGCGCCCCCTCCGGGCAGAAGATCAGCACCTCGTCGCCCGCCTCCACCAGGTGGGGCAGGGTGCGGGTCAGCCGCGTGACGATGCCATCCACCTTCGGCAGGAAGGTTTCGGTGAAAAAGGCGATCTTCACGGGCGTTCGTCCTGCTCAGCCCTGGGGGCTCAGGGCTTCCGCCTGGCGGCTCGTCCAGGCCGAGAGGCAGGGGATCCGGGAGCGGTCGCAGCGGTCGGCCCAGCGGCGTGCCACCTCGACCACTTCCTTGAGCAGGCCGTCATCCAGGGTGGTGGGCTGGAGGCCGAGCTCGAGGAAGCAGCGGTTGTCCACGATCAGATCGTTTTCGATCGCCTCCTTGCGGGGATTGGCCTGGTAGCGGATCTCGGCGCCGGTCAGGGCGGCGACCTTCTGGGCCAGCTGGCCCACCTGGTGGCTTTCGGTCATCTGGTTGAAGATCTTCACCTTCTCGCCGCTGGCCGGGGGGTTCTCAAGGGCCAATTGCACGCAGCGCACCGAATCGCGGATGTGGATGAAGGCCCGGGTCTGGCCGCCGGTGCCATGCACGGTGAGCGGGTAGCCGATCGCCGCCTGCATCAGGAAGCGGTTGAGCACGGTGCCGTAGTCGCCGTCGTAGTCAAAGCGGTTCGTGAGGCGGGGGTCCCGATCGGTGAGGGCGGTGTTAGTGCCCCAGACGATGCCTTGGTGCAGATCGGTGACCCGGATGGCGTCGTTTTTGTTGTAATAAAAGAAGAGCAGCTGGTCCAGCGTCTTGGTCATGTGGTAGACGCTGCCCGGATCCGTGGGGTGCAGGATCTTCTCGGTGAAGCGGCTGCCATCGGCCTGGGGCACCTCGACGGTGAGGTATCCCTCGGGGATCGTGGCGCCACGGTGGGAGCCATAGCCGTAAACCCCCATCGTGCCGAGGTGGACGATGTGAATGTCGAGGCCGCTTTCGACGATTGCAGCCAGCAGGTTGTGGGTGCCGTTGACGTTGTTGTCGACGGTGTAGCGCTTGGTGGCGCTGCTCTTCATCGAGTAGGGGGCGGCCCGCTGCTCGGCGAAGTGCACCACCGCCTCGGGCCTTTCGCTGCGAAGCAGCTGCAGCAGCCGGTCGTACTCACGGGCGATGTCAAGATGCACGAAGCGCATGGCCCGGCCACCCACCTGATCCCAGGCCCGCAGGCGCTCGCTGATCGTGGCGATCGGGGTGAGGGACTCGACCTCCAGGTCGATGTCGATCTTGCGGCGGCTGAGGTTGTCGACGATGACCACGTCGTGGCCGCCCGCCGACAGGTTCACCGCGCAGGGCCACCCGCAGAAGCCGTCGCCGCCGAGAACGAGAACCTTCACCCTGTCTCCTGGCCTAGCCATTGCCCGCAGGCAAGCTACTACAGGCATCCGGAGCAGCCCCGCAGAGCCCCCGGATGGCCGTTGCCTGGGTCGGACTGGAGGGGGCTGCGGCCAGGCTCCAGGCCACTGCAGCGCCGGATTCCGGCCAGAGCGGGGTCCTGCCCGCCTCGGCATCCGGCTGGAGCGGGTCCGCTCCGCCGGCCGCCGGGACCTGGTGGGTCCGCTCAGTCCGGCTGAGCCCGCTCGGTCCCTGCACCGGCCAACGACTCAGGCTGCTCAGCTCAACTGATGCTGGCGGCCACGCCCATCAGAAGCAGCACCAGCACCAGGCCGCCGATCAGCAGCGGTCGCCCCGGGCCGTTGCTCTCGCCTTGCTCCATCACCACCATGCGCGGTTCCTTGGCAAAGGCGTTGAGCCTGCCGCCGTCTTCTTCGGTGACCTGCATGGCTGGATGGTGGACGTGCGGGCACCTTATGGAGCCCAGGCCGGATCGCCGCAACGGACCCCGGATCTGTCACAGACGCTTCACGGGGCGTCACAGCCTGCCGCCCCACCGCAGGGTGCTCAGCCCGCTGGGGTGGGGTGCTCAGCTGCCCAGGCGGCCCTGCCGTGGCGAGCTGGGGCTGGCCTCGGCCCGCAGCGGCAGCCTGCCGGCCAGCAGGGCCGTGCGGCCCGCCTCGCAGGCCAGGGCCATGGCCCGCGCCATCGCCACCGGATCGCCGGCCAGGGCGATGGCGCTATTGATCAGAAGAGCATCGGCCCCCATCTCCATCGCCTGGGCCGCCTCGCTCGGCACGCCGATGCCGGCATCCACCACCACCGGCACCCGGGCGTTTTCGATGATCAGGGCGATGTTGGCGGCATTGCGAATGCCCTGGCCGGAGCCGATCGGCGAGCCCAGGGGCATCACGGTGGCGCAGCCGGCCTCCTCGAGGCGGTGGGCCAGCAGAGGATCGGCATTGATGTAGGGCAACACGGTGAATCCCTCTTTCACCAGCTGCTCGGCCGCCTCCAGGGTGCCGATCGGATCGGGCAGCAGGTGGCGGCTGTCAGGGATCACCTCCAGCTTCACGAAGGTGTTGTCCTCCTGGCCCGCCAGCTTGGCCAGCTCCCTGCCCAGCCGGGCCACCCGGATCGCCTCCTCGGCGGTGGCGCAGCCGGCGGTGTTGGGAAGCATCCAGATGCGGCTCCAGTCGATCGCCTCCATCAGCCCGCCGTGGCCCGGGGCCTGGCTCTGCACCCGTCGCACCGCCACGGTGACGATCTCGCAGGCGCTGGCCGCCAGGCTGGCCTGCATCAGAGCCAGGGAGGGGTATTTGCCGGTGCCGGTCATCAGCCGGCTGCGGAAGCGGCGGCCCCCGATCCAGAGGGCCCCATCGGCATCGGCGGGCTCCTGCGGGGCGTTGGGGGCGGCCAGGGGCGCTGGCAGGTCGGTCGTCGCCGGGTTCGGGGCGGTGTCGGTCGCGGCGGATCCGGGGGCGGGGGCGTTCAAGACCGGCGGCGCGGGCAGTGACTCCCTTTAGTCTGCGCTCTGGCCTGAGATTCGCCGCCATGCCGCTGCCGCTCGCCCCGATGGCTCTGCCCCTGCTGGTGGCGGCCACGCCGCTGCCGAGCGATGCCTACCGCCCGTCGCTGCCGAGCAGCGGCGGCACCATGCTGCCGCTGATCGAGTCGTCCCCGGTGGAGACCTTCGATCCGATCGGGCGGGCCGCCCTGCTTCGCGATCGGATGCCTCGCTTGTGGAGCGGCAGCTACGTGCCCTTCGATGGCAGCGGCCCCCAGATGGTTGAACTGTCGCTGGAGCAGGTCAGTTCCGCCGGCCAGATGGTGGTGATGGTGGGCGAGATCCGGGTGGCCGATCGGGTCTCCCCCGTTCAGGGGAATCTCAATGCCAGATCCGACCAGCTGGACCTGCTGGTGCTCGGCTCCGATCCGGGGCCGAGCCTGCAGGCTGGCGGTTCCTTCCAGGGCGTTCAGGGGATGACCCTGGCCGGCTGGAAGTCCGATCGGCTCACGGCGATGGGTGGGCGCCTGGTGCTGTCGCCGATCGCCCGGCGCACCCCTGCCCCCACATCCGGAGCCGAGCCAATTCGCGGCCTCTGGTGATTGGCTGAGGTCCCTGCAGTTCGGTCTGATCGGTCTTCAGGGGCCCGACCACGAGCACAGGTCCCCGTGAAGCTTCGGCAGGGGCCTCGGCCAGCACAGGCGGCGGTAGGAAGCGCAGCAAAAGCTGATAGCCCTGTCAACGGCATCAGGCGTCTGCTTGCTGTCCTCTGGACCTCATCCCGGTGCTCAATCCACGGTCAGATCCGGAGTCGGCCGACGTGGGGTCCTCCGGTCGTGCCGGGGTCAGGCCGCCTTGCTGAATCCCTTGCGCTCGCCACTGCGGCCCTCGGCGGCTTGCTTGCCGCCCTCGCCAGTGCCAGTCCCACCTCCGCCGGAACCGCCCCCACCAGGGCCGCTCGGCACACCGCGACGGCGCTCCAGGCTGCGTAGACCCTTGCGGGCTGTGCCGTTGCCCGGGTCGAGGCTCAGGGTGCGCTCATACAGGATCTTGGCCTCCTCGGCTTCCCCCTGCTTGCTGAGGGCATAGGCCAGATTGTTGAGGGCTACCGGGTAGTCGGGTTTGCATTGCAGCGCCGAGCGGTAGTGGCGGATGGCGGCCGGGAAGCGGTTCTGGGCCGCGAGGCCGAAGCCGAGGGCGTTCTCAATCAGGGCCCTGGCCTCATCGGGTGCCTTTTCCGCTTGCGCCAGGCGCAGGGCCTGTTTGAGGGTGTCGGTGGCCTGGCCATAGAGCCGCTTGCGCAGCTGAACCGAGGCGAGCTCGTAGAGCGTCGAGGCGTTGGTGCCCGCTGCGCTGCTGCCCTCGCCACCGAGACGGGCCAGGGTGCGTTCGTCTCGCTGGACCCGCAGCACCTGACGCCCCACCACCACGGCGACGGCGGCGAGCAGCAGGATCAGGCCGATCAGATAGGTCTGGGGGAGCAGATCCTGCATGACAGCAGGGCTCAGTGACCGGCGGCGGTGGCCACGGCAGCGAAGCTGGCGGGGTCGGCCACAGCCAGCTGGGCCAGCATTTTGCGGTTGAGGCGCACGTCGGCTTTCTTCAGACCGCCGATCAGGCGGCTGTAGCTGAGCCCGTGCAGCCGGGCTGCGGCGTTGATCCGGGCGATCCAGAGGCGACGGAAATCACGCTTGCGGCGACGACGGTCGCGGTAGGCGTTGCAGAGGGCCTTCATCACCCGCTGGTTGGCGGTGCGGAACAGGCTGCCGTTGCTGCCCTGGAAGCCCCGGGCAAGGCGAAGGATCTTGTTGCGGCGTTTGCGGGCGACGTTGCCCCTCTTGACGCGGGCCATGGCTCAGGGAGATGGGTGGGAAGAGATCTGGACTGGGCGCAGCCCAGGGGTGCGGCGGCCGCGGCAGCATCCAGGCGTGGCCTGCGGCTGCGAGCGGGACTCTGGATCAGGCGTAGGGGAGCATGTGCGCCACGTTGTCGGCGTCGCGCTCGTCGACGACGGCCATGGTGCCCAGCCAGCGCTTGCGCTTGGCGCTCTTGTGATCGAGCAGGTGGTTGCGGAAGGCGTGGCGCCGCAGGAACTTGCCGCTGCCGGTCACCTGGAACCGCTTCGCGGCTGCTTTGCGGGTCTTGAGCTTCGGCATTTCGGGGGCTGCGGGCACAAACGAGCAGAGTACGACGCGGCTTCCCCTTGTTCCAAGTCCCCGCGTCTGAGCCCCATGCCGCCCCGTTCCTTCGCCAGCCCGCTGCTGCCCCCCGGCGTGGCCCGCCCCGCCAGGTCCCGACCCGCCCTGCGGCGCGGCAGCGCCTGGCTGCTGGGCACCCTGTTGCTGCTGCCGGTGGGATGCCAGGCCTCGGATCGGCCGGCCCCGCCGCCGGCTCCCCCCGCCATGCCGGTGGAGCCCGCGGCGCTGCACTGGCCGGTGCCTCCGCCGCCTCCCCTGCGGGGATCCGATCCGGTGCTCTGGGTGGCGCTGGCCTCTCGACTGGGGGCCGGCCCTGCGGCGGCGGCCGCCAGCCTCCCTCCGCTGCGGCTCAGCGCGGCCGCTGGCACCCTCTCCCTGGAGGATGGCGCCGGCCACCATCTGCAGGCCCCCGCATTCGTGCTGCATTGGCGCTGGCAGCCCTTGCCCGAACCCCTGTTGCTGCGGCGCGAGGTGTTGGGTCCCTTCGCCAGCTACGAGAGCGCCGAGGCGGCGGCCCGGCGCTGGCAGGAGCTCGGGGTGCCGGCCGTGATCGCCCGCCCCGCCGACTGGGAGGTGTGGGCACCGGCGGGAACGGCGCCGCCACCCCAGCTGGAGGCCCGGCTGGTGGAGCGCCGCGAGACCGGCCGCCTCGTTCCGGTGCTGCTCCAGGCCGGAGCCGAGCGGGTCCTGGTCGGACCGATCCGTCTGCAGGCCCCCCAGGGCCTGCGCTGGGGCGAGGGGGTTCACACCGGCAGCTTCCGGCTCCAGGCTGATGCCCACGGCGGCTGGACCCTGGTCGAGGAGGTGCCGTTGGAGCGCTATCTGCAGGGCGTGGTGCCCCACGAGATCGGCGCCGGCTCGCCCCCCGCCGCCCTCGCCGCCCAGGCGGTGCTGGCGCGCACCTGGGCGGTGCGCAACCGGATCCGCTACCGGGTGGATGGCTACCACCTCTGTGCCGACACCCAATGCCAGGTTTACAGCGATCCCCGCCAGGCCGGGGCGGCGGTGCGGCGAGCGATCGCGGCCAGCCGCTCCCTTGTGATCACCGCCGGCGCCGAGCCGATCCACGCGGTCTACCACGCCAGCAACGGCGGCGTGGCGGCCGGCCTCGATGAGGCCTGGGATGCGGCGCCCCTGCCCTACCTGACGGCCTTCGCCGATGGGGACGCCGCCTTCGTCGCCCGTACGCCGCTGCCGCTGCCGGCGGCCAGGCTGCCGGGTCTGCTGCGCGATGGCGCCGGGGCCTACGGCGCCGACCATCCACGCTTCCGGTGGAGCCGCCAGCTGAGTGCCGCCCGGCTGGCCGAGGCCCTGGCGGCCCGGGGGCAGGGCGTTGGAGCCGTGCGCGGCCTGCAGGTGTTGGAGCGGGGGCCGAGCGGGCGGGTGCTGGCTCTCCAGATCGAGGGGGCCGGCGGTCGCACCGTGCTCCGCCTGGATGCCATTCGCCGCACCTTGCGGGAGCTGCCCAGCACCCTGTTCAGCCTCAGCCCTGCCGGTCCCGGGCTGTGGAGCCTGGTCGGGGGTGGCTTCGGCCACGGCGCCGGCCTCTCCCAGGCGGGGGCGATCGATCTGGCCCGCCGGGGCTGGAGCAGCGAGCGGATCCTGGGCCACTACTACCCGGGGGCGACGCTGCAGCCCCTGGAGGCGATCGCCCCGGCGTTGCAGGGGCGCTGAGGCGGATCGCGGTGACTCGGGGATTTCCGGGCCTGGGTGATCGGGGCCGGGCCACGGTGGTCGGCAGCCTGGTGCTGGGGGCTTTCGGCTATCCCCCCCGCTCCACGCTGCTTGCCCAAGAAGCAGCCCTTTAGAGTTTCCCAGTCTTTTGGGAGCGGTCATGGGCGGCGGCAGCTCCGACGATCGCCGCCTCAAGGCTGCGCTTTTTCTGATCGTTTGCCTGGCCGCAGGGCTGCTCCCCCACGCCCTCGGCCCCCTGGCGCGCCTGCTGCCGTCCCTTGGGCTGGCGGGTCTGCTCGGGGCCTACGCGGCCCGCACCGTTTTCCTCAGGCCCCGATGCCCGGAGAGCCCTGTCGGGTCCGGGGTGATGCCGAGCGCTTCGGCGATCGAGCCGCTTGCGCTGAGCGATCCGCTCCCCCCTTCTCCGCTGCCGGCGACGGCCGAGCTTACCCCTCCCTCCGTTCCACAACCTCCACTCCCCTTTCCGGCCGTCGATGTGGTGGTCGCCGCCCGCGACGAGCAGGCCGTGATCGGCCGGCTGGTGGAGCGGTTGCTGGGGCTGCGCTGGCCCGCCGAGCTGCTCTGCCTCTGGGTGATCGATGACGGCAGCGAGGACCGCACCCCCCAGCGCCTGGCCGAGCTGCAGGCGATCCACCCCCAGCTCAGGGTGCTGCGCCGCAGCCGCGATGCCGGCGGCGGCAAGTCGGCTGCCCTCAATCTGGTGATCGAGCAGCTGCAGGGGCGCTGGATGCTGGTGCTCGACGCCGACGCCGACCTGGCTCCCGATCTGCTGGAGCGCCTGATCCCCTACGCCGAAGCCGGTGGCTGGGCGGCGGTGCAGCTGCGAAAGGCGGAGGCGAATGCCGGCGACAACTGGCTGACCCGCGCCCAGGCGATGGAGATGGCCCTCGATGCCACCATCCAGGAGGGGCGTCTCGCCCGGGGTGGGGTGGCCGAGCTGCGCGGCAATGGCCAGCTGCTGCGCCGCGACGCGGTGCTGAGCGTCGGCGGCTTCAATGAGGCCACAATCACCGATGATCTCGATCTCAGCTTCCGCCTGTTGCTGGGCGGCTTGCCTCTGGGTGTGCTCTGGGACCCTCCGGTCTGCGAGGAAGCCGTGCTCACTGTGCGGGCCCTGTGGCGCCAGCGCCAGCGCTGGGCCGAGGGAGGCTTGCAGCGCTTCTTCGATTACGGCGATCAGCTGCTATCCGTGCGCCTGAACCGCACCCAGAAACTCGATCTCGCCGCCTTCTTCGTGCTGCAGTACGTGCTGCCGGTGATGGCGGTGGCCGATCTGCTGGGTGCTGTGATCAGTGGCACGCCACCGGGGATGTGGCCATTCTCGCTGGTGGCCCTAGGCCTCTCAGGCTTTTCGATGGCCAGGGGGTGCGCCCGCCCCAGCGAGGGTCCGGAGCTGCCCCGACCAACCCCGTTCAACCTGGCCTTGGGGATCGTTTATCTGATCCACTGGTTCGTGGTGATCCCCTGGGTGGTGCTGAAGATGGCGCTTCTTCCTAAATCCCTGGTTTGGGCGAAGACGGTCCATGGCGCTCAGCGCTTGGACTGCGAGGACGACCAAGAGCCGCCAGGAAATGTTGCCAACATTGAAGGCATTGAAATTGCCGCCGAATCGAGCGGCGGCTGATAATTGTTCTGGCGATCTTTGGCTCCAAGCTCCAGGTTTCTGCAGTCAAGATTGTGGGCATAGAGGCATTGGCATGGTGCAAGATTAAACGCGGCATGCCTTAGTGGCAATCGCCTTGGCGAAGTCGAATACTTGCAAGGCCAACTGGCGTGATCCCTTGGCAGGGGGTCCGGAATCAGCCTGGTAAACAGATTCGAAAATCTCCCGGTCGATATGCCAGTTTTTCTGGACGTAGTTGGGATGCCTGATCTGTCTGGGTTCTCTGCTTTCAAGTCGGGAGCAGGGGGCTTCTGGGTTGAAGCAATGGGGTGGCCCTTTCGCCTTAACCCATGTTGCTGATCAAGTTGTGCCTCGGTATCACAGCAAGGCCGCTATTGACGAAATAGCACGGATTCCATTGATTATCCAAGGTCACTGTTTGTTTTTCTGATCAAGGCGATCTCGGATGCGCGACCGGCGGCTGTGCATCTTGTCTTCATGGAAAGCATGGCCATGAATCTTGTAGTCCCAGATTGCTGGCCAATTCTTCATCTCTGTATCCTCGGCATGCAAGGAGTGGCGCCAAGTGGCCCATCCCCTGCTGATTGAGTAGACCTTGACAGCATAACTGATGCTGTTTGAGTCTGGTTGTGCTGTCAGTTTTTCTGCGAAACTTGGGCCGCTGATCTGCCAAGACCCTGGTGTCACGGCGATAGCGGTTCAGGAGTTCTTGTCAGTGGCAACAAGATGGTTCCGGTAAAGAGTCGTCATCAAGGATGATTCCCTCTCCCACTTGGCTGAAAAACCAATCGATGTCGTTGCCGGGACCGTACCGACAATCTTGATTGAGAGGGCTATAATGCTTTTCGAGGATGCACGGCAAGGCGATTGCTTGTTCAACATTTAGGCGTTTCTGTTGCAATTGCTAGGTTTTGACGTTGTTGTTTGGCCTCGGTCCATCGCAAGCCAAGAAAAGCCGTATGGGTGCAAGCTCTCGCAAACGTTCCATCAGTCTGAGCGCGACCACTGGCTGTCTCTTGAAGATGATTGCTATGGGTGTATCAGAGCTGGGGATGATCGCGGTCAATTTATTTGATTCTTTGTCTTGCCTTGCAGTGTGGTGTATTCCGATACTGCTTCCGGGCTCGGCGTGCGCTGCCTATGCAGTCGTTGCCTGCCTCGGCCTGGCCATCATTGAGCCGTGGTGGCGAGGACGCCGGGCCTGTAGAGTCGGTTCAAGTTGGTTTGGCGTCGTTGTCACCGGACTGCGTCATTGTTATTCCTGTCTACGCCGAGCATCTGAGCACGTCGGAGAGATCGGCCTTACGGGTGTGCTTATCCCGTATCCAGGGAAATGCGCTTGTTCTACTGCACAAGCGATCCATTGATATGCCGGCTTTCCTTGATCGTCTTGAGCTTGGCATCTCGTTGGACGAGAGCCGGGGCATTCTGGCGCTAGCGATCGAAGACTCCTGGCTTGCTTCGATCGACACTTACAATGCCATGCTGCTTCAGCCATGGTTCTACCGATTGTTTTCTGAGTGGGACTATCTGCTAATTTACCAGCTAGATGCATGGATCCTGAGGGATGATCTGGATGAATGGCTGAACAAAGGGTACACCTATATCGGTGCTCCCTGGACCGGCCATCTTGGCCCTGATACCCCTGACATCGGCGTCGGCAATGGCGGCTTCTCGTTGCGTAACGTTTCCGAAATGATCAGAATTTGTGAATCGTCCCTGTGGCGATGGATGCCGGTGTTCCGCTGGCGAAAACTTGCCTATCGTATGACCTTGTTCCGTCGGTATAGCCTGTTCCCTTGGCAGCAGCGCCCCCTGCTGTTTGCCAAGCGTTTGCTGCTGTTCTTGGCGATGTCGTTCGGATGGCATAACACCTTGGATTATTATGCCAAAATTGGCACTCAGGAAGATCACCTGTGGTCCCTATTTGCCCCGTGTGTCTTTGGATGGATGCGCATTCCCTCGATGGCCGAGGCTGCTGCCTTTGCCGTGGAAACGAACCCCCGTCAGACTTTTGCCGCCTATGGCGTATGTCGGCCCCTGGGATGCCACGCTTGGGAAAAGCATGACCGCGAGTTCTGGACGACCACATTTCCCCATGAATTTGATGTTGCCCGATGAGTGATCAGCCGTTAATCTCTGTGATCATGCCGGTTCTCAATGCCGCCGGCCATCTGCCGCGTTCCTTGACTTCACTGACGCAGCAGCAATGGCGTCGCTTTGAGGTGATTCTTGTCGATGGCGGTTCTACTGATGCAACCATTGCTTTGGCTGAACAGCTGCTCAGTGAAGCTGCGATCAGCCACCGCGTTGATGTTGAGATTGGTTCGGGCATCTATGAGGCGATGAACCTTGGAGTCGCCAGGGCCAGGGGGGATTGGCTGTATGTGATGGGGAGTGATGATCAATTGCTCTCTGATCAGGTTTTTGGGCAGTTCTCCACTCGTCTCCAGCAGGCTCCTGCCGATGTAATTGTGGTGCACGGCAATGTATGGATTGAGGATCCCGGTTACCTCTATGGTCAGCCTTGGGACCTGCCCCGCTTTCTTGATCGCAATATCAGTCACCAATCAGCCTTCTACCGACGTGTTCCCATCCAGTCGATGGGAGTCGAGTATAATCCAAAGTATGCTCTCTATGCTGACTGGGACTACAATATTAGGCTCTTCTCCCTGGGGCGGTTCCATTACGAACCGTTGACGGTGGCCTCCTATGCCTGCACGGGTGCTTCCTCCCGGCGGGTGGACGAATTCTTCCTGGCTGATAAGGAAAGCAATGCCATTGATTATTTCGGATGGCGCGCCTGCTGGTTGATGCCCCCCTACCGCTTTTCACTCGGCTGTAGTACTCGCTCCGGCCTTCGTCGCAGCTTGCAACTAGTACTGAATCGCGTTCTCTGGTTTTGCAGACGCCCATTCCTGAGGCGTTCCTGATCGCAGCGCTCAGGTTGGTTTTTGGCTGGATCCGAGCGGATCATCCGTCTCGGCGGCGATGACTTCGCCATTGAAGAAATCTGCAAACAGCTTGGTCTTGGTGTCCAAGGCCAGATCGGGTGGCTGGCCCGGCGTTGCTGCAGCGTTGAGCGGTGCTGGCGTCGGGGCCTTCGGCTCGGCAGGATCAGCGCGCTCAGCCGATCGCGAGCCCAGCCCCGATCGGGCCGTGATCGGCGGCGCTGACGCCACTGCTGGCGACCGCTCCGGCAGGGCTGCCGGAGCGTCGGGCTGGCCTGCGGATGGCAGGGCTATTGAGGTTGTCGCGGCCGCCACAGCAGGCTGTTGGCTCCCACGGTCTCGATCAGACCCATGGGAGGTTCCAGCGTCCGCGGCCATGGCTGGGGTCGCCACCCTGGCGGCAGTGGGTTCGACCACCCTGGTGCTGGAAGCCTCCTCCCTGGCGTCACCCGCCTCCAGCGTGATCTGCCTGGCGCCACCGAGGGCCCTGCCCATGGCGCTCTCCAGGAGAGGCAGTCGGCTCTGAACCATGGCGATCCAGTTGCCGGCCACCCGCACCACGGCGCGACGGTCATCGAGACGGTGCAGATGGGCCTGTTGGGACAACAGCATCCGGGTTGAGGGCAGCTCCAGTCCGGCCAGGATCTGCTGCCAGAGTTCGACCAGGTTCTGGGATCCGGTTGACGCTGTCACCGGGACGGTCGCCGTGCCATCGCTACCGGCACCCTCCCCGTCGGCGCCGGTCCCGGGGGCTGCGGGCGAGGCCTCCTCGGCTGTGGCGAAGACCGGCCTGGGTTCTGCGGTCCCTGTCGCCGCCGTTTGTTGGGCCAGCGTCGGTGCTGGGCCTGCCTCCGCCGGCTGGGGCGACCCTGCGGCTGCCGCGGCCCTGGCCGCACTCACCGCTGCTGCCCCAGCGCTGGGTCCACCGGCGGCCGGCTCAGCCAGCAACCCCAGCAGCAGCACCTCCAGCCAGAGTCTGGGTTGAACGCTGTGGCGCAGCTGCTGCTCGCTGCCCTTGAGCTGGGCCTGCCAGTGCAGCAGTCGCGCCTTGCCGATGCCCCGCGCCACCCCCGGCAGCTCCGGTCGCAGGGCGGGGGAGACGCTGGTGAGCTCAAGGCGATCGGGTGCCACCCCCGCCAGCAGCAGATCCCGCAACAGGCTGGCCAGACCCTGCAGCACCGCGCCAGCCTCGCGGCCGCGGTCCATCAGCAGCCGGCAGGTTTCCACCACCGCCAGAGGCTCCCCGTTCGCCATTGACCGGGCCAACTGCAGCAGCTCCTGTTCGGGGACGGCCCCCAGCAGGTCCCACACCGCCTCCGGTTCCACCGGTGGTGGCAGCAGGCTGAGTTGGTCGAGCAGGCTCTCGGCATCCCGCAGGCCCCCCTGGGCCCGCTGGGCCACCAACCGCAGGGCTTCGGGGCTGATTGAGATCGCTTCCCGCTCGGCGATCCAGCCCAGGTGCTTCTCCAGAGCCTCCAGGGGGATGCGGCGGAAATCGAAGCGCTGGCAGCGCGACAGGATCGTCGGCAGCACCCGCTGGGGATCGGTGGTGGCCAGCACAAACACCACCCGCGGCGGCGGTTCCTCCAGGGTCTTGAGCAGGGCGTTGAAGGCGGCCGTCGAGAGCATGTGGCACTCGTCGATCACGTAGACCTTCCAGCGGGCCTGCACCGGCGCGAAGCGGGAGCGCTCGATCAGCTCGCGGATGTTGTCGACGCCGGTGTTGGAGGCGGCGTCGATCTCGATCACGTCGAGGGCGTTGCCCGCGGCGATCGAGGTGCAGAGCTCACAGGTGCCGCAGGGATCGGGAGTGGGTCCCTCGCTGGCGATGCAGTTGAGCGAGCGGGCCAGGATGCGGGCACTGGAGGTCTTGCCGGTGCCGCGCGGGCCGCTGAACAAGTAGGCGGGCGCGATTCGGCCGCTGCGCAGGGCATGGCCCAGGGTGGCGGCGATCGCCTCCTGGCCCACCAGCTCCGAGAGCCGCTGAGGGCGGTATTTGTGGTGGAGGGGTTGGTAAGGTTGGACCATGGGTATCATTATCGCTGAGGGGCTGAAGTTAATGTTATTCTCGAGGGATGGGCTCCGTTAGGGCGAGTGTCCAGATTGAGACCCCAAGCAACTTGAACCTCACCTCATTTGGCAATGAAGAAAAATCCCCTCATATCTATTGTGATTCCGACGTTGAACAGTCATGATATTATTCATGCAGCTATTGGCTCTATTGTCGAGCAGCATTTCAGATCCATTGAAGTCATTATCTCCGACGGCGGCTCAAGCGATCAGACTGTTCCCTATGCAATGGCACAACTTCAGAAAGCTGCTATTGCCGTTTCGGCAATTGTATCACCTGGCTCATCGATCTATAATGCGATTAATCTGGGTATAAGCATTGCCCAGGGGGAGTGGTTTTATGTCTTGGGATCTGACGACCGCTTGTATAGCGCTAGTGTCCTGCAAGAGGTATCAAGGCATTTGAGTTCGACCTCTGCTGGTGTTGTTTATGGAGACGCATGGTTTGAGCGATCATCAGGGTTCTTATACGGCGGAGTGTTTTGGTTGAATCGCTTTAATGTATTAAACATTTGCCATCAGTCATTATTTTATCGGGCTAGTGATGTCAAAAGGTTGGGAATAACCTATGATGAAAGCTTCCAAATCCTTGCAGACTGGGATTACAATCTCAGGTTGTTTTCCCGCTTGCGGTTTGATTATATTTCATTGCCGATAGCTCGATACGCGTGCTATGGTGTATCTGATGTCAATAAAGATGTAGCTTTTCTAGATGATCTACAAGGTAAGATCATTGACTACTTTGGCCTTCGCGCTTTTTGGTTGTTAACACCGGACTGGTTGTCGATTGCCGTCGCTCGGCGGCCCAAATTGATATGGAAAATACTGTTGAAACTTAATCGGTTAGCTTATGCTATTGGAAGAAAGGCTGTGGGTCATGATTTTGGAATTAACAGCAAAAGCATTCGAGACACATATGTTAACATTGGCGAGGCGGGCTAAAATTATCACAAAGTTGTCAAGATAGACATTTAACTTAAGACATCTTATCTGCGGTTGAACGATGGTGATGCCATGCGAACTTTATTTTTTTAATGATTTGATGATATCTGTAATTTTTAAAATGTCCTCATGCCTTAGCTTGTTGTAAGTAGGTAGATTTAATCCTTCAGATGCCAAACCATCTGTGTGTGGAAGGACTTCGCCGCGCTGCAAAGATTTTTCTCGATAAGGTGGTAGCTTATGCAGAGGCACAAAGAATGGTCTGGTTTCAATTCCGTGTTCCTGAAGAATGAGCGCTAGTTCGTCTCTTGATTTCCCAAACTTTTGTTCATTAACTAAGATGCTGAAGAGCCATGGAGCCGGTTTTGCCCATGTGGCACAAGGTTGCATCAGTAATCCTTCAACGTCTTGAAGACGATCTCGATAAAGAGCAAAAACATCTGCACGAGCATTAATGATCGCGTCACTTCTCTCAAGTTGAGCGCAGAGGATTGCAGCCTGTATATTTGTCATCCTAAAGTTGTAGCCCACTACTGGAAAGTAGTACCTGCGCATTGGATCCATGCCTTGACCTCTTAGGGTACGAATACGCACCTCAAGATTAGGATCGGACAAGCTCAGCGCCCCACCTTCGCCAGAAGTAAATATCTTATTGCCATAAAAGGAAAATGTTGCTATAGGTGCCAAGTTTCCAACGCGCTTTCCTTTGTATGTGGCTAGGTGGGCTTCGGCTGCATCTTCAACTACCCAAAGTCCGTGCACCGCTGCTATGTGGTTAATGGCATCCATGTCAGCGGGATGACCATAAAGATGAACAGGTATAATCCCGCGAGTCCTGGTTGTTATTGCGGCTTCAATCTTTCGTGGGTCTATGCACCACGTTTCTGGGTCAACATCTACAAAAACAGGCTCAGCCCCAACGTACCTACAGGCGTTTGCAGTGGCGACATATGTCAAGGATGGGATGATTACTTCGTCACCAGGTCGCACATCAAGGGCAAGTAGGGCGAGATGCAGTGCAACTGTTCCATTGCAGACGCCAACGCTGCAGCGTGTTTGACAAAGTTCGGCGAACTCTAGCTCAAACCGATTAATGTATGCTCCAGAGGAGGATATCCAAGAGCTGCGTAAAGCATCAACGACGTAAGTCTCTTCATTGCCAGACAGATCTGCTGCTGCAACAGGTATGCTTCCAGGTGAATTCATGGCGGGTGATCGACATTTGTGCTAACTTTAGCAAGGAGGGTGGCGGGGGCGCGCGAGTGGCCCTAGGACCAACCGGTGTCTTGCCGGTCAGGGGTCATTGATTGAGTGGACGATTGCCACACTTCTTAACCAGTTGCTTGGTTGCTCATTTGGCTCTTTAGGCGCCCTGGTAGCACCTAGAGAGGTATACAGGCATTGTTCTGCTCATGGCTCGCAACGGCGCCCAGTTCGAGAATAGATCTTATTGTATCAGTCTCGGCGTCTGTATGGCAGCAGGGAGCAATGCAAAGCCTCATTGGAGAAGGCGCACTGGCTTGATCGCGTCCGCTGTCTCCGCTGCAATGGGAAGCCACATGGCATTGCCCACGGACGACGGCATAAGCGCCATCAGTGCTGATCCTGCGGGTATCAGGCCACGCTTAGCACCGGCACGATCATGCAGGCGGCCAAGCTGCAACGCACCACTTGGTTTCTGGAGTTTTACTTGATCGGCCAGGCCAAGACTGGGATTCCTTCCCTCGAGATCAGCCGCCATCTAGGCGTCAACCACGACACCGCTTTGCTCATACAGAACATTATTCTGCGAGCAATGAGCGAGCGTTAGGAGTCCTCTTTCTTTCGGGGAGAGATACAGCTGTTGATGCCTATCGCGGCGGAGAACGCCTGGGCGGCATGGCAGGTCGGGGATCAGAGAGCAAGCTCCCGATCGTCGCAGCGGTTCCCCTGAGCGAGGCGGGGTATCCTATTCGTGCCAAGTTCACGCCAGCGCTGAGCTTCCGCTCCGGGACGAACGGCGCCTCGGCCTCTCAGAACCTGGCACCGAGCTTCGCGGTGCTTTCCAATAGCCTGGCCTGCTTTCGCTTCGTCACCATCGCTGGCTGCACCCACGGGGTCATCGTTTCCGGCGGTAAACACCTAAACGACCTGCAGCAGTTCCGCTGGATCAACGCCCTGCTGGGAAACCTCAAGACGAGCCTGAGATGCACCTACCACGCCTTCGATTCCGACAAATACGCCAGGCGCTATCTGGGCGGCTACGGTAGCTGCCCCCAGTGTCAGCAAAGAAGTCCGCTCGGTTTGACTCGTCCACCTGGGGGCCCAACCGACGACCATGCAACCGCCCTATGACGCCGCTCTGCGGGAAGCCGTCCGCCTGCGGATGAGCCCTCCGAACCGCGAGAGCGTTGCTGAGATCGCCCGCGACACCGGGATCACAGCGCAGACCATCGACAACTGGCGGAGCCAGTGGCAGAAGCAGGCCAGCTGGTGCCTGCCACGAACCGGCCGCCGGAGCAGTGGAGCGCTGCCGACAAGCTGGCAGCCGTGATCCAGGCTGCAGGAATGAGCGGAACCGAGCTGGGGAGCTTCATCCGGGAGCGAGGTCTGTATCCGAAACAGGTTGCCCGCTGGCGCCAGGCCGCAGAGGATGCGAATGGCCCCCACGCACCGAGCATGGCTGATCAGCGTGACCTGCAGCGAAAAAATCAGGAACAGGCTCGCAAGGTTCGACGCTTGCAGCGTGAACTGGACAAGAAGGAGAAGGCACTCACAGAGGCGGCAACTCTGTTGATGCTCTCAAGAAAGTTCAACAAGATCTTTCAGCCGGACGAGGAGCCTTGATTGCACCTGAGGATCGCGCGATGGTGATGGAGCTGCTGCATGAGGGCATCCGTTGTGGCGCCTCGGCCAAGGCCATTGCGGGGCTGTTCGGCCTGGCGAAACGCACGCTGAGGCGATGGGCATTGATGATTCGATCAGAAGGATTCAGTGGTGACCGACGCAAGGGAGCACCAAGGCATGTCGCCCATCGATTCAGTCGAGAAGAACGCCAGACCGTGCTTTCAACCGTGAATGATCAACGCTTTGCTGATCTCACAACCAGCCAGATCGTGGCGATCCTTGCCGAGGAGGGACTCTATGTGGGATCGGAGTCGACGATCTATCGCATTCTGCACCAGGAGGGACTGCTGAATCATCGCGGCCGCACGGTAGCGCCCCTTCGAGTGGTGTAACTCAGGAGGTCCTGTGACCCTTTCCGGAGGGTGAACAGGAGCAGTCAGGGGAGACTGCCGGGAGGCTGATCGCTCAGCTCCGTTCATCCA
>JBIKKX010000064.1:0-2545 GCA_044360135.1 Cyanobium sp.
GCCAGGAAGGCCTCCCCTGCCAGAACGGCCAGCAAGGCCTGCTGGATCTCGGCGGCGCAGCAACGGCTCAGGGGGAACAGAGCGGGTGACGCAAGCCATTGCCACGGCACCAGAGCGCCCACTCCCCAGGGGCGATCGGGTTGCCGCAACAGCGGCAATGGCCGGGATGACGCACGCGAATCCTCCGAAATCCGGAGGTTTCGCCTGCCGTCTGCCCGCCTGCTGTCCTTGGGGACGCTGCTGTTGTGGGCTGTGCAGCGGGACGGTGCGTGGCGATCTGGAGCCCGTGCTCGCGGATCAGGCGACACGCCAAGAAGGCGCTGGTGCGCGCCTCCTCCAGATGCGGTGAGGCGCTCATCGCCACCAGCTTGCGGACCTTCTCCGCCGCCCGATCCGCAGCTGCGCTGTCGACCATGCCCTATTCGCCAATGGAATTAGCTTAGCGAGCCTGTGCCAGCATGAATAAACTGATTCGACATGCCGAGGTTCCCATGCCCTCGATGATGACCCCGCTCTCCGTGCAGTTCACGCTTGAGCAACGCGACTGGCTGGATGCGCGCACCCGCGGCGGGGTGCTCTCGCGTTCCTCGGTGATCCGCCTGATCGTGGCCGAGGCCATGGAACGCGACCAGCTCACCAGCAAGCCCGGTAAGCGCCAGGGGCTCAATGGCCAGCGCTGAGCCGGCCGCTGCCCCTACGCAGGCACGCATCGACCGCGCCGCCGCCAATCAGTTCCTCTCCCTGCTGGGCAAGGACCCCGCCAGCGCCCGGCTGCGAGCTTTCCCCCACCGCGCCAACCCAGCCAAGGGTCGGATCGGGGCTCGCAAAGGCCCCTTTGATCTGGAGGCGGCTGAGCAGTGGCAGCGGGAAGGCCGCGGCGTCTACCTGGTGATCAACGACGGCGGCGACAGCAAGCGTGAGATCAACGCCTGCCGGGCGTTCTTTGTGGAATGGGACGACCGGCCGATCGACTGGCAGCTGAACGCCTGGCGGGAGCTGGGGCTGCCCGAGCCCTCGCTGATCGTGCTCAGCGGCGGCAAATCGGCCCACTACTACTGGCTGCTGGAGCAGCCCATCCCGCCGCAGGAGTGGGCACCGCTGCAGGCGGAGCTGATCGCCTACGCCGGCGGCGATCCCCATTGCAAGGACTCCTCGCGGGTGATGCGCCTGCCCGGCTGCTGGTATGTCGACGCCAGCGGTGAGCCCACCGCACTGGTGGAGCTGGTGCATGTGAGCGGACAGCGCTACTCGCCGGATCACATCGCCCTGGCACTGCTGCCCGATGAGTTCGCCGAACCCGTTGCAGACCCGCCGCAGCAGCACGCCATCCCCCTGGAGGAGCCCAGCGAGGGACAAGGCACTGGGATTCCGCTGCCCGAGCTGGGCGACGAGGACTTCGGGCCGCCCAGACCGCTCGATCAGATCCGCACTGCCCTGACCGCCATCCCCCGCCGGGTGGCCGGCAGCAACACCTACGCCGACTACCGCAACATCCTCTGGGGCCTGATCCAGGCCTGCCAGCAGGCCGGCCATGACCGAGAGCTGGCGATCGCCCTGATGGAGGCCCATAGCCCTTCCGCCAGCTGCGGCTGGGACATCCGCCAGGTGGCCAGCTCTGGTGGTGAGCAGATCGGCGCGGCGACCTTCTGGTTCCACGCCCGTCAGCACGGCTGGCTGCCGCCAGAGCCGGCCCACACCCCCAGGCCTCCCGGGGCTCAGGCTGCAGGCAGCCACCGAAACCAGAACGACACCGGCGGACGCCATCCCGGTGGCAAGAGCAGTGACCGCACCAGCGGCAGCAACGCCAGGGGCAGCAGGGGATTTGGGCCTGGCGCTGGCCCGCAGCGCTTCTCGCCCAGGCCCGACACCCGGGTTCGCTGGGGAAAGGTGCACCTACCGATCAACCGCCGTCTCAACGCCTTGGAGCACTGCATTCGCTCCCTGGTGACCCGGGAGCGCAACAGCCTGCGCCGCAGTGCCCGCGTGCGCGAGGCCCACGCCGCTCTGCAACTCAAAACGGCTCTGCGGCTGCAGGAGATCGGCCAGCTGATCCTTGAGGCCCACGACCAGCGCAACGGCAACCGCTTCCGCGGCCTTGATCAGGCCGAGCGCCTGGCGATGCCCCAACCCGTTGTGGAATGGGAGATCCCGGGCTGCATCCCGCGCCGCGACCTCTCGATCGTGGGTGGCCGGGCCAAGGTGGGCAAGACGCGGCTGGTGCATGCCCTGGCCCGCTGCCTGCTCTGCGCCGAGGATTTTCTTGGGTTTGGAGCCCCGGACGCGCCACGGCCGGTGATCCTGGTGACCGATGACCAGGGCGATGGCGACACCGCCCAGATGCTGCAGCAGCTGGGGATCTGGGATCACCCGTTGCTGCTGTGGTCCCGGCGGTTCCGCGCCACTGAGGCCAACCTCGACGCCGGCCGCGTCCCTTCCCGTGGTGTAAAACCCGAGGCCCGAATGCCCTGATCAGAGGGTGAACAGGGTGGAATGACGGGCTGTCATTCCGGAGGTGCAGATGCACCTCTTGTAGCCACGATGAATC
>JBIKKX010000003.1:0-169223 GCA_044360135.1 Cyanobium sp.
CGGATTCATCGTGGCTACAAGAGGTGCATCTGCACCTCCGGAATGACAGCCCGTCATTCCACCCTGTTCACCCTCTGATCAGGGCATTCGGGCCTCGGGTTTTACACCACGGGAAGGGACGCGGCCAAAGAGGCACGCCTTGCCTGGACTGCACCGAATCTGCTGGTGATCGCCTCCCACCTCCCCGGTGAGGCTGCCGAAGCGATCATTGATCTGGCGACTGGCACCACACCCACCAAGCCAGAGGTCAGGCAGCCAGACCAGAGCAATCCCTTCGAGCATCCCGATGCCCAGCGCCGCTTCCGGGTTCTCACCGGAACCGAAGAGCTGGCCAGGGCGTTGGACTACCCATGGGAGCGCTGGATCGTCTTTCTGGAAGGCGGCCGAGCGGGCCGCCCCCGCTGGCGCCAGCCGACAGACACCGGCCGCCCAGCGGCGGGAATCCGGGGCCGGGATCCGGCCAAGGGGGACCAACCGTCGCCGATCGCGTGTAAACCGCCAGCCGCCAGCGGCGGCGCTGCGGCCGATCCGGCCTGAGGATGCCTCCATCACTGCTGATTAGCCCCTTGGCCGACGACCAGACCACCCTGATCCGCGACTTCGCCTCCCGTTGCCGCGAGAAGATCGAGGAATTCGAGAAGACCCAGGTGCGCTGCGGGTTGATCGGGCCTTCGGGCAGCGGCAAGTCGTCGCTGATCAATGCCATCGCCGGTGAGCGGATCGCCCGGGTAGGGGTGGTGGAAACCACCAACGATCCGCTCGAACTCAGCCATCGCGGCATCACCTTCGTCGACCTGCCCGGCTGCGGCACCCGCCGCTGGCCGAAGGAGACCTATGTGGAGCGCCTCAATCTGGCCAGCTACGACTGCTTTCTGCTGGTCACTGCCCAGCGCTTCTACGAGAACGACGTCTTCCTGTTCCAGCAGCTGCGCGCCCTCGGCAAACCCTGCTTCGTCGTGCGCAACATGATCGACCGCGCCATCGAAGACGGCCGCCACGACCACGGCCACGACGAAGCCGAAACGCGCCGCATCATCGAGCAGGACATTCGTGAGGAACTGCTGCCCGATCCGCCGGAGCGCGTCTACCTCACCTCCGCCCGCCAGCCCTCGCTGCACGACCTGCAGGACCTGCTCGTCGACATCGGCACCGCCCTGGCGGGCCTGAAGCAATCGCGCTTCGTGGCCGACATGGCCGCCTACGGCCAGGACGCCCTGCAGCGCAAGCGCAAGGTGGCCCAGGACCGCATCCCACCCTATGCCGGCCTGGCCGCCGCCAACGGCAGCCTCAATCCCGTGCCCGGCCTCGATCTGGCCGCTGATGTGTCGCTGCTGCTCAAACTGGGCGAGGAGATCGCCTCGATCTACGGGCTGACCAGCAGCCAGTTCGACTACATCAAACGCCTGCTCGGCCCCAGGGCCCTGCCCTCCCTGCTCGCCAAGGTCGCCCAGTTCGGCACCCGCTACCTGGCCCGTGAAGGATTGGTGGGCTTGCTGAAGCGCCTCGCCAGCCGGGAGGTGAGCCGCCAATCGACCCGCTGGATCCCCATGGCCGGTCCCCTGATCGCCGCCGGCATCGGTTGGCAGTCCACCTTCATGCTCGGCGAACAGCTGGTCGACGAAGCCGAGACCCTGGCCGACGAAATCCTCAGCGACATCGTGCGCGGCAGCGAGCTGCCCGAGCGGGTCTGAACGGGGCGCCGCCAACGGTTTCGTCAACCTGTCGGTGGGCTGAGGCGCCACACCGCCAGGCCACCGGAGCGGCCGCGGGCCGCCAGCCAGCGGCGATCGGCGCCGGTGGCGATCAGGGCGAAGAAAGGCTGGCGCCGCGGATCCGGCGCCGGCAGCGACCGCTGCAGCAGCACCCGCTCGCCGGCCCGGATCTCCAGCCGCTCAAACTGAAACAGCAGCAACGGCCGCCGGCCCCGCAACCAGCCCGGCCCCTGGAAGCGCAGCTCCAACACCCCCAGCCGCACGCTGTTGGTTAGCCACAGGGGGGCTGGGGCCGGGCCCCCTTCCGGCTGCTCAACCCCCTGCCGCCGCTCCATCCGCAGCGACGCCCCCAGGCTGCGCAGCAGGCCACCGGCCACGGCGGCGCTGCGGGTCTGCCCCCGGGGCCAGATCCGCTCCAGCAGCCACAGCCCCTCCAGCTGCTCCGCCGCCAACCCCGTGCCGCTGCGCCGCGCCGCCTGCTCCAGGGCCAGAAGCGCGGCGCCGCTGGGCAGCTCGCCGGCGCCGGCGGCAGCGCTGGGGGGGGTGCCGGGGGGTTGGGGGTCGCTGGAGCGGGTGATCACGGCGGCCGTGCGTGGCAAGGGTGAGCCTGGCGCGGATCCGACCCTGGTGATGGCCGCCGGCGATCCAGCCCGCCAACCGCTGCCCCGAGAGAGCGGAGAGCGACCCCAGGGAGCCCGGGGGGACCACGGGGTCCCAGACCATTGCCCAGAGCCCCAGAACAGCTCCAACCAGGGGAACCGCCCCAACAATGGCCTTAGCCCGCGGCGGCTGATCGCCGCAAGCCATGCCTCATCCGCAGCCACCGGATCCGAACCGGCTCTGGTCCGATCCGTTGCCGCAGGTCCTGGCCGCCTGCCAGAGCTCAGCCCAGGGCCTCAGCCACGACGAAGCGTTCCGACGACAGCAGGGCGGCGGTGCCAACCGCCTCCAGGCGGGTGCGCCCAGCGGCGGCCTGAGATTGCTGCTCAACCAGTTTGTCAGCCCGATCATCCTGATCCTGCTGGCGGCGGCACTGCTCTCGTTCCTGCTCGATTCGCTGGCCGATGGCCTGATCATCCTGGTGATCGTGGCCATGAGCGGCCTGCTTGGCTTCTGGCAGGAGCGCGGTGCCGCCAAGGCGGTGCAGCAGCTCCTGGCGGTGGTCGCAATCCGCTCCACCGTGCTGCGTGATGGCGAGGAGACCGCCATCCCCGTCGCCGAGGTGGTGCCCGGGGATGTGGTGGTGCTGACGGCGGGAGCCGGAATCCCGGCCGACTGCCGCCTGCTCGAATCCCGCGACCTCTGCGTCGATGAAGCGGCCCTCACCGGCGAGAGCTTTCCGGTGAGCAAGAGCGTGCAGCCCCCCGCCGGCGATGCCGCCGTGGCCCAGGCCAGCCAACGGCTGTCGATGGGCAGCCATGTGGTCAGCGGCATGGGCCGGGCCGTGGTGATCCACACCGGCCGCGACACGGCCTATGGCGCCATCGCCGAACGGCTGCGGCAGCGGCGGCCGGAGACGGACTTTGAACGGGGCGTGCGGCGCTTCGGCACCCTGCTGCTGGAGGTGACCTTGATCATGATTGCCCTGATCTTTGCCTTCAATGTCTATCTACAGCGGCCGGTTATCGATTCCTTTCTCTTTGCCCTCGCCCTTGGGGTTGGCCTCACACCGCAACTGCTGCCCGCGATCATCAGTGTCAACCTCGCCCATGGTGCGCGGCGCATGGCCAGCCAGCAGGTGGTGGTCAAACGATTGGCGGCGATCGAAAACTTCGGCAGCATGGATGTGCTCTGCACCGACAAGACCGGCACGATCACTGAAGGCATGGCCCAGGTCCACCAGACCCTGGCCGCCGATGGCCAACCCTGCGATCAGGTGCTGCTGCATGCCTGGCTGAACGCCGTTTTTGCAAGCGGCTTCAGCAATCCGATCGATGCCGCCCTGCGCGAGATCCCCTTACCAGAGACAGCGGGGATGCACGGCAAGGCTGGGGCTGGGGACGCCCCTGCTGCCCCGACCTGGGAGGCGACCTCCTGGACCAAGCTGGATGAACAGCCCTTTGATTTCCACCGCAAGCGCCAGACCCTGCTGCTGCAGCCGCCGCCCGCGCTCGGGAGCGAACCGCTGCTGATCAGCAAGGGATCGCTCAACACCATCCTCGCCGTCTGCAACCTGGCCCGGCGAGCCGACGGCAGCCGCGTTCCCCTCCCCGATCTCGAGGACACCATCGCCTCCTGCTTCGCCAGGCTCAGCGCCGAGGGCTACCGGGTGCTGGGCGTGGCCAGCCGCAGCCATCCCCCCGTCAGGATCGGCCCCCGGTCGGAGCAGGCGATGACCTTCCTCGGGCTGCTGGTGCTCAGCGATCCGCTCAAGCCCGCCGTTCCCGCCACGGTGCGGGAGCTGGCGGCGATGGGGGTGAGGCTGAAGATCATCACCGGGGACAACGGCGCCGTGGCCCTGCGCATCGGCCAGGAGATCGGATTGGCGAATCCAACGCTGATCAGCGGCAGCGAATTGCTGCGGATCAGCGACACCGCCCTGCCGGTCCGCGCCGATCAGGCGGATATCTTCGCCGAGGTCGAACCCAACCAGAAGGAGCGCCTGATCCGTGCCCTGCGCCAGGCGGGCCATGTGGTGGGTTACATCGACGATGGCATCAACGATGCCCCGGCCCTCCACGCCGCCGATGTCAGCCTCTCGGTGCAGGGGGCGGTGGATGTGGCCAGAGAAGCGGCCGACATCGTGCTGCTCGACAACGATCTGGCGGTGCTCAGTGCCGGCATCCGCGAAGGCCGCCGCACCTTTGCCAACACGCTCAAGTACGTGTTCATGGCCACCAGCGCCAACTTCGGCAACATGGTTTCGATGGCAGGCGCTTCGCTTCTGCTTCCCTTTCTGCCGCTTCTGCCGAAGCAGATCCTGCTCACCAATCTGCTCACCGACCTGCCCGAGATGACGATCGCCGGCGATCGGGTCGATGCCGACTGGATCGACCGGCCCCGGCGCTGGGATCTGCCGTTCATCCAGCGCTTCATGGTCAGCTTCGGGCTGGTGAGCTCCTTCTACGACCTCCTCACCTTCGCCCTGCTGCTCCTGTTGCTGCACGCCGATTCCGCCCAGTTCCGCACCGGCTGGTTCATGGAATCGGTGGTCTCCGCGGCCTCCGTGGTGCTGGTGGTGCGCACCCACCGGCCGATGCTGGCCAGCACCCCCTCCCGCTCTCTGGTGCTCGCCACGGCGCTGGTGGTGGTGGTGGCCCTGGTGCTGCCCTGGACCCCCCTGGGCAGGCTGTTCGGCTTCGTGCCCCTGCCCCCGCTGTTCCTGGCGCTGCTGGCAGCCATCCTCGCTGCCTATGTGCTCACCGCCGAACTGGTGAAGCACCGCTTCTACCGGGGCCCGCGCCGCCCCGGCTGAATCAGGGCCGCCCGGGGGGCGGGGGGGCCGGCGCCAGCGGCACCGACCGGGCGCCAGCGCCGCAGCGGATCCGCCCGAACCGGGCCGCCCCCTGGCGGCAGAGGGGCTGCCGCGGCGATCGGCCCGCTGCGGCGGCCCCACACTGCACCCATGCCTACCCTCACCGGAGCCCGCGGCTTCCCGACCCAGACCCCGACACTGCCGGCCGCCCCGATCGATCGGCCCCTGCGGCTACGCAGCCTCTGGCTCGCCTACCTGCTGGCGATGCTGTTCCATGTGGATCTCGGCCTGATGCCCCTGTTCCACGGTTTCTCAGCGGAAATCGAAAGCCAGGTGCCGCCGGAACGGTTGCCCTGGCTGTTCTGGGCGATGCTGATCTACTTCCTGATCCCCCTCGCCTCGCTGCTGCGGATCAGCTGGGCGGCCAGCCAGCCCCTGCACCCCGGCGGCTGGCGCCGCTGGCGGCGGCTGCACTTCTGGATCAGCGTCGTTTACACCGTCACCAACATCCCCCACCTGATCGCCGACATCCTCGTGCCCGATTCCCGCAGCGACCAGGTGGCGCTGATGGCGGTGCTGCTGCTGATCGGCTTGGTGATCAACCGCGAGGCCTGGGCCTGGTGGCGCCAGCCGCTGGCCTGAGAGCATGGCGGCCGCCACCGCAGCGTGCCCCCGCTGGATCCCACCACCGCCGCCACAGCCTCCGGCCCCTCCAAGGCCCAGCCGATCCTGGTGCTGGGCGGCTTCCTGATCGGCGCGGAGGCCTATGCCCCCATGGTGGAGCGCCTGGAGCAGCTCAGTGGCCAGCGGGTGGTGCTGCTGCCGGTGACGCGGTGGGAATGGCTGCTCACCGTGCTGCCCCTGGGCTGGGCCCGGCTGCTGGATCGGGTCGCCATCGCCGCGGCCGAGCTGGCCGGCGCCTCCCCGACCGGCCGGATCACGCTGGTGGGCCACAGCTCCGGCGGCATCCTGCTGCGGCTGTTCCTGGCCGATGGGCCGTTCGAGGGCCGTTGCTATGGCGGTCGCCGCCTCGCCAACACCCTGATCACCCTGGGCAGCCCCCACACCGCCCTCAAGGCCACGGCGATGCGCACCCGGGTGGCCCGGGAGCTGCCCGGCGCTTACTTCCGCCACGATCCCCTGGATCCGGTGCGTTATGTGGCGGTGGCCGGCGTGATCGAGCTGGAGGCCGCCGCCGGCCAGGCCAGTGCCACGGCCCGCCGGCTGGCGCCCACCGCCTACCGCAACAGCAGCGGTGATGCCGCCGACCGGGGTGACGGGCTGGTGCCCGTGGGCTCGGCGCTGCTGGAGGGCGCCGAGCCCGTGCTGCTGGAGGGGGTCGCCCACGGCGGCGCCTTCGGAGCGCAGTGGTATGGCACCCCGGCGGTGGTGGAGCGCTGGTGGGCCGCCCTGTCCTGAGGGCTGGCCTAACTGCGCCGCAACCAGCTGGGGGCGCCAGAAAACCACTCGCCCAGATCATCGCGACGGGGATCGAAGCTGCCCTTCGGTTCCACCTCGCCGAGGTCCAGCTCCGACAGGAACCGATCCAGACCCTGCTGGGGTGCACCGGCCTGCAGATCACCGGCCTGCTGGGCGCGGCGGGCGCGGCGCAGCCAGCTCCAGACCGTGGGATCACGGTCGGCGAACTTCTGCACATAGATCCGCTCTTCGAGGCTGACGCTCTCGGAGAGGGCGATGCGGCGGATGATCTCCTGCAGACGAAGTCTGGTTTTGGGAGTGAGCATGAAGGGGATCAATCGAATGGCGGCAGGTTCATGCCGCTGCCGCGATCAGACGGTGGCGACACGCACCATTTCACCCCCATTGTCAGAGAATCGGAGCCGGCAATGGCTGTAATCGCTACCAAATCGCGCCGTTCCCTCCCCCGATCGCAACGCTTGGCCAACAGGGCCGGCCCAGGATCAGCAAATCACAACCAATCCCTTCCAATCCCCCTCAGCTTGCCTAAAGCGGTTCAGGCCTCCAGGCCAGGCCCAGCTCGCCTGCGGCCCCTAGGCCAGGGGAGCAGACATCGAACGCCAGCAGATCTGCGGCCGATCCGCAGGCGCTGACATCGTGTTCCTTTTTTATTCAGCTTCCAGTCGGATTTCGTTGTGGTTCCGTCTGACCGCGACCCGGTCTCCGCCCGGTCGGGTGGTTCCCTGTTCTCACCCACCCCCTAGCCTGGGCCCCATGGGCCTGCTGCAGTTCCATCTCTCGATTCCCGCCCTCGATCTCGACGCCACCTACCGCTGGTACGTCGAGGGACTGGGCTGCAGCCCGGGCCGCCGCAGCCCTGACGCCCTGATCCTCGACCTCGGCGGCCACCAGCTGGTGGCCCAGCGCAGCAGCGCTGCCGCCTTCGGCCCCGACCAACCCGGCATCTACCCGCGCCATTTCGGCCTGGTGTTCAGCGAGCTGGAGGACTGGCGCCAGCTCCAGGAGCGGGCCCGCGCCGCCGGCCTGCGCTTCGGCGTGGAACCGCGCTGCCGCTTCGCCGGCGAGATCCTCGAGCACCACACCTTCTTCCTGATCGATCCGGCCGGCAACTGGCTGGAGTTCAAGCACTACAGCCATCCCGAAGCGGTGCTGGGCTGCCGCGACCAGTCCGTGGTGGGGGATCCGCGCCATGGCTGACAGCGCGGCCAGCACCGCTGCAACGCCCACTCCGCTGGGGGCATCGGGGGGGGAGCTGGGCTCGTCTGGGTGCCCTGCCGCCTGCGGGCCGGCCATGGGGTGGCCTCGGGCCGCAATCGCCACAGCCCCTACCCCGCCGGCACCATCGCCCTGCAGAGCCCCCTTCTTCAGCGAGCGGGGGATCGACCTCTCCCCCTTCTTCCCCGGCACCCTCAACCTGGAGGTGCCCGGCAGAGCCTGGCGGCTGCAACGGCGCGATGCCGCCCCTCCCGATCCGGAGCTGGTGCGGCGCTGGCTGGGGCCCCTCTGGCCCGAAGCCCTCGATCTCAGCGACCCCGACCTGCTGGCCACCCTGGCCCAGGCCCGCAGTCTTTCCATCAACTGAACCGGGATCAACGGATCCAGGCCTCAGCGCCCAACGCCCCGCGGCGCCAACGCCTCGCAGGCCTCCGGCCGGCCCATCTCCCGCGCGCTCTCCACCGGCCGATGTTGCTGCCGCTGCAAGGCCTGCAAGCGCTGATTGACCTGGCACTGGGCCACCAGCCAGGGCCGCAACCGCTCCGGCTGCTGGGGTCGTGGCCCGAGCTCATCGGCCTGGCGCAGCAGCGCCTGAAACGCCTCAGCCCAGGCGGCCAGCTGAACGGGATCCCGCTCCTCGGGCCGCCCGCGGGTAAGGGCGGCCTGCTCCCAGGCACTGCGGGAATCGGGCCGCAGCAGCAGGGTCGCCCCCAGCAGCAGGGCGGCCGATCCGCCAACGGCCAGAAGCGGCCACCGGGCCCTGCGGGCTGGGGATGACACGGTGCTCAGGGATCAGCCGGCTCCAGCATGGGACGCTGGGGAGGCCAAGGGGGGGCATTCAGCTACCGGCCGATGCTGCGGTTCGCCCTCGATCTGGGAAGCCCCCTGCTGGTGGGGTTGGTCCTCGGCTGGCAGGCCCCACAACTGCCGGCGTTGCTGGCCTCCTCGCTGGTGCGCTGGGGCATCCCGCTCTCGCTGATGGGTCTGCTGCTGCGTTCCGGACTGGGGGGCGACCTTCTGATCACGGGGCTGGCGGCGGCGTTGATCAACAGCAGCGCCCTGCTGGCGATCTGCCTGCTGCCGCCACTCCGGGCCGCCGTGCCCCAGGCGGCCCTGCGATTGGGGGCGGTGGTGGGCAACACCGGCTATTTCGGAATCCCCGTGGCCCTGGCCTTGCTGCCGCACGCAGCCCTCGGCCACTGCATCACCTACGACCTGGTCGGCACCCTGATCACCTGGAGCGTCGGCCCACCCATGCTCGCGGGTCAGGCGCCCCAACCGCGGCGCCTGCTGGCCCTGCTTGCCGGCAGCCCGGCGGTGCGGGGGATCGGCCTGGCCCTGTTGATCCAGGCCACGCCCTGGCGGACGCCCCTGGGTGAGCTGCTCTGGCTGCCCGCCCGCGGCGTGTTGTTGCTGGCCCTGGCGGTGGTCGGCATGCGTCTGGGGTCGATGCTGCGGACACCTGGCGGCGGGATCGGCCTTGGCGAGCGGTCCGGTGACGGCGCCCTGGTGGCGGCCCTGGGCTACAAGCTGCTGGTGCTTCCCCTGCTGGCCCTGGCGGTGGCGGCGCTGCTGGGTCTCCCAAGCCTGATCCGCCAGGCCGTGGTGCTGCAGGCGGCCGCGCCCACCGCCGTCTCGGCCCTGCTGCTGGCGGAAGCGGCTGGCCGCGACCAGGACCGGACCGCCCTGCTGGTGCTCTGGAGCACCGGCCTGGCCCTGGCGGCGGTTCCGGCCTGGTGGTGGCTGCTGGGGCAGCCGGGAGTCCACTGAGACCTTCGCCAGCTGGGGGAAGCCGCTGGGGCGCCCGATCGCCAGCGGCAGCCCGGCGCTGGCCGATTGCCCGCAGCCCCATCAGGGCCAGGTTCAAGGGCCGCCGGGCCACGGCCACGGCCAGGCAGCGGCAGCGGCAGCGAGGATGGAGGTCGCCCCGCCCGCCCGCTGGCCCCCGGCCCGCCATGATCCGTCGCGTCCCGATCCGCTGCCTGGCCGCCGGGCTGGTTGGGGGCTCCATGGCCCTGGCCGGGCTGGCGGGGCCCGTCTCGCCGGCAGGGGCCTGGCCCGGGCTGGCAACCAGGGCCCCGGCCGCAGCCAGCCCGAGGGCCACATCTACCGGGCAAGCCGTCGCCATCCGCCAAGGCCTGGCCCTGATCCTGCGGGAGGGCCAGACCCTGGCCGGCGGCCGCGCCGAGGGGGGGGCCGAGCTTCCCCTGGAGCGGGCCGCAGGCGGCGACACCCCCGTGCTGCCCTTTGAGGTGGCCGTGACCCGTGCTGGCCAGGCGCGACCCTTGCCGCTGCGGCTGCTCCTCGACACCGGTGCGGCCTCCACCATGGTCACCCCGGAGCTGGCGGCCCGGCTGGGGCTGGCCACCACGCCACTGGCCAGGGGCTCTTTGGCCCTGGCGGGCGGCGGCTCCGGCTGCGCCGGCCTCCAGCCACAACGCACCCGCCTGCCGGACCTGGTGCTCGGCCGCGGCGGTCCCAACCGGCTGCTGCTGCGGGGGGTGGAGGCCCTGGTGCTGCCGGTGGCGGCCCTGCCCCCGGGGCTCGATGGGGTGCTCGGAGCCCCGAGCCTGCGGCGGTTGCCGATCTTGATCGATCCGATCGCCGCGCGGCTGGTGCTCGGCCCCGCCGCCCCCGCCGCCTTCAACGCCAGCCGCCACCCAGGTGCCAGCGGCACCCCCCACCCCGATCGGAGCGGAGCGCTGACGGTGCCGCTGCGCTGGCGCCAGGGGGTGCCGCTGGTCGGGCTGACTCGGGACGGGGCGCGGGTCGAAGCCCTGGCGGACAGCGGCGCCGAGGGGCTGTTCCTGAGCCCGGCCCTGGCGACACGGTTGGAGCCGGTGGGGCCGGCTGAACCACTGCGGCTGGTGGGGATCTGCGGCGAGCAGCGGGTGGAGCGCCGCCGTTTCCGGGGGCTGGACCTGCCGGGCGCGGCGGCCGACCGGCCGGCGACCGGGACCGGTACGGGTGCTGGGACTGGGACTGGGACTGAGACGGTCGAGGGGATCGTCACCGACAACCCGGTCTTCGCGGCCCTGGGGGTGGAGGCGATCGCCGGGCAGGAGTGGCTGCGCCAGCACCGCCAGCTATGGCGCCTTGATCTGGAGCCGCCCCAGCTGCTGCTGCTCCCCTGACCTTGGGGCCGCGTGACCTTGGGGCCGCGTGACCTTGGGGCCGCCGCCTGGGAGTGAGTGCGGCAGCCCAAGCCCCGGGACAGGACACGTCCCCACCAACAGAAGACCCCCCGGCGATCAACCGAGGGGTCCACTGGAGCTGCCGGGCAAGGGATGGCGCTCAGTCCGACGGCGATTGGGGCTCAGACGTCGGTGTTTCAGTTCTACGGCCCCTGCCGGGATGACATCCAGCGGGGGCTAGAAACGCAACACAATCGCCGCAAGGTGGACCAGTCCCGCGCCAGGACAGGCGCAGAACTCAGGGCGAAGCCAGCACCGAGGGCGCCCATTGGGCGATCAATTGCTCCCAACGCACCAGCTCGTAGCGGGTGTGTTCGTTGGGCTGCTGGCGGTAGCGCTCGCGGAGATCGTCCAGCCGCAGCTCCATTGAAGCGCGAACAGGGTGGCTCTTATCCATGCGGGTCTCGAACGGGGTGGGTCGGACTGTTGAAAGCTTAAGAGAATCAGCAGGGGCCGCGAAGGGTTCTCCATGAACCTTGGCAACGGTTTTGCTGCGATGTGTGAAGCAGATGGCCATCCGATGGGCTGCAGGGGCAGTGCCGAACGCTGCTGTCCTGCCGTAACGGGGGTGGGGAGGGCCTGGGGGGAAACGCCAGGAAGGGCTTTTCGGTTCCCATGATGCCGTCCCGCCGGGGGGCCGCCATGGGGAAGGGCGCCGATCCGTCAGCGATCCCAGCTGTCGCACCCCGATCGAGCGGCCGCCAGGCCCCCCGCCCAGGTCCAGTGGAGCCTGGCCGCCCGTTCAGGGCAAACAGGCCGTCCCGGCCAACGGCGCCACAATCGCTGCAGCCGTATGGGTCCAGGACCGATGGGGAGCATCGCCACGCCGGGCAGTCCCAACCGGACTCCCGGGGAACAGTCCATGGAGGGATCCAGCCAGGGTCTCGACCCAGGGCCCGATCCCCCGCGCCCAGACCACGTCGTTGCCCAGATCCACCAGGGCCCGAGCCCCAATCCTTCCAAGCCCATGGCCTCCCCGCCCCCCGGAGCCCTCGATGGCGCCCAGCTCGCTGCCCTCAACCAGCGCAGCGACGCCGCCGGGCTCGCCCAGCTCGCCTTCCACCTCGGCCTGCTCGGTCTCGCGGCCGGCCTCTGGTCGGTGCTGATCCAGCCCACCAGCCCCTGGGCCCAGGCCCTGCCGGCCGCGCTCCACTGGCCCCTCGCCCTGCTGGGGCTGCTGCTGCTGGGCTGGGGCTTGGCCTTCGCCTTCTGCGCCATGCACGAATGCGGCCACCGCACGGCCTTCGCCAGCCGCCCGCTCAATGACACCGTGGCCTGGTGGGCCGGGGTGCTGAGCTTCTACAACGCCGACGTCTACCGCCGCTACCACCAGTGGCACCACCGCTACACCCACCTGCCGGGCCTGGATCCGGAGCTGGAGGATGCCCCGCCCACCACCACCGCGGCCTACCTGCGCGAACTCAGTGGCCTCGGCTGGTGGCTCGGCAAGCTGCAGGGCCACCTGGCCGGCCTGCGCGGCGACTTCGCCGGCCGGCCCTACATCCCCGCCGACGCGGTCCCGGCCGTGCGCCGCTCGCTCAAGCTCCAGGCCCTGGTCTATGGCGTGCTGGCCCTGCTCTCCCTTCCCGGCGCCAACGGCTTCCTCTTCTGGTATTGGCTGCTGCCCCTGGCGGTGGGTCAACCCCTGCTCCGTTTCGTGCTGCTGGCTGAGCACGGCGGTTGTCCCTTCGTGGCCGATGGCCTGCGCAACACCCGCACCACCCTCACCCTGGCTCCGCTGCGGCGGCTGATGTGGAACATGCCGTTCCATGCCGAACACCACCTCTACCCCTCCCTCCCCTTCCACGCCCTCGGCCGCGCCCACCGGCAGCTGGCCCCGGCCCTGGCCGAGCTGAGCCCCGGCTACCTGGCGGTCCATCGCCGCTTCTTGGCGGATCTGCGGGGCCTGGCCCTGCCCGCCGCAGCCCCGCCACGCTGATGATCGTTCACGCCCCGCGCCCCTGGAAGCTGGTGCGGCCGGCCAGGCGCCGATGAGGCCGGCGCCCCCCACCGAAGGCGGCGGTCGCTTCGCCCTGGGCCCCTTTCCCCTGGCCTGCGGCGACACCCTGGCCGAGGCCTGGCTCGACTATCGGGTCTACGGCGCCCTCAACGCCGAACGCTCCAACCTGGTGCTCTATCCCAGCTCCTACGGGGCCTGGCCCGAGGACCTCGCCTGGGCGGTGGGGCCCCTGTTCGACCCGCAGCGCCACTGCATCGTGCTGGTCAGCCAGTTCGGCAACGGCCGCTCCAGCAGCCCCAGCAATGGCGGGCCGCCCCTGGCGGCGGCGGGCTGGCCCCTCGACCACCGCGACAACGTCCGGGCCCAGGTGCGGCTGCTGGAGGAGCTGTTCGGGGTGGAGCGGCCGGCCCTGATCTACGGCTGGTCGATGGGGGCGCAGCAGGCCTACCACTGGGCGGTGCTGGAGCCCGAGCGGCCGCGGCGGCTCTGCTGCGTCTGCGGCACAGCCCGCACTACCCCCCACAACCGCCTGTTCCTGCTCAGCCTGCGCCAGGCCCTGACCAACGACCCCAGCTGGACCGGCTCCGGCTTCGCGGCGATGCCGGAGCGGGGCCTGCGCCACTTCGCCCTGATCTATGCCAGCTGGGCCGCCAGCCAGCCCTTCTACCGCCGTGGCGGCCACCTGGAGCAGGGCGCCATGGCGGTGGAGGCCTATGTGGAGCGGTTCTGGCTGCCGGCCTACCGGCGCCATGACCCTCGCGATCTGATCGCCATGCTGGATGTCTGGCTGGCCAACGACGTGGCCGCCGCCGCCGGCCGCCGCGGCGACAACCCGGAGACCAACCTGGCAGCAGCCCTGGGGCGCGTCGAGGCGGCCACCACCGTGGTGGCCGGGCGCCACGACCTCTACTTCCCTCCGGCGGACTGCGCCGCCGAGGCGGCCCTGATCCCGGGATCGCGGTTCGTGCTGCTCGACTCCGACCTGGGCCACCGGGCCGGCAATCCCGCCCAGGCGCCGGCGCTGCAAGTCCAGCTGCGGCAGGAGCTGGACGCCCTGCTGCGGCGCTGAGAGAAGCGCTCGCCGGGCACCGCAAAGCCCCTCCGTCGGCCAGAGCCCGATGGTCAGGGAGCGGGTTGGCAGGGCTGCTCCCGCAGCTGGCCAGCGCCCCGATTCCGCCCACCTTGAACCAGCCATTCGGCGCCAAGGCCTTAGGACCACCCCCAGCCCCGCGGCCCTGCCCTGATGTCTGACCTGGCCCACGTCGCCGCCGAGCGCGGCCTGCGCCACCTGCTCTTCTCCTTCAGCGACCTGTTCGGAGTGCAGCGGGCCAAGCTCGTGCCCCTCTCCGCCGTGGCCGAGCTGGCGGCCAGCGGCGCCGGCTTCGCGGGCTTCGCCGCCTGGCTGCGGCTCACCCCAGCCGATCCGGACGTGCTCGCCCGGCCCGATCCGGCCAGCCTGATGGTGTTGCCCTGGGAGCCCCAGGTGGGGTGGGTGGCCACCGATCTGGAGATGGGGGGCCGGCCCCTGGAGCAGGCGCCGCGGCGGGTGTTGCAACGCCAGCTGGCCCGGGCCGAGGCGATGGGCCTGCGCTTTCGCACCGGCGTGGAAGCGGAGTTCTTTCTGCTCGATCCTCTCGAGGGCGGTGTCGCCGACCGCTTCGACAGCCAGACCAAGCCCTGCTACGACCAGCTGGCCCTGATGCGCCGCTTCCCCCTGATCCGCGAGTTGATCGAGGCGATGGAATCCCTGGGTTGGGGTCCGTACCAGGCCGATCACGAGGATGCCAATGGCCAGTTCGAGCTCAACTGGACCTTCGCCGATGCCCTGATCACCGCCGACCGCCATGCCTTCTTCCGGGTGATGGCGGCAGCGCTGGCCGAACGTCATGGCTGTGCCGTGAGCTTCGATCCCAAGCCGATCGCCGGCCTCACCGGCAACGGCGCCCACTTGCACCTCTCGCTCTGGCAGGGGGAGCGCAACCTGTTCCACGACCCAGGCGGCGAATTGGGGCTCTCAGCCCTGGCGTACCACGCCCTTGCCGGCCTGCTGGACCATGCCCCCGCCCTCTGCGCCCTCACCAATCCGGTGCCGGCCAGCTATCGCCGCCTCGGGGCCGCCAGCACCAGCTCCGGCGCCAGCTGGTCGCCGGGCTGGATCAGCTACGGCGGCAACAACCGCACCCATCTGGTGCGCATCCCGGACGCCCAGCGGCTGGAGCTGCGCCTGGCCGATGGCGCCGCCAACCCCTACCTGCTGCAGGCAGCGGTGCTGGCCGCGGTGCTCGATGGCATCGAACGCCAACTCGACCCCGGCCCCCGCAGCGACCGCAACCTTCACGCCGAGCCGCCGCCCCCCGGCAGCGCCAGGCCCCTGCCCGCCAGCCTCGACGCAGCCCTGGAGGCCTTCGCCGCCGACACCCTCCTCAGCGACGCCCTGGGGCAGGAGTTCTGCGGCGCCTACCAGGAGCTGCTGGCCCGCCATCCGGAGCGAGCTCCCTGACGGGCCTCGGCGCGAGATCAGCACGACGGGGCCAGCACCGCGATCGCCTAGCACCGCGCGATCGCCAAGCGACGCAGGCCCTGGCGGCGCCAGGCGGCGGGGATGGCGTAGGTGCGGGCCTCGGGGGGCAGATCAGCGTGAACGTCGGTGTCGAAGCAGGCCCAGTGGGGACGCTCGGGCCAGCGCTGCCGGGCCCAGCGCACCAGGGCCAGGGCGGGACCGTTATGCAGAGGTGCCAATGGGGTGAGGGCCTCCAGGGCCTCCAACACGGCGGGGTCCAATCGGGTCGGGGCGGTGAAGCGCTCGCCGCCATGCACCACCCGATGGGCCACCAGGGCCGGCGCCCCGGCCGCGCCGCTCAGCCCGGCCAGCCCGGCCACAGCCTGGTCCAGCCAGGCCGCCAAGGCCTCCCCCGCCGCGGACCCTGGCGCCAGGTCGTCCGCCAGCGCAGCGGGAGCCGCGCCATTCGCCGCCGCCGCGGGCCCCCGATCGATCCCCAGCTCCTGCCAGCGCCGCTGGTCGCGCCACAGGCAGGCCCCGGCCCGGCCTTGGAGGGAGGCCTTGAGCCCCGTGCTGCCGGCATTGAGCACCAGCACCAGGGGGGCGCCGCCATCGGCCGGAGCCTCGCTCACGGCTGGGGCTGGGGCGGCGTCCAGCGCCAGCCGGTGATCTCCGGTGCATCAGTGCCGTGGTCGTGGGCATAACGGCGATGGCCGAGGATCGCCTCCTTCATCCGCTCCTTGACATGGGCGGCGCGGGAGCCGAGGCGGGGCACGCGATCGATGACATCGATGACGAGATTGAAGCGGTCGATCTGGTTGTTCATCGCCAGCTCCAACGGCGTGTTGATAGTGCCGCTCTTCTTATAGCCGCGCACATGCAGGTTGCCGTGGTTGGTGCGGCGGTAGGTGAGCCAGTGGATCAACCAGAGATAGCCGTGGAAGTTAAAGATCACCGGCCTTTCGGTGATGAACAGGGCGTCGAAATCGCGGTCGCTCAGGCCATGGGGATGCTCCTCGGGGGTGGTCAGGGCGAACAGCTTGACCACATTCAGCACCCGCACCCGCAGGGTCGGGATCTCACGGCGCAGGATCTCCACCGCAGCCAGCGTCTCCTTGGTGGGGATATCGCCGGCGCAGGCCATCACCACATCCGGCTCATCCGGCTCGGTGCCCTGGTCATCGTTGCTGGCCCAGCTCCACAGGCCGATGCCATTGGCCACATGCTGGCGCGCCTGCTCAAGGCTGAGGTACTGGAGATGCCTCCGTTTATCTGAAACGATGATGTTGCAGACATTGGTCTCCTGCAGGGCCGTCTCCGCAACCGCCAGCAGGCTGTTGGCATCGGCCGGCAGATACACCCGCACCACGTCGCCGCTCTTGTTGCCCGCCAGGTCGAT
Organism: Cyanobium sp.; assembly: GCA_044360135.1. Taxonomy (GTDB): domain Bacteria; phylum Cyanobacteriota; class Cyanobacteriia; order PCC-6307; family Cyanobiaceae; genus Cyanobium. Next base: position 16,836 of record JBIKKX010000003.1, read on the forward strand.
GAAACCGGGATCCTGATGGGTGAAACCGTTGTGATCCTGCCGCCAGACCGTGGAGGAGATCAGGCAGTTCCAGGCCCCGATCGGGGCGCGCCAGGGGGCGTGCAGCAGGCAGCTCTCCAGCCACTTGGCGTGCTGGTTGAACATCGAAGCAACCACATGGGCAAAGGCTTCGTAGGTGTGGAAGAAGCCATAGCGACCGGTGAGCAGATAGCCCTCCATCATCCCCACCAGGGTGTGTTCGCTCAGCATCTCCACCACCCGCCCATGGCGCCCCAGGTGGCCGCCGTCGGCGTCCTCCGGCAGCATCTCGGCCATCCACACCTTCGGCGACTGCTCATAGATCGCCTGCAGGCAGTTGGAGGCGGTCTCATCGGGCCCGAACACCCGCACCCCATCGGGATTGGCGCCGATCAGATCGCGAAGCAGCTGCCCCAGCGGCGCCGTGTTCTCCGCCTCCTGCAGGCCGGGCCCCTCGAGGGCCACGGCGTAGGACTCGATCGCCGAGAAACGGAGCCGACGGCGCAGCAGGCCGCCATTGGCATGGGGGCTGGAGCCCATCCGCAAGGCCCCCGGGGTGCCAGAGCCCCTCCACCCGGTGGCCGTGGACCGTGGCTGGAGCGGTCCGGCCCTTGGGGGAGCGCAGCACGATCATCGGCCAGGGCCGCCGCACCGCCACACCGCTGCGGCGACATTCGGCCTGGATCTCCCGGATCCGCGCCACGGCCTGATCCATTGCCGCGGCCATCGCCCGGTGCATCGCCATCGGCTCGTGGCCCTCCACGAACAGCGGCTGCCAGCCGTAGCCCACCATCAGGCTATCGAGCTCCTGCTTCGGGATGCGCGCCAGCAGGGTGGGATTGGCGATCTTGTAGCCGTTGAGGTGGAGCACCGGCAGCACGGCGCCGTCGCTGATCGGGTTGATGAATTTGTTGATGTGCCAGGAGGTGGCCAGCGGTCCGGTCTCCGCTTCGCCGTCACCCACGCAGGCCAGGGCGATCAGCTCGGGGTTGTCGAACACGGCGCTGCAGGCGTGGGAGAGCCCATACCCCAGTTCGCCGCGCCCTGGCGGCGGATCACCCGGTTGGCGTGGGCCCCCAGATGAACGCCTGCCCCGGGCTCGCCCCCCAGTGCCCGAGCAGGCGGGCCTTGATGTGCTCAGGGCGTAGCGGCTCGGCGAACAGGGGGTTGGCCCGCAGGTAGATCATCCCCACCGCCAGGTAGTTGGCGGCCCGCCACCAGGCATCGATGCGCTCCAGCTCCTCTTGCTCGGCAAGAGTCGCGAGGGGATCAGCGTGGGGGGGGGCGTCATGGCGGGGCGGCGGCGGCGCGGCCAGCCCCCTGAATCAGCCGCAGCGCCCCGCCCCACGGGGAGCAGTCGATCCCAGCCCAGGTCAGCAACTGCCAACAAAACAGGCATGAATGCCTATGGCCATGGTCCGGCGGCGAGGCAACACTGGTGACAACGAACCAGGAGGCTCCAGTGATGGATGACACGCCACCCAATCAGGTTCCAGGAGTGCGCTGACCGCAGGTCCCTGCTCCAACTGTCTTGATCCGATCTACGGTTTCCAGGTCCCAGGCGGATCACCCGATGCACCGCCCCAGGTGCCCCCGGGTTTGCGGAAACCGATCGTATGGATGCCATGGCCCCAGGTGCCGCCTTCCGCAGCTCCGACCCCAAACCCATCCTTCTGATCGAACGTCGATCACCATTCGCTGACGACCAATCGATGGCGAACGCATGGCGCCAGGTCACCGGGCGCCTCGACCCCCCGACCTGGCCCATCACCCATCACCGGCCCTGACAGGCCCCCTCGTCGCCTCAGCTCCGGTTCCGATCACAGACCCAACGATCACCAGCTGCAGCCAGCGCTGCAGCCCATTCACGACCACGCTTCAGACCACAAATCCATTCCAAAAGCCCGATCCACACGGGGGTCGGGCTTCTTCATGGCCCCGACCAGGGCGGCCAGGCGGACCGCAACAACGGCGGTCGTTGCGATCACGGGCGCAGGGGCCTGGCCCGGGAGCGATTGCTGCCGGTTACGACACCTTGCCCCAGATTGCCTTGGCGGACATACGATCCCGCCAATTCACGCCAGACCGCCATGCTCGTGGGAGAGGTGTTCCTGGAAACGATGGCCACCGGGATCATCACCCAGGACGAAATCGACTGGCTCACGATCCGCCAGTCCCAGTTCAGCCGGGAAGAGGAGGCGATGGCCCTGAAGATCGGCCGCCTGCTCGATGAGGGAAGCATCCAGATCGGCTGTCGCCTGCTCGGCGCCGAAGCTCCTGAGCGCCGTCGTGCCGCAGGCGCGGCTGGTTCCGGATCCTCCGTGCCTGCTCCGCAGCCGGAGGGTTCCGCCGCGAGCTGACCCGGGCTCGAGGGCAGCTTCGCCTTGGTGCCCCGAGCCAGCCCCAGCCCAGGCTCAGCGCAGCGCCCCCCCGCAGCTGGAGCCGGCGCCGGCGGTGCAGCCGAAGCAATGCTCCCCCACCCGAATCGGCGCACCCTCCAGATCCCGGTCGAGCAGGTCGGCCAGATGGCGGGCCGGCTCCAGTTCCAGGCCCAGCTGCTGGTTGAAGTCACAGTCGTGGAGTCGCCCCCTCCAGTCGACGCTGATCAGGCTGCGACACATCACCAGGCTGAGGTTGGCGTCGTCGTGGTGCTGCCGGAGCCGATCGAGGTAAGGGTCGTAGTCACCGCTGGCCCGGAGGCTGGCGGCGAAGCGCTGGATCGGCATGTTGGTGAGCACCAGCAAGTGGTGGAACTCCACGCCGTAATCCCGGGCCAGCACGCTTCGGTAGTCGGCCTCGAGGGCCGCCTGGGGCGGGGGCAGCACCGGTCCCTGGGGGTTGAAGACCAGATCGAGGATCAGCGGCGAGCCCGGTTGGCCATACCCAAGCCGATTGAGCGCCTGAAGGCCAGCGATGCTGCGGGAGAACACCCCATCCCCCCGCTGGCGATCCACATTGGAGGCCAGATAACAGGGCAAGGAGGCCACCACCCGCACCCCCTGCTCCGCCAGGAACAACGCCAGATCCTCCTGGCCGGGTTCGGAAAGGATGGTGAGGTTGCAGCGGTCGATCACCTCCACCCCGAGTCGCCGGGCCTGCCGCACCAGATCGCGGAAGCCGGGATGAAGCTCCGGGGCGCCACCGGTGAGATCGAGGCTGTCCAGGCCCTGGGCCTGGAGCACCCTGGGGATCAACGCCAGGGTGGCGTCGTCCATGCTCTCGCTGCGATTCGGGCTGGCGTTGACATGGCAGTGGCCGCAGCTCTGGTTGCAGCGGTAGGTGAGGTTCACCTGCAGGGTGCGGAGCCGGGCCCGGTTCAGCGCCGGGAAGGAGGTGAGCTGGATGCCGGAGTTGAGCCCCATCGACCGCGATTACACCGCACCTAGTGAACCTGAGCCCACCGCCTCGGACCAGGGGACGGTGACGGAGCAGGATGGGGAAAGCTTGTGCATGGCCATGGCCCGTTTCGTGCTGGTGCTCAAGCCCAGCGCTCCCCTGGAGGCCCGAGGGCTGATCGCCAGCCTTGACCCGTTGATCGAGCGGCTCCAGGCCGATGTGGACCACCGCACCCCGGCCCATCTGAGCGCCCTGCTGGGGGGATCGGACAACCTGCGCACCCAGCTGTTCGCTGATGTGCAGTCCAAGCTGGGGGGACTGGTGCTGGAAGTGGTGGTGATGAGCCGTGAAGCCATGGGCGGCGGCGCGCCGGTGACCCGGGAGCGCTTCCAACGGCTGATTGATGTCGCCCGGGAGACCATGCCCCATCTCACCCCGATGTTCCGCTCCGACCTGGATGGGGCAATCTCCGCCGGCGCCTGAGCCATGCCCCTGATCCCCAGCCCCAGCCCCCGCCGCAACAGCCTCAGCGACGCCCGCCTGCTCGATCCGCCCCTGGGCTACCGACGCCTGGCCTGGCTGGGGCTAGTGCTCAATGTTCTGGCTGTGCCGATGGCGATGCTGCTGATCCGGGCCGATCCCATCTGGCGCACCACCAACATCGTGGTCGGGGCTGCGGCCGTGCTGCCCACGGCGGTGGTGGGGGTGGTGGCCAGTGCGGCACTGCTGCGCTGGCGGCTATGGGGCCAGGTTCTGGCGATCGTGGCCCTGTCCCTGAGCCTGGCGGTGAGCCTGCCCTACGGGATCGTGCGGATGGTTCTGGTGGAGCAAGGTCGATTGCAGCTGGCGCTGCTCTGCCCGCTGCTGTGGGCGGCGAATGCGGCTGTGCTGGTCTACTGGTGCCGTCCGGCGATCCGCCAGTACCTGCGCTGAGCGGAACCGGCCGGCGCCAGGGCGCTGAAACAGGCATTTTCAACCTGGTACCACCATCCGCCCCGGTGTGGATGTCGCGATGGTGACAGTCAGCAGCTGGCACAACCGCCACGATGGTAGTGAACCGAGATGGGAGCAGCGCCTTGTCCTTGTCCAATCCCCCCCTCCGTTCCAGCGCTGGGTCTGCGCTCCGTATCGCTCCGGTGACAGGACGCTCCGGATCTTCCACAGGCCCGGCCGTGCTGGGTCGTGTGTATCGCCTCGTTGATCGGCAGGGCAACCCCCATCCCGTGCTCGACGACCTTTACGACACCCTGGAGGCTGCCTGGACCGAAGCTCAGTCCTGGTGGGCCGAACAGCGAGGCGAAGCCGACCCCGTGGAGATCGGCGTGGAAGTGAGCACCAGCTGCGGCTCCTGGCGCACCCTGCGCCACCCGGCCGGTTGAAGGCGCAACCGATCAGAGGCGTCCCTCCAGGAAGGGTCTCGGATCCTGATCGCGGCGATGGTAGAGGGGCAGGGGGGCGGGTGCAGCCCCTGGATCGAGTGGATCGAGCCGTGCCGTGTGCTCCAGGGCCTCGCGCAGGCGACGGGCCGCATGCAAGGGCATGTCGCGAGGCACGCTGACCCGCTGGGCCAGGCTCCGCAGCTCCATGGCGCTACCCGCCGGAGGAGCGATCGGCCGGCGGCCGATCAGGGTGGTGAGTGCCGCCCGCAGAGCGATTGCGAAGCGCTCTTCCCCCTGGCCATAGCGGTTCAGCAGGGGCCGGCGGTGACGCAGCACCCTGGCCAGGGCAACGGCGGCGGCATCACCCGGTTCGCTCGCACTGGTCTCAGGATCAGCGCCGTCCGCCGAGGGGATCGGCAAGGGTCCGTGGTCGATGCGGGCCGCCAGGGCCCGCTGCGCATCGGAGCCATTGGCATAACACCCTCCCATCTGGGGAGGCAGGTCATGGGCGTGGGTGTGGAAGTCGCTCTGGCTGCCCAGGTAGGCCGAGCGCTGCTCCAGGGCCCGGAACCAGCGGTCGATGGCGCCGTGGCGCTGGCGAAGCAGATAGCCCTTGTAGTACGCCAGCGAGGCATTCATCCGCTCCACGTAGGGCACGAACACCAGATCGGCGCTGCTCAGGTCCTCGAAAAAGAAGGGACCGGGCCTCGTCTCCAGGGCTTCGTCCATGGCGGTAGCCAGACTCTCGAAGGCGTCAGCGGCCAGGTGCTCCCCCCTCTCCCCCAGCCCAGGCACACACAGCCACTGGCACCAGGCGCGGAACAGCAGCCGCTCCAGCTTCCGCAATGCCAACACCTGAGGATCCGCCAGCGGTCGACCGAGCGGCCCGAAAGCCGCCTCGAGGGCCTCCAGGATCCGATCGCTCTCGGTGATCAGGCGACCGTCGAGCTCCAGGGCCGGCAGCATCCCGGAGGGGACCAGACGTAAAAACCAAGGCTCCTTCTCGCCATAACAAACCATCGTCACCTTGCGCACCCGATAAGGGATGCGGTGCTCCTCAAGCCAGAGCCAGACCTTCTGGCAGTAAGGACACCAGGCGTGGTGATCGCGATACAGCGTGACGCGCACCGCGGCCTCCTCCTGTCCGAACAACCGCAGGCGGGCCTGGGGGTTGGCGGGGCCATGGATGCGATCAGCCTCCGGGGCTGCCCAGGACGCCAACTGCTCCCAGCTGGCCGGAAGGCTTTCGGGAAGGGGGTCAGCGCTTGAGATGGTGGGGGGACGATCGAGGGGCAGACCTGACAAGGCAAGGGGCGAAAGGATCGGAGCGATCCTGGCGGAGGGCCAGGGCGACCGCGACCCTGGGCCGGGGTCAGCAACAAGGTATCGCAGGGCGATCCCTCCTGGCCGGATCCTTACCCCGTCGTTGCAGGACCAACAAGAGCCTGCAGCTGCAAGGCATCAAAGGAAAGCCCCGTTCCCTGAAGGAAACGGGGCCCTGCATTCCTCTGGATCAGCAGGGGCTGGCTGAGGGCCCTCAGGCGGTGGCAGCCCCATCCCGGTGGTGATAGACGTGACCGCGGTAGTGGAACTCGCGATCGAGATTGGTGGCGGCGGGTTCGTGGCGCAGGGAGCTGGCGTAGCGCAGGCCGCGGTAGGCGTGCTCCACCGGGGTGCTGGCGGGGGGCTGGTGCTTGGCGTTGTCGTAGCTGACGCCTCGGTACTGAAGCTTGGTCATCGGATAGGCCCGTGGACGGACAGAGGAAGACATGGGGCCGGGGACTGACCTGGGGACCAGGAGCCCTGCGGCACCCTGAATCCGAAACGAACAACTCCCTAGAAAGGCCACTCATATCCTTGGCGAAAGCCTGCCCGCAGCTCGATGTTCATAGTGAACATTCCAAGCCAATTGTCATAGGATGTCATCAATTCCCGCTTCCGCTCCCCGAAGGAGAGGGCTCCACGCCCCCTGGAGCGAGGATTACGAAATAAGAGTGTTTCGTAATAGCGGCTACCGACGCCTCTAGCGGCATGGCCAACCATGGCGTTATGTGGTCCAGCCGGCCACCTTGCTACCTCTATTCCTTCCATGACCGTTGTCCCCCCCCCTTCTCGGAGCCCGGGCTTGCGCACGCTCCAGCAGACCAGCCTCATGGATGCCCCGCCGCTTTTGCTCCGCGTCATCCGCGGTCACTCCTCGCCGCGGACCCTCACCTGGCTGGCCTGCATCCCGATCGCCCTGCTGGGTCTGGGTCTGTTCAATCTCTCCGCCCGGGCGGCTGAACTTCCAGAGCTGACACCGGCCTTTCTGGCCAACAACATGTTTCTGCTGATCTGCGCGGCGCTGGTCATCTTCATGAATGCCGGCTTCGCCATGGTGGAAGCGGGGCTCTGTCGCCAAAAGAATGCCGTCAACATCCTGGCCAAGAATCTGATCGTTTTCGCCCTGGCGGCAACGGCCTACTGGTTTATCGGCTACAAAATCATGTACAACGCCAGCTGGGTGATCCCTGGCTGGTTCAAGTTCGGGGGACTCTTCTTCGATCCCACCGTCACTGCCGAGATGGTGAAAGAAGGCAAGCTCGTTCCGAGTGTCGACTTCCTGTTCCAGCTCGCCTTCGCCGGCACCGCTGCCACGATCGTCTCGGGCCTGGTGGCGGAGCGCATCAAATTCGGCGAATTCATCCTTTTCTCCCTCGTCCTTACTGGCATCCTCTACCCGATCAGTGGCTCCTGGCAGTGGAATGTAGGTGAGGGCTGGCTCAACAAACTCGGCTTCATCGACTTTGCCGGCTCAACCGTTGTCCACTCGTTTGGGGCCTGGTCCGGTCTGGTGGGGGCGATGCTGCTCGGGCCTCGGATCGGTAAGTACATCAACGGTAAACCTCAGGCGATTCCCGGACACAACCTGGCGATTGCCACCCTTGGTTGCCTGATTCTCTGGCTCGGCTGGTATGGCTTCAATCCCGGCTCCATGCTCGCGCTCAATGAGCATGTTCCCTATGTCGCTGTCACCACCACCCTCGGCGGCGCCGGCGGCGGCATCGCCGCCACCCTGATCAGCCAATTCACGGGTGGCAAACCCGATCTCTCGATGACGATCAACGGCATCCTTGCCGGCCTGGTGGGTGTGACCGCTGGCTGCGACGGCTTCTCGATGCCGGCGGCCTGGGTGATTGGATTCATCGCCGGCGTGCTGGTGGTCTATTCGGTGTCGTTGATCGACATGATCGGCATCGACGACCCCGTTGGAGCCTGGTCTGTCCATGGCACCTGCGGGATCTGGGGAACCCTGGCAGTGGGTCTGTTCAACCTCGACAAAGGCCTACTCACCGGCCATGGCTTCGGCCAGCTCGGCATCCAGATCCTCGGGGCCCTCTCCTTCGCCGTATTCGCGGTGGTTTCCTCCTGGATCAGCTGGTCGATCATCGCGGCCCTGTTCGGAGGGATCCGGGTGACAGAGCAGGAAGAAATCGAAGGCCTCGACATCGGCGAGCACGGCATGGAAGCCTATCCCGACTTCGCCTCAACCAAATAGAATTACTGATCGCGTCGAAACGCCGCAGCCAGCACTCTGCCCAACAGATCGTGTCACTCGGCTGCGGCGGCCCCTTCCGCCCAGCTCACCCAATCGCCGATCCCCTTCAGGGCCCTGGCCAACGAGTCGAAAAACCTTCTGATCAAGAAAGACTGACAAGCGAGGCACATGCTTTGGAGGATCGGTAACGGTCGCTACCGGGCCTATCCCAGGCCACATCGGAAGGTAGCGGGGTGAACCCAGAGGTCTCTCTCCTTCATGGCACTCGTTCCTCCGGTCAGCGGTGGTTCTACCCCACACGCTGTCTTTGACCGATGGCGCCGTCGCTGGCTAGCCGGTGTTCAGGATCCCCAGTTGCGCCGCTCCGCCTTTGTGCTGATGGCCATCGCGGCAGGCCTGCTGCCGCTGCTCGGCGGTGCTGCCCATGCCGCCCTGCCCAAGGCGGTCAATGATGGCGCCGACACCTTGTTGATGTTGATGGGCTCGGCGCTGGTGCTGCTGATGACCCCTGGACTGGCGTTCTTCTATGGCGGCTTCACCCGCGCCAAGAACGTCCTGAACACGATGATGATGAGCTTCTTTCTGATGGGGCTCATCGGCGTCCTCTGGGTCGTGGTCGGCTACAGCCTGGCCTTCGACACCGGCTTCAAGAGCCCCTTCATCGGTGGCCTCGGCGCCATGTGGCTCAATGGCGTCGGTGGTGAATTCGGCGATGCTCCTCTGGCCGATGGCTTCAACCTCAGCGCCACCTCCTTCGCCCTGTTCCAGGGCATGTTTGCGATCATCACCCCGGCCCTGATTTCCGGCGCCATCGTCGAACGGGTGAGCTTCAAGGCCTGGTTCTGGTTCTGTCTGCTGTGGAGCCTGCTGATCTACTCACCGATGGCCAAGATGGTCTGGGGTGGTGGGTTCCTCGGCCCCTTCGGCAGCATTGGCGCCATCGATTTCGCTGGCGGCACCGTGGTGCACATCGCCTCCGGCGTCGCCGCCCTGGTGGCTGCGGCGATCATCGGAGAGCGCAGCACCTGGCCGGACAGCAAGCGTCCCCCCCACAACGTTCCCTTCATCCTGCTCGGCGCAGGCCTGCTCTGGTTCGGCTGGTTCGGCTTCAACGGCGCCAGCATGTTTGCCGCCAAGACAGCCGGCCTCCCCTTCCTGACCACCACCACCTCGGCCTCCGCAGGCCTGCTCGCCTGGTGCATGATCGAGTGGTTCAAGGATGGCAAACCCACCGCCGTCGGTGCCGCCACCGGAGCAGTGGCTGGCCTTGTGGGAATCACGCCTGCCGCCGGCTTCGTCTACATGCCCCAGTCCGTCCTGATCGGTGCCCTCACCGCCGCGGCCTGCTTCATCGCCGTCCAGATCAAAGCCGCAATCAAGTTCGACGACTCCCTCGACACCTTCATGGTCCATGGCGTCGGCGGCACGATCGGCGCCCTGCTCACCGGCATCCTGGCCTCAAAAGCGCTGATCTCAGCCGACTATTTCCCGCTCTCGGCCAAAATCATGGAAGAGGGCGGTAATTTCGGTCTGTTTCTGGCCCAACTCAAAGCGGTGTTGTTCTCCTACGGTTTCGTGGGACTGGGCACTGCCCTGATTCTCTGGTTCCTCAAGCTGTTCATGCCCCTGCGTGTGAAGGCCTCCGAGGAGGAGCGTGGCCTCGATTATGTGGCCCACGGCGAAGAGGCTTACGACCCCATGACCAACTGAGGCGGACCTTCCGATGAAAATGATTACTGCTCTGGTGCGTCCCAGCAAAGTGGACGCTGTCAAGTCAGCCCTGGTCAGCCTCGACATCGTAGGCATGACCGTTGCTGAAGTCCGCGGCTTCGGCCGCCAGAAGGGCCAGGTGGAGCGCTACCGCGGCAACGAGTTCACGGTGGATTTCCTCTCCAAGTCAAAGATCATTGTCGTTGTCGACGACAGCAAGGTCGAGGCCGCCATCAGCGCCATCAGCGAGGCGGCCCGCACCGGTGAGATCGGCGACGGCAAGATTTTCATCACTCCGGTGGAGACCGCCGTGCGCATCCGCACCGGCGAACGCGGCGTCAGCGCCCTCTGAGCCCTCGCCGTCAGCGCGGCCCCGATCCACCGGTGGGCGCTAGCTGCGAGCGCCGCAACGCTGGCGCAAACTTTCCCAAAGCCAGGGCCCTGCGATTTCAGGGTCCTGGCTTTTTTGTTGGGTTGGCATCACCGCGCCCCTCGGCTCCTTGGCACCGATCTGCGCCGCCCCTGCCGCCGCAGGATCTCCACTCCGCCTGCCAGCACCGACCCCGAACCTGCCAGGCTTGGGAACCAACCCCTGGCCCGATCCGGTGTCCCCATCCAACGACCGTTTCGATCTCGTGGTGCTCGGGGCCGGATCCGGCGGCCTCGCCGCCGCCAAGCGGGCCGCCTCCTATGGCGCCCGGGTGGCGATCGTCGAAGGGGACCGGGTCGGCGGTACCTGCGTGATTCGCGGCTGCGTGCCCAAGAAGCTGCTGGTCTACGGGGCCGCCTGGCGCGACCTGTTGGCCGATGCCCCAAGCTATGGCTGGATACCCCAGGCGGAACCGGCCCTGCGCTGTGATCCCGCCGTGTTGCTGGAGCAGGTGCGCACCGAAGTGGACCGGCTCAACGGCCTCCACATCGGCTTCCTCGCCAAGGCGGGAGTGGAGCTGGTTTCCGGCTGGGGCCGCTTCCTCGACCCCCACCGGATCGCCGTGCAGCAGGCGGATCAACCGCCCCGACGGCTGGAGGCGGAGCGGATCCTGATCGCCGTCGGTGGGCGGCCCAGCCGGCCGGCAATCCCCGGCTCGGAGCTGGCCTGGATGAGCGATGACATCTTTGAGCTGCGCGAGCTGCCGGAGAGGGTGGTGGTGGTGGGGGGCGGTTTCATCGCCTGCGAATTCGCCGGCATCCTCCATGGCCTGGGTGTGGCGGTGCAGCAACTGGTGCGTGGCCCCCGCATCCTGCGGGGCTTCGACAGCGAAGCTGCCCTGGCCGTGCAGGAGGCGATGGCCGCCCGGGGCATCAAGGTGCGGTGCGGCGAACGACCAACGGCGATCGAGGGCAGCCCCGGCGCCCTGCGCCTGCACACCGACAGCGGCGACACCCTGGAGGCCGGTGGCGTGCTGCTGGCCACCGGGCGCCGGCCATTCCTGGAGGGTCTCGACCTGGAGGCCGCCGCTGTGGCCGTGGAGGGGGGGCGGATCCCGGTGGATGGCGATCAGACCACCAACGTGCCCCACATCTATGCCGTGGGAGATGTGACCGACCGGATCAACCTCACCCCAGTGGCGATCGATGAGGGCCGCGCCTTCGCCGACAGCATCTACGGCCAGCGGCCCCGGCAGGTGGACCACGACCTGATTCCCTGCGCCGTGTTCAGCCAGCCGGAGCTGGCCACGGTGGGGCTGAGCGAGGAGGAGGCGATCGAACGGTTCGGCCGCGACGGTGTGACCGTGCATCGGGCCCGGTTCCGGCCGATGCAGCTGGCCCTGCCGAAACGGGGGCCGGCGGTGCTGCTCAAGCTGGTGGTGGCCGCCGCCGATGGCCGGGTGCTCGGCTGCCACATGGTCGGGGACCACGCCGCCGAGATCATTCAGATGGCCGCCATCGCCGTGGGGATGGGAGCCACCAAGGCGGACTTCGATCGCACCATGGCCCTGCATCCCTCCGTGGCCGAGGAATTCGTGACGATGGCCGGCTGATCCGGCCGTTCAGACCGCCGCCAGCCCCTTCTCGTTGAACAGGCCCTCGAACAGCACCGAAGAGAGGTAGCGCTCGCCCGAATCAGGCAGCACCACCACGATCGTTTTGTCGCGGAAGCTCTCCTCCCGGGCGAGGCGCAGGGCGGCAACGGTGGCCGCACCGCAGGAGATGCCCGCCAGGATGCCCTCCTCCTTGATCAGCCGACGGGCCATCGCCACCGCTTCCTCGTCGCCCACGGCCTCCACCCGGTCCACCAGGGAGAGGTCGAGGTTGTCAGGAACGAAGCCGGCACCGATGCCCTGGATCTTGTGGGGGCCGGGCCGCAGCGATTCCCCGGCCAGGCTCTGACCGATCACCGGGCTGTTGGCCGGCTCCACCGCCACCGACACGATCGGGCGCTGGCGGGTCTGCTTGAAATAACGGCTCACCCCGGTGATCGTGCCGCCGGTGCCGACGCCGGCCACCAGGGCATCAACCTGGCCCTCGCAGTCGTCCCAGATCTCCGGGCCGGTGGTGTCGTGGTGGATGCGGGGATTGGCCGGGTTGCTGAACTGCTGCAACATCACGTAGCGGTCCGGATCGCTGGCGGCCAGCTCACGGGCGGTGGCGATGGCGCCGCTCATGCCCAGCCGGCCCTCGGTAAGCACCAGGCGAGCGCCATAGGCGGTGAGCAGCTTGCGCCGCTCCATGCTCATCGTCTCCGGCATCGTCAGGGTGAGGGGGATGCCGCGGGAGGCGGTCACGAAGGCCAGGGCGATGCCGGTGTTGCCACTGGTGGGTTCGATCAGTTCCCGGCCCGGTCCGAGCAGGCCATCCTTTTCCGCCTGCCAGATCATCGCGGCCCCGATCCGGCACTTCACCGAATAGGCGGGATTGCGTCCCTCAATCTTGGCCAGCACCCTGGCGCCACAGCCGCGGGTGACGCGATTGAGCTGCACCATGGGGGTGCGGCCGATGCTCAGGCTGTTATCGGCATGGATGGGACTCATGCGCGGCGGGGATCCGTGGCTGCAGGCACCCTAACCAGACCTGCCGATCCTGCCCCTGCAAGCCACGGGCACAGGACCGGAACCGCTGGGGAACGGCTCAGCCGGCGAGTGCCGCCAGACCCCCGAACAGCCGCTGCAGGGCGCGCTCCAGATCAGGGCCATCGAGCATGCCGTAGCTGAGCCGCAGCAGCACCTGGCCCCGGCCCAGGCCAGCCCCGCCGCCAGCCGCCAGGCCGAAGGCGCCGCCGGGCAGCACCGCCACCCCATGTTCAAGGATCAGGCGTTCCACCAGCACCTGCTCATCGAGGCTGGTACTGCAGGCCAGCAGCCCATAGAAGGCCCCATCCGGCGCCGCCGCCATGGCCACCGGCAGGCCGTCGGCGACGGCGGCAGCCAGGGCATCGTGCAGCAGGGCCCGGCGGGGGGCGAGGCTGGCAATTCGTGGTGCACTCCAGGCCGGGCCCGCCGCCAGGGCGGCGGCAGCGGCGGGCTGGAGCAGCCGCGGAGGGCAGATCAGCACCGTGTCCTGCACCTGGGCCAGGCCGCTCATCAGCTGGCGGGGCACCGAGGCGTAGCCCAGCCGCCAGCCGGCCATGCCATAGGCCTTGGAGAGGGAATGAAGGGTCACCGTGTGGGCGCCGCTCCCAGGCAGCCGACCAGGACTGACATGGGGCACCGGACCGTGCACGAAGGCGGCGTAGGCCTCATCGCTGATGTGGAACAGGCCGCGGCGGGCGCAGAGCCGGTTGATGGCATCCAGCACCGGCGGCGGCATCACCACGCCGCTGGGGTTGGCCGGTGAGATCGTCACGATCGCCCGGGTGCGGGGGGTGATCGCCGCCTCCAGCCGCTCCGGATCGGGAATCCAACCGGCATCCACCGCCACCGGCTCACCGCCAGCCAGCTGGACCGCCATCCAGTGGTTGAAGTACCAGGGAATCGGCAGCAGCACCGCATCGCCAGGATCGAGGATCACCTGGGCGATGGCGTGGAAGGCCATGTTGCTGCCGGCGGTGGCGAGCAGGGCGGTGTCGTCGAGGTCGAGGCCGTGGTGGTCGACCAGATCGCGGCGGATCGCCTCCAGCAGCTGGGGATCGCCTTCCATCGGGCCGTAGCAGTCCCGGTCGGCCAGGGCGGAGCGGCCCGGCCAGGGGGTGGGGAGCCCGGCGGGGGGCTCACCTCCCAGGGCCAACTGGGCTGCCGCCAGGGCCGCTGCGGGCGGCCCCCAGCTCACCATCCCCTGGGCAAGGGAAAGCACGTCGGCCCGCTGGCGCTGCAGGGCACCGACGCGAGGGATCACCGGTTCCAGCACAGCCCCCAGACGGTGGGCCGGCGATGGGGGAGCCGAGGGGCGGTCAGGGGCAGGCATGGCCTCAGCCTGGCAGGGGCAGCAGCAGCTCCAGCTGGGCCCCCCCTTCCGGATGGTTGCCGGCCTGCACCTGGCCGCCATGGGTGAGGGCGATCTGGCGCACGATCGCCAGCCCCAGGCCACTGCCGCCGCGGCGGCTGCGTGCCCGGCTGGGATCGCCGCGATAGAAGCGCTCGAACAGTCGCTCCTGGTCCTCGGCGCTGAGGCCGGGTCCCCGATCCCGCACCCGCAGCTCGCACCAGCGGCCGCCGCTGCGCAGGGTCACGCTGATCGAGCTGTGGTCAGGGCTGTAGCGCAGGGCGTTGTCGAGCAGGTTGTAGATCAGCCGATGCAGCCGCGAGCGATCGGCCCGCACCTGGGGCGCAGGTTCTCCCTTCGGGAGCAAAAGCAGCTCCAGGACCACGCCGCGGGGATCGGCAAGGGGGCGCAGGCCGCTCCAGGCCTGCTCCACCAGGGCCTCCAGATTCAGCAGCGGCCGGGGCGCCTCCGGAGAGGGCAGGGCATTCTCCAGGCGGGAGAGTTCCAACAGGTCGTTGACCAGCTCCTGCAGGCGCAGCAACTCCCGCTGCAGCCGTTCAACGAGCACCGCATTGCGGCTGTTGACCTGGGCGGCAAGGCTGTCGCCCACCAGCAGCAGCGCGGTGAGGGGAGTGCGCAGCTCATGGGCCACATCACTCACCCAACGCTCCTGTTGCTCCAGCTGGGCCTCCAGGGAGCGACGGCTGAGCAGCACAACCGCCACCCAGCCGGAGCGGCCGGGGAGGCCATAGAACTCGATCTCCTGGCCATGGCGCTGCCAGCACAGTCGTTGGAGGCGATGGCGCTGGCGGGTGTTGGCCACCAGCTCGCGCAGCTCCGGAGCCGCGCAGATGGCGGCCAGGGGCTGCTGGCTGGGCAGGGCGGCGCCGGGCACCTCCAGCAGCTGCTCGGCGCGGGCGTTGATCAGATGCACGGTCGAGGCCTGGTCCACGATCAGCCAGCCGACCGGAGCGGACTGGAGCCAGCCCAGCAGGGAAGCCCGGGCCAGGCCCTCCCGCCGCTGCCGGCCAGCGGGGCTGCGGCGGCCCAGCAGCCAGCCGAGCAGCAGGCCCGCCAGCAGGCCGGCAAGGGCAGCGAGCAGCGGCACCAGCGGAGCAGTCACTCAGCCGAAGCGGTAGCCGAATCCGCGCACGGTGACGAGGTGCTCGGGGGTGGAGGGGTTGGTCTCGAGCTTTTCGCGCAACCAGCGGATGTGCACGTCCACCGTCTTGCTGTCGCCGAAATAGTCGTGGCCCCAGACCTGCTCCAGCAGCTTGTCACGGCTCCAGACGCGGCGTGGATTCTGCATGAACAGCTCCAGCAGCCGGTATTCCTTGGGGGAGAGGCTGACATCGAGGCCATCGCGGGTGACCCGGCACTCCTCGGGGAAAAGGCAGAGATTGCCGTGCACCACCTGGCGGGACTCCTCCACGGCACTGGCGCTGCGGCGCAACAGGGCCCGGCAACGGGCCACCAGCTCGCGCATCCCGAAGGGCTTGATCAGATAGTCGTCAGCGCCCACTTCCAGTCCCAGCACCCGGTCGGTCTCGCTGTCGCGGGCACTGACCACGAGGATCGGGGTGCGGTCACCAGACTGGCGCAGCTGGCGGCACAGTTCGAGGCCCCCCAGGCCGGGCAGCATTAGATCGAGCACCACCAGGGCGAAGGGGGCCTCGCCCGTGGCGGAGACGCGCTGCAGGTTGCCGAGGGCATCGCGGCCGTTGGCGCAGGCCGTGACCGTGAAGCCTTCGAGGCTGAGGGCATCGCGGATCGTGTCGCGGATCGTGTCGTCGTCCTCGACGACAAGCAGGGAGGTGGGCATGCCCCCATTCTCGGGGCAGGCGGGCTGGGGCCAGAACGCGGCGATCAAGGGCGGGGCAGGTGGCTGATCACGAGGCGGCGCTGGGGGTCGAGCTGCAGCCAGCCCTCATCGCGCAGGGTGCCGAGGATGCGGGTCACGGTGACGCGGGTGGTGGAGAGGGCACTGGCCACCTCCTGATGGGTGAGGCGAAGGTTGAGGCGCAGGCCCTGGTCGCAGGGCTGGCCGTAGTCGCTGGCGATCAGCTCCAGGAAACCGCGCACCCGCTCCTCGACCCGGCGCAGGGCCATCAGCGCAAGCAGGGCCTGGCTCTGGCGGTAGCGGTGGCTGATCGCCTGCAGCATGGCGACGGCGAGGCTGGGATCGGCCTGGATCTCGGCGAGGGTCAGGCAGAGCAGGTCGCTGTCGCAGAGGGTGCGGGCCTCGAAGGCCTCGACACCGCTGAGGGGATCACCGAAGGGCTCGTTGGGGCCAGCAAGACCAAGCAGCAGTTCATCGCCGTGGATCGTGATCGCCCCGAGCTTCACCATGCCGCGCACCACCAGCCAAACGTTGTTGCGGAGCAGGGGCACCTGACTGCCGGCGGTGAGATGAATCAGGCTGCGGCGCTGATAGCTGGATTCGAGCAGATGGCGGAAGGCGTCACTGTTGCCGGCTTCACGGGAGGGCGTGAACACCATGAGCAAGTGCCTGCGATGACCTTCAAACTGTATGGAGCGGCACCGGCCGCCAGGCCAAGACACGGTAGTGATCTGGTTAAGGCTGCGCTAAGGGGTGGCGGCAACCCTGCGGGCCCGTCAGCGGCCAACCAAAGGCCACGCCCTTAAAGCAGCCAGCAGCAATTTTCGGCGCCGGCTACAACATCCATACAAAAAGACCCGCTGCCAATTGCAGCGGGTCCGATCACCTGGGCACACCCCAGGCCAGCCACGCCCTGGGGATCAGGGGGCGATGCGGCCCACCGCCTTGCGGGACTTCGACAGGAGCGAACTATGCAGGGGCACATAGCCGAGGTCATCGGCTCGGTTCTGGGCGGCAGGGCTGAGCAGATAAAGCAGGGCCGTGCGCACGGCACCGGCCTTGGCCCCATAGCCCTTCTCGTAGGCCAGCACCCAGGTGAGGGTGGCGATCGGGTAGCTGCCGGCGCCGGTGGGGTTGGGGTTTTCGCCAGCCAGCCTGCTGTCGAGCTCGATGCCGGCCAGGGCGGCGCGGCCGGAGGCCAGACCAGGCTTGACGAAGGCACCGGAGCGATTCTGCAGAGCGGCGGCCTTGATCGGACCCTTCACATAGGCCTGGTTGAGGTAACCGATCGCACCCGGAGTGTTAGTGATCACACCGGCCACGCCCTCATTGCCCTTGCCGCCAACGCCCACGGGCCAATTAACGCTCTTCGCAGAGCCGATGGTCCAGGAGGAGGAGAAGCTCTGCAGGGAGTTGGTGAAGGCGAAGGTGGTGCCGGAGCCGTCGGAACGATGGGCCACGGTGATCGGACCGGTGCCGCACTTGAGGGCCTCCCAGGTGCGGATCCGACCCATGAAGATGTCGACAACCTGCTTCTGGGTGAGCTTCAGATTGGGGCAGGACGGCTTGTTGTAGGCGACGGCGATCGTGCCGCCGACGACCGGGAATTGAACCACACCACGCTTCACCTTGGCCGCCTCTTCGGGCTTGATCGGCTCATCAGTGGCGCCGAAATCGACCGTACCCTTGACGAATTGCTTGACACCGGCGCCGGAGCCTACCGACTGATAATTGACCTTCTGCCCCTGGCCCGCCAGGGAGGCGAAAGCGCTCTGATAGAAGGGCGCGGGGAAGGTGGCGCCGGCGCCATTGAGGGCGGTGGAGGCCGAGGCGGCAACGCCTGTGGCCAGGCCGGCGCAGATGCCGAGCGAAAGAGCCTTCTTCGCGAAGGTCATGAATCGTCCTGTAGTGACACCACTTGAATAAACGCCAGGCCCGGCGGCAGTCGTTAGGGAATGGTTAAGGACCGTTGAAGATCCGGTAGTGCCGCCGCCTCGATCCATCCGAACCTTCACCGGGCCGTCCCGTGAGCGCGACCAGCAGCGCAGCCAAGCCCCCCGGAGGGGCCTGCCGCCGGGGGCTTCAGGCCAACCCTCAGTGCCGGGCGGTCCAGTCCTGGAACCAGCCGCGGCGCCAGAGCCAGAGACTCTGCAGCACGGCGACCACCACCATCAACAGCAGGGCGATGTAGTAGCCGTTGCGCAGCTGCAGCTCAGGCATGTGGGAGAAGTTCATGCCGTAGATGCCGGCGATCAGGGTCAGGGGGGCGAAGATGCTGGTGAGGATGGTCAGGGTCTTCATCACCTGGTTCATCCGGTTGGCCACGCTGGCGGCATAGGCCTGGGAGATGGCATCGCACTGGTTGCGCAGCAGCTCGCAGTTTTCGTGAAGCAGCTCCACCAGTTCGGCCATCTCCTGGAAGCCGACCATGGTCTCGGCGCTGAGCAGGGGCAGCTGCTCGCGCACCAGCATGCGGATCTGGTGGCGCAGGGGCCAGACCTGGCTGCGGATCGTGCGCAGGTTGGAGCGGAAGTCGAAGGCCCTGTTCAGGTGCTGGGGATTGGGGCTGTCGAGCACATCGTCCTCGAGCTGATCGAGGCTGGCGGCGATGCGCTCGAGAATTGGGAAGAGGTCGTCGAGCAGATCGTCGATCAGGAAATGCAGGATGGCATCGAGATCGCGGTGCTCCATCACCGCGGCGCGCGACAGCAGCCAGGCGGTCAGATCGGGGAAGGCCTCGCCGGAGGAGGATTCCTCGATGCTGATCAGCAGGCCGGGGACCAGCAGCACGGCCACCTGGTCGCTGATCAGATCAGCGGGATCCTGGCCCACCGTCAGGCGATGCAGCACCACCATCACCGCCTCCTCCAGGCAGTCGACCTGGGGGCGCTGAGGGGGATCCAGCAACGGGTCGGTGAGCAGGGAGGGCAGACCGAGCTGCCCGAGCAGCTCCCGGATCCCCTGCTGGTCAGCCAGGCCGCGGATGCGCAGCCAGAGGGGCTGGTTGAGCTGACGGAGGGCGAGCAAGGCCTCCAGGGAGGTGTGGGCGCGGCGCTCGGGGCCGTCGCGCAGAAACACCACCACATCGCTGTGGGTGGGAGCCACCCCGCCGTGGACGCAGAGATCGGGGGGGAGGCCGGCGGGCCGCTGCTCCAGCCGGCTGGAGGTCAGAGCACCAGGGGTGAGTCGCAGCAAGGGGCGGGGGGGGCGATGCAGCGGTCGATCAGGACACCGACGCCGAGCAGGGAGCCCTGCAGCAGCAGACAGGTGCCGACGGGGGTGAGCCAGGTGCGCCAGGCGCGGACCATGGGAGTAGGGCGATCGGGCCCGCCATTCCAGCGATGGCGCGGCCAGGGCTCTGTCGCGATGAACACGACCCGACCGTCGTCCAGCCTACGGGGGGGGAAAACGGGGGGCGGACGCAGCAGCAAGGCAACGCGGGGCCAGGTCCAGGCGGCCCTGAGGTCCCTAGGGTGAGGGGCCTTCGCACAGATCTCCGTTGTCGAGCGAGATCGGCGCGACCCCGTCCGGAGCCGCCGGGGAACGCGATGCCGCTGGCGGCGTGGCGTCGCCAATGGAAAGCCACAGCAGCTACCGCGGCGAGGACTGGACGCCGCAGCGGCTGGTGTTCAACCAGAACCTGGAGACCTTTGCCGAGCGGGTGGGGCTGATCGTGGGGCTGCAGAGCAATGGCAAGCTCAGCCAAGAGCAGGCCTACGCCCAGATCCGCAAGCTCTGGAAGTCGCTGCGGGCCAGCAAAGACACCCTGCTGGAGGGCAAGGAACCGAAAGCGGGAAAGGGCTGAACGGGCTGAACGGGCTGACTCTGGCCTCAACCCTCCACGCCCGGCATATATCGGCGCTCGTGGGGGGCACCGCGGAGCATGCGGTTCCAGTAGAGCCAGGGCAACACACTCTTCTTCACCACCCACATGCTCCAGCGCTCCTGGGTGGGGTCGAGCGGGAAGGAGGGCACAGGCTGCTGGTCATAGTTGAACTCCGCCATGATCACCTTGCCGTAGCCGGTGATCAGCGGGCAGCAGCTGTAGCCGTCGTAGCTGGCTTCGAGCGGGCGGCCCTGGAGCTGGGAGAGCAGGTTGGCCACCAGCACCGGCGCCTGGCCGCGCACGGCGGCGGCCGTCTTGGAGTTGGGCATTCCCGCCACGTCGCCGATCGCGAAGACGTTGGCGAAGCGCTTGTGCTGGAGGCTGTATTGATCCACCTCCACGAAACCGCTGGCGGCGGCCAGGGGGCTGGTGGCCACCACCTCGGGGGCCGCCATCGGCGGTGTGACGTGCAGGAGGTCGTAGGGGATCACCTCCTGGCGCGGCTCCTCGCCCTCACCGTGGTTGGGGCTGGCCGGCTGAACGCGGAAGACCGCCTCCTTGCTCTCGGGGCGGATCGCGGTGAGCACATGGCTATAGCGGGCGTCGATGCCCTTGCGCTTGACCACCTCCCGCAGCGGTGCGGCGAAGGTGGGCACCCCGAAGATGCCGGGGGTCGCCGTGGCGTAGATCACCTTGCTCCTGGCGGCCAGGGCGGGGTCGCGCTGGAAGACGTCGTCGGCCAGGTAGGCGATCTTCTGGGGTGCCCCCGGACACTTGATCGGCATCGGCGGGCAGGTGAACAGGGCGTTGCCGCCCTTGAAGGCCTGGATCGCCTCCCAGGTGTACGCGGCGTGGTCGCGGGAGTAGTTGCTGCAGACGCCGCCGCTGCCGAGGGCGGCGGGCAGGCCCTCGATCGCCTCCCAGCAGAGGCGCAGGCCGGTGGCCACCACCAGGGCGTCGTAGGCGATCACGCGGCCCTTGGTGGTGGTGACTGTGGCGGCGTCCGGATCGAATGCTGCGGCCCCCTCACGGATCCACTCGACGCCCTGCGGGATCAGATCGGCTTCGCTGCGGCGGGTCTGCTCGAGGCTGAACACCCCGGCCCCCACCAGGGTCCAGCCCGGTTGGTAGTAGTGGTCCTCCGCCGGCTCGAGAATGGTGATCGCCAGGTCGGAGCGGGCGCGCAGCAGCTGGCTGGCGGCGGTGAGCCCCGCGGCGCCGCCGCCGACGATCAGGATCCGGGGCTGGGCCATGGCAGGGGTGGGGGAACAGGGGCGCTCCTTCCCGTCTAGGCATGGCGGCGGATGCCGTCAGCCCCCGGCGGCGCAATTGGTGGGGTGGGGGGCCTAGGCGCGGCCGATAGGCCTGGGCAGAGGGCTGAGCGGGCATACAGCGGCCCTTGCCGGCTGGCCGGTCCTGCCGGCGAGGACCGCGACACCGGACATCAACCCTGGCCAAGGCATTGCCCATGACGGAGCGCACAGGCCGCCGCCGCACGACCGCCGCATCCGGGACCCGGCTGCGCGGCGGACCAGACCTGCTGCTGTGAGCCCACCCCAGGCTGGCAGCAGCCGCCCAGCCGCGATGTTCCTGCGCATCGAGCACGACGATGACAGCAGCCTGGTGGAGGTGCTCGACCTGCCCCAGCTGTTCGATCCGTTCGAAACCAAGGTCATGGGACAGCTGCACGCCGGTGAGGAGCTGCAGGAACCCCAGGAGTGGCCCAAGGCCGACCTGCGGTTTCCCTCCGGCGAGGCTTTGCCCGCCTGCTGGCTGCAGGGGGTGGCCCAGGGGGCGGGGAATGCAGAGCGCCACGGGGCGGTGCTGGCGTAGCCACGGACACATCCTGGCCTGGCGGTGACCACATCGAGTGCCCCTGATGCGGCGCAAGGTTGGTTAATTCGCTTTCCTGACCGGCATGGCGCTGCAACTCGGCGACACCGTCCCCGATTTCACCCAGGACTCCCAGCTCGGCCCGATCAATCTCTACGACTTCGCCGCTGACGGCTGGGTGGTGCTTTTCTCACACCCCGCCGACTACACCCCCGTCTGCACCACCGAGCTCGGTGAGGTGGCCCGCCTGCGCCCGGAATGGCAGAAGCGCAACGTGAAAACCATCGCCTTGAGCGTGGATTCCGCCGAAAGCCACAAGGGCTGGATCGGCGACATCAACGAGACCCAGAACACCACGGTCGATTACCCAATCCTCGCCGACGCCGACAAGAGGGTGAGCGATCTCTACGGGATGATCCACCCCAACGCCCTCAACAACCTGACCGTGCGTTCGGTGTTCATCATCGATCCCAACAAAAAGCTGCGCCTGCAGATCACCTATCCCGCCAGCACCGGCCGCAACTTCGATGAGATCCTGCGCGTGATCGATTCGCTGCAGCTCACCGACCACCATTCCGTCGCCACCCCGGTGAACTGGAAGGACGGCCAGGACTGCGTGGTGGTGCCCTCGATCTCCACCGAGGATGCCCGCGCCAAGTTCCCTAAGGGCGTCACCGAAATCCGGCCCTACCTGCGCACCACGCCCCAGCCTAATCGCTGATCCCGGCTGCTTTTCGTCCTTTGCCAGATCGCCATGGGCATCCGTGTTTCGAACGTGAGCAAATCCTTCGGCGGTTCGCCGGCGGTCGATGACCTGAGCATCGATGTGGCCACCGGTTCCCTGGTGGCCTTGTTGGGCCCCTCGGGCTGCGGCAAGAGCACCCTTTTGCGCATGATTGCCGGCCTGGATCACCCCGACCGTGGCACGATCTACATCAACAGCGAGGAGGTGACCCGCCGCAGCGTGCAGGAGCGGCAGGTGGGCTTCGTGTTCCAGCACTTCGCCCTGTTCAAGCACCGCACCGTGCGTCAGAACATCGCCTTCGGCCTGGAGCTGCGCCAGTGGTCAGCGGCGAAGGTGCGAAACCGGGTGGAGGAGCTGCTCTCGCTGGTGCAACTTCAGGGCTACGGCAACCGCTATCCCTCCCAACTTTCCGGCGGCCAGCGCCAGAGGGTGTCCCTGGCCCGGGCCCTGGCGGTGCAGCCGCAGGTGCTGCTGCTCGATGAGCCCTTCAGCGCCCTCGATGCCAAGGTTCGCAAGGAATTGCGGGCCTGGCTGCGGAACCTGCACGAGGAGATGCAAGTGACCACCGTGATCGTGACCCACGACCAGGAGGAGGCCATGGAAGTGGCCGACCGGATCGTGGTGATGAACGAAGGCCATGTCGAGCAGATCGGTAGCCCTGCCGAGATCTACGACGAACCCGCCACCCCGTTCGTGATGCGCTTCGTGGGAGACGTGAACGTGCTCCCACGCCTCGCGAACCTGGATGGTCACCGCCAGGGAGAAGCCGACGAAGTGTATGTGCGGCCTCACGATCTCGATCTTCTCGATGAACCCCAGGAGCGGAGCCTGCCGGTGGTGCTGCGCCGCCTGATTCACCTCGGGCGCGAGGTGCTGGCGGAGGTGGTGACCGAGGGGGGCCAGGTGATCAATGCCCAGCTGCCCCGGGAACAGGTGGCCGATCGACTTGCCAATCTGGTGCAGGGCAGCCGCCTGCACATCCGCCCCCGATCAGTCCGCTCGTTCCGCTGAGATTGCGCTCAACTGAGGTTGCGTTCAGTTGAGCGCTACCGTCGCTTGGCTCACCCCCACAACCGCAGGGCGAGGGCCGGAGTGAGCAGGCTCATCACCAGGGTGAGCGGCAACCCCAGCCGCAGGAAATCGAGGAACGAGTAGTTGCCGATCGCGTATACCATCGTGTTGGTCTGGTAGCCGATCGGGGTGAGAAAGCTGTGGGAGGCGGCGAAGGTGGTGACCCCCATCGCGGCCCAGGGGCTGACGCCCACCCCCTGGCTGAGGGCGAGACCGAGGGGCAGCATCAGGGTCACGGCCGCCTGGTTCGAAACCACCTCCGTGACCAGGGCGGTGATCAGATACAGACCGAGCAGTAGCAGATAGGGCGGCCAGGAGGCGATCGGACCGCTGAGCCGCTCCACCAGCCAATGATCGAGGCCGAACTGCGTGCCCAGCTGGGCGAGGGGCAGCAGCGAACCCAGCAGCACCACCACATCCCAACGCACCGCCCCGTAGACCTCCTGGGCACTCAGCACGCCGCTGACCACCAAGCCCACCACCACCAGCAGGGCCCAGATCGCCAGCGCATCGCTGCGCCACAGGGCCAGCAGCAACAAGGCTGCGGTGAGGCCAAGGGCCCAGCCGAGCCGGTCGCGGCGGTCCTCCGGCAGGTCGACGGGATTGGCCAGCAGCAGCTCCCTGCTCAGCTGCAGGGTCCGCAGGGCCGAGGGAGGGCTCTGCAGCAGCAGGGCATCCCCCAGCTGCAGGCTCACCTGGCCGAGGCGGTCGCGCAGCACCTCCTCGCCGCGGCGGATGGCGAGCACGGCCGCGTTGAAGCGCTGGGCGAAGCGGATCTCACGCAGGCTGCGGCCGATCAGCCCTGAACCCGCCGGCACCAGAGCCTCGACGATCGAGAGCTCCGGGCCGGCCGGCCCGGAAGTGCTGGGATCCGGGTCGCCGCCAGCCTCCCGCAGCCTGATGCTGACCTCCGGCACAAGGGCCAGCCCCTCCTGCAGGCGCAGCCCCAGCAGACGCTCCGGTGAGGCCTTCACCACCAACACATCGCCATCCGCCAGCCGCTCCTCCCCGAGTGGCAGAGAGCGGCGCTCTCCGGCACGGATCAGGGCCAGCACCCGCACATCGAAGGTGTGCTGCAGGAGGGTGGCATCGAGGCTGCGGCCGATGAGAGGCGAGGCGGCGGTGACTTCCAGTTCACTGAGGTACTGGCGGATGCCGTAGTCGCTTTCCAAGGCCACGGCCCGAGGCAGGGATGGTGGGGTGGAGGGCAGCAGCCGCGGCGCCAGCAGCGCCAGCACCACCATGCCGGCGCCGTAGGTGAGTAGGGCCATCGGGGTGAACTGGAGCAGGGAGAAGCTGCCGTAGCCAAGTTCGCTCGAGAGGCTGCTGGCCACCAGGGTGGTGGAGGTTCCCAGCAGGGTGCCCACTCCTGCCAGCACGGTGAGAAAGGAGAGGGGCATCAACAATTGGGAGGGGGAGATGGACAGCCGCCGGCACCAGCGCTCGATCACCGGGATGAACATCGCCACCACGGCGGTGTTGCTGATCACCGCCGAAAGCGGACCGACCACCAGGGCCAGAAGCAGGATCTGCAGGGAGGGTCCGCTGGTGTCGAAGCGGGCCAGCCAACGTTCGATTGGCGCGAGGGCACCGCTGCGCTCCAGGGCGGCACTGACCACAAACATCGCCACCACCGTGATGACCGCCGGATTACCGAAACCGGCTAAGGCCTGAGTCGGGGTGAGCAGGCCGGCGCACACCGCGGCGATCACCAGCGTGAGGGCGGCCAGTTCGAGGGGAAGGCTGCGCCGCAGCAAGGCCAAAAAGGACGCCACGACCAGCAGCAACGCAGGGAAGGGACCCGGCACCATCCCTGCAACCATGGCGGGGCGGAAGGCCATCGCTCAGGTCCGCAGCGAGGCTGGCTGGCCCCCCCCCCTGAGCACCAGCCCGGCGGCGAGGCCGTCCAGGGGGCCATGGCCCAGGAGCGGATCAAACGGGGGAAAAAGGGTCACAGGAACGCTGGTGATAGATCTTGATCAGAGCGTGAACACGCCTCACCTGAACACGCCTCAATCGAGGGGTGCGGTTTCTGGCTCCTGATCAAGGGCGGCCTGGCTGAGGTCGGGCAGAGTCGGCACTGCCTTCCAACGGGCCAGCACCTGGAAGGGGGGCTGGCTGAGCTGATAGGTGAGGGGAGCGGCGTCAGCCACCTTGGCGCCGGCGACCGGCGCTGGCATGGCTGCAGCAGCCGGCGGCACCGCTGCGGACAATTCGGCCGGAACAGCAGGGTCCCTGACGGCCAGTTGCTGGCCCTCCAACACCCGGACCACCCGGGGGCCGGTGCTGATGGCGGCGGCCGCACCGCCTTCTCCCCAGGCCAGGGATACGCCGGAGGGAATCAGCAACGCCACCAGATCGAAGTCGTCATCGCTGCTGTGACCGGGAGCGAGCACAAAGAAGCTGGGTGGCTGATCGGCGGACTCCTTCTTGGAACGGGCGAACAGACCGAGATTGTGGGACGTGCGGTTGCGGAGCTGGGCACGGTCATCGGAGCGGGCGATTTGCCGCTCGAGCGCCTGGAGATCGGCGAGGCGCTGCTGCTGAGCAGCCGTGAGTGCAGACTTGGTTGCGGCGGGATCAGGATGCAGGGAAGCGAGTTCGGCACTCAGCTCGGCATAGTCCGAACCGGCCAGGAAGCGGCCGGCATCGGCTTGCACAGGCTGCACTCCGCTGACCACAACGGTGACCAGCAGCAGCAGAGCCAAGGACACCCGTTCGCCCCAGGACAGCAGGGCTGCAGCAAGGGCGCGGCAGCTGGCGAACTGGAGCGCAGAGAATCGGGGATTGGAGCAGGAACGGACGAGGCCGGGGAGAGGCATGGCTTGGTCGTGCTCGGGTGAGTCCCAAAACCTACGGGTGGTGAATCGCAGTCAACAACTGCCATTCCTAGTGGAAACGATCACGGAACACGATCGGTGCGGCCATGCCCCCCGATCCAACACCGCAAGATTCAGGACGGGTCTCTCCACCAGCCGACGAAGCCAGGAAGGCGGGTGGACATCCATGGCAGAGCAAGCTCCCCCTGGGCATTACGGATCCTGGCCAGGCCCCAGACCATGAAGGGCACGCCGATCAGAAGGGGGACCAGAAGAACCCCCAGCGCAAGCAACACGGTGGGGCCGAAGTTGTTAGGTATCGGCTGATGCACCGGCAGCGCGGGAGCCAGGGGGCGAAGCACCAAAGAATGACGATGCTTTCTGGTGCGTCCTTGGCTTGGGAGTGGCAGCGAAGTCATGGAGGAACGACCGGACCAGGAACTGGGATCGGCCAAATCAATAGAGACATGATCAGGCAGATACCCGGAGCGGAGTGTGGTCGGAGCCACACCCTGGAGTGCCACCAAATCGAAGACAGAAGGACCGGATGCCGCCGCCAGGGTTGATCAGACCTCAGTAGGTCCAGTTTTGCCGCGCCAACAGACTGAAGGCAGCATCATGAACATTGATCCGCTTGGGCACGAGGCGAAGATCATGAAGGATGGTGGCTTGATGCTGAAGACTGCGCAGGCTGGGCTCATCCAGAGGAAGGATGGCTCGTTCCAGCACTCTCTGGCGCAGAATCGGAATCAGATCAGGATCAATATCAGCTCCATCACCACGCTCTTCTGCACTCTTGAGCTGGGCCTGATTATGGAGAACCCCAGCCTCATTGACCTCCTCAAGAATTGCCTTGAGAACCCTTGGATAGTCACGCACCAACTCTGGAGTTGAGTAGTAGAGAGTCGGAACCTCGTCGGCAGCTCGTTCCCCAAGGATGCTGTTCAAATCGGCGATCGAGCGGCCGGGATACTGACGACGAGCCTCGGTGGGTGCATAGGGCATCCAGACCACCCAGGCATCGACCGCTCCCTGCCGGAAGCGATGAAGGGCCTGGCTCTGAGGCAGGGGCACAGGAACGATATCAGCATAGGAAAGACCAACGATCTGAAGGGCACGGATCAGCACATAGTGGGCGCTGGAGCCCTCATCAAAAGCAATGCGTACACCCTTGAGGTCACGGAGATTATGAATGGGAGAATTCTCATGAACCAGGATTGCTTCGCCCTGGAGATCGGGATACTTTTCCCTGGCCACACGCACGAAAAGGTGACCTGCAGCCTGAGAAAAAATACTGGCCGTACCACCACCGCCGCAAAAATCGACCTCACCCTTGCTCAAGGCCGAAAGCAATGTGGAAGCCGAAGGGAATGAGCTCCAAATGATGTCCACTCCCAAAGGACTGAGACGAGTCTCAAGCAACTGAAGCCGACGCAGCTCTTCGAGAAAGGTCATGCCTTCCGGATAACCGATCTTGATCTGGCGCAGGCTGCGACATTCTTGGGCGAGGGAAGTCGCGGCACTCTGATCGGCGCGACGGGCTCGAAGGCCATTGAGCAGATAGAGACCCATCAATCCACCACCAAGAAGAAGGAAGTACTGGAGCAGAACGGCTGTGGTACCTGGCGGATAGGCCAGGAGGCGCTCGGGAACCGGTTCAGCAGGTCGGGAAGGCTTGGCACGGGCTGGCGGATTCGAAAGGACGACCAGGCCAACCAGCAGGGCCAGGAGGGGGGGAAGGAAGCTGGGTGAAACCAGGACTTCTCCCCGGCCGACGTAAGGACGGAGCGCACGGGATCGAAGCAACCTCCTTTGCCAGATCATCAGCCTTGTTGAACACCGATGGACAGCATGGACGACCAGAAGATCACTTCAGAAATCGGGCAGATCAGAAATCAGGTACACCAGGCACCAAGGACGAGGCACACCTGCAGTCAGACCACGAAATGAGACAGTCCGTCAAGCCTGAGTGAGACTCTACGCCGAAACAGGCTTGCCAACAGCACTGGGGTGTAATCCCAGCCACATCCCGCCCCGGGGTGGGATGCCTAGGGTTGTACAGCAGATCCGCAGCACTGCTATTCAGCGGAGAATCATCTCTCCAGCGCCCACCCTCTAATCGATTGCAGTGATCCATGGACTGGCTTTGGGCGACCCTGCAACTCGCCTTCGCTGCAGGTCTTGCCACCACATTTGATGACAACATCTATCTCACAGGCTTTTTCGGAGAAGTGAATCGAACCTTTCAGACCCGCCACGTTGTGGTAGGTGAATTGCTTGGTTTCACTGTTCTGATCCTAATCAGTCTCCTCGGCTACTGGATTGGTCTTGCGATTCCCCAACGAACCATCGGCCTGCTGGGGATCCTGCCGATCCTGATCGGCCTGCTCTCCCTTGTGCGGCAATGGTTAGGAAGCGATCGCAACGATCGCGAGATGAGTGCCTATCGATACCGGGACCTGCGTGGCTTTGAATCGCGCCGGCCATCACTGTGGAGCATTCTCTGCGATCGCCAGACCTACAGGGTCTCGATGGTGACGATCGCCAATGGCAGCAACAACCTGAGCATTTACATCCCGCTTTTCGCCAGCCTGAACAGCAGCAAGATACTGATTATGATTCCAGTTCTTTATGGTTTTGTCGCCGCCTGGCTTTTCCTTGCATTCCATCTGACTCGCGCACCTGGAATCTACCTGCTCCTAAATCGTTACGCGCCCACCTTTTTCCCTTTCATTCTGATCTGGCTGGGTGTACGCATCTTGCTTGACAGCGGCTCCCTCGCTCTGATGCGCCAGGGATAAGCCAGTCAAACCACGATCTGATGGTCAGGACGCATCCATACCGGGAAGTCTTGCATCAGCAGGAATCAACAAATCGGAATCACCGATGACGCGCAACAGGCCCAGGGTCTTGAATCGATTGAGATTCTTGGTCACGGTCACACGCGTGAGGCCGCAGAGATCAGCCAGATCACGATGGGTGAGATTCATCTCCTTCAGAGAAAGACGGTGGCCGTGGCTGTTGACCTGACCGAAGCGCACACTGATCCAGCGCAACATGGCGAGCAAACGCAGTTCAGCACTGCGAACCCGGTTGATTTCAAAGATCTGTTCCGTGTTGCGGATTTGCAAACGCAGGAAAGCAAGCACGTCAGCTTCCGAAGGCTCAATCTGTTCTACCCAAACGGCAGAAATGCACTGCATTTCAACCGGAACGAGCGTCGAGTAGCTGTTGCTCACCCATTCCCCGGGCCCCCAGACTGCCAAGGTGAAGGCCTCGCCATCCTGATCAAAACTGGTGGTGCGCACGTACCCCTCGAGGATCGACCAACACAGACCCGCGGGCAGCACGTCATTGGCCTGAAGGCGCAGGCGAAACCGGCGTGCACGGGAGTCGTCCGTCATGGGCGGGGTCCGGAGGAAAGCATGAAGGCAGGTGTGGCCGGAAACCACAATACAACGTAAAGCCCATCGGCTTTAGGCTAATTTGAGGCCAGCCGCCGGTTCTCCTGGGGCAGCTCAGGGTCCTCGCTCGGCAGGCGGCCTTCCGCCCGGGGCAGCTCTTCCTGGATCACCGCCTCGAAGGCACGCAGGAGTGCGGAGGGATAGCGCTGGTCGTGCTTCACCATCCAGATCGGCTGGCTCGCCTGGATGCGCCCCTCGATCTCCACGGCCCACAGCAGTCCCTGGGCCAGATCGGATCGCACCATGCTCTCCGGCAGAGCCGCCGCGCCGGAACCGGCCAGCACCACCGTCTTGACCATCTCGCTGCTGTTGAGCACCAGCCGCACCTCCAGACTGGCCGGATCCACCCCGGCCTGGCGCAACAACACCTCAAACAGGC
Organism: Cyanobium sp.; assembly: GCA_044360135.1. Taxonomy (GTDB): domain Bacteria; phylum Cyanobacteriota; class Cyanobacteriia; order PCC-6307; family Cyanobiaceae; genus Cyanobium. The sequence continues at coordinate 47,153 of JBIKKX010000003.1, forward strand.
GCTGGGCACCGGAACCCCGCTCTCGCACGATCCAGGGCGAGCGGCAGAGTTCGGCCGATGGGATGGGCGTGATCCCATACCAGGGATGGCTGGCTCCCACCACCACCTGCAGACGTTCCTGGCCGACCTCGATGGCACTGAGATGGGCCTCAAGCTCGGGAGCATGGTCCCGATGGGCCCAACCGGTGAGGAAGCAGAGGTCGTACTGGCCCCGGGCGGTGCCATCAAGCACCTGATCGGCATTGCCCAGGCTGCAGAGCAACTCGATCTCGGGATAGCGCTCCCCGAAGCGGGTCAGTCGCGAAGGCAGCCAATAGTTACCCACAGTGAAACTGGCGCCCAGGCTGAGAACGCCGCGGCGCAGATCGTTGAATTCCTGAAGACCACGCTCCAGGCGGTCCACCCCATCCAGCAGCCGCGGCCCCTCCCCCAGCAGAAACCGCCCGGCATCGGTGAGTTCCACCCGTCGACCGATGCGGTGAAACAACTTCACGCCGTACTGGCTTTCGAGCTTGGCGACCGAGGCGCTCACCGCCGGCTGGGTGATGAAGAGCTCCTCGGCGGCCCGGGAGAAATGGAGATGACGAGCCACCGCCAGAAAGACCTGCAGCTGATCCAGATTCATGCCGGCTTCTCCGGCAGGCCCCGGCAAAGGTCGATTGACCAGCGCCGGTCAGCGCGCAGGGCCTGGAGCAGGGTGGCGAACAGTTCATCGATGAGGGGGACCACCTGCTCGCTTCCCCCATGGCGGAAGCACCAGCGGAGCTGGCTCCAACCATCGGCCAGCGGGTAGAGCTGGACCTCCACCGCGACCTCCGCCAGGGCCGCCTGCAGGTAGGCGTCATCAAACCAGGCGATCAACAGGCCGTTCTCGGCATGGCCGAGCACCAGTCCCACCTCATCGAACCACTGCAGCACCAGGACTTCGGCCTCCTCAAAGCAAAGCCGGGCATGGGCGGAGACAACGGGCGCATCCATGGCCCCATTGTTCCCTCGCTCCCGAGCCGAAGCATGTGCTTTGAACCACAGGCTCCCGCCATTTACCCGCTAGGCCGGTCGGCATTGAGAACTTTGATAGAGTCGGGCGCTTCGTTCCCGTCGCCTTGTCCGCTTCTGCCCGTCCTGGGTTGTTCTCCCAGTTGCGCAGCTTCCTGAAGGAAGGTCATCCCCTGGTGCAGCTGCGGGCCTTGCTGCTGCTGGGAATCGGCTGGCTGCTCTCCCCCCTGTGCTGGTGGAATGATCTGGTGATCAACCTGCCGCTCGCCTGGGGCTTCGCGCGCCTGTTGCAGTTCTGGCATCCAGAGTGGTTTTCGGCGGGCCTCGTGATCGGCTACTGGCTCACCAACGTGCTGGGGGTGGTGCTGATGCAGTGCGGTGCCCTCACCGTGTTCCAGAAAGAGGATGAGGACCAGAATCGAAAACGGGACCTTCTGATCAGCCTGGGAACCTCGACCCTCTACACCGTGGCGATCATGGTGCTCGTGAAGATGGGGCTGCTGCCCACGCCACTCCCCGTCGGTTAGGTGTGTCGTCCCAGCAGGTTGATCCGCCGACAAGGCTGATGAACACCCCCGGACTCCGCGGATCCAGGCCCAAAAACCACCGGACGTAATTCTTCAATCGACAAGCAATGGGGCCGCGCCTTCAAAGGGTGCCTGGAAGACATAAAGAGCCACGCAGGATCCCAGCGATAGCACCACCAGGGTGGAAAGAATCACCCAGCGATCGGGTGGTTCGTAGCTGTCATCCTCGATATCGTTCCGCACTCCGAAATAGTGGAGTGAGGAGAGGGCCACCATCAGCAGGCCCACCAGCGTGAAAGCCACGCCGAGCTTCCAGCCGGCACCCGGTGCGCGCGGTGCCAGAGGCGGCGTGAGAATGCGGATCCTCACGATCAGCACACCAAATCCCAACAGGGAAATAGCGCTGCGCATCCAGGCCAAATAGGTGCGTTCATTGGCCAGGTGATCGCGGATCCGGTTGGGATTGCGATGGGTGCGCCGGGGAGACGGGTCGGCATCCACTCCCTCCGCCGACAGGAGGCCCGGGGGTGGGTTGGCGCTCTCAGGACCGGTGGTCATCGGATCGGGCGGCGGGAGGGGAGACGGACCAACCAAGGAGGGGAGCGGCAGGGTCGAGGGCCTCGACCAGGCGGAGAAGGGAGAGTGCCATCGCCGTCAGACAGAGCAGCGCGATCAGGGCCGGGAGGGGCTGCTCAAAGCTATGGCTATCGGCAAGCACAATCATGCCCAGGCTGATCAGCACCAGGGGAATCAACCACGTGCCCTGCCGCCGCAGGCCCCGGGCCAGGGCCGGCAGCCTGGTGAACTGCCAGGCCAGCAGACACCACAGAGCAAGACCGACCGCGAAGGTGATCAGTGTGACCGCCACCTCCTCTGCGGAAGCACGGGCGAAGAGGGGTAGGTAGACGCCAATGTTGTCGCTGCCATTGGCGACGGTGAGCAGGGCCACCGCGATCAACGGAGCCCAGAAGCTCCCGCCCAACTCCCCCAAGAAGCCGCCGGGTTGGCCGGACCATGGCAGTCCCACTCCCGTGGCATCTGCCGAGGCGCTCCCAGAATCGGCCTGCTTCCAGGACTCCAGCAGGGCGGAGACCCCGAGGCTCACCGGCAGCAGACCAAGCAACCCCAACCAGGGGAGAGGCAACAGGGCACGGCCCAGCACTGCGGAGAGGCTGACAAGCACCAACAGCGTGAAACCGATCAGCTGGCCACCGACCACATGCACGGCGCGGAAGTTGCGATCCAGCCGAGAGAACAACAAGGTGAGAATGAAGATATCATCAACGTTGGTGGCACCAAAGGCCGTTGCCGCCGTGAACATCTGATGCAACACCACATGCTGTCTTCAACATCATGGAAGCATATGGACGAGCTGCCATCAGAACAAGTTGGCCTGCCTGTTGAACCGATCACACAAAATGATCGTTCACCGAGCTGCTGCCAATCCAGAGACAGCCCCGCCCCGGCAATCCCCCTTAGCCTTCATCCATGCCCCCTGCCATCCAGGCCTGAATGGATGCCCTGGCCGACCACGATCGTTCAGTCCTGGAGTCAACAGCAGCAACCTTGACCCCGGAACAAGCCACCATCCCGGGCCCTTCTCCCGGCCTGGTTCCCCGCGCGACCCACGCCCTGTCAGCCCTGCGGCTGGTGCTGTTGCTGCTGGCCCTGGCCCTGGCCAGTCAGTTCTTCGCCCTCGTGCCGGCCGGCCATGAGGGGGTGCTGCTGCGTTTCGGCGCCGTGCAGCCCCAGGTGCTCAGCGAGGGCCTCCACCCGATCCTGCCCGGGCGGGACCGGCTGACCCCGATGAGCCTGCGGCTGCAGACCCGCCAGTTCCGCAGCGAAGCCGCCACCCGCGACCTGCAGGACGTGGGCTTTGAGGTGGCGGTGACCTGGCATCTGCAACCCGGCCTGGGGGCCCGGACCTACCAGCGACTCGGCGATGGGGCGGCCATCGTGTCCACCGTGATCGAGCCGGCGGTGGAGGACGGACTGAAGGCCGTGGTGGCCAGCGTCCGGGCCGAGGAGCTGATCACGCAACGGGAGCAGGTGAAGGCGGCGCTGCGGCAGGGGCTGGAGGAACGGCTGGCCGCCCAGGACCTGGGCCTGGATGCGGTGGACCTGTTGCAGGTGGATTTCTCCGAACCCTTTCGTCAGGCGGTGGAAGCCAAACAGGTGGCGGAGCAGGAGGCGCGGCGGGCGGAGTACGAGGCGATGAAGGCCCAGCGCCTGGCCAATGCGCGGGTGTTCATGGCCGAAGGAGAGGCCCGTGCCCAGCAGCTGCTCCAGAGCGGCCTCACACCGGAGGTGCTGGAGCATGAGGCCATCGAGAAATGGAATGGCCACCTGCCGCTGGTGATGGGCCATGAGGGTCTGGCCCTGGATGTGAAATCCCTGCTGAAGGCGGAACAGCGCCAGACCAAACAGGACCGGCGTCGCTGATTCAGACCTTGCGGCCAGCCCTGGGGGACCAGGAGGGGTCGAGCAACAGCTTCGGCAGCATGGCGCGAGCGGCTGGCATCCACGGGGTCCCAGCGTCTGGCCCCATGGACCACCACCGCTGGGACCCCGAGGAGCAACCGCGGCAGCAGTGACGCCCTGCTCGATCAGGACCAGCTCGATCACGACCGCTCGACGAGTTCCTCGGGGCGCTCACGGCCCTGGGCGGATCAGCCGGCAACGGCCGCCTGCGGGAGACGCTGGAGTGGGACGAGGCCAGCGACGACATCACTATCTCACCCATCAGGGAATCGCCGGTGTGGTGGGATCACGCGATGCCACCAGGCTGGCGTTTCAGAATGGTCTGATCAGCGAGGGGGAGACCTGGATGGAGATGATCCGCTCCCGCAATCAGTCGTTCCACACCTACAACCTCGAACAGGCCCAGACGATTGCCCGTGATGTGATCACGCTGTTCTACCCGGCCTTCTCAGCCCTGAACGAGCGGTTCACGGGCCTGGCCGCAGCCTCGCGATGACCGCCACCGTCCAGCCGCAGACGCCCCAGCGTTTCGGCCTGCCCGAACACGCGATCCAGGCTACTCAGCAGGTGCTGGCCGCCCATCCGGAGGTGGAGCGGGCGATCGTCTATGGCTCCCGCGCCCTGGGCCGCCAGCGTCCCGCCTCCGACATCGACCTCACCCTGATCGGTCCGGCGATCGGCAGCGGCACCCTGGCCCGGATCGAGGCCGAGCTCGATGATCTGCTGCTGCCCTGGATGATCGACCTCTCACGCCTGGCCGATCTGAGCCATCCGCCACTGCTGGCGCACATCGAGCGGGTGGGGAAGGTTCTCTATCGCCGTGGGGATGGGCCAGACTGAGCCCATGAGCGCCGTCTCCCGCCCCTCCAGCTATACCTACGTCGTCGACGAGCCGCTGCTGCGCTCGATCGCGGCCGAGATCCAGGCGGCCATCCCCGGCGCCGAGGTGCGGCTGTTCGGCTCCCGCGCTCGCGGCACCGCCCGCCCCGACTCGGACCTCGACCTGCTGGTGACGGTGCCGGATGCCTGGCTGGCTGGCCATTCGCGGTTGGAGGAAACCGATGCCCTGGGCTGGAAACTGGCCCATCACCGGTTGCCGGTCGAGCTGCTGCTCTTCTCCGCCAGCGAGGTGGAAGAGCGCCGGAATGGCCTCAACAATGTGATTGCCGAGGCCTTCCGCTATGGGCGGCGGCTGGATCCAGGGGAGTCTCTGCATGGCCCCGGCTGAAACCCCGAGCGGTTTTCTACGGATCGCGCAGCGCGATCTGGCGACCGCAAACGCAATGGTGGATATCACTCTCTTTTATGAAGAGCACTGGGGGTTTCAGCTCCAGCAGGCCACCGAAAAAGCTCTCAAAGCCTGGCTGCTGATCCTCCGGCCAGAGCAACCACCCTTCAGCCACAACCTCAGGCTGTTGTTTCAGATGCTGCGCGATCAGGGCGCTTGCATTGACCCGCTTATCGGGCTGAGTCGCTTCACGGAGTTCGCCGTTCTGCGGCGATACGACGAACAACCGGATCTGGAACATCTGGATCGCACCACCTGGAACCAGCTCTGCGCTGATCTGCTCACCCACGTGGCCTTGCTGATCCGATGAACGAGGCTGAAACCCGCGCCGTACGGATCGATCCGCTGCGAAAAGCGGCTCAGCGCCGATCCCAGGTCCCTCAACCGTCCGCTTCCGAGCGCAGGGCCTCCCTGTCGCGTTCGATCAACTGCTCCACGGCGAGCTTGAGCAGCAGCGACACGATCGCCACGCTGGCGAGCAGCAGGGCGGCACCGAAGGCCAGTTCGGTGTGGTACTGCTTGTAGGCATCCTCCACGAACAGGGGCAGGGTCTGGGTTTCACCGCGGATGTTGCCGCTCACCACCGACACCGCGCCGAACTCGCCGAGGGCTCGGGCGGTGGTGAGGATCAGGCCATAGAGGGCCGCCCAGCGCACCGAGGGCAGGGTGACCTTCCAGAAGACCTGCCAGTCGCTGGCTCCCAGGGTGCGAGCCGCCTCCTCCTGATCCCAGCCCTCCTCCTCGAGCAGCGGGATCACCTCGCGGGCCATGAACGGGAAGGTCACGATGATCGTGGCCAGCACGATTGAGGGCATCGAGAAGAGAACCTTCCAGCCGGTGCTCTCCAGCAGCGGCGCGAACAGACCATGGCTGGGGCTATAGAGCAGCACCAGCATCAGGCCCACCACCACCGGCGAGATCGAGAAGGGCAGGTCGATGATGCTGAGCAGCAGCGCCTTGCCGGGAAATCGGCGGCGGGCGATGGCCGTGGCTGCCGCCAGCCCGAAGATCGCGTTGCAGGGCACCGCGATCGCCGTATCGATCAGGGTGAGCCGCAACGCCGCCATCAGTTCCGGAGAGCGGAAGTTCTCGACGAACACGCTCCATCCTTTCGCGAAGGCCTGAACCACCACGGCCAGAGCCGGCAGCAGGATCACCAGGGCCACATAAAGGCAGGCCACGATGGGGATCAGGGCAGGCAGGAGGTTGCGGCCCTTGAACGAAGCTTTCACCCAGCTGGGCGGACGGATGTCCTGGAGGGTGGGAATGGTGAAGGCCATGGCTGGCGAAGGTCCCCGGCGGGGGCGACGGTGGTTGGGAAACAGATGGAGAGGGATTGGGCGAACAAGGCGGCGCTTAACCGCTGGCATCGCCCCCCTGATAGCGCTGTCCCCAGACTTGAAGGGCGTTGATCACAATCAGACTGATCAGGGAGAAGATCAACATCACGGCGCCGATCACCGTGGCGGAATTGATGTCGTACTCCTCGATCATCTGAACAATCAGGGTGGGGGTGATCAGATCCTTGAACGGCACGTTGCTGGAGATCATCACCACCGAGCCGTACTCGCCCACCGCCCGACTGAAACCCTGGGCGATGCCGGCCAGAATCGCCGGCAGGAGCTGGGGCAGCACCACCCGGAAGAAGGTCTGGGCGGAGCTGGCCCCGAGGCACCAGCTGGCTTCCTCCTGCTCTCTTTCAAGGGAGCGCAGCACCGGCTCCACCGTGCGCACCACAAAGGGCAGGGAGATGAACACCATCGCCACACCGACGCCGAGCGCTGTGAAGGACACCTTGAGCCCGGTGGCTTCGAGGATCGGCTTCCCCAACCAGCCCTCCGGGCTGTAGACGAACGACAGGGCAAGGCCGGCCACCGCCGTCGGCAGGGCGAATGGGAGGTCGATCAGGGCGTCGAGCACCCGCTGCCCGGGAAAGCGGCAGCGGATCAAGGCCCAGGCGATCAGTAGGCCGAACACACCGTTGATCAGGCTGGCGACGGCCGAGATGCCGAAGCTCATCGCGTAGGTGCTCAGGGCCAGCGGGCTGGTGGCCGCCTCCCAGAAGGCGGCGGGGCCAACGCCGGCGGCCTTCAGCAGCATGCCTCCCAGCGGGAGGAACAGCACCAGACCGATGTAGGCCCAAGTGATGGTCCAGGGCACGTTGAGCCTGAGCCAGCGCGGCAGGGCGAGGCCGCGGCGCGGGAGGGCAACGGTCATGGCGGTCAGGCTTGGCAAAGTGTTGCTGCCTGGACCGTACACCGGCAGCGGTGGTTTGGAGCGGTTCCTCACTGTGTTTACGGGTTATCGCGAGGGGCGAACCACCCAGGCCCGGCACCCAAGCCAGCGATCCAGCCAAGTGATCAACCCGGGTGATCAGAATGTGCCGATTGATCCACACCGCCGCCACCCCGCATGGGCATCCGCGTTGCCAACGTGACCAAGCGCTTCGGCGATTTCCACGCCGTGGACAACGTCAGCGTCGACGTGGACAGCGGTTCGCTGGTGGCCCTGCTCGGCCCCTCGGGCTCGGGCAAGAGCACCCTGTTGCGGCTGATCGCCGGCCTGGAGCAGGCCGATGCCGGGCGGATCTGGATCACCGGCGAGGAAGCCACCGAGCGCTCCGTGCAGGACCGGCAGGTGGGCTTCGTGTTCCAGCACTTCGCCCTGTTCAAGCACCGCACCGTGCGCCAGAACGTGGCCTTCGGCCTGGAGCTGCGGCGTTGGAAGAAAGAGGCGATCCGCCGGCGCGTGGATGAACTGCTCGATCTGGTGCAGCTGCGCGGCTTCGGCTCCCGCTTCCCCTCGCAGCTCTCCGGCGGCCAGCGCCAGCGGGTGGCCCTGGCCAGGGCCCTGGCGGTGCAGCCGCGGGTGCTGCTGCTCGATGAACCGTTCAGCGCCCTCGATGCCAAGGTGCGCAAGGAGCTGCGGGCCTGGCTCCGCAACCTCCACGACGAGATGCACGTCACCACTGTGATCGTGACCCACGACCAGGAGGAGGCGATGGAGGTGGCTGATCGGATCGTGGTGATGAACGAGGGCCGGATCGAACAGATCGGCACCCCGGCCGAGATTTACGACCATCCCGCCACCCCCTTTGTGATGGGCTTCGTGGGAGCGGTCAACGTGTTGCCTGGGGGAACACTGCCGCGCCCCAGCGTCGCCGCGGCCCTGGCCCTGGCGCCTGAGAGCCCCCTGTTCATCCGCCCCCACGATGTCGAAGTGTTCCGCGACAGCCAGGAGGACACCGTGCCCGCAGAGCTGCGGCGCCTCAGCCACCTGGGCCGTGATGTCCAGGCGGAGCTGGTGCTGGCCGACGGCCAGGTGATCACGGCCCAGATCGCCCGGGAGCGGCTCAATCCCGAGAGCTTCCAGGTGGGCGACCGCCTGCACGTGCGCAGCCGCGAGGCCCGCACCTTCCTGCCCGACTTCAGCATCTGAACAGGCAGACGACACCTGCGGCGTGGCCCGGAACACACCAGAGAGGCCCAATCGAAACCCCGGGGCACATTCCGTTTTTCCGAGCGGTTTAGCGTTGATTTCCGGGTAGCGGTGAACCGCCCCGGGCCCGCCCTTTGCGGCCTCCGCTTTCCGTGTTCTCGACCACCTTCCGCTACGCCCTGATCAGCCTGCTGGATCTCGCCCAGGCGGAGCACACCCTGCAGAGCCGTCAGATCGCCGAATCCCACAGCCTGTCTTCCCACTACCTCTCGGTCGTGCTGCGGGAGCTGCGCCGCCTCGGGCTGGTGGAGAGCATCAAGGGCAACCGGGGCGGCTACCGGCTGGGCCGGCCAGCCGATCAGATCAACCTGTTGGAACTCCACAACGCCCTGGCCGGCCGGGATGGCAGCGGCGCCGAAGAGCAGGCGGGACGCGGTCACTCCGCAGCCGACGCCTGGCTCGTCCAGTTGGCGGATCGCTGGAGCCGGGATCTGGCCACGGCGACGCTGGTCGACCTGCTGAGGATCACCGCTCCAGCGGCCCCGCAACGCCCCGACCCAGCGTCCGAGACTCCACTGGCGGAAGTCGGCTCAGACCAGACCGGAACGTGACATCCCCGGAGGGAGGCCGATCAGCCTTTCGGCCATCGACGCTCGCCTTCGGGGATGGGATCCACCGGACGGGTCGGTCTCAGGGGCGCCGCGCGGGCGATGGCTCAGCCACGGCCTCGAAAGGCTCGGGATGCACGGCGGCGAGGCGGGCATCGGAGCGGTACTGCACCAGGCTGAGGCCATCCTGGTGGCGCAGCAGCTGTCCATCGCGGAAGACGAGGGTGTAGCGCTGGGGCTGGGTCCGGGAGCTGCGAGCGTGGAGAAACTGGGCGGTCATGGGACTTGCCGATGAGGTGAGCAGGTTGAGGCGAGGAAGTGAGATGAGAAACAGTGGTGTCCGTTGGCGTCATCGACCCGGCTGGGACCAGTCCAGGCAGCAGCCGGGCCAGGCCCGCGCTCAGATCACCGCGGCGAGACCGTCGCTGGGGATGAACAGATCGGCGTCGCTCACCTTCTGGATGAGACCGAGGCTCTTGTAACGATTCAGGTTTTTGGTCACCGTGACCCGGGTCAGGCCGCAGACCTCGGCCAGAGCCCGGTGGGTGAGGTTCATATCCTTGAGCGAGAGGCGGTAGCCGCGGCTGCTCACCTGGCCGAAGCGCACGCCGATCCAGCGCAGCAGCATCAGCAGGCGACGCTCGGCGCTGCGGATGCGGTTGATCTCGAAGATCTCTTCGGTGTTGCGGATCTGCTGGCGCAGCAGCAGCAGGGTTTCGGCATCGCTGGGGGCGTGCTGCTCGACCACCACCGCGGTGAGGCACTGCAACTCCACCGGGGCCAGGCCGGAATGGGCATTGGTCACAAGTTCACCGGGGCCCCAGATGGCGAGGGTGATCGCCTCACCCTCCTCATCCCAGGTGGTGCTGCGGATATAGCCGTCATGAAGGCGCCAGGTGAGGGCCTCGGGCAGCACGGCATTGGCCAAGAGGCTCAGGCGAACGGGCTGGGGCAGGGGGCGACTCAGGGTTGCGGTGGCCATGGGGGCGAGGTCGGGGTGGTGGGGGGGATGGGGGTGGAACGGGAGCCGGAGACGGGGGCCAGGCACAGGCCGGCAACGGGCATTCGGCAGGGACAGCGCATGGAAGCGATGCAGGTGGACCCACCTTAGCACCTATTCCCAATCGGTCTAGCGTTCTTTTTGTGAATGGCCGCACGCGCTCCTCTGGCATCCGGATCGGACGCGACAAACCCGCATCGGCACGAGGCTCAAGAGGCGGCCGCAACCGCCGCCGTTGGCTCCGGCGACCGGGAAGCAAGGCAGCACAAGGGGCATCGGCCTCCCTGGGCTCGCCCCGGAGGTCGGCCGGGCGCCAGGGGTCAGATGAAATACATCACCTGCGACTGCAGGCGACGATCCCGGTCATCGAGCAGCTCCTGCAGGGAGGTGGCATCGAGAATGCCGCGGCGGGCGGCGTCGAGTTGCTCCTCAAGCCCCTGGATCACGGCGAATTCGGGGCTCTCCCGGGTGGCGCCGCTGCGGCTGCTGCTCTCGCCCTCCAGACAACTGACCACGTCGGAGATCCGGATCTCGGCCGGCGGGCGAGCCAGCTGGTAGCCACCGCGGGGACCGCGGATGCTGCGCAGAATCCGCCCCCGCCGCAGGCTGGTGAGCATCTGCTCGAGGTATCGATCCGGAATGCCCTGACGGGCGGCGATCTCCGCCACCTGCAGCACGCCGCCCTGGGGATGGATCGCCGCCAGCTCCAGCAGGGAGACAAGCCCGTATTCCGTCTTGGCACTGAACGCCACGCTGTTCCCCGGCTCAATGGTGGGGATTGTGGCAGCCATCCACCCCCCAGGCCAAGCAATGCCGGGATCCCAAGCGATGTAGTCGGGACTACGCCACCAGGGGCTCCCCGCGGCGCACACTTCATTTCGTTAACCCATCGGATAACCGTGGTTTCCTTTCATTTCCGCCCCCTCGGCCGGACCGCCGCCGGAGTGGCGTTGGCCGGACTGGCCGCCACTCCGATCGCCGCCTCGCTGACCCTCGCCGGCACGAGCCTGCTGCTGGCCCAGCCCGCCCAGGCCAACACCAACGAGATCCTGCTGGTGAGCTATGCCGTCACCAAGTCGGCCTACGACAGAATCATCCCGCTCTTCATCGCCGACTACAAGCAAAAGACTGGCGAGACGGTCCGTGTCAAGAGCAGCTACGGCGGCTCCGGGAGCCAGACCCGCGCCGTGATCGACGGCCTGCCCGCCGACGTGGTCGGATTGGCCCTTGGCGCTGATGTGTACAAGCTGGAAGACAAGGGATTGATCAGCGTGGGCTGGGAGAAGGAATTCCCGAACCGTTCGATCATCACCAACTCCGTCGTCGCCCTGTTCGTGCGGCCGGGCAATCCCAAAAAAATCAACACCTGGACTGACCTCGACAACAAGAATGTCGATGTGATCACCGCCAACCCCAAGACCTCCGGCGGCGCCCGCTGGAATTTCGCCGCCCTCTGGGGCTCGGTGATTCAAACCGGTGGCACCGATGCCAAGGCCAAGAACTTCATCACCACCGTGTACCGCAACGTTGACGTGCTTCCCAAGGATGCTCGTGAGGCGACCGACACCTTTGTGAAGCGCCGTAAGGGGGATGTGCTGCTCAATTATGAAAACGAAGCCATCCTTGCCCGCAAGACCGGTGAGTGGACCGAACCCGTCAAGATCCCCACCCCCAACGTACTGATCGAAGGCCCGATCGCCGTGGTCGACAAGAACGTCGACAAGAAGGGCACCCGCAAGCTGGCCACCGCCTTCGCCCGCTTCCTTTACACCCCCGCCGCCCAGAAAGCCTTCGTGGATGCCGGCTTCCGGCCCGTCACCGCCGAGGGCAAGGCCTATGCCCAGGGGCGCTTCCCGGCCGTCAACACCTGGCGGATCACCAAGCTCGGTGGCTGGGAGGTGGTGGACCGCAAGTTCTTCGGCAAAGGGGGGATCTGGGACGAGATCTTCGCCAAGACCCGCTGAGCGCCGGCCAGCCGCTGCCCGGCTGCGGCCCTGCCAACCATCGCGATACCCCACGGTCAGCCTGGTCTGGCCGTTTTTTTGCGCTACCGGATCGGGGCCGGCCGTGCCGGGACGGGAAGCGAAACCGCCTGCGGCAGGGGAGGGGAGCCGTGAAGCTAGGCTAACTGAGTTATCTCCATCGGCTTAGTGTGGTATCTCCCCTTCGCGCCCTCTCACGACGCCTGGGTTGCGCCCTGGTGCTGGCGGTTTCGCTGGCTGGCTGCGGCGGCAATGGCACCCCGCAGGCCGGGGGGGGCGCCGGCGGCGCTGCGGCGGGCGCCAAGGCCGGACCCACCACGCTGCTGCTGGTCAGCTACTCGGTGACCAAACGGGCCTACGACCGGATCCTGCCCATGTTTGAGGCCGACTGGAAACGGCGCACCGGCCAGGAGATCCGTGTGCGGGCCAGCTACGGCGGCTCCAGCAGCCAGACCCGTGCCGTGATCGACGGCCTGGAGGCCGACGTGGTGACCCTGGCCCTTCCCGCCGATGTGCTGAAGCTCGAGAAGGCGGGTCTGGTGCAGCCCGGTTGGGAGAAGGAGCTGCCCTCCGACTCCACCATCACCCACTCGGTGGTGACCCTGCTGACCCGGGCCGGCAACCCGAAGGCGGTGCGCGGCTGGGCCGACCTGGCGCGGCCGGGCCTGAGCGTGATCACCACCAACCCCAAGACCTCCGGCGGGGCCCGCTGGAATGTGCTCGGCCTCTGGGGCTCGGTGACCCGCAGCGGTGGCTCGGATCAGGCGGCCGAAACCTTTGTGGGCCGGGTCCTCCAGAACGTGCAGAACCTGCCCAAGGACGCCCGCGAAGCCAGCGATGCCTTCCTCAACCGCGGCCAGGGTGATGTGCTGCTCACCTACGAGAACGAAGCCCTGCTGGCGGCTCGTCAGGACAAGGGCAAGGGCCTCACCCTGGTGGTGCCGACCCTGAACATCCGCATCGATGGTCCGGTGGCCGTGGTCGATCGAACCGTCGATCGACGGGACAGCCGGCGGGCGGCCGAAGCCCTGGCGTCCTACCTGCAGGGGGAGGAAGCCCAGGAGATTCTGGCCGGCGATGGCTTCCGGCCGGTGAACGCGGCGGTCTGGAAGCGGCACCAGGCCGACTTCGCGCCGGTGTCAACCCTGTTCAGCGCCAATGATCTGGGCGGCTGGCCGGCGATCGAGCGCCGCTTCTTCGCCAGTGGGGGCCTCTGGGACAAAATCGCGGCCGCCAGGCGCCCTTAGCGATGGTCGCAGCGCTCCAGCGCCCGGGATCGGCCTGGGCAGGCGAAGCTTGTCTGGGCCACCCGGCCTCTGTTCGAGCCCTGAGCACGCCTTCCCAGGGGACATAGCGATGTGCGAACTTCTAGCCCTCAGCGCCAACACCCCCACCGATCTGCGCTTTTCCTTCCACGGCCTGCGGTTGCGGGGCGGCGCCACCGGCGCCCATGCCGATGGCTGGGGCCTGGCCAGCTACGACCCCGACGGACACGGCGTGTGGCTCTACCGGGAGGACGCCCCGGCTGCCTTCTCGCCGATCGCCGCGGCGGTGGCCGAGCTGGATCTGAAAGCCCACTGCTCGATCGCCCACATCCGCAAGGCCACCCGCGGCGTGGTGGCCGTCGAGAACTGCCACCCGTTCCATCGCCGCTGGGCCAGCCAGGAGTGGGTCTTCGCCCACAACGGCGACCTCAGCGCCCTGCCGCCCCTGGAGGGCCAGCACCGACCGATCGGCCAGACCGACAGCGAGGCCGCGTTCTGCTGGATCCTTGAGGAGCTGGAGCGCCAGGGTCTCAACGGCAACGATGAGGAGGGTCTGTTCGGCGCGCTGGTTGGTTGCGCTGACCGGCTGGCGGGCCAGGGAATCTTCAACGGGCTGATCAGCAATGGCCGCTGGCTGTTCGCCTATGCCGGCACCCGCCTGCACCGCCTGACGCGGCGGGCCCCCTTTGGCGAGGCACGCTTGACCGATGCCGACCTGAGCGTGGATTTCGCTGCCGTCACCCAGCCCAGCGACGTGGTCACCATCGTCAGCACCGAGCCGCTCACCACCAACGAGATCTGGCATCCGTTGGAGGTCGGCGAGGCCATCCTGCTGCGGGGCGGCGAGATCGTGCGGCGACGGGATGCCCCCGCCGCGCCCCGCGACGAAGGCAGCGCTGGAGACCCCAAGGAGCCGAGCCGGACCCAGGCGAACCACAACTAACCAGTTGTCGCTCGGGAGGCCGTGGTAGTGAGGTTGGCTGGGAAGGATTGGGCCCGAAGCCATCGCTGGGGCCAGCCCCCGCTCAGAACAGGTCCACCCCCGCCAGCTCCGGGGCCTCGGCACGGCGGCGGGCCGATTCAGCGCAGCTCTTCGGGGTGGGGAAGATCTTGCCGGGATTGGCGCGCTGGTCGGGATCGAAGGCCTGGCGCACCAGCTGCATGGTCGCCAGATCGTCGGCGTCGAACATCCAGTCCATGTAACAGCGCTTGTCGTTGCCGACCCCATGCTCACCGGTGATGCTGCCGCCAGCCTCGATGCAGAGCCTCAGGATTTCCGCCGCCAGCTCCTGCACCCGCTCCCCGACCCCCGGCTGCTCGGCGCGGTAAAGGATCAGGGGATGGAGGTTGCCGTCGCCGGCATGGAACACATTCGCCACCGGCAGGCCGTAGCGCTCGCTCAGCTCGCCGATCTGCCGCATCACCGCCGGCAGGGCGCTGCGGGGCACCACCCCATCCTGCAGGTAGTAGCTGGGGAAGCGGCGGCCCAGGGCCGAGATCGCCGACTTGCGACCCTGCCAGAGCCGGGCCCGGTCCTCCGCCTCGCGGGCGCGACGCACGGTGCGGGCGCCGGCCTCCTGGCAGAGGGCGGCGGCCAACTCCATCGCCTCCGACACTTCCTTCTCCTGGCCGTCGAGCTCCACCAGCAGCACCGCCGCCGCATCGGCCGGATACTCCTCCTCGCCCAGGTAGGCGTTGACCGCCGTGATGCAGAGGCTGTCCATCATCTCCATCCCGGCCGGCAGCAGGCCCTCGGCCGTGATCCGCCGCACCGCCTCCGCCGCCGCCTCCATCGCGGTGAAATCGGCCAGCAGAACCGCCACGCTCAGGGGCGCCCGCAACAGCCGCAGGGTGATCGCCGTGGCGATGCCGAGGGTGCCCTCGCTGCCGATGAACACACCGCGCAGGTCCAGCTCCGGCGTTTCCGCCAGGCCACTGCCCAGGGTGGTGACGCTGCCATCCGGCAGCACCACCTCAAGCTCGAGCACGTGGTTGCTGGTGACGCCGTACTTGAGGCAATGGACGCCACCGGAATTTTCGGCGACGTTGCCGCCGATGCTGCACACCACCTGGCTGGAGGGATCGGGGGCGTAGTAGTAGCCATCGCCGGCCACCGCCCGGGTCACCCAGCTGTTGATCACCCCCGGCTGCACCGTGATCCTGCGGTTGGCCAGATCCACCTTCAGCACCTTGCGCATCCGGGTGGTGGCGATCACCAGGGCCGGCGTTTCGGCCACGGCACCTCCGGAGAGCCCGGTACCACTGCCCCGGGCCACGAACGGCACCCCCAGCCGACGGCACAGCCCAACCAGGGCCGCCACCTGCTCGGTCGTTTCCGGCAGCACCACCAGGGGCGGCTGCCAGCGATGCAGGGTGAGGCCGTCACAGTCGTAGGCCAGCAGCTCCTGGCGGGCCGACACCACCCCCCGGGCCGGCAGGATCGCGCGGCAGCCCCGCTCCAGCTCCGGCCAGTCGATCGGCCGGCCCACCTGAGGGCTGGCCAGAACGCCCGGCGGAGCGGGCTCCGGGGCTGTCGGGATGGCCCCGGGGCCGGCTTCAGGGCGCGCTGCGAGGGTCACGGGCGGGGCGAGGCGGCGCGGCGGCCCCTCAAGCTACCTAAGGCGTTCCAGGCGTGGCTCCAGCCACGAAATCTGTTCCAACCCGCATTCCTGGGCACCGCTGGGTCAGGATGGGCGACGCCTGCCAGCCACCGTCCGCGGCTCCCGTCTTGTCGGCCACACCCACAGCGCCCGCCTCTTCTCCTGTGCTGAACACCACCCGCTCCCAGGAGATCTTCACCGCCGCCCAGAAACTGATGCCCGGCGGCGTCAGTTCGCCGGTGCGGGCCTTCCGCTCGGTCGGCGGCCAGCCGATCGTCTTCGAGAAGGTGAAGGGTGCCTACGCCTGGGACGTGGATGGCAACCGCTACATCGATTACGTCGGCAGCTGGGGGCCGGCGATCTGCGGCCACAGCCACCCGGAGGTGACCGCGGCCCTGCAGGCGGCCCTGGAGAAGGGCACCAGCTTCGGCGCCCCCTGTGAGCTGGAGAACCGGCTGGCCGAACTGGTGATCGCGGCGGTGCCATCGGTCGAGATGGTGCGCTTCGTCAACTCCGGCACCGAGGCCTGCATGGCCGTGCTGCGGCTGATGCGCGCCTTCACCGGCCGGGAGAAGGTGATCAAGTTCGAGGGCTGCTACCACGGCCACGCCGACATGTTCCTGGTCAAGGCCGGCTCGGGCGTCGCCACCCTCGGCCTTCCCGATTCCCCTGGCGTGCCCAAGGCCACCACCGCCCCGACCCTCACCGCCCCCTACAACGACCTGGAGGCGGTGAAGGCCCTGTTCGCCGCCCACGCCGGTGAGATCGCCGGCGTGATCCTCGAGCCGGTGGTGGGCAACGCCGGCTTCATCACCCCCGAACCCGGTTTCCTGGAGGGGCTGCGGGAGCTGACCAAGGACAACGGCGCCCTGCTGGTGTTCGATGAGGTGATGACCGGCTTCCGGATCAGCTACGGAGGCGCCCAGGCCAAGTTCGGGATCACGCCCGACCTCACGACCATGGGCAAGGTGATCGGCGGCGGCCTGCCGGTGGGCGCCTATGGCGGCCGGGCCGAGATCATGGGCATGGTGGCGCCCGCCGGCCCGATGTATCAGGCGGGCACCCTCAGCGGCAATCCCCTGGCGATGACCGCCGGGATCAAGACCCTGGAACTGCTCAGCCAACCCGGCACCTACGAGCGGCTGGAGCTGATCACCCGACGGCTCAGCGACGGCATCCAGGCGGCGGCTCGGGAGGCCGGCCTGCCGATCTGCGGCGGCAACATCAGCGCCATGTTCGGCTTCTTCCTTTGCAACGGGCCGGTGCGCAATTTCGAGGAGGCCAAGGCCACCGATACCGCCCTGTTCGGCCGCCTGCACCGGGCGATGCTCGAGCGCGGCGTCTATCTGGCCCCCAGCTCCTTCGAAGCGGGCTTCACCTCCCTGGCCCACAGCGACGCTGACATCGACGCCACGCTCGAAGCCTTCCGCGAGGCCTTCGCCTCCCTCGGCTGAGGGCGGGGCCCCACGATTCACCCCCTGGGCCGTTGCTGGTCCGACAGCCCCAACCCCGACAGCCCCACCCCCGGCAGCCCGGCGCCAGGGGAGCTGGAGCTTCCATAGCTCGGGGTGCGATAGGGTCCGCCGAAAAAGCAGGCGCAGGGGAGTGACGCAGCACCATCGGGGCGTACAGCGTGGTGAGCGAGGCGCAGAGCGGGGGCCCAGCCTCTCCGCCGCCCAACCAGGGGCCCGGCATACAGCTCTTGTGGCGTCTCTACAGCCAGGCTCCTGGGCTGGGAAGCCCACCACTCCAGCCAGCCTGGTCGAGGCGGGAACGCCGGGGGCGCAGCCCGAAGCGATCCTCCAGCGCGCCCTGCCGGCCCTGCTGACCACCGTTCTGTTGGCGCCTTCGCTGAGCGCCTGCAGTCCCCGCGCCGGCAACCAGGGGGGTGCCACGGGCCAAGGCCCCCTGCCGATCGGTGCGGCGATCGCCCTCACCGGCAATGCCAGCGTGATCGGCCAGGACCAGCGCATCGGCCTGGAGCTCGCCCAGGCCCACTTCGCGGCCCAGGGTCCAGCCCTGGCCCTGACAATCGAGGACGCTGGCAGCGATGAGGCCACCGCCACCAATGCCTTCCGCAGCCTGATCGGCAGCGGCGCCGTCGCCCTGATCGGCCCCTCCCTCTCCCAGCAGGCCTTCGCCGTCGACCCGGTGGCGGACCGGGCCGGAGTGCCGGTGATCGGCCCCTCCAACACCGCCAAGGGCATCCCCGAGATCGGCCCATTCGTGGCCCGGGTGTCGGCACCGGTGGCCCAGGTGGCGCCGCTCTCGATCGCGGCGGCCCTGAAGCTGAATGCCAAGATCCAACGGGCGGCGGTGTTCTACGCCCAGGACGACGCCTACTCGACCTCGGAATCGAAGATCTTCCAGGAGGTCCTCAAGGCCCGCAAGCTGCCCCCCCTGACGGTGCAGAAGACCAGCGTCAGCGATACCGACTTCCAGAACCAGATCACCGACACCCTGCGCCGCAATCCGGATCTGATCGTGATCTCGGCCCTGCCCAGCGATGGCGGCAATTTGGTTCGTCAGCTGCGGGAGCTGGGCTTCAAGGGAACCCTGGTGGCCGGCAACGGCATGAATTCGCCGAACATCTATCCGATCTGCCAGCGCTACTGCGATGGTCTGCTGATCGCCCAGGCCTACAGCCCCGAGGCGGCCACGCCGATCAACCGCGCCTTCGTGGCGGCTTACACCAAGGCCCGCGGTGGCGCCGTGCCTCCCCAGTTCAGTGCCCAGGCCTTCAGCGCCTATCTGGTGGTGGCCGAGGCCCTGCGCAACCTGCAGGCCTCCCAGCCGGCCGGCTCCAGCCTGGCGGCCCTGCCCCGCCCCGAGCTGCGCCGCCGCCTCAACGAGGCCCTGCTCAAGGGCACCTATCAGACTCCGCTCGGTGAGATCCGGTTCACAGCGGAGGGTGAGGTGATCCAGAAGCAGTTCTATGTGGCCCAGGTGCGCATGAACCCTGACGGCCGCAGCGGTCGCTTCCAGCTGCTGCCCTGAGACCGCGCCGATGGACACCCTGCTGCAGATCCTGATCAACGGCATCTCCACCGGAGCCGTCTACGGCCTGTTCGCCCTCGGCTACACCCTGGTGTTCTCGGTACTGGGGGTGATCAATTTCGCCCATGGTGCCGTCTTCACCCTCGGCGCCTACCTCACCTACCTGCTGGTAGGAGGCGCGGTGGGTAGCAACGGGCTGCTGGCGGGGATGCAGTTGCCCATGGCGTTGCCCTTCTGGGCCGCCCTGCCCCTGGCCGGGTTGCTCACCGCCCTGGTCAGCCTGGTGGTGGAAGCCACCGCCTTCCGTCCCCTGCGCCGCCACGGCGCCGAGCCGCTCTTGTATCTGATCACCAGCCTCGGAGCTGGGGTGATCCTGGTCAACCTGCTGCAGATCCTGCTGGGGGCTGAGGGCTACTCGATGCCCACCTCCTCGCTCGGGTCATTGCCGATCACCATCTCCCTGGCCGGTGCCCAGCTCCGCACGGTGCAGCTGGTGCTGCTGGTGGTGGCGGCGGTGGTGCTGGTGGTGCTCAGCCTCTGGCTGGAGGGCAGCCGCGGCGGCAAGGCCCTCCAGGCCGTCTCGGAGGATGCCACGACAGCGCGGCTGCTCGGCATCGACAGCGACGCCATGATCCGCCTGGGCTTTGCGGTGAGCGGTTTCCTGGCGGGCATCGCCGGCGGCTTGGTGGGCCTGAGCCTGAGCATCACCGGTCCGTATTTCGGCATCAGCTACGGCCTCAAGGCCCTGGGGGTGCTGGTGCTCGGCGGCCTCGGCAGCGTTCCAGGGGCGGTGCTGGCGGGCCTGATCGTGGGCGGCGCCGAGGCCCTGGTGCCGGGCGAATGGAGCGGCTACAAAGATGCCATCGCCTATGGCTTCCTGTTCGCCGTGCTGCTGCTGCGGCCCCAGGGGCTGCTGGGCCGGCCCCAGATCACCAAGGTCTGAAGGCCATGGATTCCACCCTGATGGTGCAGATGGTGCTCGGCGCGCTGCTCGGGCTCTCGGTTTATCTCCCCCTGGCCTGCGGCCAGCTATCGCTGGCCACCCCGGGCTTCTACGCCATCGGTGGCACCCTGGCGGCCCTGCTCTCCACCCGGGTGCCAACCCTGGCCGGAGCTGGCGGAGGTGGTGGTGGCGCCAGCTACCCCTTGCCCTCTCTGCTGCTGGAGATGGTGCTGGCCGCCCTGCTTTGCGCCGTGGTCGCCGAGGGCCTCGGCCGGCTGGTGCTGCGCCTGCAGGGGATCTATCTCACCATCTCCACCATCGCCCTGGTGGAGATTCTGCGGGTGGTGAGCCTCAACCTGGAGATCACCGGCGGTGCGGTGGGCATCTTCGCCATCCCCCAGCCCTTCGCCGATCCCGCCGGCTATGCCCTCTTCAGCCTGATGCTGCTGGCGCTGGTCTGCTGGCTGTGCCAGCGGCTGACGGTGACCCGGCCGGGCCTGGCGATGGCAGCCATCCGCGACGACGCCATCGCCGCCGCCAGCAGTGGCATCGCGATCGAGCGCTGGAAGCGCCTGGCCTTCGTGCTCAGCGCCGTGGTGGCGGGGCTGAGCGGTGTGGTGGCGGCCCATTTTCTCAACGCCTGGAATCCCCGCCTGGGCAACTTCGACGCCTCAATCACCACCCTGGCCTTCGTGGTCTTCGGCGGCTCGCGCACCTGGATCGGGCCGGTGCTGGGAGGCCTGGCTCTCACCGCCCTGCCCGAGCTGCTGCGACCGGTGGGCGACCTGCGTCTGATCGTGTTCGGCCTGGTGATCCTGCTGGGCCCCTCCCTGTTCCCCCAGGGCCTGATCACCCCAGAGCTCCTGGCGAGCCTGACCTCCCGCCTGCCACAGCCAGCCAAACCCAGACCCGCCGCGGAGCTGGAGCCATGAACACCGCGGAGCCCCTCCCACTCCTGGCGGTCGATGGGCTGACGCGCCGCTTCGGCGGCCTGGTGGCCGTTGATGCGGTGAGCCTGGCGGTGCGCCAGGGTGAGATCTTCGGCCTGCTCGGCCCCAATGGTGCCGGCAAGACCACCCTGTTCAATTTGATCAGCGGCATCACCCGCCCCAGCAGCGGCAGTGTGCACTGGAAGGGAGTAGCGATCACCGGCGCCCCCAGCCACCGGGTGGCGGCCCTGGGCATGGCGCGCACGTTCCAGAACCTGCGGCTGTTCAGTTCCCTCAGCTGCCTCGACAACGTGCGGGTGGGTCTGCACCGCCACAGCCGCCAGCCCAAACTGCAGGCCCTGCTCGGAACCCGGGCCTTCCGCCAGCGGGAGGAGGCCCTGCGCCAGCAGGCCCTCGGCCTGCTGGAAAGCGTCGGCATCGCGGCCCACGCCGAGCGTTCCTCGGCCTCCCTGTCCTATGGCCAGCGCAGGCGTCTGGAGATCGCCCGCGCCCTAGCCTGCCGGCCGGAGCTGCTCCTGCTCGACGAGCCGGCAGCGGGCATGAACACCACGGAGAAGGGCGAGCTGGCGGAGCTGATCCGCGGGATCCGCCGGGAGCACCAGCTCACCGTGCTGATCATCGAGCACCACGTCCCGCTGATGATGGAGCTCTGCGACCGGTTGGCGGTGCTCAACTTCGGACGTCGCATTGCCCTGGGAACCCCACGCCAGGTGCGCCACGATCCCGCCGTGATCGAGGCCTACCTGGGCAGCGCTGCCCAGACCAGCGCCAATGGCCCGGGGAGCGGCCAGGCCGATCGGAATCCCGCCGGAGAGGATGGGACATGAGCACCAACCCCGTCAGCCCCCCTGCCCCCCTGCTCCAGATCGAGGGCCTCGGGGTGCGCTACGGCGGCATCACCGCCCTGCGGGATCTGAGCTTCGCCGTGGGCCCGGGAGAACTGGTGGCCCTGCTGGGGGCTAACGGCGCCGGCAAAACCACCACCCTGCGGGCGATCTCCCGACTCGTCAACGCGGCCACCGGCCGCATCCTCTGGCGGGGAGCGGACCTGGGACGGCTCAGCACCGAGCGCACCGTGCGGCTGGGCATCGGCCACTGTCCGGAAGGGCGCCGCGTGCTGGCCCGCCAGAGCGTGGCCGCCAACCTGGAGCTGGGCGCCTGGCTGCGCCGTGATCGGGCCGCGATCGGCGCCGATCTGGAACGCTGCTACCAGCTCTTCCCCCGCCTGGCGGAACGACGCCAGCAACTGGCGGGAAGCCTCTCTGGGGGCGAGCAGCAGATGCTGGCCATCGCCCGCGCCCTGATGGGCCGCCCCACCCTGCTGCTGCTCGATGAACCCAGCCTCGGCCTGGCCCCGCGCCTGGTCGCCGAACTGATGGACACCCTGGCAGGGCTGCACCGCGAGGGTCTGGCGATGCTGCTGGTGGAGCAGAACGCCGCCGCCGCCTTGGCGATTGCCGACCGAGCCGTGGTGCTCGAGAGCGGCAACCTGCGGCTCCAGGGCCCTGCCGCCGAGCTGCGCCATGACCCGGAGCTGCAGGCCCTCTACCTGGGAGGGGCCCGTTAGGCCCAGCTGAGTTCGCCAGGAGCGCTCGGCTGCAGGCGCACCTCCCCGGGGGCGAACCCGCTCAACCGAGGTCGCGCGCCGCAGCCGAAGCAAGCCGCGGTTGTGATGCGTGAACGCGACGGCGCCTGCACCAGATCGGCCGCAGGCAGCCTGCGCCGGGATGGATCCAGGCCGGCATGCCGTTGGATGGGGCAGCAGCGAGGGTCCCGGGTGCTTCCAGTCCACGGCCCGGCCGCTCCCGACCTGGGCAACGCCGCTCCTGACCCGGGGCGGCGCCCCAGGCCAGCGGGGCGGACGATTGCCCGGGGCAGCCATCTGCTCTGGGGGCACCAGCAACGGCTGGAGATCCGGGAGCGGAAGGGTCCGCCACGACTGGAGCAATACCCGCGCAAGCTGGTGCTGGGGGTACCCCCCGGCACCAGCCCAAGCCGGCGGCATCAGCTGCTGGAGGGCTGGTATCGGCTGGAGCTGCGCCGCCGGGCCGAAGGGCTGCTGAGCCACTGGGGCGAGGTCCTGGGGGTGCGGCACCAACGCCTGTTCGTCAGGGCGATGCATCGCGGTTGGGGCAGCTGCAACGCCGCCAACGGCAACATCCACCTCAACACCGCCCTGGTGCACGCCCCACCCGCCTGCCTCGACTATGTGGTGCTCCATGAACTCTGCCACCTGCGGCTGAAGGGCCACGGCGAGGCCTTCGAATCCCTGCTGGCGGCGCAGATGGGTGACTGGCGGCAACGGCAGCAGCTGCTGAACAGCCTGCCGCTGCCGTTGCCGCCGACGGCGAGCAGGGCCCTCAGGGCCGAGGATCAGCGCTAATCAGGTAGAGAACAACACACAACAAGTCGCCCACAGGAGTAATCCATGGGCCGAGGAAAGCGGATGGAGCAGCAAACAGCACCAGGCCAGAACCATGAAGAAGGCTTGCAAGCATGGCGGCATAAAACAAGAATGGATATCCGTGAAACAGAAGACATTCCCAGAGGAGCAAAAGCAAGAAACGTCCAACGCTGCTGGAAAAGCCTATGGAATGAATGCGCTCACACCGATGCACCCGAGCAACATCTGGATCAACTGGCTGCTGTTCATGCTCGGCCGCGTCAACCCCGCCTTCATGAGCGGACTGCTGCAGCGATCGACCATCCACTTTGCGCACTGGTTCATCATTCGTCGCGACCAGTGGCCCGGACCACAGGAAAACCAGCGCCCCGCCAATGACGACATGCTCTTTTCGAGCAACCTCAATGGCACCTGGAATCAATACATCGATAGCCTTTCAGACGGCATTCCCAATCGAATTGATTTTTTTTGGCATAGCAACATTCGCTATCAAGGATCCATTCCGATCACCGCCTTCAAGAACTACATCCGTCTCAACCAGATCGCCTGCAGTTATTACTACAATGCCACCCCTGGATCGGGGCAGCGGGACATCAAATCAGCCTTGCGTGTGTGGGCAGCCATCGACACCCTGAACCAGGTGACAGCCTCCAGCAGCCGTGAGCAGTTCGCTCGGGCCTACGCACGCATCACCCAGAAGATTCAGCACAATCATCCCGCCGCCGGCCCTGCGCCAATCGCCAGCACCGACACCCAAACCGCCGATCGCAATCGACGCCTGCTGAGGATGGAGCTGGATCGTCGCCTCGAGCAGCTTCGGTCCTGAACATCGATTCAACACCGTGATTCACCACGACGAGATCTCACCATAACAACACCGCCAAAGCCAACTTCAAGACTCCAATTGACAGGCCATATTTTGATGGCGGCCATGACTTCCTTTCCGCCCTGATTCCAATCCAAAACGGGCTTTTTGCCACCCCACTAGACCAAGGAAACTCCTCATCCCACATCCACGCCATCCGCGAGATTCTGGCCCTTTTACCGACGGGCGGCAACCGGGTGGTAGCCAATCAATCGCAAGCGTCCTCCGAAGCGGACAGCGGCCGCGATGACGCTTGGATCTCTCGCTTCAGTCGTGATCTGCGCACCCATTTCTGCCGGCTGGTGGTCATCGATGATCACACCTTTGTGGGCCGTGAACATCAAGATGCGATCCTCACCACCATCCGCAAGATCAACCCTGTCATCCCAGGCTCCGTCGACCACCTGCCCTGGCCCTATCTGGCCTTGATCATCGATTTCGATGCGCCCGATGGCACGATCGAGAATCTCCGCGACTACCTGGACGGCCTCTGGGACGTGATGGGCGACGAGTTGACACTGATCTTCAAACATTGTCAGGGTTTTGATCCGGACCGCCCCAGGGAGAGCTTCATCCGTCAGGTCATGAGCGGCCAGATCAAAACAACGATGTCATTCAATGACTACTACTGGCTAGCGGAGCCAGGGCTCTGGCAAGGGGGCGGCACACTTCCGAATCGCTGGCCCGATGTGCTGAGGGTCCCCTTGATCACTGCAGCGATCACTGCAGCGGTGATTGTGCTCGTGATTCCCGGCCCCATCCTGCGCTGCCTTCGGATCCTGCTACTGCTGGCCATGCTGCTGGGCTGGTTGTATCGGCGCATCATCAGCGCTGGCATGGAACCTTTCCCCACCGCACCAAGGAAAGACCTGGAATCGGTGCTGAAAGCGCTCTATCTGCAACGGGGATTTATTGGATTTATGATAGCCAATCAGGGCAGCGATCCCGTCGATCTCTAGCAGGCCTTAGCCGGTTTATGCAACTCCATAGACCCGACTCCATCGAAGCGCCTAGCCAGAGAGCAGATTACATTCCTTCCTAATCAACCAGTTCATTGAGCGCCTGATTTGAAACCAAACGCCACTCGCCAACACAATCTCATGGCCAAAGAACTTGATCTCGCCGACATTCAAGGCAACATTCTTCAGGCCTATGGCAGGCAAGGTTTCCCGATTGCCCGCTGCGTACTGCTGCACGTGCACGAGGAACGCGCTCAACAGGCCCGCGAATTCCTCGACGAACTGAGGCACAAGGTCACCACCGCCGAGCTCTGGCCATCCTCTCGAACCCGTAACCTGGCCGACCGTAGCAAGGTCACAGCCCGTAAGCCCGATGTGGCGATCAACATCGCCTTCACCTTCTATGGCCTGCTCGCCCTGGGTGTGCCGGTGCGCAGCCTGCGCGGTATGCCGTATGAATTTCAAGAAGGGATGTTAAAGCGTGCATCGATCCTGCGCGATCTCCATACCAGCCAGCAACACATCCAGGATCTCTGGGATCCGATCTGGGTTGCGGAGCTCAACAACCCCCACAAACGGGTGCATATTCTGATCACCCTCAATGCCAACGCCACTCCCAAGGACCATCCTTCCGCCGAAGCGGCCCTGGAAGCCACTTATCAATGGCTGGTGCGTTCCTGTGGAGTGGAGAGGGGCGTCACGATTCTGAACGGCCATCGAGGCCCCGACCCCCATTACCAGGACATGGCCGTACTGGCCGATCCGGTCAAGGAGCATTTTGGCTTCACTGATGGCAGTGGTAATCCGGTCTTTGAAGGCCAATACTCCGACCCGGAAATCATGGGCAAGGAAGTGATTGGCCAAGGCAAGCTGACTGCTGATCAGAACTGGGTAGCACTGGCGACAGGAGAGTTTTTGCTTGGCTACGCCGATGAGGCTCAGGAAACGGCAGGGGGAGCATTTCCGTGTGAATTCAGCCGCAACGGCACCTACATGGCCTATCGCAAACTCCATCAGAATGTGAATGCTTTTTATCAGTATATTGATGCCAAGGCCTTCCTCTATGCCAACATCCACGCCATCAGCCCGGACGAAGCGAGCGAAACATTGCGCGCCAAGATGGTCGGTCGCTGGAGCGATGGTATTCCGCTGATGCAGGCAGCAACGTTTGCAGAATGGCAAGCGGAAAGGGCCAAGATCGAGACCATGGCAGCCGCGAAGAAGGCAGCCTATCTGGATGTGATTCAGCGCAACTCAGCTAGTCCTCTGATCCCGATGGCTCGCGCTGCCCTTTTTCCTCCCATCTGCGCCCTAGCAACCCCCGCGACATGCTCGATCCAACGGTGCTGCCAGCGACCGACGGTCAGCCTCCAGCCAAAGCGACAAGCGTGCTCAACAACCGCCGCCGCATATTGTTCCCAGCCTCACCGCCCTTCGCCTGATCGCCCAGGGCCTGATCGACCCCACCTAAGCGCCAGTTCAGCGTCGGCCAGCCGGGTGCAGAGCAGCCCGAAACGGGCCGTGGATCTGCCATGGCGCCAGCAGGATGCCGTTCTTGTCTGCAGGGAAGTTCATGGCTATCCTTCAGACAGACATCAGTACAGCCAGTCATGACTTATAAGGCGCTGCTTTGTGGCATCAATGCCTACCGGGATATCCCCCTGCGCGGCTGCATTAACGACGTGCTCAACATCCAGGATGTACTGCTCAAGAACTTCGCCTTCCAGTCCGACAACATTCGCTTGTTGCTGGATCAAGAATGCGTCAAAAGTGGGCTGCTGGAAGCCTGGCAGTGGCTGACACAGGGGGCCGTCGTCGGCGATGTGCTGCTGTTTCATTTCTCCGGTCATGGCTCCTATATCCCTGATAATGACGGTGAAGAAGAAGATCTCCGTGACGAGATCACCTGCCTCCAGAATTTCGCCTTTGACGATCCTGATAGCTACATGGTTGACGATGAATGGTATGAACTCGTCCAATCCGTAGATCCGGAAATACAGCTGTTGATCATCAGAGACACCTGCCACTCAGGCGGCAGCTCCCGATTCATGCGCGTGCGTCAGGAATCAGGTCAGGACAAAATCATCCTGGCCAGCAAACGTGACTCGGATCACTACAAGCTTGGCGATGTTGTCGACGAGCATCTCCTCAGCAATGCCCGCTTTATCGTGCCACCAAACGTGCCTGCCGAGGCCTGGCAATCGGGAGCATCGAGGCGACGGACCCTGCGGTCGGCAGCAGACATCCACACCAACCTGATGGCCTGCGGAGAAACCCAGACCGCCGCCGATGCCCATATCAACGGCGATTACCAAGGAGCATTCACTTACACCCTCTGCGAGCTCCTGCGCCAGGGATCCGCCGGTAGCAGCACCGATCTGATCACCAGCACCGTCGAACGATTGCGGGGGCGCTACGAGCAGATCCCCCAGCACGAAGGCCGGCCCTTGGCCCTCAGCCTGCTCGCCGCCACGGCCAGCTCTGATGCGGCGCTCCCCCCCGCTGGCCCAATGGCAAGCAGCGGAGCACTGGAAGCCATCCCCCCCGACGATCTGGCCCAGCCGCTGCCGCTCTGGCCAGAGCTGGGCACCGGCCAGCCCACAACCGCCATGCCACAGCAGCTGAACCTCACCCTCCAGCCCCTCAACCTGACCCCCCAAGAGCTGGGGCTGAGCCCCCAGCAGATGGTCTACCTGGCCCACATGCGCTTCCTCGACACGATGCAGGCCCTGTCGGGAGCAAGCGCCCCGTCCGACCGGCAGCAGCGGTCGGCCCAGCGGGTGCTGGTGAGCGTCCATGGCATCGGCAGCCATGGACCTGGCTATTCGAATGATTGGTGGCAGGCCATCAAACCGCATGTGGGCGGCCTGTTCGGCCCCGGCAGCCTCGGCCAGGGCCGGGCCGAGGTGCGCTGGAGCGATCTGGTCAACGCCCAGCGCAGTGCCGGCTCGGCGGCGCTCAGCAGCAAAGCCAGGGCGTTGCGAGAGGAGATTCTCGAGCTGCTCGAGGATCGGCGCCTGCAGCAGATCCAGGATCCGTCAAGGGCTAGGGGCGAAGGGGACACGAGCCGGGGCGTCGCCCTGGCCATCGACGATTTTCTGATCTACATGGTTGATGCCGCCATGCGTCGGCAGATCCTGGAGCGCTTCACCAGCATCGTCCGGCCCCTGCTGGCCGCCGCTCAATCCCTGGAGATCGTTTCCCACAGCTGGGGCACGGTGGTCGCCTACGAGGGACTGCGGGAGCTTGAAAACCAGGGTCTGGGAGGCCGGGTCAACACCTGGTTCACCGTCGGCAGTGCCCTCTCCCTGGGTCCGGTTCAGGGCACTCTGCGCCCCGGCAATCGGCCTGCTCCGGGTCGCAGGGCCCCCAAGCCAAGCCTGGTCCAGACCTGGATCAACCTCGACGCCAAGGGCGACCACGTCGGTGGCCCGATCGGCCATCGCTTCGAAGTGAGCCGGGAGTTCCTCAACCTTGAGCCCACGGGCTGCAACGCAGGCCCGCTGGGCTACAACCTCGGCTGCGCCCACAGCTCCTACTTCAATCCAGCCAATCTCGCGGTCAACCGTGACATCGTCGCGGCCTCCATGCTCGGCGGCAGAGCGGCGGTTGCTCCACCCCCCCTCCCCCTGGCCTGACCAGCCCCCACCGCCCCTTCAGCCGAGCAGGGGCTCGGCGACCAACAACAGCAGGCTGCGGCTCTGCAGCAGGGCCGAACTCTCCGCGTACAGCGGCGGCTCCTCGGGCAGATCGTGATCCGGTTCCAGGGCGGTATCGATCACCCTGCGCCAGCCGCTGCCGCAGGGCGGCACGGCGAAGCGCATCGGCTGGTAATAAGCATTCAGGCCACACCAGAGCAGACTGCCCCGCTCTTGGTCCTGGAGGCTCCAGGCCAGAGAGTGCGACCAACTCGCCCAGTCTGGCTGGCGCCATTCCACCCCGTGCCACTCGCGCCAGGGGGCCATTCCCTCACCGCCGCGACGGGGAGGGCCCTCGGCGATCGGCAGCTCGGGATTCAGCAGGGGCGCCAGACGCCGCCGCAGAGCCAGCAGGCGCTGCAGGAAGCGCCGCAGGGCAAGGTCGTCCTGGTCGGGCTGCCAATGCATCCAGCCCAGGGGATTGTTCTGACACCAGGTGTTGTTGTTGCCGCCCTGACTGCGGCGGACCTCATCGCCCATCAGCAGCATCGGCACCCCGGGGGCCAGCAACAGGGTGGTTAGCAGATTGCGTAGCTGCCGTTCCCTGAGGGCCAGGATCGCAGGGTCGGTGGTTGGTCCCTCGGCGCCGTGATTCCAGCTGTTGTTGTGGTTATCGCCATCACGGTCATTCTCGCCGTTGGCGAGATTGTGTTTGCGGTCATAGCTGACCAGATCGGCGAGGGTGAAACCGTCGTGGGCGGTGAGAAAGGTGATCGTGCGCCCAAGTGCTGCCGGCTGACCGCCGAACAGGTCAGGATTCCCCGCCAGCCGCTGGCTGAGGGGCCAAACGGTGCGCTCATCCCCCTTCCAGAAGCGGCGCAGATCATCGCGGAAGCGGCCGTTCCAGCTGGCCACGCGCCGGGCAGGGAAATCGGCGAGACGGTACAGACCGCCGCAATCCCAGGGTTCGCTGATTAGCTTGAGGTCCGCTAGATCAGGATCGGCTTCCATCTCCTCGAACAGCGGCGGCAGCTCCAGCGGTGCCAGCTCCTCGCCTCGGCTGAGGGCGATGCCCAGATCGAAGCGGAAGCCATCGATCCCCAGTTCCACCGCCCAGCAGCGGAGCGATTCGAGGATCAGCCGGCGCACCAGGGGGCGGTTGGCGGCAATGCTGTTGCCGCAGCCGCTGACATCGAGGTAGTCGCCGCGGCTGTTCTGGTGGTAGTAGAGGGTGTCGGCGAACCCGCGCCAGCTGAGGGTGGGGCCATTCTGGTTGCCTTCGCTGGTGTGGTTGTAGACCACATCGAGAATCACCTCTAGACCTGCCCGGTGGCAGGCCGCCACCAGCTCGCGCATCTCACGGCGGGCCGCCAGGGGATCCGAGTCGACCATGTAGCCCGGATGGGGAGCCATCCAGCTGATCGGGCTGTAACCCCAGTGGTTGTAGCGCCCGGCCGGGGCATCCTGGGGATCGAAGGCCATCACCGGCAGCAGCTCGATCGCCGTCACGCCAAGCTCCTTCAGCTGAGGCAGGACCTCGATCAGGCCCAACAGGGTGCCCTGGCGTTCCTTGGCCACCGGGCAGCCCGGACCCTGGCTGAAACCGCCCACATGCAGCTCATAAATCACACTGCTCTGCCAGCGGTTCCGGGGTCGCGGGGCGGAAAGGAAATCGAAGCGGTCGCGCTCCGTTACCACCCCCTTGAGGCAGGTGGCGGTATTGGGCACGGCGCCCACGGCAGCCCCGCGGTCGTAGACCTCCCAGCCGGCGATCGCCCGGGCACAGGGATCGAGGAGCACCTTCGAGGGATTGAAGCCGTGGGCTCCACTCTGCAGCGGTCCGAACACCCGGTAGCCGTAGCACCAACCGATGCCGATCCCCTCGACCTCCACGTGCCAGTGGTCACCGGAGCGGTGCTGCTGGAGATCGAGTTCGATCACCCGCTGGGGTTCTGTGGAGCGGCCGTCGCTGAACAGCAGCAGCTCGACTCGGGTCGCCAGGGGCGCCACAACAGAAAAATTGACACCGCGGGGTGTGACCGAAGCCCCCAACGGCCATGGTGTACCGATCCGGATCGCCGACAAGGGCCTGGTCAGGGGTTGGTTCAGGCTAAGGCCCTGGCGGCCCCCCATGCGCTTCGGCAGAAGCAGCGCGCCGCAGCGTCCCGTTGCCGCCGCGCTCGCCGATGCGTCAGGGTTCTTGGCGACCGGGCTGCTGCGCTTGATCGACCCATCTCCCCTCGCCGCCTCCCCACCACCGAGCTCGGAGTCACCCCAGCCAGCCAGGGCCGGGGCCAGCCCAGGCTCCGGGCCTTCCGGCTGGAGCACGCCCCCTTGGGAGCCGGGTCGGCCCCCCCAGCCCGTGGCGCCCGGGCTATGGCTGTTCGCCCCCAACCGCGACACCCAGGGGGGAAGCGCCTGGCTGCTGGAGAGCCATGGTCTGGATCTGCTGATCGATTGTCCCGCCCTCACGGAGGCCAATCTCGACTTCCTGTCAGCCCGGGGCCGCCGCGACGGCGATCCCGGGGCCGGGCGGATCGTGCTGACCGGACGCGACGGCCACGGCCGCTGCCGACGCCTGCAGGAGCGGTTGGGATGGCCGGTGCTGGTGCAGGAGCAAGAGGCCTACCTGCTGCCCGGGGTGGCCCCCCTGATTCCGTTCGGGGACGCCCTGACCCTGGCGCCCGGCCTGCTGCTGCTCTGGACCCCTGGACCTGGCCCGGGCTCCTGCGTGCTGCACGCGGACGCCTCGGCCTCCGCAGCAGGCGACGGGCTGTTCTGCGGCCGGCTGCTGCAGCCCGTGGCGCCCGATCGCCTCGAACCCATGCGCAGCGGCCGCACCTTCCACTGGCCGCGGCAGCTGCGCAGCCTGGCCCGGTTGAGGGATCGGCTGCCCGGGGGGTCCCCGAACTGGATCGCCACCGGAGCCGCCCTCGGGGCCTTGCGGGGGGGGCGGCTGGTGCCCCACGGGGCGGCTCTGCTGGCGGCGCTGCGCCTCGATCGGGCCGCTGAGCCGCCGCCGCTGTGAGGCCGCCGCGGGCTTGGCGTACCGATCTGATGCAAGATTCCTTTGGATGCTTGCGTTTTCAGGTTGCCGGACGGGGCCAGGGTCCATACGATTGGCGCGCTCCAGGAAGCGGCGTTCGGCCTCGCTCCGATTCGCCTCCCCCCGCCAACCGCCCTTTCCCGTTCGCCCCGTCAACAGACTCGTCCGCCATTCGGAGGCCTCTCGTCACCCATGAACAAAGCTGATCTCGTCAACCACGTCGCAGCTCGCACCGAGCTCACGAAGACCGAAGTGTCCCAGGTGGTGGACGCTGCCATCGACACCATCATTGATTCGGTGGTCGAAGGCAAGAAGGTCTCGATCCTCGGCTTCGGCTCCTTCGAGGCCCGCGACCGCTCGAAGCGTCAGGGTCTGAACCCCAAGACCGGCGAGAAAATCGAGATTCCTGCCAAGCGCGTGCCCGCCTTCACCGCCGGCAAACTG
This sequence comes from Cyanobium sp., assembly GCA_044360135.1. Classification (GTDB taxonomy): domain Bacteria; phylum Cyanobacteriota; class Cyanobacteriia; order PCC-6307; family Cyanobiaceae; genus Cyanobium. Next base: position 79,584 of record JBIKKX010000003.1, read on the forward strand.
TTCAAAGACAAGGTTCAGGGCTGATTCCCCTGTCGGGAGGTTCAGCCCCATCCCGACAGGAACGGCCCGCCCGGGACCACCATGCCCCTGGCCTCGATGGCCTGACCGTGTTCGTCAGGCCAACAACTGCTCCGCCGGGACCACCTCAGGTCCTGCGCGGTTCTAGGGGTTTGTTGCACCTATGGACTCCCCCTGCTGCCCGCCAAATCCGATGGGACCTGGCGTTGGGCTCGCGGTTGTCCTTCCCGATCATCTGATCACCCCTTTGTTGGATGGGTCTCGGCAGCGCCAACGGGGCTACCGCGGCCGATTCGCCCCCTCCCCCACCGGCCCCCTCCACCGCGGCAACCTGCGCACCGCCCTCCTGAGCTGGCTCGACGCCCGCCTCCAGGGTGGAGCCTGGCTGCTGCGGCTCGATGATCTTGACCTTCCCCGCAATCGGAGCGGCGCGATCGAAGCGATCCAGACCGATCTGCGCTGGCTCGGCCTGACCTGGGATGGCCCGATGCTGCGTCAGAGCGAGGGGCGTGGGCTTTACGCCTCGGTGCTGTCGGCGCTCCGCCGCTCCGGCCTGCTCTATCCATGCCGCTGCAGCCGCCGGATGCTTGCCGACATCTCGGCGCCCCACGGCGGCCTGCAGGTCTACCCAGGCGTCTGTCGCGACCTGCCGCGGCTCTGGGGCCCCCAGCAGGGTCGGCTACCGAGCTGGCGCCTGCGGCTTGCGGATGGCCCCCTGGTCTGGGAGGAACGGTTCGGGCGGCCCGGCAGGCTCGATGGCGCCACGGCGGTGGGGGATCCGGTGCTGCGCCGGGCCGACGGCCTGGTGGCCTATCACCTGGCCACTGCCATCGATGAGCTGGTTCTGGGCATCAGCGATGTGGTTCGTGGCGAGGACCTGTGGTCCTCCACCGCCCCCCAGGTGGCCCTGATGGCCGTGCTGGGTCAGGAGGCTCCCCGCTACGGCCACGTTCCCCTCTGGCGGGATGCGGCCGGCCAGCGACTCAGCAAGCGGGATCAGGCTGAGGGAGTGGAGGGCTTCCGTGGCCGCGGTCTCGATGCTGCGGCGGTGGTGGGACAACTGGCCGCCAGCCTCGGACTGGTGCCTGCCGGGACCAGGCTGAACGCCCAGGAGCTGCTGGCGAGCCTCGACCGATCCACTCTGGAGCGCTGCCTCAGGGCCGCTGACATCGACCGGCTGGGCCCGAGGTCCGATCCACAACGGGCCGACGGAACTCAGACCGCGACCGGGCCAGCCCCGGACCCATGAGGGCGGATGTCCAGACCCCAGAAGAGGGGAGTTCCACCCAGGATTTAAGGAAGGTTTTGGGATCACAGCCGTCGATTTCCGCCACAGTGTGGGGATCAAGACCACGCCCAGGCAGCCTTCATGACAGCCATCCCCGCCCACGCCCCACCCACCGCTTCGGCGCTGGACACAGCAGGGCAGACCTGCCCACGCTGTGGCGGCAGCGGCATTCTCCGGATGGGGGACCAGCAGTTCCGGACCTGTCTCGATTGCCTCGGTCAGGGCCAGCTGCCGACGGAGGTGCAGCGCGAGCTGCTCTACCCGGACTTCAGGGCTGCGGTTTCCTCGGTCCACGCCAGATGAAGAAGGCAGCTGTGGCCACCACCACCGCCAGGGGCGCCGCCGTGAGCAGCAGCAGGATCAAAGCAGTCCAGTCGGTGTACATCGCGGGTCCTTGGCTGGGCACACCCATCATTCCAGCCCCCGGTGGCGGTCCGCCAGAGCAGGACATCGCTCCGCCCAATCCCGCCTGATCACGGCCCAAGGCCAAGGCGGTCCGGCAACGGCTGATTGCGCGATGCCTCTGGGCGGTCCTGCCGGGGAGTAGGTGTGGAAAGGTCACCCAGCTGCTGCAAGGGGCCGATGGACCTCCAACCCACCCGCTCAGCGGGCGGTTTACCCGGCATCGAAGCCGGCGCTTCGATGATCGTCACCCCAGCCGGCTCCACCATCCGACCGGCGGAGGGGGGCGGGTACCAGGTGTGCGATGCCACCCACCACTGCCTGCGAGCTCCGAGCCTCTGGCAAGCGCAGCAGCTGGTGCAGTGGGCGGAAGTCCACCATCAGCCCCTGCGGGAGGATCCAGCCCATGTGCGGTCTTCCTGAACCCTTGGGTCTGCGGTGGGGATCCAACTAGGGTGCGCGCGGATGCCTCCTAGTGAATCCACTCCGCCCCTTCACCCAACCATGCACTTCTGGGCTCCTGAGATCGATCCGGCCCATCCGATGGACTGCACGCAGCCGGAGAGGTACGTGCTGCGCAGGCTCAGTGGCTCCTATCTGGCGATCGCGGCTGAGGATGGTTCCTTGATCGATGTTGACACCCCAGCTCAGGCCTACCTCTTCCATACCCATGAAGCCGCCCTGCGGGCCGCATCCGAACTGATCAAGCTCGGCGCTGCAGTGGATGTGCTGAAGGTGGAGTGAGCGCTGCGGCAACGCTGCCGCGGTCGAATCCGACAGGCTTCACTCTCCTTAGGGTCAATCCATCCGGCGCCCGCCCATGGATCGGCATCAGCTGCGCACCCTGCAGAGCCTCTTTGCCCATCCTCTGGCCCATGGGGTCAAGGGCTCCGAGGCTGAGGCTCTTTGCCGCGCCCTCGGCGCCGAAGTGGAGCACATCGATGACCATCGCCTGCAGATCCGCATGCCAGCAGGCCAGGAGAGCTGGATCCGGCTGGGCAGTGGCTTCCACCACCTGGATCTTGATGCCGAGGCGGTGATGCGCCTGCGCCATCTGCTTGAGGAGGCTGGCGTCAGTCCCGACCATCCCCACGCCGATGGCGCTCGCGCCCGGGGTGACATCAGCAGGCGACTGGTGCTGGTGCTGGAGCACGCCTCCAGCCGGGCCTTCCTGCTCGAGGGAGATACCGTGCAGGACTCTCAGCTGCGTCCCCACGGCCTCTGGGGCAGCGGGGAGAACCTCAGCCATCGGCACGACCGCGACATCGCCGGCCAGCGGGCCCCCCTCGACAACGAGTACCTGGGGCGCCTGAGCGCGGCGATCGCCGCCGCCGATGCGGTGCTGCTCCTGGGCCATGGCCATGGCCAGAGCAATCTCTGCGGGCAGCTGCTGCACCACCTGGAGACCCACCGCCCCGATCTGCTCCCAAGGATCAGCGGCTCCCTGCGCCTCGATACCGGCGGGATGGGAGAGAAGGGGCTCCTGGCGGTGGCCCGACGCCATTTCGGCAACCTGCCCCAGCGACGCCCGGTATCAATACCCGGTCAGGAAATCCAGGCGGGCTGAATCAGCGCAGCCAACGGACAGACCCACGCAGCCCCGGCTCCCACGCAGGCAGGGGAGCTGCTGGATCGGGGGATCGATCACTCGCAGGTTTCGTCACTGCGGGTGCCGCTGACGCCTGTGAAGCGGAGAATCTGGGCCCTGATCTGATCGCGCACCAGCCTCAGGCTGCTTTCCGGACGTTTGTCTTGGGTGACCACCGCCAGCCCCTCAACCTTCCAGCCCATCGGGCCGATCACGGTACGGGCGATCGCCAGGGTGCGGGGCAGGTGGTCATAGCTGGTGACCATCGTCAGGTTCCCGGGACGCCTCTGCTGCTGCAGCAGGCGGGCCAGGGCTGCAACCTGACCCACGGTGTCACAGCCAGGCTCGAGCGTGAGCAGCCCCTTTTGCTCCTTGGGCCAGAACCCCTGGTTGCGCAGATAGGTCAGGTTGGCCTGTTGGCTGGAGGGACGCCCCTGCATCACCAGCAGGGCACCGGGTTTCCGTTTCCAGAGGTCCAGGGCCCAGATGCTGCGGGTGGGATCTTCCACAAAAACGGAGATCACCTCCGGCCTGGGCCCCTGCGATACCCCGCCCGTGAACGACTGCAGCCACGGCGCCACCAGAGGCCAGCAGAACCACAGCGTGGCGATCCCAATCGGTAGAAACAGGGCCGGATAGCGGCGGATGGGCTGGAGCAGGCCATACGCCGCCAGGCGCAGATCGACGAGGGGGATCTCCACGTTCTTCTCGTACCAGCGCCGCAGCCGGCGGCGGCGGATGCGGAAGCGGTAGGAGTTGAGGTAGTTCCTCAGCCAGATCGGCCCGAACTGGATCAGGCTGGAGCGGGAGGAGCGCTGTCGATCGCGGGAGGATCTCCGGCGGGAGCTGCGGGGTTGCCCCGTTCGTCCATCGGATCGGACCGCAGGGGACAGGGGTTCCACCAGCGTCGACAGGTACTGGATATCGACTTGGCTCGATTCAGCCGCAGTGCCGGCGGATTGCTTGCGCGACCGGGAGGTTCTGCGGCGGGATCGGGAGGATCTGCGGCGCTTGGGGAGGCCCAACAGTTGGCTCAACGGGGCCAAAATCCGGTCGAGGGGCGAAAGGGGTTTACGCTTTCTCACCCTTACGCGTCGATACCCGGATTGACTCATCAGTCGCAGTCCTGGAATCTGAGAGTAGACCAGCATCAACCCATTTTCCAGGGGGTTGGTGCTGCAGCGGTGGCGGCGTCTTGTGCGGACGGTCAGTTCCCCATAAGCCAGGGCCTGGGGCCGATGCGCCTCAAGGGCCTGCGGTCATGGGCCAGCCAGGCCAGGCTGTCAGGGTTGAGGGGATCGGGCCAAAGCAGGGGTCAGCGGGCCCGCTGGTCAAGAAAAGATTCTGGGCCAACCCAATGGTGGCGAGGGGGTCGGGAAAGCCGGTGACTGGATTTGAACCTGCGACCTACTGATTACGAATCAGTTGCTCTACCGCTGAGCTACACCGGCAACCAAGGCAAACTAGCATTCAGGCCACAGCCGCCGAGGCGAGGCGTCCAACGCCAGATCCAACCCCGCCCCCGCCTCTGCACCTGATGGGATCCCAGTCCGAGCGTCCCCCCCTGGATCCAGAGCTGCGCCGCCGGTTGCTGCAGGAGGCCCGAACACCCTGGCGAGGACTACGCCGTGGCCTCTGGACTGCCCTGACCGCCTCCGCAGCCCTGGGCCTGGCGACGATGGCCATGCGCTCAGCCGCCGGCGGTGAGGTGGTTTCAACGGATCTGTTGATCCAGTCCACCGCCCTCATCATCTGCGGCAGCCTGCTCTGGTTCGACCGCAACCGCAGTGGCGTCCCCTGAGCGGCCGCCGGACGGTGGGGTTGGGGTGGCGGCGCTGAGCAGCGACGGATCATGGGGAGGCTGGATCTCCGGCTGGGGCTCCGCCTCCGGGTGCTCTAAGGGCATCGGCTGGACCTGGGTCCTGGCCGAAGGCTCCGCAGGGGCAGGATTGGTCCTGGAGGGGCTAGGGGGCGGAGTGGATGGCTGCAGGGGTGACGGCAACAGCAGGGGAATCCCCAGGAGCAACCGCTGGTTGTTGAGGCTCTCCAACCCCATCGGTGCGGTCGCAGCCAGGCGTTCAGGGGGGCAGCGCAGCAGCCAAAGAGCCTGGAGCAGCTGCTGCCACTGCCAGAGCAACAGGGCCTGGATCGTCGCCGCCAGCAACAGAGCCAGCAGACGCGAGGAGCCACTCAGGAGCGAAAGGGCGGTGGCCACCGCCGCATGGACATCCACCCACCAGAGCAGGGCCAGGGAGGCGAGGCAGCCCAACACCAACCCCGCCTGCAACAGGGGGGTGGCTTGCAGGGCGCTGAGCTGGAGCTGCAGGCGGCTGCGGCCCCGCTGGGGCACCTGCAGGAGCAACAGAGAAAAAGGATCGGCGGGCCGGCGCCACAGCAGATAGGCCGGTACCAGGGAGCCGATGGCCCAGCAGAGCAGGCGCTCCAGGGCGGGCCAGGGTCCGGGATCGCTACCGGCCAGGAGCAGCAGCAGCAGCAAGGCCTCGAGGGGCATGACCCCCAGCCCCAGCAGCTGGAGCCAGAGAACGGACTCGCTGCGGGGCCTGGGAGCGGTGGCCGGGGTCACGGGTTCAGCTGCTGAGGGTGCGGCGCTGGGTGACCAGCTTGTAGGCCTCAATACGATCACCCTCCTGCCAGGAGGAGAAGCGATCGCAGCCGATACCGCATTCGAAGCCGGTGGCCACCTCCTTGACATCGTCTTTGTTGCGACGCAAGGAGTCGAGGTCGCCCTCGAAGACCTTGTCGCGGCCCCGGTGCACCCGCACCTTGCAGTTGCGCTGCAACTTGCCATTGGTGACATAACAGCCCGCCACGGCGTTGCGGCCAATGCTGAAGACGGCCCGAACCTCCGCCTCGCCGAGGGCCTCCTCCACCAGCTCAGGCTCCAGCAGGCCCTCCATGGCCATCTGGATCTCCTCAAGCAGCTTGTAGATGACGTCGTAGTCGCGCACATCAACACCGGTGGCATCGGCGGCGCGCTTGGCACCCGGGGCCATCGAGGTGTTGAAGCCCACGATCACGGCACCGGAAGCGGCTGCCAGATCCACGTCGGTCTCCGTGATCTCACCCGGGGCCGAGAGGAGCACCCGAACCTGAACCTCTTCCTGGGGCAGCTGTTCAAGGGCACCGAGGATGGCCTCCACAGAACCTTGAACATCGGCCTTGAGGATCAGGTTGAGTTCCTTGAGCTCGCCCTCGCTCGCCTGACCCGACATCGAGGCCAGGGAGACGCGACGGGACGCCATCTGCTGGGCGAGGCGTGAAGCCCGAGCCTCGGTGGCCCGGTCACCGACGACAGCGCGGGCGCTCTTCTCATCGGGATAGACCTCGAACTCATCGCCGGCGGTGGGCACCTCACTGAAGCCAAGGGCCTCAACGGCATAGGAGGGACCGGCCTCCTTGACCCGCTTGCCGGTGTCATCGACCATGGCGCGGACCTTGCCGAGCACCGGACCAGCCGCCACCACATCGCCGTTACGGAGCGTGCCGTTCTGGATCAGCAGGGTGGCCACCGGACCCTTGGCCTTGTCGAGATGGGCCTCGATCACGGTGCCCCTCGCGAGCCGATCCGGGTTGGCCTGGAGGTCTTCGACCTCGGTGACCAGCAGGATCATCTCGAGCAGCTGGTCGATGTTCTCGCCCTTGATGGCGCTCACCGGCACCATCACCGTGGTGCCGCCCCAGTCCTCGGCCACCAGATCGTGGCCGGAGAGCTCCTGCTTCACCCGGTCCGGGGAAGCGCCCTCCTTGTCGATCTTGTTGATCGCCACCACGATCGGCACCTCAGCGGCGCGGGCGTGGCTGATCGCCTCAAGGGTCTGGGGGCGAACGCCATCATCCGCGGCAACCACCAACACCGCCACATCCGTGACCTTGGTGCCCCGGGCGCGCATGGCGGTGAAGGCCTCGTGGCCGGGGGTGTCGAGGAAGGTGATCCGCCGGCGTTCACCGCCGTGGGGAACCTCCACCTGGTAGGCGCCGATGTGCTGGGTGATGCCGCCGGCCTCGCCCGCCGCGACACGGGTTTTGCGGATCGCGTCCAGCAGGCTGGTCTTGCCGTGGTCGACGTGGCCCATGACCGTCACCACGGGTGGGCGTCGGATCAGGTGTTCGAGGTCGCTGGCCTCGATCATTTCGGTCGTCTTGGCAGCAGCTGCCTGGACGTCGTCCTCGAGCACGGGCACCCCGAATTCATCGGACACCGTCTCGATCGTGGGCAGATCAAGCGTTTGGGTGACGGTAGCGATGATCCCTTTGAAGAACAGGGATTTGATGATCTCGGAGCTTTCAACCCCGAGGCGATCGGCCAGCTCCTGCACCGTGAGGTTGCCCTCCGGCACGATCAGCATTTCCGGCCGCTGGGCCTTGAGTTCGCGGGCAGCCCGAAGCTCCATGGCACGGCGCCGCTGACGCTGGCGGGTGGTCTCCTTCTTGCGCTTGCGCACCGCCACCGTGGGCTTGGGCGCGCTGCCGGGGGCACTGCGGGGCTTGGCGGGTCGAGCCAGGCTCGCCTGCAGCACCATCGCCTCCTGTTCGCCGGCGTAGCCGCTGGTCTCGGTGGTGAGGGCATCATCGTTTTCGCCGATGATGTGAACCTTCTGGCGCTGTTTCTGCGGCGTGCGGCTGCGCAGGGCCTCCAGCTTGGCGCTGTCGTCCCAATCGGGGCGCTTGGCTCGGGCGGCGGCAGGGGCGGCACCAGGCTGGCCAGGACGGAAGCCCGGGCGGCGCGGCGCCGTGGGAGGCGCTGCGGTGGGGCGAACCAGTTCGGGAACCGCACCCGGTTCAGCGGCACCTTCGGGCCGCTCGGGCCGACGGGGGGGCGGAGCCGTGGGCCTACCGCTGGGCTTCTGCAGCTGCATCAGCTCGCCGGGGGCCATCGGCTTGCGCATGCCGGCGGGCATGCCAGGGCGGCCGGGGGCGGCCGGTCGACCAGCCGTCGGTCCGGCGGGTCCGCCGCTATCGCGGCGGATCGGCTTGCCAACCAGCTCCAGCGGAGTGATCCCCGGCCTACCGGGCCCTGGGGATGGACGGCCGCCGGCTTGCGGCTGCGTCCTGGCGCCAGCGACGCCGGGACGCACCGGGGCGGGAGTACCGGGGCGCTGGGGCCTCGGAGCCGGCGGAGCCGGCCGGGCCCCGCCGCCGGAGGGGCCAGAACCAGCACCACTGGCAGGTGCACCGCTCGGGGCAACGGTTGGGGCCGCCTGGGGACGGCCCACCAGCTGGGGTCGGGCGGGGGCGACGGGACGACCACCGGCCCCAGGCCGGACGGGGGCCGCACCCGGCCTGGGGCCGGCGACAGGGCGCTGGGGCGAGGGCTGGCCAGGTCGGTTGACCTGCATCGGCGTCACCGGACGGGGAACCGGAGCCGTGGGGCGCCGTTCCGGTGGGGCCTGGCGGTCGCTGGGGCTGGGCTGGCGGGTCGGAGCCGGCGCCGCCGGACGGGGCGGGGGTGCCACCGGTCGGGCTGCCGCAGGCGCGGAGGGAGCGGGCCGGGGGGCCGGAGCAGCGGGGGGCATGGCCGGTGCCCCACCGCCCTCAGCGGCAGGGGCCGGGGAGAGCGGTGCAGGGGAGCCGGCTGGTCTGGCCTGCTCCGGAGAGCGCGCGCCCTGGGCCGGCAGTGGGCGAGCCGGAGGCGCCAGGGTCGGAGCTGGTGGGGTGGGACGGGACGGGGGGGCGATCGGCGCGGCCGCCGCCGGCCTCTCCGGTTGGGCCGGCCGGGGCCTCTCCTGGCCGGGAGCCGGGGGAGTCGTGACAGCCGCCGGGCGAGGGCCCGGGGCGGCGGGGCGGGGTGCTGGTGGAGCCGGTCGGCCGGCTTGGGGACGCTGAGACGGTGCCGCCGGTGGGGCCGGTTGGGGGGGCACCGGCGCTGTCGCTGCCGGGGGGGCTGCCGCCTTCTTCACAGAAAGGATCGCTTTGGCTGGTGCGGTGGGCTGGGGCGCCGAGGCGCCGCTGCCATTGCCCTTGATCAGGGCCTTGATGCGGATGGCTTCATCATCGCTGATCGAGCTGCTATGGCTGCGGGCGGCGATGGAAAGTTTCTCTGCGGCTTCGAGCACGTCCTTGTTGTCCAGGCCCAGGTCCCGGGACAGCTCATAAATTCTCACTTTGCCGCTGCTGGTCATTCAGGTCTCCGAGGGGCGGGGCCAGGGGGGCCGCCGTTTGGGGCAGGGGTGCCACCGGGCCGTACGCACGCCACGGCCACTGTTCATCTTGCCTCAGGGGTTGCGCCGGCGGTGGCGATCCGGGCCTGGAGGTCGGCGTAGAGGGCATCCGACACGGGACAGCGGAGGGAGCGCTGCAACCGTTTACGGCGCCGGGCCTCCTCCAGACAGCTGGGGCTTGGGCAGAGGTAGGCGGAACGGCCCATCCCAGCGTCGAGGGCGAAGCCGCCCCCGCCGGCAAGGCGGACCACACGCCAGAGCTGGCTGCGATCCACAAGGCACCGGCAGGCTACGCACTGTCGCAGCACCGGACGGGCGGCCATCACCGCGCGGTGGCGTCGTCATCGCCGCCCTCCTGCACCGGGGAGCCGTCCTCAAGCAGCACATCCGCGTCGGCGCCAGCCTCCGGTTCAGCGTCGGACAGGCCGGTGTCGTCCGGACCGCCCTCGCCATCACCCTCGCCGGCGGCAGGCTCCTCCTGCCCTTGGTCCGCCTCGTCCTGCTCCTCGTCGTCCTCAGGGAGGGGATAGAGCTCCCGCAACCGGGCATCCTCCTCGGCGCGGGCGGCCTGCTCCGCGGCCAGCCGCGCCTCCGCCTCCGCCTGCAGGGCCTCCTCCTCCTGGCGCTGGGCGATCAGGGTGGCCACCAGCCTGTCCTCGCTGGACTGGTCGTAATCGGTGGCGTTCTTGATGTCGATCTTCCAGCCGGTCAGCCGGGCGGCCAGGCGCACGTTCTGCCCCTCCCGCCCGATCGCCAGGCTGAGCTGATCCGGGGGCACCAGCACGTGAGCATGATGCCCCTCGGGATCCACCAGCCGCACCATCTCCACCCGGGCCGGGCTGAGGGAATTGGCGATGTACTGGCCGGGGTCGGCCGACCAGCGAATCACATCGATTTTTTCGCCCCGCAACTCGTTGACCACCTGCTGGATGCGGGAACCACGGGCACCGATGCAGGCGCCGACGGGATCAACCTCCCGCTCAACGCTGTCGACCGCGACCTTGGTGCGGGGCCCGACCGATCGGGAGGGGGGATTGGCTTCGCGGGCGACCGCAACGATGCGAACCGAACCCTCCTGGATCTCCGGAACCTCATTCTCGAACAAATACACCACCAGACCGGCATTGGCACGGCTGACGAACAGCTGGGGTCCCCGCCGCGGCACCTCGCTGACCTCCTTGAGGAAGACCTTGAAGGTGGCGTTGGCTCGGTAGTTGTCGTTCGGCAACTGATCACGCCGCGGCAGCTCAGCCTCAACCTCGGGCCGGCCCAGGCCACTGCTCACGGCCATGATCACGCTCTGGCGCTCAAAACGGATCACCCGGGCGGTCAGCACCGGATCCTCGAGATCGGCGAACTCCTCCTGGATCATGCGCCGCTGCTGATCGCGCAGTTTCTGGGCGAGCACCTGCTTGGTGGTCGCGGCAGCCATGCGCCCGAAGTCGTCCTTCTCGGGGGTGACATCAAGCACCACTGTGTCACCGATCTGGGCGTCTTCAGCCACCTGCCGCACCTCATCGATGCTGATCTGGTGGTCTTCGCTCTCCACTTCTTCAACAATGATCTTGCTAGCCAGCACCCTGTAACCCTCCTCGTCCAGATCGAGCGCCACGTCGAAATTGGAGAAGTAGTCCTCCTCGAACGGGTCCTCACTGATGCCCAGGTAGAGGGTGCGCCGGTAGCGCTCGTACCCCTTCAGCAACGCTTCTCGCAGGGCTGCTTCGACCACCGAGGGCGGCAGTTTCTTCTCATCGCTGATGTCCTCGATCAGGGTGTTCAGACCGGGGAGCGTTACCAGGGCCATGGCATCGGAGGGGAGAGGTCGGGGCGGCGGCGGGACGCAGCCGGAGGCGGAGGGCGGGGCTCAGGGGCCATCGCGGGGGCTGATCAGCCGCACCCGCACCGCTTCATCGCGGGGGATCCGCACAATGCGGCCGCGCACATTGAGTTGCACGGCGGTGGCATCGCGCTCCAGCAGCAGCCCGTCCTGGAAGCGTTCCGAGCCGCTGGCATCGCGGCGGAGCACCTCGACCGGAAAGCCGCGGAAACTGCTGAACTCACGGTCGCTGCAGAGCTCCTCGCCGATGCCCGGGCTGCTCACCTCCAGCACATAGGCGGCATCCAGCAGCTGCGCCGCTTCGATCGCATCGCCGAGGGGGGCACTGAACGCGGCGCAGTCATCAAGGCTGACATCACCGCCATCAGCACGGCGCACCAAGACCTGCACCGTCATCGGAATGCGATGGGTGAGCAGCTCCACCCCCACGGCCGTCAGGCCATGGGCGGTGGCGACCTGCTGGGCCAGGCGCTCGAGGTCGGGGGCGAGGGGATGGGGCAAGGGAAACGCCAGCCAGCGGATGCCAGCTGCGGGGGGCGGATAGGGCCGCCGCAGCCGCAGTTGCTGAAACTGCCCCGAATGCTGGCTCCCTCACCGACAGGGGTGGGACGCTCAGAATCCGGTGCTGCCCGGCGGGCATGGCTTCACCCTAGAGGATTGCCCTGCGGCGGCAATCCCAGTTCCAGCACAGGTGCCTCGGCGTAGTAGTCGTTGCTGGACACGGTGCCCCGCAGGTTGGCGTCCTGGTTGAGGCACTGGCCGCACTGCTCGGGGCTGCGCAGGTACTGACAGACCCGAGCCCAGAGTTTGGCCCTCGTGCCTGGAGCCCCCATGCTGAAGTGCACCACGTCGTGACCAGGGCTGACCGCCTCAATCTCCACCAGGCACAGTGCGCAGCGCTGCCGGCTGCCGGAGGGGATGGACGGCATGGCTGCGCAGTTCTCTGCCGGGCAACTTAGGACCCATTGACCGTCCCGGGCCCCGTGAACGACAGCGATCGCCACCTGTCGTCAAGACTCGTTGGGAAGCCCGGGACGACGCTGGCCAAGCCGCCTCACAGCAGCCAGCCTGTGCTCACGACAGCTCGCCAGGCGGGTTCCAGGCGACCATGCGACTCCTGCAGCTGAGCGACCCCCACCTGCTGGCCGATCCCGCGGGACTCTGCCGGGGCAGACCACCGCTGGATCAGCTCCGCCATGGCCTCCGATCGGCACTGGATCTGCTGGTCGCCGCGGGGTTGGCGCCAGACCGGCTGCTGCTCAGCGGCGATCTCTGCCACGACGAAAGCTGGGGCGGCTACGTGCGGCTGCGGGAGCTGCTGGCGGCCGCCCTTCCAGCGACGCTGCAGCGCCCCCTGCTGCTTCCGGGCAACCACGACCACCCGGCGCTATTGCGGGCCGCCCTCGGCCGGAGCGCCGCCGTCGCCCCGGGGCTCTGGCCCCTCAGCCCCCCCGGGGCCGGCGACCCCACCCCCGGCTGGAGCCTGCTGGCCCTCGACAGCCACTGCTGCGGACGCGACGGAGGCCGGCTGGGGGCAGCCCAATGGGCCTGGTTGGAGGCGCTGCTGACACCAGGCCGGGCCGAAGCTGCCGCAGGGCCACTGCTGGTGGCCCTGCACCATCCGCCGGTGGCGATCGGCGACCCGGACTTCGATCGGATCGGCCTGGAGGAGGGGGAGCGGCTGGTGGCGCTGCTGGCCCATTGCGACCGGGTGCGGGGGGTGGTGTTCGGCCATGTCCACCAGTATTGGCAGGGAACCTTGCCGGGTCGGCCGGAGCTGCCCCTGCTGGGCTGCCCCTCAAGCCTCTGCGCCTTCGGACCGGTTCAGCCCTGTCCCCAAGGCCGGGCCGACGATCCCGGCGGACTGCTGCTGGAGCTCTCAGCCCAGGGGGATATCCGGCATCGCCTGCTGCGCTGGCCGCCCCTGCAGCGCCCCTAGGTTGCGGCAATCAATTCGCGGCGGTACCTCCCCTGGACCTCCTTCCTCGTCGCCTGACCTCCCTGTTGCAGCGGCTCGTTCTGGTGCTGTTGCTCGCCCTTGGGGGCCTGCCCTCCGCCCCGGCCCTGGCCATCCCCATCCAGGGTGTGGCCCCCGCGGCGCCCCACGCTGCCGCTTCGGCGGCGAGCAGCGAAAGCGCTGAAGGCGCGCCGACCCCGGCCGCCCCAGCGCTGAGCGCAACCCCCGCCGCTCCTGCCGCCGCCCCCGACACACCGACCGCAGGACGGCCCCAGGGCGAGCACAGCTTCGTGGCGATGGCCGCCCGTCGCGTCGGCCCTGCCGTGGTGCGCATCGACACCGAGCGCAATGTGCCTCGCCAGAGCTTTGATCCGGCCATGCTCGATCCGCTGCTGCGCGACCTCTTCGGCGATCCCTCCGGCTCGATGCGCGAGCGCGGCCAAGGTTCCGGGGTGGTGATCGACGGCCGCCGCGGTCTGATCCTCACCAACGCCCACGTGGTGGATGGGGCCGATAGCGTCGAGATCACCCTCGCTGACGGCCGCCAGCTCGATGGCAGCGTCGTCGGAGCCGACCCGGTCACCGACCTGGCGGTGGTGCGGGTCAGCCGGCGCGGTGATCTGAGCGAGGCGCCCCTGGGGGATTCCGAAGCCCTTGAGGTGGGCGACTGGGCGATCGCCCTCGGCAGTCCCTACGGCCTGGAGCGCACCGTGACCCTGGGCATCGTCAGCAGCCTGCACCGAGACATCAACAGCCTCGGCTTCTCCGACAAGCGGCTCGACCTGATCCAGACCGATGCCGCCATCAACCCCGGCAACTCCGGCGGTCCCCTGATCAATGCCGGCGGCGAGGTGATCGGCATCAACACCCTGGTGCGCTCCGGACCAGGCGCCGGCCTGGGCTTCGCGATCCCGATCAACCTGGCCCGCAAGGTGGCCGGCCAGCTGGCGGAGGGAGGCAAGGTGATTCACCCCTACCTCGGCCTGCAGCTGGTGCCCCTCACAGCCCGGGTGGCGAAGGAGAACAACCGCGATCCCGACGCCCTGCTCCAGCTGCCCGAGCGCGATGGCGCCCTTGTCCAGAAGGTGCTGCCGGAAAGCCCCGCCGAGAGCGCCGGCCTCAAGCGCGGCGACCTGGTGGTGGCGATCGCCGGCGAACCGGTTCTCACCCCCGCGGCCCTGCTTCAGGCGGTGGAGCGGGCCCAGGTTGGCCAACCCCTGCCCCTCAAGGTGGTGCGAGGCCAGAAGGAGCTGCAACTCTCGATCCGCCCGGCCGCCCTGCCGGATCGCGGTTCCGCCGGCTGAGGCCCTCGGAGAGCGTTCCCAGCGCCCCACCAACGGCAAGCGCAAGCCTCCGCCCGGATCCCCGACCCCCCTGGAACGGCGCCGCTGCCCAGGGGGTCTTTCAGCGTCCTGCTACGGTCTGGCGCCTCAGCGCCGGATCCCGATGGCCGATCTGCAGGACCAGATGAAGCAGGCGGTGGCCCAGGCCGCCGTCGAACAGATCCGTGACGGCATGGTGGTGGGCCTTGGCTCCGGCTCCACAGCCGCGCTGATGATCCAGGGTCTGGGAGCCAAGCTGCGGCGCGGCGACCTGCACGACATCGTCGGAGTGACCACGTCGTTCCAAGGTGAGGTGCTGGCCGCCGAGCTGGGGATCCCGCTGCGCAGCCTCAACGCGATCGAGCGCATCGACCTGGCGATCGATGGCGCCGATGAGGTGGATCCCTCCTTCCAGCTGATTAAGGGCGGCGGCGCTTGCCACGTGCAGGAGAAGCTGGTGGCCTGCCGCGCCGACCGCTTCGTGGTGGTGGTGGATGCCAGCAAACTGGTGGACACCCTCAACCTGGGCTTCCTGCTGCCGGTGGAGGTGCTGCCCGGCGCCTGGCGGCAGGTGCGCGGCCAGCTGGCGGCCATGGGGGGGGACGCCCAGCTGCGGATGGCGGTGAAGAAAGCCGGGCCGGTGGTCACCGATCAGGGCAATCTTGTGCTGGATGTGCGGTTCGCCGGGGGCATCAGCGATCCGGTGACCCTGGAGAAGGAGATCAACAACCTCCCCGGAGTGCTCGAAAACGGGCTGTTCGTCAACCTCACCGACCAGGTTCTGGTCGGTGAGATCGTCGATGGTGTGGCCGGGGTCCGAGATCTGGAGCGACGCTGAACCCCGCCGCTGCGGCGTCACCGCTGCGTCTGGAGCAGGGCTCGGGAGCCTGTGTTAGCAAGGGGGCCCGTGCCTTCGCCCCGGTGGCCCTTGCCTTCAGCCAGCTCGACGACCACAGCCGGGAACGCTTCGCTTCCTGCCACTGGGCCCACATCGAGGGCGTGGGCGGGGTGCACCAGCTCACCCTCTCCGGGGTGGTTCAGGTGGATCTGGAGGCAGCCCACGGGCTGTTGATCAAAGAGCGGGCGGAATGGGCCCTGGAGGATCTGGAACTGGGGATCGCCCTGCCCCGGGAGGTCGTGTCGGCGGACAAGGCCCTGCGGGTGGTGCGTTCGGCCCCGCTGGTCACCCTGAATGGCCTTGGCGGTGTGTCCACCGTGGGCTGGTCCGTGCACGAGTTCTCCGGCCCACCCCCCGGCAGCCTGCTGACGAGCACGGCTCCTCTGTCGGCCCTGATCGGGGTGTTCAGCACCGGCGAGGTGCTGCACCGGATCGGCTACAGCCTGACCCTCACCGGCACCCTGGAGCCCCGGGCCTGAACCGGGGGATGGCGGCCGCCTCGCCCCTGGCGTCTCAGGAGCCCGATTCAGTAGCCCGAGCTGCCCACAGGCGGTGAACTGGAAGGGGTGGCCTGCAGCCAGGTGCTGACCTTGATCGGACGGGCCTGGACGTACCCCACCGGCAACCAGATGTCGCCGGAAGCCGAGGCGTAGTGGACCTCCCAGTGGTAAAGCCCCCGGAAAGCGGCCGGATCGCGGCGGAGCAGCTCGGCATAGGCCAGCACACCGCTGCCGTAGAGGTCGCTGTTGTTGTACCCCCAGAGGCCCTTGCGGATATCGCGAAGGCCGCCGCGCCGCACCAGGTAGCGGGCCGCCGCATGGATGGCGGTGCGGGGGTCGCGGATGTCGCCACCGTTGCCGATGCCCGGTTCCGCCCAGGTGCTCGGCAGGAACTGCATCGGCCCGTGGGCATCGGCCACGGACACCCCATCGATGCGGCCCATGCCGCTCTCCACCAGATTCACCGCTGCCAGCACCTCCCAAGGGATGCCGGTGGCGGCCGCCGCCTCCCGGTAGTAGGTCAGCAGCCGCTCTGGGCGCTGGGGGGTCTGGATCCGCCAGGCCGGCAGGGAGGTGGGCCGCTGGGCCGGGTTGTGCATGGCCACGAAGGCCCGGCGGGCCCGCAGGTGCAGGTCGAACACCGCCTGCCAGCGGTCCGGGAGGGCAGCGCGCACCTGGGCGGCCCGGGAGGCCTGGTAGGCCAGGACCCGATAGATCACCTGCTGCTGGTGGCCCAGGGCCGGCAGCTCCGCCTCGGGGGTGGAGGGAGCGCGCAGGGCCTCCTCCACAGCCACCAGCAGGCGTGCGGTGTCGGACGGATCAGCAGGCACCAGGGGGTAGTGGCGGCCGTCGGGCGCCTTCGGCAGGTCGTCGCGATCCGGGAGCGGGACGGTCTGGGCGGTTGCGCGCTCCTGGGGCAGGGCGGCAGGGACCTGGCCTTGGGGGCTGGGGGCGCCTGCGGCAGTGTTGGCCTCCGAGGGCAGCCTGACCAGCACGGTGGCTGCCAGCAGGCCGGTCCCCCCGATGGTGAGTAGCAGGGTCGGCAACGGCCGTGGCGACATGCGGCGGATCGGGGCAGGAATGGATTGCACGCTAACGAGGCCTCCAGGCTGTTCCGGCGGCCTCCCCGAAGGAGAGCCTCCGTGGGCCGCTCAGCCCAGGCGACGACGCACCGATTCCGCGTGGCTGTGCAAGCCTTCGCTCTCGGCCAGGGTGACGACCGCCGGGCCGGTGGCCGCCAGGGCTTCGCGGTTGAAGCGGATAAGGCTGGTGTGGCGCAGGAAGGTTTCCACACTCAGGGCCCCAGCGAAGCGAGCCGTCCCACAGGTGGGCAGGGTGTGATTGGGCCCGGCGAGGTAATCGCCCACCGCCTCTGGGGTGTGGGGGCCGAGGAAGATCGCGCCGGCGTGCTGAATGCGCTCCGCCAGGGTGTCGGGGTTGTCGACCAGCAGTTCGAGATGCTCTGGGGCGAAACGATCGCTCAGCTCTGCCGCCTCCTCCAGGGTGTCGCAGACCACGATCAAGCCCCAGTCGGCCAGGGCGCGACGCACGATCGCCTCGCGGGGGTGGCTGCTGAGCTGGGCGGCCAGGGCCCCGGGCATGGCCGAGGCCAGGGCGGTGCTGGTGGTGATCAGGATCGCGGCCGCCAGCGGGTCGTGCTCCGCCTGGGCGAGCAGATCGGCGGCCACCTGATCGGGAACGGCGGTGTGGTCAGCGATCACCAGCACCTCACTGGGGCCGGCCAGGGAATCGATGCCCACCGTTCCATAGACGGCCTTCTTGGCAAGGGTGACCCAGAGGTTGCCGGGGCCACTGATCACATCGACCTTGGGGATCGAAGCCGTGCCGTAGGCCAGGGCGCCGATCGCCTGGGCGCCGCCGACCCGGTAGATCTCCGTGATCCCTGACAGATGGGCTGCCGCCAGCACTGTGCTGTTGGGCTGCCCATCCGGACCCGGCGGGGTGACCATCACGATTCGCTCAACACCGGCGACCCTCGCCGGCACGGCGTTCATCAGCACGGTGCTTGGGTAAGAAGCCCTGCCGCCGGGCACATAGAGGCCGGCCCGTTGCACCGGTCGCCAGCGGCGGCCGAGTGATTCGCCGTGGGGGCCCTGCACAGCCAGGTCGGCGGGACGCTGCAGGCGGTGAAAACGCTCGATGCGGCCGTGGGCCAGCTCCAAGGCCTGCTGGAGCGGGGCAGGGGTGGCCCGCCAGGCCTGCTCCAGCCGCTCCGGAGCAATCCGCAGGGGATCGGGCCGCACCCCATCGAAACGCTCGCTGAGATCCATCAGAGCCCCGTCCCCCTCAAGGCGCACCCGATCGAGGATGGCGGCGACGCGTTCCTGCTCCTCCCGCAGGGCTCCTCCTTCGGTGCGGGCAGCGATCTCGGTCAACCGCCGGGCCGCGTCAGGGCCACCCCGCAGGCAGGTGATGGCCAGTGGTGGGGGGGAAGTGGTGTCAGAGGCCGATCTCGAAGCGACCACGGTGGAGGCGCAAAGCAGGGGCTGAGGCTAGGCCTCCCGGGCTCCGGTGATCAGATCCCTGGCGCCTTAAGCGTTAGGATCTTCTTTTGCCCGATCAGCAGCAGCTCCTGTGGCCAATAACACGTCGTCGAAGAAGCGCATCACGATCGCCGAACGCAACCGGCTCCGCAACCGCACCTACAAGTCGGCGATGCGGACCCTGATGAAGCGTTGCTTCAGCGCCTGCAGCGCCTACGGCCAGGAGCCGGCCCCAGAGGCCCGGGCCGCCGTGGAATCCTCCCTGAGCGCCGCCTTCAGCAAGATCGACAAGGCCGTCAAAGTGGGCGTTCTGCACCGCAACACCGGAGCCAACCAGAAATCGCGTCTGAGCGCTGCCGTGCGCAAGGTGCTCGAGCCCGCCGCCGGAGCCTGAGAGTCCCCCTGGGTCCGCGAATTGCTCCGGGCCCGGCTTGCGGCAAATCGACCCGCTCCCGGCAGACCGGCCCAGGCCACCGGCTTGAGTGAAGGCTTGGTCAGACGCCAGTACCAATCCGTACCAGCACAAAACTCGCGCCTGCAGCGATCTCGCACCGGCGCATGCTGACGATGGACGAGGCCCAGCCATGGCTTTGGTCTCTCGTCACAATGGCGCCATCTCCCATCCCGCCGGTGTCCGCGCCGGCTGCTGTCAATGACCGCAAGCAGCGTGGCCGCCGCCGAGACCACCACCACGGGCGCCAGAGCCATCACCCTGGTGGACAGTCACTGCCACATCGTCTTCCGCAACTACGACGATGACCTGGAGGCCGTGGCTGGCCGTTGGCGCGAAGCGGGGGTGCGGGCTCTGGTCCATGCCTGCGTCGAGCCAGGCGAGATTGCGGCGATCCGTGCCTTGGCCGACCGCTTCCCCGAGCTGCGCTATGCGGTCGGGGTCCATCCGCTCGACACCGAGCACTGGCAGAGCGACACGGTCACCGTGTTGCGCCAGGCCGCCCTGGACGACCCACGGGTGGTAGCGATTGGCGAGCTGGGCCTCGATCTCTATCGCGACACCAACATCGAGCGCCAGCTGGAGGTGCTTGAACCCCAGCTGGACCTGGCCGTGGAACTCGATCGACCGGTGATCGTGCACTGCCGTGACGCGGCCGCACCGATGCTGGAGCTGTTCGCCGCCAGGGCCCGCCGTGGCGCCGTGCCCCGCGGCGTGATGCACTGCTGGGGCGGAACCCCCGAAGAGATGGAGGCTTTCCTGGGTCATGGATTCCTGATCAGTTTCAGCGGCACCGTCACGTTCCCGAAGGCCGAAGCGATCCAGGCCTGCGCCCGGCAGGTCCCGGCCGATTGCTACATGGTCGAAACCGACTGTCCCTTCCTGGCCCCGGTGCCCCGGCGGGGCAAGCGCAACGAGCCAGCCTTCGTGGCAGCGGTGGCCGCCCGGGTGGCAGAACTGCGGGGCGAGACGCTGGAGCAAGTGGCCTCTACCAGCACTGCCAATGCCTCAGCCCTGTTCGGGCTGGCCCTTCACAATGTATGATGTTCCATTGGCCTGGTAGCGGAAGCGCTCCTTTGTCCACCACGACGACTCCCCTGTTGTCCTCCCTGCCGTCCACCCCGACGACCCATGTCAAGCCTGCGGCCCCGGCCGCAGGGGTGGTATCCGCAGGCGGCCCCTGCCGCAGCAGTTTCACCCCCCGGTAGGTCCTCCCGCCTGATCAGCCGTTCCTGCTCGCAGGGGCGGCTGTTCGCGTCGCGGTATTCAATGCCCAGGGCGGGTCTGCCTCGCGGCTGACCCCGGCGGCCCTCCGCCCCATCCAGACCATCTCCTTCCTTCCGTTCCTGCAGGTTCACCGCATGAGCAGCGCGATCCAGGTCGCCAAGACCGTGACCTACCTCCCCGATCTGGTCGAGGTACAGCGGGCAAGCTTCAAGTGGTTCCTGGAGAAGGGCCTGATCGAGGAGCTCGACAGCTTCTCGCCGATCACCGACTACACCGGCAAGCTCGAACTGCACTTCGTCGGCGACCAATACCGGCTTAAGCGTCCCCGCCACGATGTCGAAGAAGCGAAGCGGCGCGATGCCACCTTTGCCTCTCAGATGTATGTGACCTGCCGGCTGATCAACAAGGAAACCGGCGAGATCAAGGAGCAGGAGGTTTTCATCGGTGAGCTGCCGCTGATGACCGAGCGCGGCACCTTCATCATCAATGGCGCCGAGCGGGTCATCGTCAATCAGATCGTACGCTCGCCGGGTGTCTATTTCAAAGATGAGCAGGATAAGAACGGCCGCAAGACGTTCAACGCCAGCCTCATCCCGAACCGCGGCGCCTGGTTGAAGTTCGAGACCGATAAAAATGACCTGCTGCACGTGCGTGTCGATAAGACCCGCAAGATCAATGCCCATGTGCTGATGCGGGCGATCGGCCTCTCCGACAACGATGTTCTCGACAAGCTGCGTCATCCGGAGTACTACCAGAAGTCGATCGAAGCAGCCAACGAAGAAGGGATCGCCTCCGAAGACCAGGCGCTGTTGGAGCTCTACAAAAAATTGCGACCGGGCGAGCCCCCCTCAGTGAGCGGCGGACAGACCCTGCTGCACAGCCGCTTCTTCGATCCCAAGCGTTACGACCTCGGCCGTGTCGGACGCTACAAGATCAACAAGAAGCTACGGCTCACGATTCCCGACGCCACGCGCACCCTGACGCCGGAGGACGTGCTTTCGACGATCGATTACCTGATCAATCTCGAGCTCGATGTTGGCGGTGCCAGCCTCGATGACATCGACCACCTCGGCAACCGCCGGGTCCGCTCCGTTGGCGAACTGCTGCAGAACCAGGTGCGGGTCGGACTGAACCGTCTCGAGAGAATCATCAAGGAGCGGATGACGGTCGGTGAGACCGACTCACTCACCCCGGCCCAACTCGTCAATCCCAAGCCCCTGGTGGCGGCGATCAAGGAGTTCTTCGGCTCCAGCCAGCTCAGCCAGTTCATGGACCAGACCAACCCCCTGGCCGAACTCACCCACAAGCGCCGGATCAGCGCCCTCGGCCCCGGCGGTCTGACCCGCGAACGCGCTGGCTTTGCCGTGCGCGACATTCACCCCTCCCACTACGGTCGCATCTGCCCGATTGAAACGCCAGAGGGTCCGAACGCTGGCCTGATCGGCTCGCTGGCCACCCACGCCCGTGTCAACGAGTACGGCTTCATCGAAACACCGTTCTGGAAGGTGGAGAACGGCATCGTCAACAAAACCGGTAATCCGATCTACTTGTCGGCCGATCTCGAAGACGAGTGCCGCGTCGCGCCGGGCGATGTTCCCACCGATGCCGAGGGACACATCACCAGCGATCTGGTGCCGGTGCGCTATCGCCAGGATTTCGAAAAAGTGCCGCCCGAGCAGGTCGACTACGTTCAACTCTCGCCGGTTCAAGTGATCTCGGTCGCCACCTCTCTGATCCCCTTCCTGGAGCACGACGACGCCAACCGCGCCCTGATGGGCTCGAACATGCAGCGCCAGGCCGTGCCGCTGCTCCGGCCCGAGCGTCCCCTCGTGGGTACGGGCCTGGAAACCCAGGTTGCCCGGGACTCGGGCATGGTGCCGATCACCCGCGTCAACGGCGAGGTGGTGTTCGTGGACGCCACCCAGATCATCATCCGCGACGAGCAGGGTGAGGATCACTACCACATGCTCCAGAAGTATCAGCGCTCGAACCAGGACACCTGCCTGAACCAGCGGCCGATCGTCAAGCAGGGCGACCAGGTGATCGCCGGCCAGGTATTGGCTAATGGATCCGCCTGTGAAGGGGGCGAGATCGCCCTCGGCCAGAACGTCTTAATCGCCTACATGCCATGGGAGGGCTACAACTACGAAGATGCCATCCTTGTGAGTGAGCGTCTTGTGCAGGATGATCTCTACACCTCGGTACACATCGAGAAATATGAGATCGAAGCCCGCCAGACCAAGCTCGGTCCCGAGGAGATCACCCGCGAAATTCCCAACGTGGCCGAGGAAAGCCTCGGGAACCTCGATGAGATGGGCATCATCCGCATTGGTGCCTTTGTGGAGAGCGGTGACATCCTGGTTGGCAAGGTCACACCTAAGGGCGAATCCGACCAACCCCCCGAAGAAAAGCTGCTTCGCGCCATCTTCGGCGAAAAAGCCCGCGATGTGCGTGATAACTCCCTGCGGGTTCCCAGCACCGAGCGCGGCCGTGTTGTCGATGTGCGCATCTACACCCGTGAGCAAGGCGATGAGCTTCCGCCGGGCGCCAACATGGTGGTTCGGGTCTATGTAGCCCAACGCCGCAAGATCCAGGTGGGCGACAAGATGGCTGGCCGCCACGGCAACAAAGGCATCATCAGCCGCATCCTTCCCCGCGAGGACATGCCCTATCTGCCCGATGGCACCCCGATCGACATCGTGCTGAACCCCCTCGGCGTGCCGAGCCGGATGAATGTGGGTCAGGTGTTCGAGTGCCTGATGGGTTGGGCCTCCTCCCATCTCGGTTGCCGCGTCAAGGTGGTGCCGTTCGATGAGATGCACGGCCCTGAAAAGAGCAAGCAGACCGTGCAGGCCTATCTCGAGGAAGCGGCCAAGGCCCCCGGCAAGGACTGGGTGTACGACCCCAGCAATCCTGGCAAGATTCAGTTGATCGACGGCCGCAGCGGCGAACCCTTTGACCAGCCGGTCACCGTGGGCTATGCCCACATCCTCAAGCTGGTGCACCTGGTGGACGACAAAATCCACGCCCGCTCCACCGGCCCCTACTCCCTGGTCACTCAACAGCCCCTGGGCGGCAAAGCACAGCAGGGCGGCCAGCGGCTCGGGGAGATGGAGGTGTGGGCCCTCGAGGCCTACGGCGCCGCGTACACCCTGCAGGAACTGCTCACCGTCAAGTCGGACGACATGCAGGGCCGCAATGAGGCCCTCAACGCCATCGTCAAGGGCAAGCCGATCCCCAGGCCGGGAACTCCGGAGTCGTTCAAGGTGCTGATGCGCGAACTCCAGTCCCTTGGCCTGGACATCGCCGTTTACACCGACGCTGGCGAAGAGGTGGATCTGATGCAGGACGTCAATCCGCGTCGCAGCACCCCCAGCCGGCCCACCTACGAATCCCTAGGCGTCGCGGACTACGACGACGACTGACCGCTGAACGCCGCCGCGGCCGCCCCGTTTCGGCGCGGGCGGCGCCCGGCTCCCCACCCTTTCCGCACCCTCTTCCTACCGCGCGGCAGCCGCCATGTCGAACAGCAACCTCCGCACCGAAAACCACTTCGATTACGTCAAGATCACGCTCGCCTCACCCGAGCGGATCATGCAGTGGGGCCAGCGCACCCTGCCCAACGGCCAGGTGGTGGGTGAGGTGACCAAACCGGAAACGATCAACTACCGCACCCTCAAGCCCGAGATGGACGGGCTGTTCTGCGAGAAGATCTTCGGTCCGTCCAAAGACTGGGAGTGCCACTGCGGCAAATACAAGCGGGTCAGACACCGCGGCATCGTCTGCGAGCGCTGCGGCGTGGAGGTCACCGAGAGCCGGGTACGGCGACACCGGATGGGCTTCATCAAACTGGCCGCACCCGTGTCGCATGTTTGGTATCTGAAGGGCATCCCCAGCTACGTGGCGATTCTCCTCGACATGCCGCTGCGTGATGTCGAGCAGATCGTCTATTTCAACTGCTATGTCGTACTCGATCCGGGCGATCACAAGGACCTCACCTACAAGCAACTACTGACCGAGGATGAGTGGCTGGAGATTGAAGACCAGATCTTCGCCGAAGATTCTGAAATCGAGAATGAGCCGGTCGTTGGTATCGGCGCCGAAGCGCTCAAACAGCTGCTTGAAGACCTGGACCTCACCGAGATTGGCGATCAGCTCCGTGAGGAGATCGCTGCCAGCAAGGGCCAGAAGCGGGCCAAGCTGATCAAGCGTCTGAGGGTGATCGACAATTTCGTCGCCACCAATGCCAGGCCCGAATGGATGGTATTGGATGTGATCCCGGTCATTCCACCTGACCTGCGGCCAATGGTGCAGCTCGATGGTGGCCGCTTCGCCACCAGCGATCTCAATGATCTCTACCGGCGGGTGATCAACCGCAACAACCGATTGGCGAGGCTGCAGGAGATCCTGGCGCCTGAAATCATCGTGCGCAACGAGAAGCGCATGCTTCAGGAGGCCGTCGATGCCCTGATCGACAACGGTCGTCGCGGCCGCACGGTGGTGGGAGCGAACAACCGGCCGCTGAAATCACTCAGTGACATCATCGAAGGCAAGCAGGGACGCTTCCGCCAGAACCTTCTGGGCAAGCGGGTTGACTACTCCGGCCGTTCCGTGATCGTGGTCGGTCCGAAGCTGAAGATGCACCAGTGTGGTCTGCCTAAGGAGATGGCGATCGAACTGTTCCAACCGTTCGTGATCCATCGCCTGATCCGCCAGAACATCGTCAACAACATCAAGGCCGCCAAGAAACTGATTCTGCGTGCCGACGATGAGGTGATGCAGGTGCTGCAGGAGGTGATCGAAGGTCACCCGATCTTGCTCAATCGTGCTCCCACCCTGCACCGGCTGGGGATCCAGGCCTTCGAACCCAAGCTGGTTGACGGTCGCGCCATCCAGCTCCATCCGCTGGTCTGCCCTGCCTTCAACGCCGACTTCGACGGTGACCAGATGGCCGTGCACGTGCCCTTGGCGATCGAGGCTCAGACCGAGGCCCGGATGCTGATGCTGGCCAGCAACAACATCCTCTCCCCCGCCACCGGCGAGCCGATTGTCACCCCCTCACAGGACATGGTGCTCGGCGCTTATTACCTCACTGCGGAGCAACCCGGCGCCGTCAAGCCGGCCTTCGGCGATCGGGCCCGCACCTTCGCCAGCCTTGAGGATGTGATCGCTGCCTTCGAAGAGAAGCACCTCCATCTCCACGACTGGATCTGGGTGCGCTTCAACGGCGAGGTCGACAGCGACGGTGAGGACAAGGAGCCTGCCGGCCGTGAAACCCTGACCGACGGTACCCGCATCGAGCAGTGGAAGTTCCGCCGGGATCGATTCGATGAAGACAACGCCCTGATCAGCCGCTATCTGCTGACCACCGTTGGTCGGGTGGTGATCAACCACACCATCATTACCGCCGTGGCCGCTGCCTGAGCCCCCGTCCTGCCCTGAGCCAGAACCGCCTCCCCCCTCCGCTCCGCACCGCTCCGACCGCACCATGACCGCCACCCCCGCCAAGAAGTCCAGCAGCAAAAAGGGCAGCAAGGCCGCTACCGCGATCCCTGCCCCGGCCCCCGCCGCAGCTCCCCCGGCGAACCTGCAGCCGACCTTCCGCAACCGGGTCATCGACAAGAAGGCGCTTCGCAGCCTTGTCTCCTGGACCTACAAGCACCACGGCACCGCGGCAACCGCGGCCATGGCCGATGAGCTCAAGGATCTGGGTTTCCATTACGCCACCCAGGCGGCGGTCTCGATCTCCGTCGACGACCTGCGCATCCCCGGCGAAAAGGTGCGTCTGCTGCAGGAGGCGGAACAGCAGATCACCGACACCGAGGAGCGCTATCGCCTTGGTGAGATCACCGAGGTGGAGCGTCACACCAAAGTCATCGACACTTGGACCGAAACCAACGAGCGCCTGGTGGAGGAGGTCAAGAAGAACTTCAACGAGAACGACCCGCTCAACTCGGTCTGGATGATGGCCAACTCCGGCGCCCGCGGCAACATGTCGCAGGTGCGCCAGCTGGTGGGCATGCGCGGCCTGATGGCCAACCCCCAGGGGGAGATCATCGACCTGCCGATCCGCACCAACTTCCGCGAAGGTCTGACGGTCACCGAATACGTGATCTCCTCCTACGGCGCCCGGAAAGGCCTGGTGGATACGGCCCTGCGTACCGCCGACTCCGGTTACCTCACCCGCCGGCTTGTCGACGTGGCCCAGGACGTGATCGTGCGCGAGGAGGACTGCGGCACCCTGCGGGGAATCCGCATCGACGCCGACGAGAAGGGGCGGTTCGGAGCGAAGCTGGTCGGTCGCCTGGCTGCGGAGGCGGTGCTGGCAGCCGATGGCAGCGTGCTGGTGCAGCGCGATGGCGAGATCGACAACGCCACCACCGCCGCGATCGAGGCGGCTGAGATCCGCACCGTGATCGTGCGCTCCCCGCTCACCTGTGAGGCCACCCGTTCGGTCTGCCGCAAGTGCTATGGCTGGGCGCTGGCCCATAACGAACTGGTCGACCTCGGCGAAGCGGTTGGCATCATCGCCGCCCAGTCGATCGGCGAGCCCGGCACCCAGCTGACGATGCGGACCTTCCACACCGGCGGTGTATCGACGGCGGAAACGGGCGTGGTGCGCTCCTCCTTTGAGGGTCTGGCCGAGTTCGGCGCCAAAGCTCGGGTGCGCCCCCACCGCACCCCGCACGGGGTGGAAGCCCACCTGGCGGAGACCGATTTCACCTTGGAGGTGAAGAGCGCCAAGGGCAAGAGTCAAAAACTCAGCATCACCTCCGGCTCGATCCTGTTCGTCAACGACGGCCAGCAGGTCGAGGCCGACACGATGCTGGCCCAGATCTCCTCCGGAGCCCAGGTCAAGAAGAGCGTTGAGAAAGCCACCAAGGATGTGATCTGCGATCTCGCCGGTCAGGTGCGTTTCGAGGACGTGATCCAGCCCCGGGAGGTCACCGACCGCCAGGGCAACATCACCCACAAGGCCCAGCGCCTGGGGCGCCTCTGGGTCTTCAGCGGCGACGTCTACAACCTGCCCCCCAATGCCCAGCCGGTGGTGGCGGGCAACAGGCCGGTGCACAACGGTGAGGTGCTGGCCGAAAGTCGGCTGGCCAGCGAATACGGCGGTGCAGTGCGGTTGAGGGAGTCGGCCGGCGACTCGCGTGAAGTGCAGATCGTGACCGCCAGTATCACCCTCAAGGATTGCAAGTTACAGGGGGAATCCACCCACAGCGGCGAGAACTGGTTCCTTGAGGAGAAGGATTCCAGCCGCTACCGTCTGGTTACCCATCCCGGCACGAAGATCGGTTCCGGGGAGGTGATCGCCGAACTCAACGACGATCGCTTCCGTACCCAGACCGGCGGCACCGTGCGCTTCGCCCCAGGCCTGGCGATCAAAAAAGCCCGTTCCGCCAAGCACGGCTACGAGGTGAGCAAGGGCGGCACCCTGCTCTGGATTCCCCAGGAGACCCACGAGATCAACAAGGACATCTCCCTGTTGATGATCGAGGACGGCCAGTGGATCGAAGCCGGCACTGAGGTGGTGAAGGACATCTTCAGTCAGACCGCCGGAATCGTGACGGTGACCCAGAAGAACGACATCCTGCGCGAGATCATCGTGCGCTCCGGCACGCTGCATCTGATCAGCGACAGCAAGGTGCTGGGCCGCTACCGCGGCGAAGGCCGACTGGTGAACCCCGGCGAGGAGATCGCCAGCGGAATCAAGGCCGAAGCGATGCAGTTCGTCGAGGCTGTCGACACACCGGAGGGCAGTGCCCTGCTGGTGCGGCCGGTGGAGGAATACACCATTCCCGATGAGGCCCACCTGCCCGAACTCACCGCTGTCAAGCAGCCCGGCGGCCCCTCCCTCGGCCTGCGCGCAACCCAACGGCTCTCCTTCAAGGACGGCGAGCTGATCAAATCGGTGGAAGGGGTCGAACTGCTCAAGACCCAGCTGATCCTCGAAACCTTCGACACCACCCCCCAGATGACGGTGGATGTGGAAACCGTGGCCGACAAGCGGGCCAAGACGATCGACCGGCTTCAGCTGGTGATCCTCGAAACGCTGCTGGTGCGTCGCGACACCCTCTCCGATGCCAGCCACGGCTCCACCCACACCGAACTTCAAGTGGAAGACGGAGTCAGCGTCAAGCGGGGCGATGTGGTGGCCACCACCCAGATCCTCTGCAAGGAGGACGGCATGGTGCAGCTCCCCGAACCCCTCTCCGGCGAGCCGGTGCGCCGCTTGCTGGTGGAACGGGTCGGCGACACCCGCAGCATTGAGCTCAGCAGCCCAGCCCTGGTGGCCGTGGGCGACCGGGTGGTGGATGGCGATCCCCTTGCCGAAGGTGTGAAGGCCCCCTGCTGCGGCCAGGTCGAGGCGATCGAGGCCAACACCGTCACGGTCCGCCTGGGTCGTCCTTACATGGTGTCCCCCGATTCGGTGCTGCACGTGCGCGACGGCGAGCTGGTGCAGCGCGGTGATGGCCTTGCTCTGCTGGTGTTCGAGCGCCAGAAGACAGGGGACATCGTGCAGGGTCTGCCCCGCATTGAAGAGCTGCTCGAGGCCCGCCGCCCTCGCGATTCGGCGGTGCTCTGCCGCAAGGGAGGCACGGTGCAGATCAAGCAGGGCGAGGACGACGACGTGATCACGGTGTCGGTGATCGAGGCTGATGACGCCATCACCGACTACCCGATCCTGCTCGGTCGCAACGTGATGGTTTCCGATGGCCAGCAGGTGAGCGCCGGCGAACTGCTCACCGACGGGCCGATCAACCCGCACGAGCTGCTGGAGTGCTTCTTCGAGGATCTGCGCTCACGCAAACCGACGATGGAGGCTGCCCAGGAGGCGATCTCGAAGCTGCAGTTCCAGATGGTTCAGGAGGTTCAGAACGTCTACAAATCCCAGGGCGTTTCGATCGACGACAAGCACATCGAAGTCATCGTCCGCCAGATGACCAGCAAGGTGCGCATCGAGGATGCCGGCGACACCACACTGCTGCCCGGTGAGCTGATCGAGCTCCGCCAGGTGGAGCAGGTCAACTCCGCCATGGCCGTCACCGGCGGCGCTCCGGCGGAGTTCACACCGGTGCTGCTCGGCATCACCAAGGCCTCGCTCAACACCGACAGCTTCATCTCCGCCGCCTCCTTCCAGGAGACGACCCGGGTGCTCACCGAAGCGGCGATCGAAGGCAAGAGCGACTGGCTGCGGGGCCTCAAGGAGAACGTGATCATCGGCCGTCTGATCCCCGCCGGTACCGGTTTCGGGGGCTTCGAGGAGGAGCTGAGGGCCGAGGCCGGGCCCCATCCCGACATCCTTGAGGAGGAGGCCGCCGGCTACCGGCGCATGCAGAATCTCCGCCCCGACTACACCGTCGAGATGCCAGCACCGGCTGCCTCCGCCGCCGTGCTCGATGACCCCTCCGAGGAGGACCTGGTGGCCACCCGCAGCCGCCATGGCATCGAGGCCTCGTCCAGCAGCTTCGCCGCCTTCACCCGTCCGGGTGTTGACGAGGGGCTGGAGGAGGAGCTGATCGCCGATCCTGCTGCCCTCGAAGGCCTCCAGGAAGAGGGGCTGCTCTCCGATGACTGACCGTTCCTCGACCGCTGCCGTGACCAACCGTTCTGCCACCACCACCGCCCTGGGGACCCCGATTCCCACTCCCTGGGTGCCCCGCTGGGGCTTCCATCGCCACAACGAGCTCCTCCATGGCCGTATCGCCATGCTCGGGTTCGTGGGCTTGGTGGGGGTGGAGTGGGTTTTGGGCCACGGCATCCTGATCTTGCGCTGATGGCCGCTGGCGCGCCTGCCCCCGCAACGGCCCAACAGCCCCTCCTGGGCCTTGGCGCCGAGGCTCTGCAGGCCTGGGCCGTGTCCCAGGGGCAGCCCGCCTTCCGCGGCCGCCAGCTTCACGACTGGATCTACAACCGTGGCGCCCGCAGCGTTGAGGCGATCACTGTCTTGCCCAAGGCCTGGCGGGCCGACCTGCTCCTTCGGCCGGCAGGCCAGCCCTCGGTTGGCGACGGCTCGGCGCCCCTGGCGGCTGAGCCCTCAGTCCCGCCAGGCGATCCAGAACCCGGCCGCGCCCTGCTCGGTCGGTCGCGCCTGCTGCACCGCAGCGACGCCCGCGACGGCACCACCAAGCTGCTGCTCGCCACCGAGGACGGCCTCAGCATCGAGACCGTGGGCATCCCCTCCGCCGATCGCCTCACCGTCTGCGTGAGCAGCCAGGTGGGCTGCCCGATGGCCTGCCGCTTCTGCGCCACCGGCAAGGGGGGTCTGCAGCGCTCCCTGGCGGTTCACGAGATCGTGGACCAGGTGCTGAGCATCCGCGAGGCGATGGGGCGGCGCCCCAGCCATGTGGTTTTCATGGGCATGGGCGAGCCGCTGCTCAACAGCGAGGCCGTGCTGGAGGCGATCGGCTGCCTCTGCGACGATCTGGCCATGGCCCAGCGTCAAATCACCGTGAGCACCGTCGGTGTGCCTCGGACCCTGCCGCTGCTGGCGGAGCAGGCCCTGGCGCGGCTCGGCCGGGCCCAGTTCACCTTGGCCGTGAGCCTGCATGCCCCCGACCAGCGGCTGCGGGAGCAGCTGATCCCCACCGCCTCCGCCTACCCCCTGGAGCGCTTGCTCGAGGACTGCCGCCACTACGTGGCGGTCACCGGCCGACGGCTGAGCTTCGAATACATCCTGCTCGGCGGCCTCAACGACCAGCCCCGCCATGCCGCCGCGTTGGCCCAGTTGCTGCGAGGCTTCCAGAGCCATGTCAACCTGATCCCCTACAACCCCATCGCCGAAGAGGAGTTCCGGCGACCCAGCCCTGAGGCCGTCGAGGCCTTCCGCTCAGCCCTAGCCCAGCGCCACATCGCCGTCAGCGTGCGCGCCAGCCGCGGCCTCGATGCCGATGCGGCCTGCGGCCAGCTGCGGCGGCGCCTGAACCTGCACTGAGGGCCTCTGCAGCCAGTCCGGCTGGAGTGGAAGGGATAAAGAGCATGCTGATACCGCCAGATCTCCCCATGAACTGGGAAGCTCCTGTCAGACCTGGTTTCGAGGCTCGAAAAGCCAGTATCCGCAACTATGTCGAGCCCAACGACGCCACCAAAACTCCTTATTGAGAGATCACAATTGAGAGATCACAACCAACCATCCATGGATCTGCCATTGAGCATCTTCGCGGCTCGCGTCTGAGCAGAATCGCCCTCGTCCTGGCCTGTCACCAAGGGTGGGCTTTCCCCAGCTCAGGTGGCGTCCCGACTGGGATCGAAGGCGCCTCGGGCCTCCACTTCGCCCCAGGGCGCGAGCCGCGCCAGCAGCAGGAAGCCCGGAATCGCAGCCGCCACCGTGAACAAGAAAAAGCCAGGCCAGCCCACCCGATCGGCCACCACCCCGGCGGGTGCCGAGAGCAGAGAACGGCTCATCGCGTAAACACCGGAGAGCAGGGCGTACTGGGTAGCGGAAAAGCGGGGATTGCAAAGGCTCATCAGCAGCGCCACAAACACCGCGCCGACCATGCCGCCGCTGATGTTCTCCAGGCTCACCGCCGTGATCAGTCCGACAAACCCTCCGCCGAAGCGGGCCAGGGCCCAGTAGCTGAGGTTGCCGATCGCGCCGGCCACGGCAAACAGCCACAGGGAGCGATTCATCCCCAGCCAGGCAAACAGGGCCCCGCCCAGCACGGCGCCAACCATGGTGGCGGCAATCGCCCAGCCCCCCTGCACCACGCCGATATCAGCCTCGCTGAACCCCTGCAGCTTGAGGAAAGGGATGGCCATGGCGCTGAGCAGGCCATCCGGCCAGCGGTAAAGGAGCACCAGCAGCAGCAGCATCCAGCTGCGGTTCGGTCCGGCCCGTCGCAGAAACTCCCGGGCCGGGCCCAGCACCGCCTGGCGCAGGCTGGTGACCTGATGGACCACTGGCTGCAGCTTCGGGGCGGTGAGGGTGAAGGGGATCACCGCCGCCACCAGGGCCGCCGCCGCGAGGAAGGCCAGGGGCCAGCCATAGCGGTCGGCCAGCAGGAAGCCGCCGGCGCCCACGGCGAGCATCGCAGCCCGGTAGCCGAGGCTGGCGGCCGCGGCACCGGGGCCGCGCTCGGCCTCGGGCAACAGGTCGGTGCGGTAGGCGTCGACCACGATGTCCTGGGTGGCGCTGCAGACCGCCAAGGCCAGGGCCGCCACCCCGATCGCCGTCAGGCTGGCGGGATCCGTGCCTGGGCGCAGCAGCGCCATGGCGGCGATCAACGCCACCAGCAGCAGCTGCAGCGCCAAAATCCAGCCGCGGCGGCGGTCCGGCCAGGGAAGCGGCCAGCGATCCAGCAGCGGCGCCCAGAACAATTTGAGGGTGTAGGGCAGCTCGGCCAGTGGAATCAGGCCGATAAGAGCCAACGGCACCCCACTGGCCGTGAGCCAACCCTGCAGCAGCTTGCTGCCCACCATCAGCGGCGTCCCGCTCGCCACCCCCTCCGCTGCCACCGCCAGCAGGCGACGCCAGGGCGCCACGGAAGCTTGGGGAGCGGAGCGGGTCATGGGGCGCGCCCGATGCGTTTGGCGGCACCCTACGTGGGATCTCCGGCGCAGCCGCCGCATCGCCCGACCAGGCCGGTGGGATTCTGGCCGCCCTTGCTGAAGGCCTTGCTGACGGCGATGCCGGCCCACGTGATCGACCCTTCACCCATCGCCAACGACCCTGGGCCCTTCCCATCGGCAGGGGCAAGCAGCAAGGCTCGCGCCGATCCAATCCCCACGGGAGAATGGCGCCCTGCCCCCGGCCTCTGCGCATCCATGGCGTTCTTCCGCTCGACCCTGCTCCCGGCCGCGATCGTGCTGCTGTTCGGCCTGGCCCTGTTCGCGGTCAGCGCCCGCATCTGGCTGCCGGGCGACATGGCAGCGCCGGCTCCTCTCAGCTGAAGCCAGTCCGGTCCGGTTCCGGTTCCCCGCCGACTTCTACGATCCCCCCACCTGGATCGCCCCATGCCGGACGAGGTCCTGCCCCAGCCTGAGAGCGTCCCCGCCGGCGCCCCTGTTCAGGGGACCGGTGCTGGTGGCTCTCGCCCGGGCCCAGGCGCCCCGGACCTGCCTGAGCCCAGCGCAAACACGGTTCTGCCGACCTGGACTCCATTCCCGGAAAGTCCGGCCGAGCTGGTGCTCGACCCCGAGGTGCTGGCCCGCGAGCTGGCCGCCGAACTGCTCGGCGATCCACTCGAGGAGCTCGATGCCCTGGAGACGGAGAGCGCCGATGTGGCCCGCGAATGCGACGAAGGTCTGCAGCTGCTGGAAGGCAGCCGCGAAGAGCGGATGCAGGGCCTGCGCATCTTCTGCGAGCACCGCGACCCCCGCGCCTTCCCCCTGCTGCTGCCGCTCCTCCAGGCCCCTTGCCCGGTGCTGCGGATGAGTGCCGTCTATGCCCTCGGTCGCAACCCCCACCCCCTGGCGGTGGAGCCCCTGCTCAGCCTGCTGGCTGCCGACGACAACGGCTATGTGCGCAAGGCGGTGGCCTGGAGCCTGGGCAACTACCCCGATGCTCCGATCCTCAACCCCTTGATCCGCACCCTGCAGATGGATGTGGCGGCGGTGCGGCTGTGGGCGGCGAGCTCCCTGGCGGATGCCGGCGCCACCGGTGCGGCCAAGGCCGATCCGGCCGCCGCCCAGCTGCTGCTGAGCCTGCGGATCGACAGTGAGCCGGCGGTGCGCAGCAACTGCGCCTGGTCGCTCGGTCGGCTCTACACCGATCTGGTGGAGCCTCGGCAGCAGGCGGTGGTGGAGGCCCTGCTCCATACCCTGCTCCACGATGGCGATTCCACGGTGCGGGACGAGGCCCGGCTGGCCCTGGAGCAGCTGGAGCGCCCCGAGGTGCTGGAGCGGCTCCAGACCCTGGTGGACGAGGGCCTGATCGGCTGATCCCGCCAGCCTGAACGAGACGTCAGGCCGCGCCCGTTCGCTGATCTGAAATCGCGGCTAGCATCCCCGAACCTTTGCGGCGATCGGGATGGCCCAGCGCACGATCCGTTTCCGCATCCGGCCCGATGGCCGGGTCGAGGAAACGGTGGAAGGGATGGCCGGCGCGGCCTGCGAATCCCTGACCGAGCGGATCGAGGCCCGGCTGGGCACGGTGCAGCAGCGCCGCCCGACCTCCGAGGCCTTCCAGACCGCCGAGGTCGCCAGAGCGCAGACCTCGCTGCTGCGCGATTCCCTGGCCTGATCCACGGGCAACCGCCCAGACCATTCCCGCCACGCCCCTGCGCTCCCGCCCGATCCCCGCCGCCACCCCCCTCCACCCCTCGCAAGCCCACGTCCGATGTCGCACTTCAGCACCGTCCGCACCGAGCTCCGCGACCGTGAGGCTCTGGTTCAGGCCCTCACCGACCTGGGCCATCCCCCCCTGGAAGGCCGCCAGGAGGTGCGCGGCTATCGCGGTCAGACGGTGCTGGCTGATCTGACGGTGCCCCAGGCCGAGGGTGCCGACATCGGTTTCCGCTGGAATGGGACCAGTGGCAGCTATGAGCTGGTGACCGACCTGGAGCTCTGGAAGCAGCCGGTGCCGGTGGAGCGCTTCCTCGCCACCCTCAACCAGCGCTACGCCCTGCGCACGATCCTGGCGGCCAGCGCCGCCGAGGGGTTCCAGGTGAGTGAGCAGACCAACAACCTCGACGGCAGCATCGAGCTGGTCGTCACCCGCTGGGACGGCTGAGTCTCCGTGGCCCTGCCCCCCTCAGCGGCCGATCCCTCCCTGGCCTTCAGCGCCAGACCGGTCGCGCCTGCCCCGACCGGCCTTGAGCCCCTGCTGGGCGGATCGCTGCGGCAGAAGGCGGTCTGGGTCGATGAGGCGGTGTGCATCGGTTGTCGCTACTGCGCCCATGTGGCCACCAACACCTTTGTGGTGGAGCCGCAGTGGGGCCGATCCCGCGCCATGCGCCAGGACGGCGACAGCACTGAACGGATTCAGGAGGCGATCGACACCTGCCCGGTGGATTGCATCCATTGGGTGGCCTACGAGGAGCTGCCTGCCCTGGAGGCCCGTCTGCAGGAGCAGGAGATCCTGCCCCTCGGTGTTCCGACCCCGGCGCGGCTGAAACGCACCCTGCCCCGGGCCACGGTCCAACCGATCGAAGCGTCGCAGCGGCCTTGAACCAGGTCCTGGCCACCGCCATCCCGCGCCGGCGTTTCGGGCGCACGGGCCTGGCCATGCCCGTGCTCTCCCTGGGGGGCATGCGCTTCCAGCAGAGCTGGAGCGACCTGCCCGCCGAAGCGATCGAGGCCTCCAGCCAGGCCAACCTGCGGGCCCTGCTGGAGGCCTCAATCGACGCGGGCCTGCACCACATCGAAACCGCTCGCCACTACGGCAGTTCGGAACGGCAGCTGGCGCCACTGCTGGCGGAGCTTCCCGACCCGCAGCGGATCCTCCAGACCAAGGTGCCGCCCCAGGCGGATACGGCAGCGTTTGAGGAGGAGCTCCGCACCTCGATGGCCCGGCTGGGTCTCGACGATCACGCCGGCCGCCTCGACCTGCTGGCCATCCATGGGCTCAACACCCCCGAGCTGCTTGACCACACCCTGCGGCCCGGTGGCTGCCTGGAGGTGGCGGAGCGCTGGCGGGACGACGGCCGGATCGGGGCGATCGGCTTCTCCACCCACGGACCGCTGCCCCTGATCCTGGAGGCGATCGCCAGCGACCGCTTCGCGTACATCAACCTCCACTGGTATTTCATCCAGCAGCGCAATCAACCAGCGATCGAGGCGGCGATCGCCCACGACATGGGCGTGTTTCTGATCAGCCCCACCGACAAGGGCGGCCATCTGCATAGCCCCTCAGCGCGACTGCTCGACCTCTGCGCGCCGCTGCATCCGATCGTGTTCAACGATCTCTTCTGCCTCAGCAGCCCCGGCATCCATACGATCAGCGTTGGGGCGGCGGGCCCCGGGGACCTGGATCGGCATCTGGAGGCCGTGGCCCTGCTGCCGCGGGCCGCTGAGCTGCTGCCGCCGATCCTGGAGCGCCTGGCGACCGCCCGCCGCACCGCCCTCGGCGACGACTGGGTCGCCAGCTGGGATCAGGGCCTGCCCGACTGGCAGCAGACCCCCGGAGCCATCAATCTGCCGGTGTTGCTCTGGCTGCACGACCTGCTCGAAGCCTGGGACCTGGAGAGCTTCTGCCGGGCCCGCTACGGCCTGCTCGGCCAAGGGGGCCACTGGTTTCCGGGCGCCAATGCCGATGCCCTCGACAGCACGGTGAGCGAGGCCGAGCTGCTGGCGGTGCTCGGGGAAAGCCCCTGGGCCACGGCGATCCCGGAGCTGCTGCGGGGGCTGCGGCAGCGCCTCGGCGGCGAGCGGGTCCAGCGGCTGCAGTCGTCGTGAGGGTGGCGGGGGCTGGGCGGGGGCGGGCGCTGGCGGATCAGACGCGCCGCCCGGTGCAGGTTCAGGAGCCAGCAGGGGCCTGGCCGAGGGGCTGGCGGGCGGGAACCCCCACGGGCCGGGGATAGTCGTTGGGGCAGGGGCCGCTGGGCTGCAGCACCAGGGCGTGGCGCACGCCGCGGCCGGCGGGCAGGTCGCGGCGTTCCAGCCGCTCGATCCGCGCCCGAAGCAGGGCCAGGGCGGGGAGCAGGGCCCGCTGATCCTCAGGCGACCACTGGCCGCGGTAGAGCAGGGCCCGGCCCCGAGGCCGCAGCAGCGGCACCAGATATTCCGCCACCACCGGGGCACTGGCCACCGCCCGGGCCAGGGCCCAGTCGAAGCGCCCCCGCAGGCTGGGCTCGCGGCCGCTGCGCTCGATCCGCTCGCAACGCACCTGCACCCGCTCCTGGAGCCCGAGGGCGGAGACCATCGCCCGCACCGCCTCAACCTTGCGGCCCACCGAATCGATCAGCGTGAGCCGAGCGGCGGGCAGGGCGATCGCCACCGCAAGCCCCGGGAAGCCACCACCGGTGCCGACATCGATCACCTCCAGGGCGCCGCCTTCGGCCGGGTCGGCGGTCGCCAGCAGGGTGGCCAGCGGCCAGAGGCTGTCGAACACCTGGGCCACCCAGAAGTCGGGGCCCTCCACCAGGCGGGTGAGGTTGACGCGGCTGTTCCACTGCCGCAGCTCGGCCTGCAGGGCGAAGAACTGCTGCAGCTGCCCCGGATCGGGATACCAGCCCAGATCAACCCATAGGGCGTCCAGATCGGTGGGATGGGGGTCCCCTGCCATGCCCGCGCAGCCACTCTCCCTAGGATCCCGCAGACCGCGCCGGGTTGCCGCCGCCAGGGCCATGTCCACCCCCCCGAACCCCAGGGCGCCGGGCTCCCCACCGGGCACAGACCCCGACCGGCCGCGGCAGACGCAAAGCGCTCGGCCTGAAGCGCCGGGAGCCTCTCCCGGAGCCTCTGCCATGCCAAGAGCACCTGGAGTGCTGGCGAGCCACTACGAGCTGCTCGGTCTGAGCCCGGGGGCCAGTGTCGCCGAACTGCGCCAAGCCTTCCGGCAGCTGAGCAAGCGCTACCACCCGGACACCACCACCCTGCCGGCCCCCCAGGCTGCCGAGGCCTTTCGCAAACTGCAGATCGCCTATGGGGTGCTGAGCGATCCCGCGGCCCGCAGCCGCTACGACGCGATCCTGCAGGGCGCGAGCGCGGTGGCCATCCCCCGTCCCGGCCCCCGATCCGGTGCAGGGCCTGGCAACGGTGGCGAAGCACCGCGGGCGGTTGGGGTGCGCCGGGCCCTCTCGGGAGGTGAATGGTTTGCCCTACTGCTGCTGGGGGTGGCCCTGGTGCTGAGCCTGGTGCTGGGGATCGGCGTGGCCTGGGCCCGGGGTGTCGCCCTGATCCGCTCCCCCAGCTGGTTGACGGAGGCGGGAGCGGGTTCGGCGTTTGCCGCTGCCGTTCCGGCGGCGACCAACCCGGTGCAGCCCTCCGGGGCGCAGCCCCTCCAGGGGCAGCTCCCTGCGGCCGTGGCAGGCCCCGCGAGTGCCGGCGGCAGGGCCGTGGCCGCAGCTGCTCCCCCAGCGCCAGCGGCCCCAGCCGTCCGATCCGCTGATCCCTTCGGATCGATCCCGACCACGCCGCACTCCAGGCCCTCCGCGGCGGCGACGCCCCGCATCCCCTCCACTCCGGCATCCACGTCCACTCCGGCCACCTCCTCCGATGCCCGCCCTGCCCCCTGAGCACACGCCGCTCTACAACCACACCCTGCCGGCCCTGGAGGCCTGGCTGCGGGAGATCGGTGCCGAACAGGACACGGGCCGCCCCGAATCCTGGCGGCTGAGCCGCTCCGGCTGGAGCGCCACCCTTGTGCTCGAAAGCGAGGATCTGGCCGTGCGCTGGCTGGGGGAGGAGGGGCCGCAGCGGGTGAACCGCTTCCCTTACGGCCTCGGCCGCGCCGATGTGGAAGCGGCAATCCTGGCGGGCCCCTGAGGGGGCTGGGCGAAATCTAGTGGCGACTGAGAGGGAGGAAGCAGCTTGGAGCCTGGATCCTGGCCCTAGCGGGCTCTCCAGCAAACCCCCGAAAATCGCCGCAGCACCGCATCAACCGCAGGCGGCCGCCGGGCCGTGGAACAGCAACTGGATCGCAGGTCTGCAGTCCTCATGGGCTCAAGCCCTCGCCGCCGCCTGCTCTGGCGCCGATCGGGGCTGAATCGAGGCCTGATCAGAGCTGGTCGAGGGCCCAGCCGATGGCCTCGTAGCAGCGGGCCAGCTGGTCATCGTCGATCGCCAGGGGGGGCAGCAGATAGACCACCTGGCCGAGGGGCCGCAGAAACACCCCCCGCTGCCAGACCAGATCCTGCAGCCGGCGGCCGGCAGGATTGAGGTAGCCGGGGTTGTCGACCGCCAGATCGAAGGCGGCGATCGAACCCAGCAGCCGCGGTGCCTGCACCAGCCGATGGCGAGCCAGGCGCTCCAGGTGGGGGCGGTGCCGCGCTTCCATCCCCTCATGGCGCTCCGGGGCCTGTTCGAGCAGGTCGAGGCTGGCGAGGGCGGCGGCGCAGCCGAGGGGGTTGGCGGTGAAGCTGTGGCCGTGGAAGAGGGTCCGGCTGGGATCCGGGGCCACGAAGCCCTGGAACACCGCCTCGCTGGCCAGGGTCACGCCCATCGGCAGGAAGCCGCCGGTGAGTCCCTTGGAGAGGGCGATCAGATCGGGGCGGATGGCAGCCCGGTGGCAGGCGAACAGGCGGCCGCTGCGGCCAAAGCCGGTGAGGACCTCATCGGCGATCAGCAGGGCGCCGGCCTGGCGGACGCGCCGCTCCAGCTGCTGCAGAAAGAACTCGCGCACCATCCGCATGCCGCTGGCCCCCTGCACCAGCGGTTCGAGGATCACCGCCGCCGTAGGCACCTCCAGCAGCCGCTCCAGGGCCGCCAGGGCCTGGTGCTCCCGCTCCTCCAGGCCCGAAGCGGTGGGCTCCAGCCCAGCGGTGGTCGGCCAGGGGGCGCGGGCCACCGCAAACAGCAGCGGCTCGAACGGTTCACTGAACAGGGAGCGCTCGCCCACGGCCATGGCGCCAAAGGTGTCGCCGTGGTACGCCCCCTCGAAGGCGATCAGCTGGCGCCGCTCGCTGCCCTGGTTGCGCCACCACTGCCAGGCAGCCTTGAGGGCCACCTCCACGGCGGTGGAGCCGTTGTCGGAGAAGAAGACGCGATCGAGGCCGCTGCGGCGGCAGAGGCGGGTGGCGAGGGCCTCGGCGGGGGGATGGCTGAAGTTGGCGAAGATCACCTGCTCCAGGGTGCTGGCCTGGGCGGCGATGGCGCGGGCGATCGTCGGTTCGGCGTGGCCGTGGAGCGTGACCCACCAGCTGCTGATCGCATCGATCAGGCGCTCGCCGCTGGCGGTGATCAGCTCCGCCCCCTCGCCGCGCACCACCCGTTCGGGGATGCGGGCGGTGGCCACCTGGGTGGTGGGATGCCAGAGGTGCGGGTGCCAGGAGGGGCCTCCACCAGCGGGCTGGGCCATCGGGGATCCAGAAGGGGGAGCCATTGGCCATGATGGAGAAGCGCCTGCCGCTTCGGAATCCAGCGCTGGATTTCCCATGGACCGCACCCCTTCCACCAACGCCGACGATCGCCTCCGCTCGCCCCGTTCGGGCTCCCGCGGCCGCGGACGATTCCGCTCCAACCGCTTCCTGGCCTCCCAGGAGCTGGCCGGAGCGGACCGACGCCGTCAATGGGGTCAGCAGGAGATCTATGCGGAGGGCCACTGGCCGGCGATCCGGGTGGGGCTGGAGCGGCAGGGCTGGAGCACCCGCCAGATCGAGCTGGTCCACGACCAGCTGCGCCAGGGCTGGCCCCTCGACATGGCCAAGGAGCAGGTGGGAATCCTCACCGGCAACTGCCCCGTGCGCTCCCAACGGGCCGGCTGAGGGGAGCTCCGATTCTGCGAGGAGCAACAGGGCGGCTGGCTGTGGCAGCTGCCGCTGGCGGCGGGCTGTGGCGGTGGTCTCGATCCTGCGGCGATCGGCCTTCAGCGGCGGCGGCGGCAGGCCGGATCGTGGGGACCTGAAACCAGTCCGAGGTCACAGCTGATCCAGCGCCGGGCGCTGCGCTCGATGTCGGTGAACAGCACCAGGATCGCCGCGCAGATCGCGGCGACCAGGGCACTCACCAGCAGGTGCCGCTTGCTCATGGCCCCAGGCTACGAAGACCACTCTGGCCCTGCCATTGGCGTCGCAGGGCATCGCGATCGAGGGGGGCCAGGGGCGGCAACTCGGCGAGCACGGGCACCGCGCCGAGCTCGGCCAGGGTCTGGGGGTTGTCGGGGTGGGGCGAGCCGTTGAGCACCAGGCCGAGCACGGTCAGTTGGCGGCGGCGCAGGGCCTCCAGGGTGAGCAGGGTGTGATTGAGGGTGCCCAGGCCGCTGCGGGCCACGAGCACCACCGGCAGGTTCCAGCGCTGCAGCTGCTCGATCTGAAGCCAATCGCGGCGCAGGGGCACCAGCACGCCGCCGGCGGTCTCCACCACCAGGGGCCCATCGCCGGGGGGCAGGGCGAGCCGCTCGGGATCGATGGCCACCCCCTCCCGCTCGGCGGCCCAGTGGGGAGACACCGGCGCCGCCAGCCGGTAGGCCTCCGGCACGATCCGCTCTGGCGGCAGCTCGAGCAGCGCCTGGACGCGGTCGCGGTCACCGCCGCCCTCGATGCCGCTCTGCACCGGCTTCCAGTAGCAGGCGCCAAGCCCCTCGACCAGCAGGGCGCTGACCACCGTTTTGCCGACATCGGTGTCGGTGCCGCAGACCACCAGACGCATCAGGGGTTCTCCATGGGTGGATTCAGCGGCGGCGGCCCAGCAGCAGCAGCACCTCCCAGCGCAGGGGTGCCCCCGGCGGCCAGTGGCGCAGCAAGCGCCGCAGCTGGCCGGCGCTGAGAGGGGGCTGGCGGGAGGCGGTGGCACCGAGGCCGGCGAGCAGCCGCAGGGTGGCCAGCCCATCGCAACCGGGGCGGCTGAAGCGCAGCCGCTGGGGCGGCCTGAGCTCCAGCCACGGGGCCGCGGCGGCGATCAGGTCCTGGGCCGGCGGCAGGGACAGGCCGGTGAAGGGAACGGCGGCGGCGGCGGCAGCCTGGTGCCAGGCCGTGAAACTGCCGGCCACGGGCAGGGCGAGCAGCAGCCAGCCGCCGGGGGCGAGCTGCTCGCACCAGTGGCCAAGGCTGGCGGCGGGCCGCTCCAGCCACTGCAGGGCGAAGCTGGAGGCGAACAGGGCGGAGCCGGCGAGCCGCGGCGGCAGGGGATCGTTGAGGTCCCAGGGGGGCAAGGGACCGCCCGGGGATGCGGCGGCAAGGGGATTGCGGGCCAGCAGTTCGGGGCAGAGGTCGAGCTGCAGGGGGGGGCGACCGCCCAGGTCGGGGCGGCGTTGGAGCAGGGCGCGGCTGAGCAGGCCGCTGCCCGCGCCGAGGTCGGCGCAGGGACCGGGTGGCAGGGACAGATCGCGGGCCAGGCCGGCCAGCCGCCAGGCCACAGCCCGCTGCAGCAGGGCCTGCTGGTCGTAGCCGTGGGCGCGGCGGGCGAAGCGCTGGCGCACCTGGGCGCTGAAGCCGGCCGTCGGCCAGCGCTGCGGCGGCTCAGGCGGGGCCGGAGGCGGCTGGGGCCCACCGGAGCGGGCGGTGGCGGGCAGCACCGTCATGGCGCCAGGGTGCGCTCCAGCCACTCCAGCACGGCGGCCTGCGGGGGGGCAGAGAGAAAGGCATGGCCGG
Source organism: Cyanobium sp. (assembly GCA_044360135.1). Classification (GTDB taxonomy): domain Bacteria; phylum Cyanobacteriota; class Cyanobacteriia; order PCC-6307; family Cyanobiaceae; genus Cyanobium. The sequence continues at coordinate 121,885 of JBIKKX010000003.1, forward strand.
CGCCGACCAGCACCAAACGCTCGGCGCCGGGCAGCCGCTGGACCAGCAGGTCGCGGGCGGCGGGGGCGACGATGCGGTCGTCGCCGGCTTCCACCACCAGCACCGGCACCGCCTCGGGGAAGCCGGCGGGCAGGTCGGCGGTGCCCGCCAGCAGGGCCAGATCGCGGCGCAGCAACTGGCGGGCCGACGCGTTCAGCGGTTGATCGGCAGGGCCGGCGGGCATCAGGGACACCGGATCGGGGGCGGCGGCCTGGACCAGGAAATCGCGCAGCATGGCCTGGGCCCGCAGGGCGCTGGCACTGGAGTCGGGGGTGTCGGCCAGGGCGGCATCCATGGCCGCCAAGGCAACGCGCAGAGGGCGCCCCTCGCGACCGGGGGGAACGAAGCGCCCGAAGGAAGCCAGCAACACCACCCGCTCGGCGGCGGCCAGAAGCTCGGGGGGCAGCAGGTGGACCCCTAGGGAGTGGGCGATCAACACCCGCAGGCCCTGGGGCTGCCAGGAGGGCAGGGGCGGCGGAGCGGCGCCGTAGCCGCGTTCGCCGCTGCACCAACGCCAGCCGCGGGCGAGGGCTGCGGGGAGCCAGGGGTCCCAGGTGGCGGCGGTGCCGGCCCAGCCGTGCATGGCGATCACCTGCAGCGCGGGGGAGGGCTCAGGGGAGGGGACAGCCATGGCGAGGTCAGGCGATGGGGCCATGGGCGGTGCGGCAGGACATGGCGGATGGCGGCGGCCCGAGGGCGGCCAGCAGCCGCTCCAGGCTGCCGGCGGGCAGGCCCTGGCGCAGCACCAGCCGCAGGCGGGAGGAGCCCTCGGGCACGGTGGGCGGCCGGATCGCCACCGTCAGCAACCCGGCGGCCTCAAGCCGTTGCTGGGCGGCGAGGGCGGAGGCATCGCTGCCGAAAAGCAGCGAAAGGATCGGCCCGTGGCCGGGGGGCCGGGGCCAGCCGGCGGCCTCCAACCGATCGCGCCAGCGGCCGGCCCGCTCCAGCAGGGCCGTGGAGGCGGCCGGATCGGCCTGGATCAACGCCAGGGCAGCGAGGGCGCCGGCGGCCAGGGGCGGGGCCAGGGCGGTGGTGTAGCGGAAGGCGCCGCTGCTCTGCAGCAGCCAATCGCCCAGCAGGGCATCGGCGGCGAGGAAGGCACCACCGCTGCCGAAGGCCTTGCCGAAGGTGCCGCTCACCAGGGCGATCGACCCATAGCCATAGGCCAGGCCGCGACCAGCGGCACCGAGCAGCCCGAGGGCATGGGCCTCATCGACCAGCAGGGCAGCCCCGAAGCGGTCGCAGAGGGCGGCGAAGGAGGCGAGGGGCGGTGACGTGCCCTCCATGCTGTAGAGGCTTTCGCAAAGCACCAGCAGCCGGCCGGCCGGAGCCTGCCTGCGGGCGGCAAGGAGGCGACGCTTCAAGTCGGAAGGGTCGTTGTGGGCGAAGCGGGCCAGGCGGGCGCCGCAGGCGCGCACCCCTGTGAGCAAGGAGTGGTGGATCAGGCGATCGGCGAGCACCAGGGTGTGGCGATCGGCTAAGGCGGCCACGGCAGCGAGGTTGGCCTGGAAGCCGCTGGGGAAGAGCAGCACCCGCTCGCGATCGAGCCAGGCGGCCAGGGACTGCTCCAGGGCAAGGTGCACCGGCCGGCTGCCGCAGATCAGCCGCGAGGCACCGGAACCAAGGCCGCTGGACTGCAATTCAGCGGCGGCGGCGGCGAGCACGGCGGGATGGCGACTGAGGCCGAGGTAGTCGTTGCTGGCCAGATCGAGCAGGGCGGCGGCCGGCGCGGCGGGCTGCAGCAGGGCGCCGCCATCGGGGGGCGTGGCGAAGCAACGCAGGGCCCGCCGCCGTTCCGGAGCCAGGGCGGCCAGGCCCTGGCGGAGGGGCTGCCGCCAGTCGGGAGGAGACGCAGCGGCGGGCGCGGTGGGTGGGGAAGGAGAGGTGGTCAGGGTGCCCCGAAGCGGGCCAGGCGGTCCCCAGTGTGGGGCGGCGCGGCGGGGGGTGGGCAAGATCGCTGCCCCCTGTCGCCAGGATGGAACGGCGTCATCTCAAGCCATGCCTGATTGAGAAGGCTGAGCGGGGTTGACTGCAGTCGACAGGGAAACAGAAACCAGCCACACCCCATTCCGTTGGGGGCACTCGCTCTGGCCATGACTGTTCGGCCGCTAATGCAAATCGATCGAGATGGAGCAAGCCTCCTCAAGGACCAAGGCAAGCCGATGCCGCCTTCATTCCCGCCCGCATAATCAGTCTACCGATTGTTAGATTGCGTCCGCACGACTGATCCTTCAGAAAAGCCTAGAGTGGTTCTCCTTTCAGGCAGCGCCCAACCATGGCCCACACCGATGGCGTTGTCTGTATCCACCACCGGCCGTTAACGGTCTTCGCCAGCCCCGGGCGCTACGTGCAGGGACCAGGCGCCACCCATGAGCTGGGTCGTGAGCTGAAGCGCCTTGGCTTCAGCGGCCGTGTGATCCTGATCGCTGGCAGCACTGCCCAAAAGCTGCTGCAGCCGATCTGGAACAGCGTGCTGCCAGCCGCAGGAATCGAGCCCCTCGTCTTTCCCTTCGGTGGCGAATGCAGTCGCGAAGAAGTCACCCGGCTGGTGAATCTCGCCCAGGGAAGCCATGCGGTGGCCGTTGTTGGGGCAGGCGGCGGCAAAGCTTCTGATACGGCCCGCGCCGTGGCCGATGACCTGAACCTGCCGGCGATCCTCACCCCCACCCTCGCCAGCACCGACTCCCCCTGCAGTGCGCTTTCGGTGATGTACGGCACCGGCGGCGCTGTCGAGGGTTTTCGCTTCTATAACCGCCATCCCCTGCTGGTCCTGGTGGACACCACCGTGGTGGCCCGCGCCCCCAAGCGGTTTCTCGTGGGTGGTCTGGGCGATGCCCTCGCCACCTGGTTCGAAGCGCGCACCGTGCGGGAAAGCTGCAGCCACACCATGGTGGGCGGATTGCCGAGCAGCACCGGCACCGCCCTGGCCAAGCTCTGCTGCGACATCCTGCTCGCCGATGGCCCCGCCGCCTGCACCGCGGTGGAAGCCGGCGCCACCACCCCAGCCCTGGAGCGGGTGGTGGAGGCCAACAACCTGCTCTCGGGCCTGGGCTTCGAAAGCGGCGGGCTGGCCGTTGCCCACGCGGTGCATAACGGCATCACCGCCATCCCCGCCAGCCATGCCTTCATCCATGGCGAAAAGGTGGCCTTTGGTTTGCTCACCCAGCTCGTGCTCGAGGGGCGTCCCCAGGCTGAAATCGATGAGATCTACCGCTACCAGAGGGCCGTGGGTCTGCCGATCACCCTGGCGGAGGTGGGGGTGGATGCCGCCAGCGATGACCAACTGCGCACCATCGCCGAACGCACCGTGATTCCGGGCGAATCCAGCCACAACGAACCCTTCCCCGTCACCGCCGACGCTCTGGTCTCCGCCCTGCGGGCCGCCGATCAGCTGGGGCGCCAGCGCCGCTGAGCAGCCATGCGCCCTGTTGTCCTGCTGGTTCGCTCCTGCCCCGCTGCGGCTCTCCATCCCTAGCGTTGGACCTCTTCCGGGAAGGTCGCCGTGCCTGCTGATCCCGCCGCCAGCGATCCCGCGGCGCCGCCTCCCGCCGCGCCGCCGCCGGAAGACGCCAGCCTCGGCGGCGGCTGGCCCGTGATCGACGGCTGGGCCCGCGCCACCCTCTCCCCCAGCGGCCCCCGCCTCTGGCAGACCCTCACCCACAAAAGCGCCTGCCTCTCCTGCGCCTGGGGCACCGGCGGCCAGAACGGCGGCTTCCGCGATGAACTCGGGGAACCGCTGCAGCGCTGCCTCAAGAGCGTGGAGGCGATCGGCGCCGAACTGCAGGCTGCCGTGCCGGCCGAGGTGTTCGCCGGGCGCAGCCTCACCGAACTCCAGCAGCTCAGTTCCGCCGCCTGCGATCGTCTCGGCCGCCTCAATCAACCCCTGATCCGCCGCGAGGGCAGCGACCACTACACGCCGATCCGCTGGGATGAGGTGCACGCCCTCACGGCCGCCGCCTTTCGCCCCGCCGATCCGACCCGGCTGGCCTCCTACAGCTCCGGCCGCTCCTCCAACGAGGCTGCCTTCCTGCTGCAACTGCTGCTGCGGGCCCTGGGCTCCAACAACCTGGCCGATTGCTCCGACCTCTGCCACGCCCCCTCCACCATCGGCCTGACCCGCGTCTTCGGAAGCGGTACCTCGATGGTGAACCTCGAGAGCCTGCAGCAGGCCGACGGCGTGGTGCTGGTGGGCTCCAACGCCCCCGCCAACCACCCGCGGCTGATGAATGAGCTGATCCGCCTGCGGGAGCGGGGCGGCTTCGTGCTCGTGATCAATCCGGTGCTGGAGGCCGGGCTGCTCAGGTTCGGTTCGCCCGCCTTTCCGATCCGCTCGATGCTCGGCGGCGGCAGCGCGATCGCCTCCCTGTTCCTGCAGCCGATCCCCGGCTCCGATGCCGCCGTGCTGCTCGGGCTGCAGAAGGCCTTGCTGGAGCGCGGCGCCATCGCCTGGGAGTTCGTGAAAGCCCACAGCGACGGCTGGCAGGCCCTGATCGCCCAGATCGAAGCCACCTCCTGGGAGACCATCACCAGCCGCTGCGGCCTCAGCCGCGAGGAACTGGAGCACGCCGCCGCCCGCCTGGCCGCCTGCCGCGCCGTGGTCTTCGCCTGGGCGATGGGCATCACCCACCACGCCAATGGCACCGACAACGTGCAGGCGATCGCCAACACCGCCGTGCTCACCGGCAACGTCGGCCGCCCCGGGGCGGGCACCATGCCGATCCGCGGCCACTCCAACGTGCAGGGCTTCGGCTCGATGGGGGTGACGGTGCACCTGCGCGAACCGATGCGCCAGGCGCTGGAGGCCCTGCTTGGCCGCTCCCTCAGCCCCGTGCCCGGCTACGACACCCGCGCCCTGATCGAAGCCGCCGACCGCGGCGCGGTCGACACCCTGCTGTGTCTGGGCGGCAACCTGTTCGGCGCCAACCCCGACAGCACCCAGGCCCGCCGCGCCCTCGGCCGCATCGACACCGTCATCTACCTGGCCACCAAGCCCAACACCGGCCATTTCCACGGGCTCGGGACGCGGCAGACGCTGCTGCTGCCGGTGTTCAATCGCTTCGAAACGCCCCATCGCACCACCGTCGAATCGGGCAACAACTGGGTGCGCCTCAACGAACCGGGCACCACCCACCTGCGCAGCGGCCAGCTGATCAGCGAGGTGGCCTTCCTCTCCGAGCTGGCCCACCGCCTGCTCGGCGACGATCCGATCGACTGGCGGCGCCTCCAGGATCCTCTTTATGTGCGGCAGTTGATCGCCCGCACCGTGCCCGGCTATCAGGCGATCGCCGACATCGACGCCAGCCACCGCGAATTCGAGGTGGCCGGCCGCGTCTTCACCGCACCCCGCTTCGCCACCGCCACTGGCCGCGCCCAGCTGGCCCCCACCCCCCTGCCCGATCTCACCCTCCCCGATGCCACCCACTTCGGTGAGCTGGCGCCCGGCGAGCGGGGCCTGGTGCTCAGCCTGATCACGGCCCGCAGCTACGGCCAACACAACACGGTGGTCTACAAGGCTGGCGACAGCTACCGCGGCATGCCCCACCGTCAGACGATCCTGATGAATCCCGAAGACATCAGCAGCAGCGGCTTGCAAGCCCACCAGCGCGTCAGCGTGCAGGGCGACGCCGGCCGGCTGGAGGCCATCGAAATCATCCCCGGCTCAATCCGCCGCGGCGCGGCGCTGATGTTTTACCCCGAGGCCAATGTGCTGATGCGCGCCGTGGTGGATCCCGCCAGCGGCACGCCGGCCTTCAAGCGGGTGCCGGTGATGGTGCGGGGCTAGCGCCCGCTGCCTGACGACCATGGACCAGGCCGGTGGGCACCTTGGAACCCAGCTTTGATCAACGCGTCTACGCCATGGTGGCCCGCATCCCGGCGGGGCAGCTGGCAACCTACGGCCAGATCGCTGAGCTGATCGGTGCCTGGGGCTGCGCCCGCCAGGTGGGCTGGGCCCTGCGCCGGCTGCCCCTGCCGAGCGAGCTGCCCTGGCATCGGGTGGTGAATGCCAGGGGCTGCATCAGCCTCAGCCTGGCCCGGGAAGGCAGCGACTGGATCCAGGCCGCACTCCTGCGCAGCGAAGGCATCCCGGTGGATGACGAGGGCCGCCTGCCCCTGAGCGCACACCGCTGGCACGGACCGATCGGCTGAATTCAGCCATAAAAGCAGGGCAAATCCGATGCAGCCTGGATGACTCCACACCGATTCAGACCCAGTTCAGCCCTACTGGCATACGAATCAATAGCCGACACTAAACTAGACAGTCGCGAGCATATAGCCAGCTCAAAACATCGATAGGCTGGCCCGACTAAGTCCCATCAGCAGACTTAGTTACGCCCCAAAAACCGCCATCCTATCCAGGTCATTTCGGAGGACTAGATGTTTACGCCTCGAAGATCGCCCACCAACCCTGCCGCCCCGCGCCCCCACACCTCGGCCAAGCACCTGGCGGGCTCCCTGATGCTGGCCAGCACAATCGGCTTCAGCGCCGTCCCGGCGAAGGCCGCGGTTGTGCATCTCGATTTCGAAGGCATCAATGCCACCTACCCATCGGGGAATGACACCGCCGTCCGGGAGTTCTACAATGGTGGAACCAGCAGTGCTGGCACCACTGGAACCAACCACGGCATCTCCTTCGGTGACAACGCCCTGGCGATCTGTCTCAACACGATAGGCGCCACTTGCTCCAACACATCGCGCGGTGGACTCGGTGATCCGACTTCCCAGAAGGGAGCCCTATTCTTCCTGGAAGGCACCGAAACCTTCCTCAATTTTCCAGCCGGCTTCGATACAGGTTTCTCCTTCAACTACGTCTCCCTTAACTTTAGCGGTAGCGTCGACGTCCACGATGGCCTCAATGGTACCGGCAACGTCCTGGCGACGCTGAATCTCTCCCCCAATGCCGGTTCATGCCCTGACTTCAACGCCGGCTTTTGTCCCTTCTCGCCGACCGGAGTGCTGTTCTCAGGCACAGCAAAATCGATCGGCTTCGGTGGCGTTGCCAACCAGATCGTGTTTGATGACGTGACCTTCGGCTCCGACCGCCCCGGCCCCGACCCCTCCACCTCTGTGCCTGGTCCCCTGGGCATCGCCGGCCTCGCCATGGGCTTCCGCTTCAGTCGCAAGCTCCGCCAGCGGCGATCGCAGAGCTTGATCTCAGCCAGCCGTTGATCCTGCCGTTGGTTGTTCGGACCCCGCCCCCAGCGGGGTCCTTTCGGGCCCAGCTGGGGGCGAGACCAGGCCAGCCACGCGCCCCAGCCTGTGCCCACCGCCCGGGCCGACAGGGGTGGAGGCAGGGTCAGGCCAGTGGGGCTCACGGCCATCGCCACCGCCGGCCAGCAGCTCGGCCAGCACCGGATCCGCCGCCTGCAGGCGCGCCCGGATCAGACTGGCATCGGGCTCGGCCAGTTCGCCATTGGCCCGCCACTGCAGGCAGGTGCGGCCAAGGCAGGGCTCGACCGAGGTGGCACCGGGGGCTTGGCTCAGGCCCCGGGGCGTGGTGTGGGCCATGGCTGACCCTCCTGGAGTTCACCATGAACCCTATGAAGGACTCCCTGCCTGCCGATACCCCCATTGGGGGGCAAAAGGCCCCCGGGTGAGGCTGGCCCGGAGCCCGCTGTCGCCGCACCCACTCCTGGGCGCGGCTCAGCCATTATGGAGATCGCGCAGCAGCAGGGCGTGCAGATGATCCGGCTCGCGGTACTGATGGGGTAGGCAGTTGTGCAGGGTCTGCAGCCGCTGCCAGCAGACGGTGCGCCGCAGTTGCTGAAGGGTGCGCCCCTCCCGGATCAACAGGCGCAGCGCCTTGCAATAGAGCGAGTAGTTGGCTTCAAGTTCACCGATGGTGATCGCCGCTGAGGTAGGTCCGCTGGTCATCGTTGGCAAGCTCGGCCTCAATCTCGGCCGCGAGCGGATGGGGCAGAGGCCCGGGCCTGGGCCGTGGGCAACGGCCGGGGCTCTGCCGGATGGCAGGGTCGACTCTGATCCGAGCCGACCGCCTGGCGAGCCCCCCATCTGGGGACAGTCCAGGCGAAAACTCAGAGTTTCACCATGCCGCAGCGCATCCCTTTGAGCACCGCCTGCAGTCGGTTGTTGACATCGAGGCTGCGCAGCAGGCGTTTGGTGTAGGTGCGGGCGGTCTCCTCGCTTACCACCAGCCGTTGGGCGATCTCGCGATCGCTGAGGCCGCTGGCGAGCAGATCGAGCACCTCGTATTCACGGGGCGTCAGCCGTGGACAGCTCAGGTAGGGAAGGGTGCCGGAGCGCAGCGACGGGCTGCGGTAGCTGTGCTGCCCCATCACCGCCATCACCGCCGCCTGCAGGGGCCGCTGGTCGCCGCTGAAGTCAGCCTCCGCCACCACCGCCTCAAGCCAGGGCGCCTCCGAGTACTGGGCCGGGATCACATCGCCCAGGGCAAGCACCACCATCCGCAGCTGGGGCTGGGCCAACCTGGCCTGCCGCGCCAGCTCAAATCCGTTGCCGCTCTCGAGGTGGTCGGTGCAGAGCAGCAGCTCATAGGGCTCCTGCTCCAGGTAGTGCAGGCAGGTGGCCGCATCGGTGACGGCGCAGCCGATGCGGCTGCGGTCCTGGAACGACTCGCACACCGCCCGCAGCAGGAAGCGCCCTTGCATAGCGATCGCCACCTTGCCGCTCAGGGCCACCGACAACAGCACCTGGTCCAGGGTGCTGCCCTCGAGACTGCCCAGAAAAGGGGTGAAATCCATGCGGCTCCCTGTCCCGGTTGCGGAGCCGGGAGACACCGTGAGACAACCTAGACGGCTTGCTGGGCCCTTCGCTGCACGCTCCACCCCGAGCGCCACCCGGAACCCGATCCGTGCCACCCGGGGCCAGGCCGGCGCCCCCCTGCCGGGACGCCGCAGCGCAGCGGGCCCTGAGGCGCCGACGGCTCGGGTGTGGGGACAGCATCAGGAATGGAACAGCAGCACCAGCCCCGATTTGACCTGGTGGAATTCACGCTCCTCGCGGCTCAGATCCAGCCCCACTTCCAACCCCTCCTTCAGGGCCATGTCGAAGGGCGGCGCCGTTGGCGCCTCGCCGGCCAACCACAGGGCGGCGATGCCGACCGGCGTGGCATGCCAACGGAACCGCTGGGTGGTGCCGATCACCGGTTCCTTGAGTGCATCTTCGAGGAGCTCCCGGATTGCCATGCCAGCGGGTTCGAAGTGAGCGTCGCTACAACTCAGTTTCCGTCGCTCCTTTGGCGCTGGGGTCCGCCTGAGAGCAATTGTGATACGCGCCCCCTCCTAGCCTGCCCCAGCTGCGGCGGCCCTGGTTCCGCGTTCCGCCATGACCGCCCTTCCCGGCCCGATCGCCCTGGTGCATGAGTGGTTCACGCCCCGCTCGGTGGGGGGCGCGGAGCTGGTGGTGCAGGAACTCGATGACCTGCTCAGCGGCCTCGGCCACCGGCCCGACCTGTTCGCCCTGGTGGATGGGGAGAGCCGCCGGCCCGGCAGCTGGCTCGAGGGTCGGCCGATCCGAACCAGCATCATCCAGCGCCTGCCCTGGGGCACCAGCCACGTGCAGCAATACCTGCCCCTGCTGCCCCTGGCGATCGAACAGCTCGACCTGGCCGGCCATCCGATCGTGATCAGCAGCAGCCACCTGGTGGCCAAGGGGGCCCTGGCCAGTCCGGAGCAGTTCCACCTCAGCTATGTGCACACCCCGGCCCGCTATGCCTGGGATCAGATGCACGCCTACCTGGCCAGCTCCGCCCTGGCCCGCAGCCCGCTGGGGCCCCTGGTGCGGCTTCAGCTGCACCACCTGCGCCAGTGGGATGCGCTGAGTGCCCAGCGGGTCGACACCCTGGTGGCCAACTCACGCTTCACCGCCAGTCGCATCCGCCGCTGCTGGAGGCGACGGGCCGAAGTGGTGCATCCACCGGTGGCTGTGGAACGGTTCCGCTGGCAGGGACCCCGCGAAGACATCTACCTGAGCTTCTGCCGCCTGGTGCCCAACAAGCGGGTGGATGTGGTGGTGCAGGCCTTCAACCGCACCGGGCTGCCGCTGGTGGTACTGGGCGACGGCCCGGAGCGGCGCCGCCTCGAAGCAATGGCGGGCCCTTCGATCCGCTTTCTCGGCCGCTGCAGCGATGCCGAGGCGGCAGCCTGGCTGGAGCGCTGCCGGGCCTATGTGTATGCCGGCCTGGAGGATTTCGGGATCGCACCGGTGGAGGCGATGGCCGCCGGTGCGCCGGTGATCGCCTACGGCGTTGGCGGCCTGCGCGACAGCGTGCGCTGCCTGGCGGAGGGGGCCACGGCGCCGACCGGTCTGCTCTTCCCTGAACAGACCGCAGCCTCCCTGGCCGCAGCCCTTGAGCATTTCGAGGCCCGTGCTCTCTGGCGCCAGCTGCCGGCCGAGGGCCAGCGCCTGGGGGCGGAACGCTTCGCCCCGGCCGTGTTCCGCCGCCGGATCACCGAGCTGCTAGAGCGCGGCTGGCTGGCCCAGCAGCGGCGCCTGCGGCACTCCTGTGCCTCTGCAATGAGTGACCCTGCCGCGTGGAGTCTTAGGGCGAGAGACGTTTAGATTCGATAGTCATTAGACGTGGTGTATCCGATGATTGCATCCCTCGGATCAACCCATATAACGTCCCCTGTTGTTGCGCTCCGTCCTCGCCCGTTGCGGGCAGAAGAACTGATTGCCCTCCAGTCCCGCCGCTCACGGGTGATCAAGCGAGGAGGCGACATCGTGTTCTCCCTCGCGATTCTCAGCCTCGGATCACCCCTTTATCTGGCCCTCGCCTTGATGGTGAAACTCACCTCCCGCGGGCCGGTGTTCTATGTCCAGCAGCGTGTCGGTCGCGATTACCGCAGTTTCGGATGCATCAAGTTCCGCACCATGCGCCGCGACGCCGATCGCATTCTCTCCCGCCTACTGGAGGAGTCGCCAGATCTTCAGGAGGAATTCCGCAACGATTTCAAGCTCCGCAACGACCCTCGCATCACCCGTCTCGGCCGCTTTCTGCGTCGCTCCAGCCTCGACGAGCTACCCCAGTTTCTCAACGTCCTCCGCGGTGAGATGAGTGTGGTTGGTCCCCGGCCGATCGTGCGTCAAGAGCTTCCCCGCTATGGCGAACGCATGGATGAGGTGCTGGCCGTACGCCCTGGCCTGACCGGACTCTGGCAGGTCTCAGGCCGCAACAACCTCAGCTACCGCCAACGGGTGCTCCTTGACCTGCGCTACGCCCGCCACCGCAGCCTGCGGATGGATCTGCTGATTATCTTGCGCACAATTCGTGTGATTCTCGACCCCCGCGACCGCGGTGCCTACTGATCCAACCCGATCCACCGCCGCGGACAGGCCAGCCCGATCAGGTCAGTGGCGATTAAGTCAGTGGCGATTGGCCACTCCAGCAGCGCCAACAGCCGACTGTCCTCGGGCAACACTGCCCGACATGGTCGGTTAGCGGGTTCAGGGCAGTCGGACGTCGTGACCCCATGGAGTCCTGGCCCCGGGCGGGGATCAGCGCACCGGCACTGCGGCCATCCAGTAGAAGCGCCAGCCGCTGGGCCGATCGTCAGATGTACAGACGACGCTCACTTTGCGCAACTGACGATCAGGCCAAACCGTTGGTTTCGTTCCAAACCAGGAAGGTCGAATCTCAGAAGGCAACCTTGACGTTAAATGCCTCCGAGACCAGAGCTCAAAACACCATCAAAATACTGGCCCTGGTCATCTCCATTCTGAGCTGAGCAGTAAGGAGGTCAGAACCATCACCAACCAGACAAGCTCCAGTTTCCTATTGAGGTGCAGGATCCGACGAACCGCATCACGATCAGCGGGCGCTGCCGCTGCCGCCAACACCGGTTTGGCCTTGGCCACCCCTCCATAAACGTTCACTCCACCCAGCCTCACCCCTGCCGCCAGGGCATAGGCCGCCTGGGACACTCCGGCGTTGGGGGAGGGATCGGCGGCCCCCTCCCTCAACGCCTGGTGGAAACGCCAGCGGGGGCCTTGGCCTGCACCGGGGGATCCCGGCGGCGGCGGCTCCAGGGCGAGGCTCAGGGCCACCAGCCGGCAGGGCAGCCAGGTGAGCACGTCGTCGAGGCGGGCGCCGGCGGTGCCAAGCCAGCGCAGCCGACCGCGGCGGTAGCCCAGCATCGAATCCATCGTGCTGGCTGCCTTGAACAGCCAGGCCAGGCAGAGGGGCCCAGGGCAGAACGGCGCCAGCGCGTCCGGCACCAGGGTCCAGAGGGCGGCACCGGCCAGCATCCAGAACAGTGGCGCGAACAGCCCATCCACCCCGTTCTCGCTGGCGGTCTCGGCCAGGGCCCGCAGAATCTCCGGCTCATCGAGACCGGCCACATCGCGGCCAACGATCCAAGCCAGCCGTTGCCGCGCTGGCTCAAGGTCCGCATCTGCCGACGGATGGCTCAGCACCGCTGCCCTCGGAACCAGGGCCGCCCCGCCAGGCGCCGGCGGCCCTGCCTCCAGGGAAGCCACCGCATCCCCCTGGCCTGCGGGGCCTTCCTGCCACGGGCCCTGGCCTGCGGGGCCCGGCCGTGCTGGACCGAGGGCGGCGAGCACATCCTCCACCGCCCGCTCCAGGCTGCCGCCCGCCAGGGCGCTGGCCAGGCCCGCCAGCAGCAGGGGAACCCCCAATCCCGGCCAAACCAAGGCAAACCGCTCCACAGCCCAGCCGGCAAGGCCGCTGGCCGCCAGAACGACCAGGGCGATGGCCGAACCCGCCAGCCGCAGCCGGCCGGGACGGTCGCCGGCCCAGGCCTCAGAGACTTGGCGGAGGGCCGTAATCAAAGACCCCATCGCCTGCACCGGATGGGGCCAGCCCTGGGGGTCGCCCAACCAACGGTCGAGGGCGCAGGCCGCCACCACCAGGCCGGCGGCGATCAGCCCACGGGTCGGGGAGCTCGCTGAGAGAGCGGCCAGGGAGCCCCAGGGAGCAGGACCCCAGTGCGTATCCCAGGCCAGCGCTGGGCTGGCTACCCCCATCGCGATGCCATTCAGAAGCGGCTCAGGCTGCCTTGAGCCAGCTGAACATCGCCCGCAGGCCCTTGCCCACCTGCTCGATCGGGTGCTGGGCGTCCCGTTCCCGGATCCGGGTCATCTCCGGCTTGCCAGCTTCGCATTCGGCCACGAAGTTGCGGGCGAAAGTGCCGTCCTGGATGTCGGAGAGGATGCGCTTCATTTCGGCCTTGGTGTCGGCCGTGATCAGGCGCGGGCCGCTCACGTAGTCGCCGTATTCGGCGGTGTTGGAGATCGAATCGCGCATCGCCGTGAGGCCACCCTTGACCATCAGATCGACGATCAACTTCACCTCATGCAGGCACTCGAAATAGGCCAGCTCCGGCTGATAGCCCGCCTCCACCAGGGTTTCAAAGCCGGCCTTGACCAGCTCGCTGAGGCCGCCGCAGAGCACCGCCTGCTCGCCGAACAGGTCAGTTTCGGTCTCCTCCTTGAAGTTGGTCTCGAGGATGCCGGCGCGGGTGCCGCCGATCGCCTTGGCATAGGCCATCGCCAGGGCGCGGGCGTTGCCGCTGGCATCCTGCTCGACCGCGAACAGACAGGGCACGCCTTGGCCGTTCTGATACTCCCAGCGCACCGTGTGGCCGGGCCCCTTGGGGGCGATCATCACCACGTCCACATCGGCGGGAGGCTGGATCAGCCCGAAGCGGATGTTGAAGCCGTGGGCGAAACTCAGCACCTTGCCGGCGCTCAAGTGGGGCGCGATCTCGGCGTCATAGACCGCCTTCTGGAATTCATCGGGCAGCAACACCATGATCCAGTCGGCCCGCTCGGCCGCATCGGCCACGCTCAGGACCTCCAGGCCATCGGCGCGGGCCTTGTCTGCGGAGCGGCTGCCCTCGTAAAGGCCCACCACCACGGACACGCCGCTGTCCTTGAGGTTCAACGCATGGGCATGGCCCTGGGAGCCGTAGCCGATGATCGCCACCGTGCGGCCGGCGAGAAGGGACTGGTCGGCGTCCTGGTCGTAGAAGAGCTGGGCCATGCCGGGTGGCGTTCTGGGCAAACAGCGAGCCTAACCAAGTGACCTCACCCCAAGAGCATCAGGCCCGCTGGCCGGGGCTCAGGCCTCGCTGGGATGGGCGATCACCCGGTCGATCAGGCCATAGTCCTTGGCTTCGGCAGCGCTGAGGAAGTAGTCGCGGTCGGTGTCCTTGGCGATCTTCTCGAGCGGCTGGCCGGTCATGTCGGCCATGCTCTGGTTCAGCAGATCCTTGATCCGCAGGATCTCGCGCGCCTCGATCTCAATGTCGCTGGCTTGGCGCTGGCTGGTGCCGCCGAGGGGCTGGTGGATCATGATCCGACTGTGGGGCAGGGCCAGGCGTTTCCCCTTGCTGCCGGCCGCCAGCAGGAAGGCGCCCATCGAGGCTGCCAGCCCGACACAGATCGTGACGACCTCCGACTTCACATATTGCATCGTGTCGAAGATCGCCAGACCGGCCGTGACAGAGCCACCGGGGGAATTGATGTAGAGATAGATCGGCTTGCTGTTGTCTTCGGAATCGAGGTAGAGCATCTGGGCCACCAGTGCATTGGCAACGCCATCGTTCACCTCGGAGCCCAGAAACAGGATCCGCTCCACCCCCAGCCGCGTGTAGATGTCGACCCAGCGCTCGTACTGGCTGCCGGGGAGGCGGTAGGGAACACTGGGGGTGCCGATGGGCATGGCGGAAGCGGGGGTGCGGGAAGGTGTTGGGGGGTGGCGGGTCGCCGCTGCGGGCGCGACCCAGTGGTGAACAGGGCGGGCAACGGCTGCAAACGGAGCAGGGGAGCCTGCGCTCAGCCGATGCCGGCGGCGCTGGGCAGGGCGGTGGGGAGCTGTTTCTGACTGGTCAGCACCCGGTCGATCAGTCCGTAATCCTTGGCCTGTTCGGCGGTGAGGTAGGTCATCCGATCGGAATCACGGCTGAGCTGCTCGACCGTCTTGCCGGTGTTCTCCGCCAGCATCGTCAGCACGGTTTGCTTGTTGTGCAGCACTTCCTTGGCCCGGATCTGAATGTCGCTGGCCTGGCCGCGGGCACCGGAGCGAGGCTGGTGCAACACGATCGAGGCGTGGGGCAGGGCGGCCCGCTGGCCCTTGGTGCCGGCGCTGAGAATCATCGCGGCGCTGCCCATCGCCTGGCCGATACAGATCGTGTGCACCGGCGGCTTGACATAACGAATCGTGTCGCAGATGGCAAAGGCCTCGGTCTCGAAGCCGATGGCATCGCCGGTGTACCAGCTGGTACCGGTGGAGTTGATGTAAAAGAAGATCGGCTTTTCCGGATTGTCGAATTCGAGATACAACAACTGGGCGATGATCAATTGGGTCACATCAACGCGCAGCTGCCGCTTGACGTCGTCATCGGAGAACAGCGGCATGCCCAGATACACGATCCGCTCCTTCAGCAGGAGCGACTCGAGATCGGGCGGCGGAGTGCGCATCACGGCGGAATCGCCGTAGTAGGGGGCCGACACCGTCATCCGGTCATCACCATTGCGCACATGGGGGGAGCCTAGCCGGGTCCGGCTGGCTCCTGCCCCCGGGCGCTGACCGGTTTGCCCCCCTGTTTGCCGGCAGGGCGGTCGGCTGGGCGATCGCAGCGGGCGAACACCATGCGGCCGGTGGGGGTCTGCAGGGCGCCGGTGACGGTCACCGCCAGCCGGTCGCCGATGCGGTTGCGGGCATCCTCAACGACCACCATGGTGCCGTCCTCCAGGTAGCCCACCCCCTGGTCGGCCTCCTTGCCCTCGCGCACGATCTTCAGCTGCAGCCCATCGCCGGGTTGCACCTCCGGCCGCAGGGCGATCACCAGCTCGCTGAGGTTGAGCACCTTGAGCTCCTGAACCTGGGCCACCTGGGCCAGGTTGTAGTCGGCGGTGAGCAGGGTGCCGCCGGTGTCGGCGGTGAGCCGCAGCAGCTTGTCGTCAGCGCCGTTGCCCTCGTAGCGGGTGCTGTTCACCACCAGACGACGACCGTAGGTGTCGCGCAGCTCGGTGAGCAGCTTCAGGCCACGCCGACCTTTGCCACGTTTCTCGGCATTGCTGGAATCGGCCAGGGCCTGCAGCTCATCAATCACGGCCTGGGCCACGATCACCTGACCCTCCAGCAGTCCGGATTCGAGAAGGCCGCGGATGCGGCCGTCGATGATCACGCTGGTGTCGAGGATCTTGGCGCTAGCCGGCAGCAGCACCCCTTCGGCCACCAGCAGGGCCTCGGTGCTTGAGGGGTTGAACAGGCGCAGCAGGGTGCGGCCATGAACCTCGGCCAGGTTGTAGCCCAGCACCCCGAAAAACACATTGCTCAGCACCGCCGCCAGCGGCTTGACCAGCACCACCTCCCAGGGAAGGGGCAACAGCAGAATCGGCGCCAGTAGCAGGTTGGCCACCAGCAGGCCCAGGATCAGCCCCACAGCACGGCTGATCAGCAGGTCGGTGGGCATCGAGCGCACCTGGGCCATCAGGCGACGCCGCAGCTGCTGGAAAAAGAAGCCCGCCAGCAGCCCGAAGAAGCCGCCGAAGCCCGCCAGCACAGTGCGCAGTCCCTCCGGGTTGGTTACCTGAGCCAGCAACGCTTCCGGCAGCAGGTCGACCCCCAACCAACCGGTGGCGGAGCCGGAAATCAGGAACAGCAGCAGGATGAGGGTGTCCACCATGGGTCCAGGGAGCCAGGATCACGTGGCAGCCCATCCGATCAGCAAGTCAGCAGCAGCATGCCGGATTCCGGGGCCGGCGTCCGGAATGGGTAACCGGCCGTGACCCTTGCGCACGTTGGTTCGACCCTACCGACAGCGGCGCCGCCCCGCAGCGCCTATCTGCACATCCCCTTCTGCCATCGCCGCTGCTTCTACTGCGATTTCGCGGTGGTTCCCCTCGGCGACCGGGCCGACGGGGAGGCCGGGCCGGGATCGGCCTCGATCGCCCACTACCTCAAGCTGCTGCACCGGGAGATCCACCAGGCGCCAACGGGCCCGCCCCTCTCCACCGTCTACATCGGCGGTGGCACCCCCTCGATGCTCAGCGCCGCCCAGCTCGCCGCCCTGCTGGCGGTCCTGGGGCAGCGCTTCGGCCTGGCCCCCGGGGCAGAGATCACCATGGAGATGGATCCGGCCAGTTTCGATCGCCACCGCCTGCGGGCCAACCTCGCCGCCGGCATCAACCGGGTGAGCCTGGGGGGGCAGAGCTTTGACGACAACGTGCTGGCGGGCCTGGGGCGCCGCCACCGCCGGGATGGCCTGCTGGAGAGCATCGCCTGGTTGCGGCAGGCGCAGCGCAGCGGCGAGCTGGCCAGCTGGAGCCTGGATCTGATCCAGGGGGTGCCGCAGTCCGCCGGCGCGGCTGAGCGCCGCCGGCACTGGCAGCACGAGCTGGATCAGGCCATCGCCCAGGAGCCCCCCCATCTCTCCGTCTACGACCTCAGCATCGAACCCGGCACGGTGTTCGAACGCTTGCGGGATCGGGACGCCTTGCCCCTGCCCGATCCCGACACCGCCGCCGATCTGATGGATCTCAGCCACGGCCTGTTGCGGGCCGCGGGCTACGGCCGCTACGAAATTTCCAACTACGCCCTGCCGGGCCACGCCTCGCGCCACAACCGCGTCTACTGGAGCGGCGCCGGCTGGTGGGGCTTCGGGCTCGGGGCGACCGCGGCGCCCTGGGGCCAGCGCCAGGCCAGGCCCCGCACCCGCGAGGCCTATGCCGCCTGGCTCGATCGCCAGGGGGCCGCGTCGGCCGGGGTGGAGGCATCCCTTGGAGCGCCATCGGGGGAAGCCAGCCCAGCGGACCATGACCGCCGCGACGCTGCCGGATCCGGCATGGGTCAGGCCACGCTCGGCATGCCCTTCGATGAGCGCCTGCTGGTGGGGCTGAGGCGGCGGGAGGGGGTGGCGATTGCCGAGGTGGCGGAGAGCGCCGGGCTCGATGGGGCAGCGATCGCCGACCTGCGGTGTCATCTGGCGGACGTTGAGCAGGCTGGCCTGTTGCGGGTGGAGGGGCCCCGCTGGCGCCTCAGCGATCCGGAGGGGCTGGCCCTCAGCAATGCGGTGCTGCGGGAGCTGCTGGCCTGGTGGGAGCGGCGAGGCAGCCGATCCAGCCCCGCAGCGCCTCGATCGCCAGACCCCGACCGTCAAGCAGAGGCGGGCTGAAGGGCGGCTGGCGCTCGCTCAGGCCGAGCAGATCGGCGGTGACCCGCACCTGGCCGTCGCAGCCCTCTCCGGCGCCGATGCCGATCACCGGGATCGCCAACCGCCCGCTGATCGCCGCGGCCAGGCTGGAGGGCACGTGTTCGAGCACCAGGGCAAAACAGCCGGCGGCCTCCAGCTCCAAGGCCTGGCGCTGCAGCCGGTCCTGGGCCACCGGATCCTCCGCCTGGCGGCGATAGCCCAGCCGGTGCACCGACTGGGGGGTGAGGCCCAGGTGGGCCATCACCGGGATACCGGCGCGCACCATTCTGTCGATGGCAGCGATCGTCTCCGGTTCGGCGCCCTCGAGCTTCACCGCGGCAGCGGGGGTCTCCTTGAGCACCCGGCCGCCGGCACGCAGGGCGTCCTCGGTGCTGCACTGGTAGGAGAGGAAGGGCAGATCGACGATCAGGGGCGGCCCTTCCCGACCGCTGCAGGCGATGCCGCGTCCTACGGCGCGGCAGTGGTGGAGCATCTCCTCCAGGGTCACGGGCAGCGTGGTGGCATGGCCGAGCACCACCATCGCCAGGGAGTCGCCGACCAGCACCGCATCGGCGCCGGCTTCGGCCACGATCGCGCCGGAGAGGGCATCCCAGGCGGTGAGCATGGCGATCGGCAGGCCGGCCTGCTTGCGCTGCTGCAGAACGTGCGGGCGCTGGGGCACGGCGCATCGGAGGGCGACAGCTTCCATGCTGACAGCCGACCGCGGAGAGCCGGCGGCGCCGCTGGGGTGCCGAAGGCAGCGCCCTCCACCCACTCCGACCACAGCAGGGACAGCCCCAGGCAGCAGACCAGAGCTTGCTATGGTGAAGCCGACTCGGACCCACGCGGCCCGGACGCCCAAATCTGGTCAGGACCGGAAGGGAGCAGCCACACGGGATGCTCTAGGCAGGCGTGGACTCCGGGTCACCATCTTCAAGAAGGCCCTCATTGCAGGGGGCCTGGGGGGAGTGCCTGAGCGCCAAACGGCAGCTCCCCCCCCAGCTTCACTCGTTGCGGCCCTGCCGGTTGAGCAGGAACGGCGGAATCTTGGCCCCACGCTCCTGAGGGGTGGCGGTGTAACCGCCGCTATAGCCGACACTGGTGCTCCGTTCCTGGGGGCGATAGGTGGCGCCGCCTTCAAACCCCGTGGCGATCACCGTCACGTGGATTTCGCCATCGATGCTGTCGTCCACCACCGCACCGACGATGATGTTGGCCTCTGGATCGACCACGTCATAGATCAGCTCTGACGCGGTGGTCATGTCCTCAAGGGTCATGTCGCGGCCGCCGCTGATGTTGATCACACAGCCCTTGGCCCCGTCGATCCGCGCCGATTCGAGCAGGGGGCTGGTCATCGCCGCCTGAGCGGCCTCGGTGGCACGGGAGCGTCCCGAGCCCACACCGATGCCGAGCAGGGCGGTACCGGCCTCAGCCATCACTGAGCGCACATCGGCGAAGTCGACATTGACCAGGCCGGGCTTGGTGATGATGTCGGTGATGCCCTTCACCCCCATCCGCAGCACGTCGTCGGCAGCGCGGAAGGCCTCATTGAGGGGAGCGCCAGCGATTGACTCGCGCAACCGGTCATTGGGAATCACGATCAACGTATCCACATGCTCAGCCAGCCGGGCGATGCCCTCCTCCGCCTGGCGCAGCCGCTTGCGCCCCTCAAAGCCGAAGGGTTTGGTGACAATTCCCACCGTCAGAGCGCCGCACTCCTTGGCAACCTCCGCCAAAATCGGCGCTGCACCAGTCCCTGTGCCTCCGCCCATGCCGGCGGCGATGAAGACCAGATCAGCCCCCTCCAGCGACTGCTGCAGCTCGTTGCGGGATTCTTCAGCAGCCTTCTGGCCGATCACCGGATTGCCGCCGGCTCCGAGCCCGCGGGTGAGTTTCTGACCCAGCTGGATCCGCTGTTGCGAGGCCGATTGAAGCAGGGCCTGGGCATCGGTGTTGAGAACGATGTAACCAACCCCCTGGAGGTCGGAGACGATCATCCGGTTGACGGCGTTGCTGCCGCCTCCACCAACACCGATCACCTGGATTCGTGCCGAGGGGCTGGGCACGATGCCGTTGCTGCTCGGCGCGGTCTGGGTCATCGAATGGGACTCCTGCGTGGACACCTGCGGAAGCAGGGAATCAGCTCCGGCGCCGAGGTCGCCGCTGGAGGCGGCGGGGGCATGGTTGCCGTTGATCTGCGGCTGCATTATGTCGGGGGGCCGGAATCGGTGAACCCTGGATTCAGGGAACCGGTCCTCACCAGGGCTGCGGGCCCTGGGGAATGATCCGGCCGTTCCCTGAGTGAGTCTCCGGAGGGTTTAGCCACAATGGCCCGGAAGGTGCCCGGACGCAACGACCTGTGTGGGTTGGCTGGTCACGTCCTGATCTTCAGGCCGGATGGCTACTGGCCACCGCGGGGGCGAGTCGCCGAAGCGGGGGAGGGCAGGTCCTGGCTGCGCAGGCCGGGCAGGGTGATCTCAGGCTGATCCGGATCGCTGAGGTCGAGCATCTGGGGCCGCTTGCCCCGCAGCTGGGCCGGCAACGTCACACTGAGATGGGCGGCCACCGTCAGGCGACGGTCCAGCTGGGCGTCAGCGGGGCCGAGCCGCAGGGAGCCCAGCTCGGCGGTCTCCAGCCACAGACTGCCGGTGGGATCGAAGCGGATCTGGCGCAGGCTGGTGCCGAACTGGCGGCGCTGGGCGAGCACCTGGGCCAGGCTGGCGCTGTGACGTTCATTCCAGCCGAGGACCCGCAGGGTGAGCGGCTCGCTGACCGCCAGACCCAGGTTCTGGCTGACGCTGATCCACTGACCCTCGCGGTCGACGAAGCCCTGCTCCAGGCCGCCGGGTCCACTGCGTTCAGCCCGGGCCACGGCGGTGCGGTCGCGCATCTCCACCCGGATACGCGGCGGCAGCATCAGCCGTGTCACCCGCACGTCCTCCACCGGCAGCCTGGCGGTGAGGGTGCCAGCCAGCTCCCGGGGCTGGAGGTTGAGCAGGGGTTCGGGGAAGCGCAGACCAGCCGCCTGAATCACCTGATCGCGGCTGATCACCCGGCTGCCGCTGACCTCCACCTGGGCCGGTGAGCGCAGCATCCAGCCCTGGCGAAGCAGGCCGTAGCCGAGGCCTGCGGCCAGGGCACTGAACACCAGCAGTCTCCAGAAATGGACCAGCCGCTCCTGGCGCCGCTGCTGCCGCAGCTGGCGGCGCCGTTCGGCGCCGGGGCGGAGGCTGCTGGTCTCGCTCACAGCTCGCAACGGGACCGCGCCATCAGCTGATCGATCCAACGCCGGGCGCGCTCGGCATCGGCGAAGGGAAGATCGCAGCTCAGGCCGCCGCCCATCAGGCGCAGGCGACACGCACCCTGGCTCTCGGCGGTGAGGGGCGCCTCGCCGGAGCGCAAGGAGAGCAGCTCGACCCTCTCGAGCTGCTTGATCGGAAAGCTGGCGGCGGGCTGGAAGCTGCCGGACTGGAAGGTGCACCAGCTCAGCTCACCATCGATCAAGCGGGCCGCGCCACAGCTGTCAAGCTTGGAGAGCTCCGCACCCTCCGCCCACTCGCGGAACAGGCGCTGGCGGCGCCGCTCCAACCAGCCCAAGGCGGTGAGCAGCACGAACACCAGAAGCAGCGGAAGCCAGAGCAGACCTTGGGTCATGGCGCCTCGGCGTCGGGAACGGTTTGCCCGGCGGATTCTCGCGCCCCCAGCAGCAACCTGTGCACCAGGGTCTCCAACGGCACGCCGCTCGCCTCCCACAACATCGGGTACATGCTCTGGCTGGTGAAGCCGGGCAAGGTGTTGATCTCGTTGATCCAGAGCTCAGCGGCCGCTTCGTCGTAGAAGAAATCCACCCGCGCCAGGCCGCTGGCTGCCACGGCGCGACAGGCGGTGATCGCCAGGGCCCGGGCCCGTTCCGCCACCGCCTCCGGCACCCGGGCGGGAATCACCGTATGGCTAAGACCCTCGCTGTATTTGGTGGTGTAGTCGTACCAGTCGGCGTCAAAGCAGATCTCGCCGAGCACCGAGGCCTCCAGCCTCCGACTGCCCAGCACGGCGCACTCCAGCTCCCGGGCGCTGACCCCCTGCTCCACCACCAGCCGGGGATCCAGGGCCGCCGCCTCCCGCAGCCCCGCCAGCAGGGAGCCTCGGTCGATGGCCTTGCTGATCCCCACCGAAGACCCCATGTTGGCGGGCTTGACGAAGCAGGGAAAGCCCAGCTGACGCTCCAGCCGGTCGAGCAGGGCTTCGACCGTCGTTTCGGCCAGCTCGGCGGCCTCGACGCAGGCGTAGGGCACCTGGGGCAGGCCGGCAGCGGCGAAGGCGGCCTTCATGGCCTGCTTGTCCATGCCCACAGCCGAGCCCAGCACCCCGGAGCCCACATAGGGAACCCCCATCAGGGTGAACAGGCCCTGGATGGTGCCGTCCTCCCCATTGGGGCCATGGAGAACCGGAAACCACACCTCCACAGCCAGCGCCCCCTCGGGGAAGCCACGGAAGCCCGTGGGCCCCGCCGACGGCGGCAGATCGGCGGCCTCGGCCGGCACCCCTCGGCTGAGCACGGCATCGGCCACGGCCGGCGGCCACCAGCGGCCCTGGCGGTCGATGTAGAAGCAGCTCAGGTTGTATCGGCCGGCGTTGTCACCGCGGCGCAGGGCCCCCACCACCGTCGCGGCCGAGCGGATCGAGACCGCGTGTTCTCCGGAAGCGCCACCGAAGACCACACCAACGGAGAGGGGAGAAGCAGGCATCACGGCATCGGAGTGGCGCCAAACGTATCAGCGATCCAGCCGCGGGCCAGCCCCGCTGCACAAGCCGTGGTCTGGATCCAGGCATGGCCTGGCGGTCGCTGGGCGATCAGGCGGCCTTCCCTCAACATTCAGGGTGGGCAACCCAGGACAGGGACAAGGGCTGAGGCGGGCCTCAGCCCAGCGCGACCCCACTGAGGGAGAAAGCCCGCACCTGTTCGATCCGCACCGGCACCAGGCGCCCCAGGGCCGGACCGGTGGCCTCCCCCGCGGGGATGGGGAAGAAGGTGAGACGGTTGGTGCGGGTGCGGCCCATCAGCTGGCTGGGGTCCTTCGGATTGATGCCCTCCACCAACACCTCCTCGATCCGACCGAGATAACGGGCGCTGCGCTCGCGGGCCTTGCACTCCACCAGCGCATTGAGCTCCCGCAGGCGCTCCACCTTGACCGCCTCGTCCAGCTGGTCGGGCCAGGTGGCCGCCGGGGTGCCGGGGCGGGGGGAGTAGGCGGCGGTGTTGACCTGATCGAAGCCGATCTCCTCGACCAGGGCCAGGGTGCGGCGGAACTGGGCGTCGCTCTCGCCAGGGAAGGCCACGATCACATCGGCGCTGATCGCCGCATCGGGCATGCGCTCGCGAATCCGCTCGATGATGCGCCGGTAGCGCTCCACGGTGTAACCGCGGGCCATCGCCCGCAGGATCTCGTTGTCGCCGCTCTGGAAGGGGATGTGGAAGTGCTCGCAGACCTTGGGGAGATCGGCGCAGGCGTCGATCAGGCGCTCGGTGAAGTAGCGGGGATGGCTGGTGGCGAAGCGAATCCGCTCCAGGCCTTCCACATCGTGGATGAAGGCCAGCAGGTCGGTGAGGGTGTGGGCGCGGCGGCCCTCGGGGGTGATCCCCGGCAGGTCGCGGCCATAGGCATCGATGTTCTGCCCCAGCAGGGTGACCTCCCGGAAGCCGCGGGCCGCCAGACCCTCGATCTCCTGGCGGATCGCCCGGGGCAGCCGGCTCTGCTCCCGGCCGCGCACCGCCGGCACCACGCAATAGGTGCAGCGCTCGTTGCAGCCGTAAATCACGTTCACCCAGGCGCAGACGGAGCTGTCGCGACGGGCGGTGGTGATGTCTTCGAGGATGTGGTGCTCAGCGGTGGCGACCACCTGCTGACCGCTGGCCACCTTCTCCAGCAGGGATTCGAGGCGATTGGCGTGCTGGGGGCCCATCACCAGATCGAGTTCGGGCACCCGCCGCAGAAGGGCTTCACCCTCCTGCTGGGCGACGCAGCCGGAAACCACCAGGGTGATGCGGGGATCGGCCCGTTTGCGCAGGGCCTGGCGGCCGAGATAGCTGTAGACCTTCTGCTCGGCGTTGTCGCGGATCGTGCAGGTGTTGTAGAGCACCAGATCAGCGCTGTGCTCGTCGTTGCCGAGGCGGTAACCCATCGCTTCGAGGATGCCGGCCATCCGTTCGGAATCGGCCTTGTTCATCTGGCAGCCGAAGGTGGTGATCCAGTAGCTGCCGCGGCTGGGGCCCTCGGCCGCTGTGGCATCAGGGGAAGGGGCCTTGGCTGGCGCGGGGGGGATGGCCGCGGCCGGGGCGGCGGCTGGCGCTGCCGCAGGGACAGCCGAGGCGCCAGCGACCTTGGGCCCGGCGGCAACGCCCGGGGCCCCGGTGGCCGTGGCAGCAGCGGGGGCCGTGGCCCCGATGGTGGCCGTGGCCCCGATGGTGGCGGAATCGGTTGGGGCGCTGGCCCCGAGGGAGGCGGTCATCAGTCCATTCTCCGCTATCAGCCTGGTCCGGCCATGGGCCAGTCCGGCGCAGCGGCACGCTGTCTTTACCAATCGGCTGTGGCAGGTTGTGGGGATGGATCTGCAGCTGCATCGCTTCCCCCTCACCAAGGCCGTGCCGCTGGCGATCAGCCGGGGCACGACGGCCGCCGTGGAGCACCTGCTCGTCACGGTCGAGCACGACGGGGTGCGCGGCATCGGCGAGACCGGCGGCTTCGACACCGGCCACCGCCACTACGAGACCATCGAACTGGAGGCCGAACTGGCCGCCCTCCGGCCCCAGCTCGCCGCCCTCGCTCCAGAACCCCCGCAGGCGCTCGAGCCCCTGCTGGCCTCGTTGTCGCCCCCGGCCCGCTGCGGCCTGGATCTGGCCCTCCACGACTGGTGGGGCCAGCGGCTGGGCCAACCGCTGCAGCGCCTTTGGCGCCTCGATGGCAGCCGGGCCGA
This sequence comes from Cyanobium sp., assembly GCA_044360135.1. GTDB lineage: Bacteria > Cyanobacteriota > Cyanobacteriia > PCC-6307 > Cyanobiaceae > Cyanobium. Next base: position 147,033 of record JBIKKX010000003.1, read on the forward strand.
ACCCACCAGCGTGACCCTTGGCCTGGGCACGGTGGAGGCGGTGCTCGGAAGGCTGGAGCGCTGGTGGGAGCAGCTGCCCGCCCGGCGGATCAAGCTCAAGCTCGGCAGCCCGGAGGGTCTGGCCCACGACCGGCAGCTGGTGGAGGCAGTGGCCGCCTCAATCGAGCGGCGCAGCCAGGAGCGGGGCGAGCCGCTGGAGTTGCAGGTCGATGCCAACGGGGGCTGGGATCTGGAGGGCGCCCAGCGGATGGTCAGCTGGCTGGCGGATCAGGGCGTGGTGCTGGTCGAGCAGCCCCTGCCGCCCCTGGTGGATCCCGAGGCCGATGCCGCCGGCTTCGCCTCCCTGGAGCTCGACTGCCCGATCACCCTGGTGGCCGATGAGAGCTGCTGGGATCTGGCCGATGTGGTGCGGCTGGCGCCGTTCGTCGATGGGGTGAACATCAAGTTGCTCAAGAGCGGCGGCCTCGGCGAGGCGCTGGTGATGGCCCAGGCGGCCCGCCGCCTGGGGCTGGGGGTGATGGTGGGCTGCTACTCCGACAGCGCCCTGCTCAATGGCGCCGCCGCCCAGCTGCTTCCCCTGGTCGACTGGCCGGACCTCGACAGCCACCTCAACCTGATCGACGACCCCTTCAGCGGCCCCCGGCTGGAGGGCGACCGCCTGTTCCCCGGGGCCGGCCCCGGGTTGGGGGTGACCCCGAGGCCAGGCGACAGCGCCGCTCCTCCCGCCCCATCCCGCTGAATGCTCCCCCCCGACGCCCCGGTGGTGCTGCTCCAGCACCACGGCCTTGACAACCTCGGCGGCAAGACCGGTCTGGCCCTGTTGCGCTATCGCTCGGGACCGGTGCTGGCGGTGGTCGATCCAGCCCATGCCGGCGGCGATCTGGCGGCGATCACCGGCATCCCCCGGGATGTGCCGGTGATCGCCTCGGTGGCCGAGGCCCTACCCCTGCTGCCGGCCAAGTCCGGCTGGGCGGTGGTGGGGCTGGCCCCCTCCGGCGGGCGGCTGCCGGCTGAGGTGCACCGCGATGTGGCGGCGGCCCTGGCGGGGGGGCTCTCGGTGGCCAGCGGCCTGCACACCCGCCTCGGGGACGATCCCTCCCTGGCGGCCCTGCTGCAGCCCGGCTGCCGGATCTGGGATCTGCGCCGCGAACCCGCCAATCCGGCGGTCGGGGCCGCCCGGGCGGCAACCCTGCCGGGGCGGCGCCTGCTGGCGGTGGGTTCCGACATGTCGGTGGGAAAGATGAGCGCCTGCCTGGAGCTACAGGCGGCGGCGCTGCGGGCTGGCCGTGACGCCCGCTTCGTGGCCACCGGCCAGGCGGGCATCCTGATCGCCGGCGCTGGCGTGGCCCTCGATGCTGTGCGGGTCGACTACGCCGCCGGGGCGGTGGAGCAGGCGGTGCTGGACGCGGCCAGCGGCGCCGATGGCGCCACCCTGGTGCTGGTGGAGGGGCAAGGATCCTTCTGCCATCCAGGCTCCACCGCCACCCTGCCGCTGCTGCGGGGCAGTCAGCCCACCGATCTGCTCCTGGTGCACCGGGCCGGCCAGACGACGATCCGCAACCTGCCCCAGATTCCCCTGCCGCCCCTGCCCCAGCTGATCGCGGCGATCGAAGCGATGGCGGCCCTGGCCAGGCCTGTCGATGCCCCCCAGCCGCCGGCGCGGGTGGCGGCGATCGCCCTGAACACCGCCCATCTCGATCGTGCCGCCGCCGCCCGGGCGATGGCGGAGACCACCGCCCGCACCGGCCTGCCCTGCCACGATCCCGTGCGGGAGGGAGGCGAAGGGTTGCTGGCGGCCGTCTGGCCCTGCTGAGAGCCCCTGGACCAGTGAGGGCCAACGTTCCCACAAAAAAGCCCGCGGCCGTGAGGGCCGCGGGGCTGATCCGGTGGATGCAAGGGCGAGCGAGGGGATTCGAACCCCCGAGTGGCGGCGCCACAAGCCGCTGCCTTAACCGCTTGGCTACGCCCGCCGTGCTGCCAAACCCTATCACCGTGAGGGGGCTGCCCCAGGGTGGCGGCGGCTTTCGCGGCCGGGGCGGCCCGGAGCAGCCCCCCGGAACGGGCAAGCGTGGGGTGATCCGGCCCCCAGGCCCTGGCAGTCCCTGAATGTCTGCCATCCTGGGGGACAGGTTCGTGCACCGCTTGTCCGCCCGCGCCATCGCCTCCCGCTCCGCACTGGGTGCCGCCGTGGCGCTGGTCGCCGGCCTGGGCCTGCTGCTTACCAATCCGAATGAGGAGGAATTCGAGCAGTTCGCCGCCGCCCAGCTCACCCTGGCGGCGGTGACCGAGATCTGCGAGGACGCTGCCCTGCCTGCCCTGGCCCGGCTGGTGGTGCGGGACTGCCCGGGTCTGGTGCAGTCCCAGCGCGGCCTGCTAGGCAAGCTGGCCCTGATGGCCACCCGGCGCCGCAACTTCGGTCTGTTCAGCCTCTACCGCACCGAGCTGGGAGGCCAGAGGGTTCTGCCTGACTGGAGGATTCCCCGCTACCGCACCCTCACCCTGGCGGTGGCGGGACGGTTCGTGCTGCTCTCCTCCGCTCAGCGGGAGCTGGAGGACGACAGGGCGATCGGCAGCAGCGGCCCATGAGCCAGCTGCCTCCCCTGCGGATCCCCCGCTGTCTGATCGATCCCGCCGTCCCCCTGCCGCCGGCCGACCGGGAGGGCCTGGTGCTCGTCTCCCTGGAGCACGGGGAGGGGAAGATCCGCGCGATCCGGCCCGCCGAGACCACTGCAGCAAGCGCAGCCGACGACGCAAGCCTCACCCCGATCCCCTGGACGACAGCCGCCCGCCGCAACCCCAGCACCCCCGGCCCAGACCCCATCCAGCCACCGCTGGCGCTCACCCCCCTGGTCGATGCCCATGTGCATCTCGATAAGGCCTGGAGCGCCGATGCCTTTCCCAACCCCGCCGGCACCATGGACGGCGCCCTCGCCGCCAACCTCGCCGAGATCGCCCTGCGCACCCCGGAGGCGGTGCTGGAGCGAGGGGAGCGGGCCCTGGAGCTGGCCTGGCGCCACGGCTGCCGCGCCCTGCGCAGCCATGTCGACAGCCTCGGGCCCGCCGCCGCCGGCGGCTGGGAGGCGCTGCTGACCATGCGCCAGCGCTGGAGCGACCGCCTCGATCTGCAGCTGGTGGCCATGGCGCCCCTGATCCACTGGGCCAGCCCCGAGGGGGAGGCCCAGGCCCGGCGGGTGGTCGCCGCGGGCGGCCTGCTCGGCGCCGTGGTCGGCCCTCCCTTCGCCCGTCGCTCCTACGACCGGGGGCAGCTGAATGCGCTGCTCCGCCTGGCCGATCGGCTCGGCGCGGGGATCGATCTGCATATCGATGAGAGCGATCGCCTGCCGGGCCTGGGGCTGCGGCAGCTGGCGGGGCTGCTGGAGCGCCAGCCCTGCAGCGTGCCGATCACCTGCAGCCATGCCAGCAGCATGGCGCTGCTGGCCGACCGCCCCCTGGCGCGCCTGGCCGATCGGCTGGCGGCGCTGGAGGTGGCGGTGGTGGCCCTGCCCTTCACCAACCTCTGGCTGCTGGGCAAACGGGAGGGCCACACCCCCTGGCGCCGTCCCCAGGCCCCGCTGCAGCAGCTGCAGGCGGCGGGGGTAACCGTGGCGGTGGCCAGCGACAACGTGCGCGATCCCTGGTATCCGGGGGGGGATTTCGATCCACTGGAGCTGCTGCGGCTCGCCCCCCTGCTCAGCCAGCAGCGGCCCTGGCAGCGGCGGGGGCTGGCGCCGTTCTGCAGCGGCGCCTCCCGCCTGCTCGATCTGGCCTGGGACGGGGTGCTGCGGGTGGGTTCACCGGCCGACCTGGTGGTGCTGAGCTGCACCAGCTGGGGAGAGCTGCTGGCGCGAACACCGCGGCGCCGGGTGCTGCGGGCGGGGCGCTGGCTGCCGCCACCCCCTGCGGACGCCAGCGCTGGGCCGCACACTGCGCTGGCGAGCCTGGGATCCGAAGCGCCCTGATCCTTGGCGAGGGCCTGCGCCGGTCCCCGTGGCAAAGCCGGGGCGGAACCGGGGTTGCGATCCTGAGGGTCCTGCCTGCAGCCCCCATGGCCGCCCGAGACCTGCCCCCCCTGCCAGCCCCGCCGTCTCCGCAGGCGGTGGAGGCCGTGGCCATGGCCCTGGACCGCGGCGGCTCCGGGGTGACGCTGCTGCGTCAGGGGCCCGAGCTGGCCAGGCTCTCCCGCGACTTCCACGACTATTCGCCGGTCCTCACCCCCTTGCTCGCCGATCGGCAGGCCCAGCTGGCGGTGCTCGCCAGCAGCGTGGAGCAGGTGATGGCGGTGGCGGCCGCCTGCTTCCGCGAAGGAGTGCCGCTGACGCTGCGCGGCGCTGGCACGGGCAACTATGGCCAGTGCGTGCCCCTGGCCGGCGGCGTCGTGCTCGATCTCAGCGGACTACAGGCGGTGCGCCATATCGATCCGCGCAGCGGCGTGGTGGAAGCGGAGGCGGGCTGCCGCCTCGCCGCCCTCGACACGGCCCTGGCGCCCCACGGCCGGGCTCTGCGGCTGGTACCCAGCACCTGGCGGACCGCCACCCTGGGGGGGTTCATCGCCGGCGGTTCGGGGGGAATCGGCTCCCTGCGCTGGGGCTTCCTGCGCGACCCCGGCAACCTGCTCGGCCTGGAGGTGGTGACCTTGGAGGCGGAGCCGCGGCGGCTGCGGCTGGAGGGGCGGCAGGCCCAGGCCCTCAACCATGCCTATGGCTGCAATGGCATCCTCACCGCCCTCACCCTGGCCACCACCGCCGCGGTGCCGTGGCAGCAGCTGGTGATCGGCTGGAACGACTGGTCTGCGGCCCTGGGGGCGGCCCAGCAGCTCCCTGGCACGGCCCTGCAGCTCGATGCCCTCTGCCTGCTGGAGGCGGCCGTGGCTGCGGCCCTGCCCTGGCCCCAGGGTTGCCCGCCGCCGGAGCCCGGCGAACACCGCCTGCTGTTGCTGGCCGCCCCCGATGCCCTGGCGCCCCTGGCCGATGGGCTGGCGGAGAGCGGCGGCAGCCTGCGCTGGAGCGTGCCCCAGGGGGAGAGCGGCGGGGTATCGCTGCGGGAGCTCTGCTGGAACCACACCACCCTCCATTGGCGGTCCCGCCATCAGGACTGGACCTACCTGCAGATGCTGCTGCCCGAACCGGAGGGAGCCCTGATCGCAGCCGTATCCGAGCGCTGGGGGGAACGGGTGCACTGGCACTTGGAGGCGGTGCGCCAGGGGGGCTGCACCAGGCTGGCTGGCCTGCCCCTAGTGCAGCTGAGCAGCGCCGACGACCTCGAGGCGCTGATGACCTTCTGCCAGGAGCGGGGGGCCGTGATCTTCGACCCCCATGCGCTCACGGTGGAGGAGGGGGGCCTGGGGGTGGTGGATGCGGACCAGGTCGCAGCCAAGGTCAGCTACGACCCTTCAGGCCTGCTCAACCCCGGCAAGCTGCGCGGCTGGAGCGAGCGCTGAGGAGCCCCGGGATCAGCCCCGCCAGCGACGCCTGGATGACCTTCAGCCGCAGCCAAGGCTGAGGCGGGTGTCCACACCGGTGCGAGGGTTGGTGCCGCTTGCCTCTCGGCAGAGGGCGCGCTGGTCGACCCGATCGATCAGCGCGTCGCTGAAGTCGGCACCGGTGACCCGGGCCCCCGTGAAGTTGCTGCCGGTGGCGATCACCCCGGTCAGCACGGCATCCGTGAAGTCGGCACCGGCAAAGTCGACCTTGTCCATCAGGGCATCGCTGAGGTCAGCGCCTCGGAAATCGGCCTTTGGGAAGGCGCCCTGGGTGAAGATCGCCCCATGCAGGTCGGCACCGGCAAAGAGGGCATCGCGGCCCTGGGCCCCAGCGAAGGAGGTCTGGGCCAGGTTCTGGCCGCTGAAGTCCTGACCGTTCTGGTTGGTGAGGGTGTAATCGACCCCTTGGAAGTCAGCGGCCACAGGCGCCACAGCGCCCCCCAGCCATGCCGCCAGGGAGAGCACCAGGGCCAGGGCCAGGCCCAGCAGGGCCGATGGACGCCAGGCCCCTGGCAGGGACCGCCGTCCCCAGAGCAGCGGCGCAGCATCGGCGGCGGAGCTGGGACTGGAAACGGCGGTGGGAGCGGGTCCTGGGGCGGCCAGGATCGGACGGTCAATCATGGCCTTGATCCTGGCGCAGGGTGAACTCAGACCGTGGTCGCCGCAACCCCCAGGTGCTGGCGCAGACGCTCAAGGGCGGCCTTCTCGGCTGCGCTCACCTTCTCACCCGAGCCGAACAGGCCGGCGCCGGCGGCCTCGGCCACCGCTTCGCAGCCCTCGACGATCAGCTGGCAATACTGCTTGACGCTGGCGTCATCGGCCTTGGTGCGGGCCAGGGCGACGGCGCCATCGATCTGCTCAAGGGCACGGTCCAGCAGCTTGCCGTCACGGACCTCCTCGGGGGTCACCTCGAGTTTCTGGGGTTGGATGCCCTGCTTGAGCGCCTCGGGATCGAACAGCCCGGCGATCAGCGGATTGCTGGCATAGCGCTCGGCGGCGCCGGCCAGCTGCCGGCCCAGGGCGATCGCCTCCTGGGCGCTGGAGAAGATCCCCATGTCCACGGCCATCACGGCCATGGCGGCGGCCAGAGGGCCGCCCATCAGGGTGTTGCGCTCGGCGGAGCTGAGTTCAAGAGCCATGGAGTGGCTGCATCAGGGACCCCCTCAACCTGGCGACGACAGACAGCCGCGTCATCCCCCCCCGGGTTCGGGCAACCGATCCAGCCAGGGGATCACCAGCCCCAGCAGGTACAGCGAACCGGCCACCACCGGGCAGGCCGGCGCAGCGTTACCGGACTCGGCGATCCCGCTCGGCTCCTCCATCAGCCGATCCAACCCGGTGGGCACATCGGCCACCGCCTCCAGCTGGGACGCCAGGGCCGGCTGGACCAGCGCCAGCTCATCGCAGCTCCAGCAGCGATGCCCGGCGATCGGCACCACCAGCGCCCTGTCCCCAGGAGCCAGCAACTGCTCCAGGATCACGCCCCCCTCCTTGTGGCGCTGGATGCCGAGCAGCCAACGGCGCGGCCCGGGGGCGAGGGCATGGAGTTCACGGCGCAGCACCGCGGCGGCGGGGGGATTGTGGGCGCCATCGAGGAGCAGGGGCTGCCCCCCGTAGTGGCGCGGCTCCAGCCGTCCGGGCCAGCGGGCGGCGGCCAGGCCGGCACGGATCGCCGCAACATCGAGGGGTCGGTCGGGGCGGGGCCAGGCCCGCTCCGCCAGGGCCCGGGCCATCCCAACGGCCACAGCGGCATTGGCACGCTGGAAGGCACCCGCCAACCCCAGGTCCGGTCCGCCCGCCTCCGGATCCGCCAGGGGTTCGACCCAGCGCAGGTCGGCGCCGACGCGACGGGCGGCGGCCTCCAGCACCGCGGTGACCTCGGGGGGCTGGGCGGCGCTGACCGCCACCATGCCGGCCGCCAGGGCGCCGGCTTTCTCACCAGCGATGGCGGCCAGGTCCGGCCCCAGGTGCTCGCGGTGGTCGAGGCCGATGGCGCCGAACCCCAGCACCGGGCGGTGGGGATGGGCGGTGGTGGCATCGAGGCGCCCCCCCAGGCCCACCTCCAGCACGGTGATGTCGAGGTCGGCAGCGGCGAAGCGGTCGAAGGCGGCGGCGGTGAGCAGCTCGAAGGGGGTGAGCCGGTGGAGTTCGCCGATCGAGCGCCAGCGCTGCAGATCCTGGCGGAGGGTGGCGGGATCGATCCAATGGCCGGCCAGGCTGATTCGCTCGCACCAACTGACCAGATGGGGGGAGCGATAGGCGCCGCAACGGAGTCCGGCGGCTGTGAGGATCGCCTCGAGGAAGGTGGTGATCGATCCCTTGCCATTGGTGCCGGCCACCTGCACCGCAGCGAAGCGGCGTTCGGGGTGGCCGCCCTCCGCCAGGGCTTCGCGCAGCCGATCCAGACCGAGATCGACGCCGCGGCTGGCGAAGGGTTCGAGCAGGTCGCTCAGATCGACCGGGGCGGGCAGCGCCCCAGCAGCCGGCGGGGGGCTGGTCACGGCATCGCTCAGGCCAGGCGCTCCAGGGCCCGCTCCAGCCGCTTGACGGCCTTGCGCAGGTGTTTCGGGCGGATCACCAGAGGCGGCACGAACCGCACCACCCGCGCCCCGGCCGGCACCAGCAACAGCTTCTCCTGCAGGGCGGCCTTGACCAGGTCGGGAGCGCTGGGGGCTCCCTCGCGCAGCACCAGACCCTGGAGCAGCCCCCAGCCCCGGCTGCCCTCGAGCAGTTGGGGGTGGCGCTCCACCAGGGAGGTCAGCAGCTCCTGAAGCAGCTCCGCCATGGCATTCACATGGTCGAGGAGCTGCCGCCGCTCGATCTCCTGAATCACCGTGAGGCCGGCACGGCAGGCGAAGGGATTGCCGCCGAAGGTGCTGGCGTGATCACCGGGCCGCAGATGATCGGCGCTGGCCTTCACGGCGAGGGCTCCGATCGGGATCCCTCCGCCGAGGCCCTTGGCGAGGGTGAAGGCATCGGGCTCGATGCCCAGCCGCTCATGGCCCCACCAGCGGCCGCTGCGACCGACACCGACCTGAACCTCATCAAGAATCAGCAGGATCTGGCGGTCATCGCAGAGCTGGCGCAGCCGCCGAAAGAAGGCCGGATCGCCGGGGTTCACCCCCCCCTCGCCCTGCAGCGGCTCTAGGAGGACCGCCGCCACCCGCGGCCCCTCCGCCTCGCACTCGGCCAGCAGAGCCTCGAAGGCGGCGATGTCGTTGTAAGGGAAATAGCGGAAGCCCTCCACCATCGGCTCAAAGCCGGCGTGGTAGCGAGGCTGGCCGGTGGCGGTGACCGCCGCCAGGGTGCGGCCGTGGAAGCTGGCCTCAGCGGTGAGGATCAGGGGTCGCTCAATGCCTCGCACCAGGTGGCCATGCTTGCGGGCCAGCTTGATGGCGGCCTCGTTGGCCTCGGCACCGGAGTTGCAGAAGAACACCCGATCGGCACAGCTGCGGCTGGTGATCGCCCGGGCCAGGGCCTCCTGCTCGGGGATGCGATACAGGTTGGAAACGTGTTGGAGGGTGCCCAGCTGGTGGCAGAGGTTGCGGCGCAGCACCGGATCGCTGTGCCCGAGGGTGCAGACGGCGATGCCCGCCACACCGTCGAGATAGCGCCTCCCCTCGCTGTCCCACACCCAGACCCCCTTCCCCCGCACCAGGCTGAGGGGGAAGCGGGCATAGGTGTCCATCACAGCCGAAGCGCTCTCCAGGGGCGGCAGAACCGGGGACTGGAGGGGTGGAGCGCTGAGCATGGCTGGAGCATCGCGGTCGATGGGAGCGGTGGGACTCGAACCCACATGCCCGAAGGCGCTCGATTTTGAGTCGAGTCCGTCTACCAATTCCGGCACGCTCCCACAAGCAGACTTTAAGGGGCGAGCCTCAGAGGGGATCGCTGAGTCTGCGAATGCGGGCGCCGACGGCGGTGAGCTTGTGCTCAAGACCGGCGTAGCCGCGGTCGAGGAATTCAAGGCCGCGCACCAGGGTGATGCCCTCGGCGGCCAGACCAGCCAGCACCATGGCAGCGGAGGCCCGCAGATCGGTGCCGTGGACCGGGGCGCCGCTGAGGCGGGGCACACCCTCGATGCAGGCGGTATTGCCCTGGAGGCGAATCGAGGCCCCCATGCGCTGCAGCTCAGCGACGTGCTGCAGACGGTTTTCGAAGATCGTCTCGACCACCAGGCTGGTGCCGGTGGCAGTGGCCAGCAGGCTCATGAAGGGGGCCTGCAGGTCGGTGGGGAAGCCCGGGAAGGGCATGGTGCGCAGATCGAGGGCGCGGATCTCGTTAGCGCTGATCTCAATCACCCCGCCATCGTTGCGCAGACGGCAACCTGCGTCCTCCAGCTTGGTGAGCACAGCCCCGAGGTGCTCGGGAATGATCGGCCCGACCCGCAGGGTGGAGCGGGTGATGGCAGCGGCCAACAAGAGGGTGCCGGCCTCGATGCGATCGGGGATCACCGCGTAGTCGGCGCCGTGGAGGCGATCGACACCGGCGATCACGATCGTGGGGGTGCCAGCCCCCTGGATGCGGGCTCCCATGGCCGTGAGGAGGTTGGCCAGATCCACCACCTCAGGCTCGAGGGCGGCGTTGTCGATCACCGTCTCGCCGTCGGCCAGGGCCGCGGCCATCATCAGAGTTTCAGTGGCACCGACGCTGGGGCAGTCAAGGTGAATGTGGCCGCCGGTCAGTCGCTTGGCGCGGCCGGCAAGGGTGGCGGTGACCACGCCGTGCTCGATCGTGACGGTGGCCCCGAGGGCCTTGAGCCCCTTGACGTGCTCCACCACCGGTCGGCTGCCGATCTGGCAACCACCGGGAAGGGGAACCTGGGCGGTGCCCATCCGGGCCAGGAGGGGTCCGATGCAGAAGAAGCTGGCCCGCAGGGTGTTGACCAGTTCATAGGGGGGAGCCGCCTGGGTGATCGTCTCCCCATCCAGGTCGAGGGTCTCGCCGTTGCGGGTCACCCGCACGCCGAGGGCCGCCAGGATCTCCCCCATGGCGGTGATGTCGGTGAGGGGGGGCACATTGCGCAACCGCAGGGTGTCGCGGCTGAGCAGGCTGGCGGCCATCAGCACCAGGGCTGAATTCTTGGCACCACTCACCCGAAGCTCACCGGCCAGGGTCTGGCCGCCGGTGATTTCAAGACGGAGGTCGCGTCTCACGTCAGCACCGGCGCCGTCGGTGTCGTCGGCGACGGCTGGCTGCCGGAACTCGGCTGTGGACGCGGTGGTGCTCATGGGCGCCGTGCCTGTCATGAAACGCGAGCGCATCTTGACAACTTTTCGGAAAAGCGTCTACAGGGCCGCAGACCGAACTGTCTTGAAGCGCTTGCGCCCCGACGGACAGGGGTGGGGGCCAAGGGGACAACATCCCCGCCATGGCGTAAGCTGACGGAGCTGAGGCGGGCATCGCCGAAGCATCGCCCGCGGATGTGGCGGAATTGGTAGACGCGCTAGTTTCAGGTACTAGTGGCAGCAATGTCGTGGGAGTTCAAGTCTCCCCATCCGCACTTTTTCTATCATGATTGTTCTCAAGATCAGCAACGCCTCTGAGGTCGTCGCCGCCAAGGTCGGTAAGTTTCTCGAAAGCCTCACCCCCGATGGCTTTGATCTGACCAAGGTCGAAGACGAGGTGCTCACCCGTCTCATCCAGAACCTGGGCGCGGAGGGCATCCACGGCGAGGTGGCCGCGGTCAAAGGTCTCGATCTCCAGGGTTCTGATCTGCAGGTGAACGACAACATGCATGTGCGCAGCCACCGCAGCTTCTGACGACCCGCCCAGCGATGTTGCTGTCGAGCTGATCAGCAGCCGCCGCAATCCCCTGGTCGGCCGGCTGCGCCAACTCCAGGATTCCCGCCAGCGTCGGGAGAGTGGTTGCCTGCTGCTCGAGGGCACCCATCTGCTCCAGGAGGCCCTGGTCCTGGGCCTGGTCCCGGAGCTGCTGCTGGCGACGCCGGCCTGGGTGCGGCGCCATGGGACCCTGCTCGCCGCGCTGCCGGCGAGCACCAGTGTGCGCCAGGCCGAGTCCACAGTTCTGGAAGCGGCGGCGTCCACCCGCAGCCCCGATGGGGTGCTGGCGGTGCTGCCGACCCCCAGCCCCCAGCCCCCGGCCGGGGGGGCGTTGTTTCTACTCGCCCTCGACCGTATCCAGGATCCCGGCAACCTGGGCACCCTGCTGCGAACCGCCCTGGCGGGCGGAATTGAGGAGGTGTGGCTGGCGGAGGGGGCCGATCCGCACCAGCCCAAGGCCCTGCGCGCCTCCAGCGGCGCCGCACTGGCTCTGCCAATCGAAAGAATGGGGTCCGGCGATCTGGCGGGCCGGCTGGAGGCCGTGCGGCGGCGGGGGGTTCAGGTGGTGGCGGCCGTGCTTCCAGGCCCCGCCTGGCCCGATCCGAGCCCCTACTGGTGCCACGACTGGCGCCAGCCGACCCTGCTGCTGCTCGGCAACGAAGGGGCCGGCATCGATCCGGCCCTGCGTCCCCACCTCGACACCCTGCTGACCATCCCCCACAGCCCGGCCGTGGAATCGCTGAATGTGGCGGTGGCGGCGGCCCCACTGCTGCTCGAACGCTGGCGCCAGGCCAATGGGGCTGACCCGGGCTCCGCTGGGGCTGGGCGCGATCGGGCCGACCGGGGCGGCCCGGCAGGGGGCTGAGCGTGAGCGGGTCGCCGCACACCAGCTGCGCACTGGCGGGCGGGCCGCGGCAGGGGAGAATGGACAGTCCCGTGCCCGACGTCCGGTGAGCGCCGATCCCTTCGCCAGCCCCTCCCCCCTCGGATCGCTCCAGCCCGACGCCGCCGGCAGCGGCGGGGCGTTGGACTTTGATTTTGATGTGATCGTGATCGGGGCCGGCTACGGGGGCTTCGATGCCGCCAAACACGCCGCCGAGCATGGCCTGAAGGTGGCGATCGTCGAAAGCCGTGACATGGGCGGCACCTGCGTCAACCGGGGCTGCGTGCCATCGAAGGCCCTGCTGGCCGCCAGCGGCCGGGTGCGGGAGCTGGCCGACGCCGAGCACCTGGCCGGCTTCGGCATCCACGCAGCACCGGTGCGCTTCGAGCGCCAGAAGATCGCCGACCACGCCCGCCAACTGGTGGAGACGATCCGCACCAACCTGACCCGAACCCTCGAGCGCTCCGGCGCCACGATCCTGCGCGGCAAAGGCCGGCTCGACGGGCCTCAGCGGGTGGTGGTGCGGGAAAGCGGCGGCGGCGTGGAGCGCCCCTACCGGGCCCGCGACGTGATCATCGCCACGGGTTCGGATCCGTTCGTGCCGCCCGGCATCGAAACCGACGGCCGCACCGTGTTCACCAGCGACGAGGCGGTGGATCTGGAGTGGCTGCCGCGCTGGATCGCGATCGTGGGCAGCGGCTACATCGGCCTGGAATTCGCCGATGTCTACACCGCCCTGGGCTGTGAGGTCACGATGATCGAGGCCCTCGATCGGGTGATGCCCACCTTCGATCCCGATATCGCCAAGATCGCCGCCCGCCACCTGATCGACAGCCGCGACATCGACGCCCGCGCAGGTGTGCTGGCGCAATCGATCAAACCCGGTTGCCCGGTGCAGATCGAACTGGTCGACATGAAGACCCGAGAGCCTGTGGAGACTCTGGAGGTGGATGCGGTGCTGGTGGCCACCGGCCGGGTGCCGGTGAGCAAGGATCTGAATCTAGCCTCGGTGGGGGTGGTGACCAACCGCGGCTTCATCCCGGTGGACGACGCCCTGCGGGTGCTGGCCAGCCATGAGCCCGGCGCGGCCCCGATCCCCCACCTCTGGGCCGTGGGCGATGTAACCGGCAAGATGATGCTGGCCCACACCGCCGCCGCCCAGGGCACCGTGGCGGTCGAGAACATCCTCGGCCACCCCCGCACGATCGACTACCGCTCGATCCCCGCCGCCACCTTCACCCACCCCGAGATCAGCTCTGTTGGACTGAGCGAAGCCGATGCCAAAGCCCTGGCGGCGGCCGAAGGCTTTGAACTGGGGGTGGTGCGCAGCTACTTCAAGGCCAATTCCAAGGCCCTGGCCGAGCTGGAGAGCGACGGGCTGATGAAGCTGCTGTTCAACAAATCCAGCGGTGAGGTGCTCGGCGCCCACATCTATGGCCTGCACGCGGCCGACCTGATCCAGGAGATCGCCAACGCCGTGGCCCGCCGCCAGGGGGTGGTGCAACTGGCCAGCGAGGTGCACACCCACCCCACCCTCAGCGAAGTGGTGGAGGTGGCCTACAAGCAGGCCGCCCTGGCCGTCGCCCCCTGATCCACCCGCGCCCCACCTCCCCCCCTGACCCCCATGGAGATCCGTCGCCGGCCGCCCAACCCAAAGGTGAAGGTGGCCCATCTCGAATATGCCGTTCCCCATGCGGAGGGTGAGCCGCGCAACATCCTCGAGAAGATCGTCTGGGAGAAGGACCGTGAGGTGACAGCCTCCCGGGAGCGGTTGAGCCTGGAGCAGCTCAAGCGCCAGGTGAGCGAGCTGCCGCCGACCCGCGATTTCGTGGCCGCCCTGCGGGCCAGCTGCCGCAAACCAGCGGTGATTGCGGAGATCAAAAAGGCCAGCCCCAGCAAGGGGGTGATTCGCGAGGATTTCGACCCGGTGGCGATCGCCCGTGGCTACGCCGCAGGCGGCGCCAGCTGTCTGTCGGTGCTCACCGATCGCCAGTTCTTCCAGGGCGGCTTCGATGTGCTGGTGGCGGTGCGGGAAGCGGTGGAATTGCCGCTGCTCTGCAAGGATTTCATCCTTACCCCCTATCAGCTTTACCAGGCTCGGGCCGCCGGCGCCGACGCGGCCCTGCTGATCGCCGCCATCCTCACCGACGTGGATTTTGCCTACCTGCTCAAGGTGGCCCGCAGTCTGGGGTTGGCGGTGTTGGTGGAGGTGCACAACGAGGCGGAACTGGAGCGGGTGCTGGCCCTGGAGGGCGTGCCGCTGATCGGGATCAACAACCGCGATCTGGCCAGCTTCCACACCGACCTGGCCACCACCGAACGGCTCACGGCGCGTTACGGCGCCAGGATCCGCGAACGGGGTGCCCTGCTGGTCAGCGAATCGGGCCTGTTCACGCGCGACGATCTCGACCGGGTGCAGGGCGCCGGCGCGGATGCGGTGCTGGTGGGCGAGGCCTTGATGCGCCAGGCCGATGTGACCGCCGCCCTGGAGAGCCTGATCGGGGGGTGAGGGGAAGCGGCTGGGGGCGAGCCGCTTTCAGCTTCGGGCTCCGCGGCTGGGCTGGTACCAGCCGACCGGCTGGGTTTCAGGCCATTCAGGAGCAGTCCAGAAGGATCGATCTCCTGCTGGTTCAGCGCACCGTGACCACAAGGGTCGACCCTTCTTCAACCTGGTGGCCTACCTGCTGGCAAGCGCCCTGTGAACCCTCAGGCCGCGGCCTGGCCTTGACTCTGGGCAGCCTGCTCCCAGCAAAAAGCCCCCGCCTGGGCGGGGGCAGGGGTGGGGTCCGGGCCCCTGTTGGGCGGAGGCAGGTGCCCTGCAGCCAGCCGGGGTCAAACCTTGCGGCTGTAGAACTCGACCACCAGCAGTTCGTTGATCTCCAGCGCCACCCATTCACGCTCGATTCGGCCAGTGACCTTGGCGGTCATCTTGGCCTTGTCGAATTCCAGGTGGGGGGGGATGTTGGACAGGCCAGGGAAGGCGAGGTTGCCCTCGGCAAGCTTCTTGGATGCCTTGCGCTCGCGAATGGCGACCACATCACCGGCCTTGCATTGGTAGCTGGGGATGTCGACCACCCGGCCGTTGACCGTGACATGGCCGTGGTTCACCAGCTGGCGGGCGCCGGGAACGGTGGGGCCGAAACCGAGGCGGAAGCAGACGTTGTCGAGCCGGTTCTCCAGCAGCTTGAGCAGGTTGGTTCCGGTGGAACCTTCCTGGGCACGCGCTTTCTTGACGTAGCGGACCAGCTGACGTTCGGAAATGCCGTAGTTGAAACGGAGCTTTTGTTTCTCTTCGAGACGGATCGCGTATTCGGAGCGCTTGCGACGGGCCTGGCCGTGCTGACCGGGGGGATAAGACCGCTTGGCGGCCTTACGGGTGAGACCGGGGAGGTCTCCCAAGCGCCGCGTGATCCTCAGGCGAGGGCCGCGGTAGCGGGACATGTGGGACTCGATTCAGGGGACGGGATGACCGGCACTGCCGGCCGGCGCCGGCCGCGGGGCGTCATGCTGGAAGGAACTTCCGCAGCAGCCCTGGGCCATGCGGCGCCAACTTGCGATCTTAAACAACGGCCTGGCGGCCCTCCTGATGGGCCTGATCGGCTTCTACAGGCGCTGGTTTTCACCATTGCTGGGCCCCCGCTGCCGGTTCATCCCCAGCTGCAGCAGCTACGGACTCGAGGCGATCGGCCGCCACGGCCCGTGGCGCGGCGGCTGGTTGACCATGCGGCGGCTGAGCCGCTGTCACCCCTTCACCCCCTGCGGCTGCGACCCAGTGCCCGACTGAAGCCCCGCCCGGGCTAGCCCCACCGCCCCAGACGACCCGTTGTTGCGTGGTTTCCCTGCCTAAGACAGCAATCTGCCGTCCCTGCCCCTGCTGCCTCGATCCGCCTTGCCCCTTCCTTCCTCGTCCGAGCCGCTGCGGCTTTACAGCCGCCAAGGGTGCTGCCTCTGTGAGGGCCTGCGGGAGCGGCTCGAAGCCCTCGTGCCGCCGCCGCAGATCGCGCTGCTGGATGTGGATGGCGACCCTGAGCTGCAGGCTCGCTACGGGCTGAGGGTGCCGGTGCTGGCCCGACCCACAGGCGGCGGCGGCTGGCAGGATCTGCCCCCCGTGCCACCACGGCTGGCTGGAGAGCGGCTGGCGCGCTGGCTGGAGTCCAACGGGGCGGTTGGGGGAGCGGCAGCCTCATCACCCGGGGCCCTGGATCAGCGGTTTAGACAACGCAGCGGATTCGATGCCGCCGGCCCCCCATGACCCAGCATCTGCTGCCCTTGCTCCACCAGATGGGCCTCACGGTGCCCGAAGGCTTCGCTGATGGGGAGGTGAGCGGCATCAGCTGCGATTCCCGCCGGGTCGGCCCCGGCACCCTGTTCGTCGGGTTGCCCGGCACCACGGTGGATGGTGGCCGTTACTGGCCCGAGGTGCTGGCGGCAGGGGCTGCGGCGGCCCTGATCGGTCCCCAGGCGGCTGCCAGCCAGCCGCCGACGGCCGGAGACCGGGTGCTGGTGGTGCCGGAGCCGGTGGCGGCCCTGGCCGGCGAGCTGGCCGCCAGCTTCTGGCAGCACCCCAGCCAGCGCCTGGCCCTGCTGGGGGTGACCGGCACCAACGGCAAGACCACCACCACCCACCTGATCGAGCATCTGGCCCAGGCCCTGGAACAGCCCACCGCCCTGTTCGGCACCCTGGTCAACCGCTGGCCTGGCCACAGCGTCACCGCCCAGCACACCACGGCCTTCGCCGACGTGCTCCAACCCCAGCTGGCCCAGGCGGTGGAGGCAGGCGCCCGCTTCGCGGCGATGGAGGTGAGCTCCCACTCCCTCGACCAGCAGAGGGTGGCGGGCTGCCGCTTCGCCGGGGTGGTGTTCACCAACCTCACCCAGGACCACCTCGACTACCACCCCTCCATGGAGGCCTATTTCGAGGCCAAGGCTCAGCTGTTCGCCGAGCCCCTGTTCGCCGAAGCCGGAGGGGCGGTGGTCAATGTGGATGACCCCTGGGGGCGGCAGCTGGCCGAGCGGCTGCTGAGCCAGGGCCGTCGCTGCTGGCGGGCCAGCCTCGAGAGCAGCGACGTGGAGTTGCGCATCGACGACCTGACCATGGGCGCAGCCGGCGTGGCCGGCACCCTGATCAGCCCGGTGGGCCGCGGCAGCTTCCGCTCCCCCCTGGTCGGCCGCTTCAATCTGATGAATCTGCTGGAGGCGGTGGGGGTGCTGCTCCAGCAGGACCTGCCTCTGCCCCAACTGCTGGCGGCCCTGGCGAGCTTCCGAGGGGTGCCGGGACGGATGGAACGGGTGCGGCGCGGCGAGGCCAGCGCCGACCCGGCGGTTCTGGTGGACTACGCCCACACCCCCGATGGCCTGGAGAACGCCCTGCTTGCCTGCCGCCCCTTCTGCACCGGCCGGCTGATCTGCGTGTTCGGCTGCGGCGGCGACCGCGACCGCAGCAAGCGGCCGTTGATGGGGGCGATCGCGGCCAGGCTCGCCGATGCGGTGGTGGTCACCTCCGACAACCCCCGCACCGAAGACCCCGAGCGGATCCTTGCCGACGTCGTAGCCGGCATCCCGGCGGACAGCGCGCTGCAGGTGGAGGGGGACCGGGCCATGGCGATCGCCATGGCCATCGCCGCAGCGGGACCGGAGGACTTGGTGCTGATCGCCGGCAAGGGCCACGAGGATTACCAGATCCTCGGCACCGAGAAGATCCACTTCGATGACCGTGAGCAGGCGGAGATGGCGCTGCGCGCCAGGCCTGTGCCGGTCTGATCGGCTCTGACTCGGATCGGGCACGATTCGGATCGGTGTCATGGCGCCGGCCCGCCTTGCCCCCGGATCGGGCGGGCATCCATCAAAAAGCCCCCCATGACGGGGGGCTGGCAGGCCCAGAACCCGTGCCCCGGCTCAAGCCGGCAGGGTGTCAGCTGAAGCGCACGGTGCTGCGGTCGTAGCGCACGTCGATATCGCGCACCCAGCCGCCGCTGGCCACTTCCAGCCAGTCGTGGATGCGATGGCCGGTCAGGGCGATGCGCTCGCCGTTGCGCACCCGACGCAGGATGGAGGAGCCAATGTCGGCACGGTCACGCACCTCCAGCTCGCCATCATGGGCGTGGGCTTCCACGTAGATGTTGCGGGAGGTGGTGGTGCCGGTGGTCACCACACCTGTGCCGTCGCCATAGGCCGCCACACCGTCCCGAACCCCATCACCCGCGCCGCGCAGGGCGGCCCAGGACAGCAGGCCGAGGCCGAGGGGGAGCAGAAGCCACCAGGCACGACCGGGATTGACGGGGGTGCCGGTCTCGGCAGCGGGGGCCGGTGCGGTCTCAACGGCTGCCGTGGAGGAGGTGTCAACAGCGGTGCTGGAAGCAGCCTTGCCAAAATCCGCAGCCACGCCCTGACTGAGGCTGTAGGGGCAGGTGAGACGGGCGGTGTTGGTGCCGTCGCGGGTGAGATCGAACACCACCTCGACCTTGTCGGCGTTGATCGAGCGGCTGGAGATCACCTTGGCCAGATCGGTGCGCCAGCCCTGCTTGCCAGCGCTGTCGAGGCAGGCGGCAGTAGCGGTGCGGATCGCTTCCTCGGTGCTGACGGCGAAGACGGGAGCAGCGGCGAACAGGCCGAGCGAGGCGGCGGACACCAGCAGGGCGTACCGCAGGGGACGTTGGGTGGAAACCATTGCGAAAAAACTCCTGAAGATCGGGCTGGTGAAAGGATGGGAGAAGGACCCCTGAGCCAATCCAAGGTCTCGCCACAGGGGTGGCGTGGGGGGTGTAGCAGCACCGACCCAACCCCTGAGCGGGGCCGGGCGGAGCTGATGCCCCGCTTTGCGCAAGGTATGCAGTTCGGGATTGGGCGCCTTGAATCTTCGGGATCTCTTCGTTTCTGCGAGCATTGCTTGCAGCGTGGCCGGCCACTCTGGAGCCCGGGTCTTGCAGGCGAAATCCGCGCCACGGCAGGGGATTGCTGCAGCCAGAGCGCCCGGCTTCCGGCGCCCAGGGCTGCGGCAGGGAGAATCGCAGCGGACCCATTGATGGCGCATTCTTTGACAGCTTGCGTAACAGGGCATTGCCGCTGCAGCGACCGGCGGTCATCATGCGACTGGTTGTTTCCACCTCCCCCTCCAACTGCATGGCTCTCGGAGTTCCCATTGCCAAGAAGTTTCTGGCCGAGTTCATCGGCACCTTCTGGCTCGTTCTCGGTGGCTGCGGCAGCGCTGTGCTGGCCGCCGTCTTCCCCTATGACAACCCTGCTGCCAACCCTCTGGGTCTGGGCTTTCTCGGTGTTTCGATCGCCTTCGGCCTGACCCTGCTGACCGCGGCCTATGCCATCGGCCACATCTCTGGCTGTCACATCAATCCAGCCGTTACCTTCGGCCTCTGGTCTGCCGGTAAATTCCCCGGCTCCCAGGTTCTTCAGTACATCATTGCCCAGGTTCTCGGCGCCCTGACCGCCGGCGGCCTGATCTGGGGGATCGCCAGCGGCCGCGAGGGTGGCTTTGCCCTCAGCGGCAGCAACCCCCTGGCCACCAACGGCTGGGGCGCCCACTCCCCCGGCGGTTACGGCTTTGGCTCAGCCGTGCTGATCGAGCTGGTGCTCACCTTCATCTTCCTGCTGGTGATCCTGGGCAGCACCGACCGTCTGGCCCCGAGCGGTTTCGCCGGCCTGCCGATCGGCCTGTCCCTGGTGCTGATCCACCTGATCAGCATCCCCGTCACCAACACCTCGGTGAACCCCGCCCGCAGCACCGGCGTTGCCCTCTGGGCCGGTGGTGATGCGGTTGGTCAGCTCTGGCTATTCTGGCTGGCCCCGATCGCGGGTGCGCTGCTGGCCGGCTGGGTGTATCGCAACTTCCTCGATTCCGATGCGATCGGCTGAGTCCGACACCGTTGGCCGTTGAGGCCGATGGGGGATTCGATCGTGTGGGGGGCCCTGAGCCCCCCTTTTTTCTTGGCTGCGTCCCATCGCCTGATCCAGTCGGAGCGGCTGGAACCGCGGCCGGGGCCGGGTCGATCCAACGCTCAGGCCTGCTGCAGCTCGCTCAGCAACCGCTCCACCTCCTCAGCGGTGGTGGTGATGTGGGTGCAGGCGCGCAGGCAGGAGGGTTCCGGCAGGCTGCGCAGCCAGATGGCCCGCTCCCCGAGCCGCCGTACCAGGGCCTCGGGGGCCTGCCCCGCAACCGTGAAGCTCACCAGTCCGGCGGGCGGGGGCACCTCCAGCAACGGCCGCACGCCAGGGATCCGGCCCAGTCCCTCCCAAAGCGCTCCGCTGCAGCTGCGGAGGCGCTCCAGCCGCTGCTCGGCACTCCCCTCCGCTTCGAGCAGTGCCAGGGAGCGATCGAGACCGGCGAACAGGGGCGTGCAGGAGGTGGCCACCTCGAAGCGGCGCCCATCGCGATGGAAGGAGGCCTGGCCACTGTTCTCGTCGGCGAGGCTGCGCCAACCGACCAGGGTGGGCCGGGCCTCCGCCAACACCCGTTCGGAGAGGGCCACCACCCCAAGCCCCTCGGGACCGCAACACCATTTGTGGCCGGTGCAGGCATAGAGATCGGCGACGGCCGCCGCCGCCCCCAGCGGCACGCTGCCAAAGGACTGGGCCGCATCCACCAGCAGCCAAGGATGGCGGGGATGGGCCCCCAGACGTTCCGCCACGGCGGCAATCGGCATCAGCTGGCCGCTGTTCCAGAGCAGGTGGGAGAGCACCACAAGCCGGGTCTGGGGGGTGAGGGCCTGCTCCAGGGCCGCGAGCACGGCGGTGGTGGTGGCGGCCTCGTCACCGCGGAGAGCCTGCACCGGCAGGCTGGTCAGGCGGAGGTCGTGGCGCCGGGCCAGCTCCTGCAGACCCGCCACGACGCCGGGATGCTCGCCATCTCCGATCAGCAAGGAGTCGCCCGGCTGCCACGGCAGGCCCCAGAGGGGAAGAAGACAGCCACTGGTGACATTTTCGGTGAAACTCAACCGCTGGGGCGTCACCCCGAGCCAGCGGGCCAGGCGCTGGCGCAGGCCTTCGACGGTGCTGGCCAGGAAGGGCGCGACAGCGCCGGAAAAAGGACCAAGCTCCTGGAGGCTTTGCCAGGTGCTGACCATGGCCTCAAGGGAGGGGGATGGCAGGGGGCCCTGGCCGCCGTAGTTGAAATAGGTCTTGCCGGCCAAGGCCGGCATCAGCGCTCGCAGCGGCGGCTGGGGATTCATCAGCGGGGCTCAGGGTTGCCACCACTCTGCAGACCGATCAGCAGGGATTGGGGTGCAACCTCCACAGCCCGAACGCACGGCAAGAAAGCCGAGCAACCAGCGGGCCGTTCAGACGACCTGGCCCACCACAACGGCGGCGATGGCGGAGAACAGGGTGATGCCGAGGGCGGTGAAGGGATCCTGGCCCTGGGCCACCGCGATGCTGGTGACAACGCCGGCCCCAAGACAGGCCACAGCGATCTGGCTGGTGATCTCGCCCTTTGGGGTGGGAGTGGGCAGCACGGCGACGGCAGCAGTTGCCGGGACGCTAAGGGGGGTTCGCGAATCGGGGAGATCGGCCGGCCCGGGTTGTTACCGGCTGTTCGATTTCGACACAGGAGCGTTACATGCGCTGCGGGGCTCAGGGCCTGGCGGATGGGCGATGGCAGCGGGAAAGGGCCGGCCGAGCAGCTCGGCGTAGCGCTGCAGCGCCTGCTGACGGGGTGGTGGCACGGCCAGCCGGCCTGCTGGTCGGGGGAGTTGGCCGGGGAGCGACAACGTTGGCAGGGGGGATGGCTGCGGGGGGGCTCCAGCCGGCAAACGGCGACGCCTCAGGCGACGGCTCCAGAGGAAGGCGCTGCTGCCGCCGGCCAAGGGAAGGGGGGCAGGAATTTCGACGGCGTCGAAGTTGTTGATCGCGAGGGTGGGATAGGCGCCGTTGTTGTCGGTGGTCACCGAAAAGGTGAGCGTGGCCCCGGGGGGCAGGGCCGCCTAAAAGTCTGTCCCGATAGCCCTTGGCGAGGCTGTCAGCATTGGGTTCGCTCGGCGGGTCTCAGTGCCCCCAATGCCCGATACTCGTTCTGCCGCAGTCGATCAGCCCGCACCGG
>JBIKKX010000041.1:0-24784 GCA_044360135.1 Cyanobium sp.
GCTTTGTGACTCTTTGCTGTTCGTCCCAGAAGCCTCTCTGACCCACCGTTGTCGCAACAAATGCTCAGCAAATCATAATCGTGATCATGCCGGGATCAAGTGCATTGTTGATTTTTCGAGGTGCCCTCAAGCAGAGGGATCAGTGGCTCCAGGGCGGCCTGGTCCGTGCCACTGGGGTCCTTGCTCTGCTGCAGTGTCTTGAGGCGGTTGCGCACCGTCTCCAGGCAGGCCATCGGGCTGGAGAGCATCGCCTTCTGCAGCGTGGTGCGGAACAGTTGTCCGGCCTTGGCTCTGCTGTCGCTGTCAGGCAGGTGCAGCTCGGCCAGCGCGGCGAACACCGCCTCCTCCCTGGCGCTTGCCGTGGCCTCCAGGTTGGCGGCATCGCGCTCCGGCACCCCCTGGGCGGCGCGCATCTGGCCGATCACGTCCTTGCGGAAACGCCGCACATAGAGATCGCGGATGTCGTCAGGCCCGTAGTTGCTGCGATCCGCAATCGCCGTCGGATCGAGCATGTTCATCAGACTCGCGAAGCTCTCCGGCTTGCCGTCGTGCGGTGTGGCCGACAGCAGGATCAACGTGTCGGATCGGGTCGCCAGCCGTTCCGCCAGCTTGGAGCGCTGGCTCCTCTGGGCCCCGACGCCACGCTCGGCGACGTTCTGGCATTCATCGATCACGATGATGTCCCAGTAGGCGTGCTCCAGATAGGTGCGGTAGTCGCGGTCGTTCTTCAGGGTGTCGACCGAGACGATCGCCTTGTCGACGTGGTGAAACGGGTTCTGGCCGGTGGGCAGTTGCTCGCGGATCCGCTGGATCCCCACCGAATCCAGCCGCACCAGCGGGATCGTGAAGCGACTCCAGAACTCCTTCTGGAACTGCCCGAGCATGCTCTTGCTGGTCACCACCAACAGGCGCCGCCCTCGACCGCGGCGGATCAGCTCGCTGCAGAGGATGCCGCACTCCAAGGTCTTGCCCAGACCCACCGCATCAGCGATCAGCAACCGCTGGCGGGGCATCGCCAGGGCCTTGGCCGCTGGCTGCAGCTGGTAGTCCATCACATCCATCGCGGCCCGATGGCCGATCACCAGCTCCGCGCCGGTGGGCACCGTGCGGCGCAGATGGGCCTCGATGAACAGCAGGCTGTCGCGGTAGTTATCCGAGCTGTCAGCCACCAGCTCGGTGTCTTCCGGCTGCAGCACCTTCAGGTCGGGCTCCAGCGCCTCCAGGAACAGAGCCGTCTGCCCCTGGAGGTAGGGCGAGACGCCGACGACATCCAGCAGACGCTCATGATCGCTGGTGAACCTCACATCCCGCACCAGCCACTCGGCATCGCGGCACTGGATGCGGGCGCCGGGGGCGAGGACTGCTTTGGGCATGGCGACAACCGCAGGCTGCCGGTTCGGCGCCTCAGACCGGAGCTTTTCTACCGCAATCCGCTGCCGTTGGGCCAACGGTCGCTGAGCTCTGCCGGAGCTGTTGCCCACCGGTTGCCGCGGCTTTGCCGAGATCGATCGCGAGACCCGTTGATGCGCTGGCGCCGTGCCCTCAGCATCGTTCGCTGAGCAGGTGTGCATCGGGGCGGCCATGGTCTGCCAGTGGGCACGCGAGATCGGCGCCGAGCCCCGCTTCCTTTCGCAGCAGCAGGCGCACACCGACTTCAGCCCTGCGGTCTGAGAGTGGGATGCCGATGGCGTGAGGGGCACGGCAGCGCGGATGGAGCAGCTCTGTGGGCATGCCCTGCTGGTCCAGCTCGATGCGCCGACGCTGGTGAGCGAGGGTGGGATTCCGCCGGCACCTGGCGCCAAAGGGTTTGGGGCAGCAGCAAGAAGGTCAGCTCCTTATCCGAGGAGGTCAGGCCTGCGGTGTGGCGGGGCAAGGACTACCAGTTGCAGCGCCAGCCGGGAGACGCTGGCACCGCGACTGGCTGGCAGCGGGGCTACTGGCGAGCGCTCACGCCGCTGGCGGGCCTGGTGGCGGCGCCCATGGAATGGGTGGAGCCGGTGCTGGTGGGATGAGGCAGCACCAGCAGCCTGATGTCCCAGCCCCAGCCGACTCGACTCCGAGCCCTCACTCCTTGTCGACAGCGCCCAGGGGGATCAACTTGATCTGCTTGCGGCCCAGCTTGATCTCGAACTCATCGCCGGGCTGAAGGCCCCCGGCAGGATGCCCACCACCGGAATGCAGTTGCGCTGCCAGCAGCGGATGCCGGCCGTGTTGGTGCTCACCACCAGGTTGAACTGGATCAGCCGGAACCCCAGCCGCCGCGCCGTCTGCAGGGAGTGCTGACAGAGCCGGCTGCCGACCCCCTGGCGCCGGGCGTGCTCGGCCACCATCACCGTCTTGCTCTGCTCCAACCACGCCGCACGGGCCACTTCTTCCGGGATCGCCGGGTCGTGCGGGAACGTCTCACCAGGCGGAGGACCGGCTCCAGAAAGGCCCACACCCCCGGGCAGTCGGTCGGTGCATAGGGACGGATCTGCAGTGGCGGCGTGGGTGCGACCAGCGGCGGAGGCCATCGGGGGGGTGGGTCGATTGCCTCGCCTCTCCGCTCTGATGGCTGAGTCACCACCCCCCAACAGAAAGGCGCCCCGTGTAGAGGCGCCTTCACGCCGGTCGCGGATCATCACCTTGGCATCTGGGTCCTGATCCGATCGGGTGTCTGTCGTTCACGCATGACCTGGCTGGGGCCTGGCAGGTAAGGAATGGAGATCACGTCTGGGAGAAGAGATGGTCGGGGCATGACCTTCTCGGTTGTGATCCCGACCCGGGGTATGCAGCCCGGGGTGTCAACACGCGGGAATCAGAACTGGCGTCTCGCACTCTGCGGCAACGGGAAGGCGTTCGCGCCGCGCCATCACGTTCACCTGTTGTGTGTCGCATCGTTGGCGCACCTCCGCTGGACACACCGGCAGGAGAATCGAATGGATCGCTGGGTGCTGAAACTCCGAAGCTGTCAGTGCGCACGCACCGGGCCGTGGACCCGAAGAAACCACCGCAGGTGCCTGGCTATACAAAGAGGGAAGGCAAGGACAGGCAAACTGACAACAGCTCGAACATTGAGCAAAGTGGGTAACCAAGGGGGAGGCCATCAAGCCACCCCTTTTTTGTGCGCACCCACTGCCAGGCAGGATGACGGCAGGAGTCAGGCACTGGCAGCAAAAAAGGGGGCTATCGCCCCCTCGATCTGTGGCTGCGAAATGGCAAGCCTGAGCAGAGTTCTCAGACCAGCGCGTTGATGGCGTAGTCGATGTAGTTGTTGGCGATGACGCCAGGGTCACCCTGGATCCCGTGATTTGCCTTGATGTAGTTCAGAGCCTCGACGTACCAGGAAGGAGACAGCTCGAACGCGCGGTTGATTTCATCAAGACCAGCGATCAGATAGTCGTCGAGGGGGCCGGTGCCACCGGCAACCAGCGAGTACGTGATGTGGCGCAGGTAGTAGCCGATATCGCGGGCGCACTTGGCCTTGCCGCGGGCATCGGAGGCATAATTGGGGCCCTGAAGCTGGGTGGTGTAGGGGAACTTGGTGTAGACCGCCTGGGCAGCGCCATTGACGAGTTCGTCGGATTTGGCGGTGAGAGCCTTGGCGGCAGCAAGGGCATTGGCGGCACGCTCGAAGCGGCCGAAAGCAGCGTTGAGCTCGGTGTTGCTGAGGTAGCGGCCCTGGGAGTCAGCAGCGGCGACAGCTTCGGTGAGTGGAGTCTTGGACATGGATCAGGAGCGTTGGGAGAGAATGGAATCAGAGGAAAGGTTGAGGCTCAGCTGACAGCAGCGGCAGCCCGATCGAAATAGGTGCCGATCTCGGAAGCCAGGGCAGAGCAATCACCGGGGGTGATGCCGTTGCGATCGAGCACCAGCGCGATGGCGCCCTCCTTGATCTTGCGAACGCCTTCCGCCACTGAAGCGCCGGGCACCCCCAGGGCCAGATAGGTTTCGCGAAGGCCATTCAGGCAGCGATCCTCCAGCACCGAGGCATCGCCAAGGTAGACGGCATAAGTGACGTAGCGAAGGATGATGTCGAGGTCGCGCAGGCAGGCCGCGATCCGGCGGTGGGTGTAGGCATTGCCACCGGGGGCGATCAGGGCAGGCTGCTGTTCGAACAGATCACGAGCCGCATTGGTCACAAGCTTTGAGGCGTTCGATGTGATGCGGTTCACGGCATCGAGACGCTTGAAGCTGTCGCCGACAACGGCTGAAAGCGCGTCAATTTGGCCGGCATTGAGAAATTCGCCGCGGGCGTCAGCCTGGGCAACAACCCTGGTGAAGGCGTCGTAGGACATGGCAGAAAGGGCAACTCTCGGCATGAGCCGAGCTGTGGTTTGCAGAGAGACCGGAAAACAAGCGCGTGGGCTGCTGTTGAGCTGCCAGTTTGCGCATTGGGGTGAACCGGCCACCCTTGAATTCTTCAATAACCACAGTTCTCCTACCGGCGTACGTTACAAAGGGTCATCGTCTCGCTTGCCATTTGTATTTGCGGCAACATCTGTCTCAGGGCATGCACGGCGAAGCCCTGCATTCAGCGATGGGGCTTCATGGCTATAAGTGGCTTCGACAGTCGCGGGATTCCTCTTGAGGGCTCCGTTGTGACTCAAGCAACAAGCTGATGTAGCGGGGTCATCGTCTCGATGCAATCCCTCAGCGGCCATCGGACTGATGCCGTGAAGCTCGCCACACATCATTGTTCTCAGGTTTCTCCTCAAGTGTGAATGCCGCCACAACAGAGTAGCAACGAGCTCCATAATCTGAGCAGGCCAAGATTTTCAAGCCCATGGCTTCTGATCAGTTCTATCTTTTCGCCGCACTGGCAGCCTTCAGCACTGAAATCCAAGCGAAGCTCCGGCAGGTCCAGTCACCGGAAGCCATTCTGGAGATCGCTGCTGACCACGGTTATGAGATCACATTGCAGCAACTCAGCTATTACGCTGCTCGGCTAAATGGCGATCATTGGATCTGGGTGCAGAAAGGCGAGGCCTGGCGGCAGCGATTCTTTGCAGGGGAGCGGCAGCTTGATCTTCAGGCAGTCTGAACAGACTGCCTCTTGGCCACCCCCCTGCCTGAGCGAGCTTCCAATCGGCCTCTGATCCGGCTCACCTGCGGCAGGCGAGCCGGGTCTTCGCCCAGGGATGGGTCAGCCACCAACGCAAGGCCGCTCTTCAGATGCCGCCGCCTTCACCAAATGTCTCGGACACGACTTTGGCTTGGGTGACGATGGTTTCAGGCGGAATGCTGGTGGTCAGCCACACATTGCCACCAATCTGAGCTCCTTTGCCGATGCTCACACGACCGAGGATCGTGGCACCGGCATAAATCACGACGTCATCCTCCACAATCGGATGGCGTGGTTTTCCCTTCACCAGAACACCATGCTCATCCTCTGGGAAGGATTTCGCACCCAGCGTGACAGCCTGGTAGATGCGCACCCGTTTGCCGATGACGGCAGTTCCGCCAATCACCACACCTGTGCCATGGTCGATGAAGAAGCTCTTCCCGATCACCGCTGCTGGGTGAATATCCACACCGGTGGCCGAATGGGCGCTCTCCGCAATGATCCGCGCCACCAGTGGAGCGCCAAGGCCATGCAGAACATGGGCGAAGCGATGAAATGTGATTGCCTTGAAGCCCGGGTAACAGACCAGCACCTCGTCGAGACTCTCTGCCGCCGGATCCCCCCGGTAGGCGGCATCCAGGTCTGAATCGAGCAGCCTGCGAACCTGCGGCAGTCGGGCCGCGAACTCTCGCGTGATGCGATGGGCCCGATCGCACAGCTGCTCCGAGGCCAGATCCGCGCAAGACTGTGCTCCGTTCTGATCGCCTCTGGCGTGTTCCAGATCCGCTTCAGTGTCTGGTGGGTCCGGGCGAGTGGCGAGCTCGATCTGGATCTGGTCGCGCAGCGTCCGCAGGCAAGCGTCAAGGGTGTGCCCCACGAAGTAGTCCGTGCTGTCCTGAGGCAGGGCCTGGCCAGGTTGCCGGACGGCCGGCAAGGCCAGACGTTGGGGGAACAAGGCCGCAGACAGATCGTCGATCACAGCGGTTAGCACGTGTCGCGAGGGCAGCGGCATGGGTTGAAGTGATGAACCTCCAGCCACGGCGGGACGTTGCCTCAGCTCCCGCAGTTGGCTGACGACGGAGGCGAGATCCCACCCCTCCTGGCTCATGGCACAAGGCCCTGCTCGTTGAACACGCCCTCAAACAGGGCGGTACTGAGATAGCGCTCACCGGAATCCGGCAGCACCACCACGATCGTCTTGCCGGCGAAGGCCTCGTCCCGGGCCAGGCGGGCCGCTGCCGCCACCGCGGCGCCGCTGGAGATGCCAGCCAGGATGCCTTCCTGGCGGATCAGACGACGGGCAACGTCCATGGCTTCGGTGCTGCCCACCTGCTCCACCCGATCGACAAGGCCGAGGTCGAGATTGGTCGGCACGAAACCGGCCCCGATTCCTTGAATCTTGTGGGGACCGGGCTGGACGGGTTCACCGGCCAGGGTCTGGCTGATCACCGGACTTTCCAATGGCTCCACGGCCACCGACAGCAGCGGCTTGCCAAGGGTGTGTTTCACATAGCGGCTGACGCCGCTGATCGTGCCGCCGGTGCCGACACCGGCCACCAGCACATCGAAGCGCCCTGCCGTGGAAGCCCAGATTTCAGGCCCCGTGGTGTCGTGATGGATCTGGGGGTTGGCGGGATTGGCGAACTGCTGCAGCAGCACGTAGCGCTGGGCATCGGAAGCGGCGATCTCCTGAGCCTTGGCGATCGCACCCGGCATGCCCAGATGTCCTGGGGTGAGAACCAACCGCGCGCCGTAGGCCGCCAGCAGCTTGCGTCGCTCCAGGCTCATCGTCTCCGGCATCGTCAGCGTGACGGGGATGCCGCGGGCCGCCGCCACGAAGGCCAGGGCGATGCCGGTGTTGCCGCTGGTGGGCTCGACGATCTCCTTGCCCTCTCCGAGCTGACCATCCTTCTCGGCCTGCGCGATCATCGCGGCGCCGATGCGGCACTTCACCGAGTAGGCGGGGTTGCGCCCCTCGACCTTGGCGTAGACCACAGCCTGGGCCTCAGGCCCGAGAACACGGTTAAGCCGCACCAGGGGGGTGCTGCCGATCGACAGACTGTTGTCGTCAAACGGGGGGATCGCCTGTTCCACAACTATGGGCCGAAGGTCCTGGGCAACGGTCGCGGTCAAGGTGGCGAGGCAACGCTTGCCTCTCCTGTTAGCCCCTGAACCTGGGACTGTGGTGTGGTTCTGAGCACACCAACCGATCCAAGCTGAATCAGATCGAGCACAGGAGCTCTCCCCTGATGCCGCAGCTACTGACCCGTGTCGTCTCAGGCAGGGTTTGAACGCTGAACGAACCGCAGGATGACCAGGTTGCTCCCGGAGCCTGGACATGAGTGAACGCACTGCGATTCTTGAGGCCAATCAGCGATACAGCCAGACGTTCGGCGCGAAGGGAGACCTGCCCCTTCCCCCGGCCCGCAGGATTGCCATCCTCACCTGCATGGACGCCCGCCTCGATCCGGCCGCCTATGCAGGCTTGCAGGAGGGTGACGCCCACGTGATTCGCAATGCCGGCGGCCGCACCAGCGATGACGCCATCCGCTCGCTGGTGATTTCCTACAAGCTGCTGGGCACGCAGGAGTGGTATGTGATTCACCACAGCAACTGCGGCATGGAGTTCTTCAGTGATGCCAGCATCCGTTCGCTGCTTGCCAACAGTCTGGAGACGGCAGTGCTGGGAGCCAATGGATTCACCGATGTTGGCGAGGGCCCGGGTTCAACAGCTGGCGATTTCATCAACTGGCTCACGATCAGTGATCCACGTCAGAGTGTGATCGACGACGTGCGCCGTATTCGAGAGCATCCCCTTGTGCCGAACCGCATCCCCATCCATGGATTCATCTATCAGGTGGAGACTGGAAAGCTGGTGGAGGTCGAGGAGGCCACCGCCCTGGGTGCTCCCAGCTAAGGTTGTGCCTTGAGCTAACCGGCGATGTGGTTGCGGTGACAAATCCCGCATCATCAGCTCTCTAGCGTCTCCTGGCTTATTCATTTGCTTGCCTATCTGGCCTTCAAATCCTGGCCAGCTGGCACCAATCCCATGACACGATTCGCTTTCTCAAGCCGTCACCTTCTCGGATTCGGCACAGGACTTGCGCTTGCGATCCTGCTTCCACTGGCCTCCGCCACTCAGGCAGCCAAAGCCGGTGTGATCAAACTCATCACACCTGAGCAGGCCGCAGCCGGTGTGGGTAGTGGTCAGTGGAAGATTCTCGACGTTCGGCCTGTGCCCCCACTGGATTACATCAGTGGCCATCTCCCGACCGCCGTTCATATTTCAGAGCAGGCGTTCCGCGGCCCCAACGGCAAGTTACCCTTTCAGATTTGGCCTGCGCGTGACCTTGCCAATCTGCTGAGCAAGGCAGGCATCTCCAACAACGACAAGGTTCTTGTCTATTCCGATGGCACCAATGTGCTGGGGGCATCACTGGTGGCCTACATCCTTGACAAAAGCGGTGTCCCCACCATTGGCATCCTTGATGGGGGTTTCTCCGCCTACAAGACCCAGGGCCAACCTGTGACGAAGGAATTCCCCACCTACAACCCCGGCGTGTTCAACGCCAAGACGGTCCCTGGTCTGGCCATTTCCTTGAAGGAGGTGCTCGAACTTGTCGGCAAACCCAATGTCGTGATCGTTGACCCCCGTCCAAAACCCCTGTTCGAGGGAACGGAGCAGACTTTCATCCGTAATGGGCACATACCAGGAGCCATCAACATCACCTGGCAATCCGTAACTGAAGCCAACAATCCTGAGGAAGCACTTAAGAATCCTCACAAGCTCAAGTCGATCGATGCACTCCGCCAGCTCTTTGTCAGCAGGGGGGTGACTCCTGACAAAACCGTGATCGTCTCATGCAGCACAGGCCGCGAAGCCAGTCTGCAATACATCGTGCTCAAGCATCTTCTCGGCTACCCCAATGTGCGCATCTATGAAGGCTCCTGGACGGAATACAGTGCCACGAACAATCCGGTGCAGACAGGTCCCGAAACGCCACTGAAGAACTGAGCGGGGCCCTGTTCCATGGCGTTTCCTGGTCCAGCCCCAGTCATCGCCATCGTCGGCGCAGGGTTCAGCGGAACATTGCTGGCGAGCCAGCTGTTGCGGCAGGCGCAGCATCCACTGCGCCTGCTCCTGATCGAGCGATCGGGGCGCTTCGGTCCCGGCCTGGCCTACGGGACCGAGGACCCCGGCCATCTTCTGAATGTATCGGCCGGTGCCATGAGCGCCTGGCCGGATGATCCCAGCCACCTGCTGCGCTGGCTCGATCTCAACCGTTCGGCGCTTGCGGATCTGCTGCCCGCCGGCGTGGACGCCAGCACGTTTCTGCCGCGTCAAGTCTATGGCCTTTACCTGCAGTCCATCCTTGAGGAGGCTGCATCTCTGGCAACCGGGCACACCACGCTTGAACGCCTGAACCTGGAACTGCTTGATCTGGAGCCCCTGGACAACCGGACCTCCATGGTGCCGGGCTACCGCCTGCATTTCGACGGCCATTCGCCTCGCCAGGCGGATCAGGTGGTGCTCGCCTGGGGTAACAGCGCTCTGCCACCCCAGCTGAAACCCAGCCCAGCCATCCGGCACGGCTGGTCTGCCGATGCGACCTCTGATCTAGATCCCGGCGCGTCGGTCGCCCTGCTGGGGAGCGGGCTCACCATGGTCGACATGCTGGTGAGCCTGCAGCGGCAGGGTCACCGCGGTCCGATCGTGGCATTCTCCCGTCACGGGCTTCGCCCCAATGCGCATCGCCAGGTGGAGCCCCTCGGTGATTGGCTCGATCCAGAGCAGGCCCCATCCACCGTTCTCGGTCTCTGGCGTCTGATCCGCCAGCGGGTGGCGGAGGCGAGCCAACAAGACCTGGACTGGCGCGCCGTGATCGATGGCCTGCGCCCGAGGACACAACAGCTGTGGTCGCGCCTCGACCTGCACGAACGGCGGCGCTTTTTGCGCCATGTGTCCGTGATCTGGGATGTGCATCGCCATCGCATCGCCCCCGAACTGCAGGCCCTGCTTGACGATCTGCAGGCGCAGGGCCGCCTGCGGATCCTGGCTGCACGGCTGCTGGAGCACACCGTCGACGAGGAGGGCCTGCGGCTGCGGATCCGTCGCCGCGGGGCTTCGAGGAAGTGTGAAGCGATGCGGGTGGATCGGTTGATCCTCTGCACCGGCATTCCGCTCGATTACGCCCGCGGACAAGACACCCTGGTGGCACGCCTACGCGAGCGGGGCCTACTCCAGCCCGATGCACTCGGCCATGGGACGGAGTGCGATGCAGCCGGCTCCCTGCTCAGCGCGGGCGGTCAGTTCCAGGCCACTCTCCATACCCTCGGCTCACCTCGGAAGGGGCAGTTGTGGGAGAGCATCGCCATCCCCGAGCTTCGTCTTCAGGCCCGCGACCTGGCCCACACCGTGCTCGCGTCTCTGCCGCGGCAGCTTCAGCTTCTGCCGCCACGGGTTGCAGCGTCAGACCTGGCCGGCAGCTCTGGGACCCTGCTGCTGCGGCAGCTGTTCGATGCCCAGTCCTGCACCTACACCTATCTGATCGCTGATCCTGTCAGTGGCGATGCCGCTCTTGTGGATCCGGTGCTGGAGCAGCTGGAGCGTGACCTGAGCTTGCTGCAGGACCTCGGCCTCAGGCTGAACGTCTGCCTGGAGACACACCTTCATGCCGACCACATCACAGCGGCCGGGCAGCTGCGGCGCCGGACCGGCTGCCGGCTGGTGGTGCCCGCCGCAGAGGGCATTCGCGGCGCCGATCAGTTGCTTCGGGGAGGTGAACGCCTGCAGCTGGGAGGACTCGCCATCGAGGTGATCACCACACCGGGCCACACGGCGGAGCACATGGCCTATCGCATCGGCGACAGCCACCTGTTCAGCGGCGATGCCCTGCTGATCCGCGGCTGCGGCCGGACCGATTTCCAGAACGGCGATCCCGGACAGCTCTACGACTCCCTGCAGCGTCTGCTGAGCCTGCCGGACGCGATGCTCGTCTTTCCATGCCACGACTACCAGGGGCGAAGTCACACCAGCATCGATGAAGAGCGGCGCCTCAACCCGAAGCTGGTGGGCCGCACTCGCGAGGCCTTCATTCAGCTGATGCAACAGCAGCAGCTGGCACCCCCGAAACGGATCGCCGAGGCCCTGCCGGCAAATCTGCATCTGGGCGATCTGATGCCGGCTGAACAGCACGACCAGGAACGCCAGGATCGGGAGCTGGAGAGTGAGCAGGCCCAGGCCACCGAGGAGGCCAATAAGGATATCTACAACGCGTTTCTCGGCATGTTCATCTGAAGCAGGTCATGCCATGACGGCTCCAGCCATGGCGCTTCCATTGTCCGATCAGCACGATCCTGGCGATACCGATCAATGTCCGTGATCGTTGAGCAGCCGCGACCCCATGACGGAGTTGCCAACCTGAGCCCCTCTTTTGAAGGAGTCGCATGACCCGTCGTTCCATCCCACTTGTGGAGCGCCTCAGCAACGGCCTGGCGAGTGCAGTGCTCTCCGCTGCTGCTCTGGCTGCGCCAGCCGCCGAGGCGGCCTCGCCAGCAGAGCCCAGGCTTGCCCAGAGCCAGGGTGGTGCCAGCAGGCCTGCAGCGCGGAGCGCGGCCATCGCGTCCCCGAAAACCACAGGGGCGCAGCCCTCCTCCTCCGCCAGGACCAAGCCCTCAGGCGGCGGCAAGGGGGCATCTCCCGCAGCCGGCTGTGGCGCCGCTGAAGGGGGGTGCGGTCCCTCCCGTTGATGGAGCCCGCCCGCGCCCGCTACCGCTCAGCGCAGAAGGCTCTCCATCACTGGCTGCGCCTGATTGATCGCCAGGGGTCCCTGGTGCGCGCCTTCACCGCCGGCGACAGGCCGGTGCAGCATCTCCACTATCCCCC
This sequence comes from Cyanobium sp., assembly GCA_044360135.1. Lineage (GTDB taxonomy): Bacteria > Cyanobacteriota > Cyanobacteriia > PCC-6307 > Cyanobiaceae > Cyanobium. The sequence continues at coordinate 11,931 of JBIKKX010000041.1, forward strand.
GGGCGACCTGATGGATCCGGGTAGCGGCACCCAGTGCTACTACCACTGCCATCGCGGCGATGGCGAACACGGCCATCTCCACCTGTTCCGGCGCCCCACGCCTCAGCGCCCGCTCACCCATCTGATCGCCATCAGCCTGGACCGGCGGGGTCTGCCGCTGGCGCTGTTCAGCGTCAACCGCTGGGTCAGCGAGGACCGCTGGCTGCCGGCTGCCGGTACCCTGCGGCTGTTGGAGGGTGTGTCGCTGAGCGGTGCAGGCTGCGATCCGCACCTCAGTGGTTGGCTGGTTCATTTTCTGCGCTTCTACAGGCCGACCCTGGAAACGGTGCTGCAGCAGCGGGACCTGCGGCTGAAGCAGATGGCGACGTCGTTGGGGGTGTCGCTGGCGGGCGCCCTGGAGGCGAGGGATCTGGAGATCCCCAGCCACTGCAGCATCGACTGGGCGGCCGACCTGGCCGCTGCCGAAGCGGCTGTGCTATCAGTTGGGCAGGCCGAAGCGGGGGCGCAGCTTCACCCCGATCGCGGTTCCCAGCAGCGCGAAGACGATCCAGAGCCAGCCATGCAGGCTGGTGGAGGCGATGCCAGCCAGGTAGGCGCCGACATTGCAGCCGAATGACAACCAGGCCCCGTAGCCCATCAGCAGCCCGCCCAGCAGCGCCGCGCCCACCGCGCTGACCGATGGCGGTGACCGGAAGCTCAGCCTCCCGGCGGCAGCGGCGGCGGCGGCGGCACCGAGCACGATCCCCAGATTCATCACCGAGGTGATGTCCTCGAACAGCCCCGAGCTCAGGGCCTGCGCGAAGCGCTCCTGTTGCCAGAGGGCGCTGGTGGAGGGATCCCAGCCGAGCTGATGGGCCAGCTTGGCCGCCCAGAGCGTGAATCCCCAGGTCACACCCCAGGGTCGACCCGCCAGCAGGAGGGTCAGCCCACTGAGCAGAGCCAGGGCCACGGAGCCGGCGCCGAGGCTCCAGGGGCCCACCAGCAGCGTTCGCCAACCGAAACGGTGGCCGCCGCGAAACGACAGACCCAGACGGGGGCGCTGCCACAGCCAGAGGGACAGGCCAATCAGCAGGAGGAGTAGCAGCTGCAGCAGGGCACCGGGCCATCCCCAGCGTTCGAGCAGGGAGAACGGCTCAAGCCGCGGCAGCCCGCGCCAGGGGCCAGGGGTGAGGGTGGCCAGGAAGGAACCGGCGCTGAAGCTGGCCAGCGTGAACAGCATCAGGCCACTGCCGCCACCGATCGCGTAAAGGGTGCCGCAGGCGCAGCCGCTGCCCAGTTGCATGCCAACGCCGAACAGCGTGGCGCCGATCGCGGCCTGCAACGCCACGGGAGCGACGGCCCCCCTGGCCGCCCCGCTGAGCAGGATCGGCGTGAACAGCAGCGTGAGCAGCAACAGCAGCGCGACCTGAGCCACAACGCCCCGACCGTCGCGATGGACGAGCAGACGGCGGTAGCCAGAGGCGAAGCCGAAGCTGGCATGGTGGAGCGAGGCGCCGAGCAGCACCCCGATCGCCGCCAGGGCGGCCAGACGCCAGCCATGCGCCCAGGCGGCCGCGATCAGCGCGGAGGACAGGGCGGCAATCACCAGCAGGGGCCGTGACTGCGGGGGGTGATCCGTCGAGGGAAGGCTCATCTCCGGCTGGCGGACGGTGGGATTCTGGGAAGGCCCGCCTGGCAGCGGGTGACGGGGGCTGTGCCTGGCGCCACAACGCTGCGGCAGGTGTGGGCAGCGGTGAAGGCCTGCACCAGGCCTCGCGCGGCGGAATGAACGATCAGCTGACCAGGGCCTCGCGCACGATCGAGCCCAGCTGATCAGCCTCCACCAGAAAGCCATCGTGACCGTGCACGCTGTGGATCACGCGCAGTGGCCGGGCGCCGGGGGCCAGCGCGGCGATCTGGCGTTGCTGCTCCAACGGAAACAGCCGATCGCTGTCCACGCCGACCACGGTGAGCGGTTGGCTGATGCGCTGCAGGGCCTGCTCGAGACCACCCCGGCCACGCCCGAGATCGAACAGGCTCATCGCTTGGGTCAGGGCGATGTAGCTGTTGGCGTCGAAACGCCGGCAGAGCTTGTCGGCGTGATGATCGAGGTAGGAGGCGACGGCGAATCGCCCCCCGGCTCGGCCGCTCTCCCAGGCATAGGGATCCTCCTGGCCCTGGTGCTGGCGCCCGAAGCGCAGCTCCAGTTCCTGCCGGCTGCGATAGCTCAGGTGCGCGATGCGTCGTGCAACCCCGAGACCGCGGTGGGGCCCATCACCATCGGCGGCGGCGTAGTAGTCCCCCCCCCGGAATCCCTGATCGGCGCGGATCGCCTCGATCTGGGCCTCGTGGCTGCCGATCTGATCGGCCCCCACCGCGGCGGCAGCACCGATCACGATGCCCGTGGCCACCTGGTGGGGCTGGGCCACCATCCATTCGAGCACCCGCATTCCACCCAGCGACGGGCCGAGCATGCAGGCCCAGCGCCGGATCGCCAGGGCCTCACTCAAGCGCCGCTCCACCTCCACCATGTCGGCCACCGTGATCAGGGGGAAGCGACTGCCCCAGGGCCTGCCATCAGGTGCCGGCGACGCAGGCCCCGTGGTGCCCTGACAGCCGCCCAGCACGTTCGCGCAGACCACGAACCAGCGACGGGTATCGATCGGACGGTCTGGTCCGACCAGGGCATTCCACCATCCGCCATGACGATGACCGGGGCCGGACTCGCCGCACACGTGCGAATCACCGGTAAGGGCGTGGGCGATGTAGATGGCGTTGGAGTGGTCCGGGTTCAGCGGGCCCCAGGTCTGGTAAGCCACACGCACATCGGGAAAGGTGAAACCCGATTGCGTGGTGAAGCGACCCAGTGACAAGAATCTCCGTTCCCCTGGATGATCCGTCTCCCGCCAGGCACCACTGGCGGGAGGGAGGGGGGCAGCCGCAATCATCGATCAGCCGCCGAGTGCTGCGAATCCCAGTTCCAGATCGGTGAGGATGTCCTGCAGGCTCTCCAGACCCACGGAAAGCCGCACCAGACCGGGGGTGACGCCGGAGGCCAGCTGCTCCTCGGGCGAGAGCTGAGAGTGAGTCGTGGAGGCTGGGTGGATCACCAGGCTGCGCACGTCGCCGATGTTGGCCACGTGGCTGTGCAGTTTCAGGGCTTCGACAAAACGCTTGCCGGCCTCGAGACCGCCCGCGAGCTCGAACGCCAGGATGCCCGAGGTCCCCAGGGGTGCGTACTTGCGGCCGCGGTCGTACCAGGGACTGCTCTCAAGACCGGCGTAGTTGACGGAGATGACTTCGGGCCTGGCCTGCAGCCAGCGCGCCACGGCAAGGGCGTTGGTGGTATGCCGCTCGATGCGCAGCGACAGGGTCTCCAACCCAAGAGCCACCAGCCAGGCGTTGAACGGAGCGATGGAGGCGCCCAGATCACGCAGCAATTGCACGCGGGCCTTGAGGATGAAGGCCAGGTTGGCGCCCAGAGCGCCGTTGACGCCGAGGTCACGGGCGTAGACAAGGCCGTGATAGCTGGGATCCGGCTGGTTGAAATTGGGGAAGCGCTCGGGGTGGGCCGCGTAGTCGAAGCGTCCGCTGTCGACGATGACCCCACCGATCGCCGTGCCATGGCCGCCGATGTATTTGGTGACGGAGTGAACCACGATGTCGGCGCCCCATTCGAGCGGCCGGATCAGATAGGGGGTGGCCACCGTGTTGTCCACAATCAGCGGAACACCCACCTCATGGGCGACGGCAGCCACCGCCTCGATATCAAGAATGTCACTCTTGGGATTGGCGATGGACTCACCGAAGAACGCCTTGGTATTGGGACGGACGGCATCCCTCCAGGACTGCGGGTCGTCGGGATTGGCGACAAAGCTCACCTCAATCCCGAGCTTGGGCAGGGTGTAATGGAACAGGTTGTAGGTTCCGCCGTAGAGCGAAGGGCTGGAGACGATGTGGTCTCCAACTTCAGCCAGGTTGAGAATCGCGATCGTTTCGGCGGCCTGGCCACTGGCCAGCAGCAGGGCGCCGACCCCACCCTCCAGTGCCGCAATCCTCTCTTCCACCGCAGCCTGGGTGGGATTCATGATACGGGTATAGATATTACCGAGCTCTTTCAGGCCGAACAGATTGGCTGCATGGCTGGTGTCGTTGAAGGTGTAGGACGTCGTCTGATACAGAGGCAGAGCGCGCGCGTTTGTGGTTGGATCGGCTACCTGGCCGGCATGAATCTGTTTGGTTTCAAAAGACCAGGTCGCTGTCACGGCACAGGGAGAGCGGAATCCCGCTGACCCTATGAGGACAGCATTGTGCTGCATTGTGGTGACGGAAACAGGCGAGGGTGAGTTCTTGCACCTCGGCTGTCGATCACGCCGTTGAAGCGTTCACACCACAGCGGGCTGAGCGTCAAGCCTCGGCCCATGTCACCACTCAGAAAGCGTGGTCAGCGCTGCCGTTGACTGTTTCCGAAGCCACGTCTGCACTCCACCGCTCGGCATACCGTCAGAGGGATACGATCCCTCGCGGAGCCATGGATTCTTCGTTGGGCCGTTCTCGCCACAAGCCGAGCGGCGAACGGACACCTGTGGTTGCGATCACCTGCCTGCAGTGGGACCGTGATGGTGGACTGGCCGAGCCGGACCGTGAAGGGATGCTGAGCCTTCTGGCCAGGAATCTCCCACTCAACCCCAGTCGCCTGGCATCGCCACTGCCGCGTCTCGAGTGAGCCACAACCGATTCAGGGACGCATTGCTTGCAAAAGAAGGACGCAAGAAGGAATGGATTTTTAATGATCTGACAGCAAGCCAACAACCAGGCAGACCGCGCCTATGGCGACAAACAGGTGAGGTGAAGTACCGATCCAGTGCCCCAGGAGAACCCCAGCCACCAGGACGAACCAGGGTGCAACCGACGGCCAGGGGGAAATCCACGCGGAGCCTGATGGACGGCTCTTCGGCGACTCACCTGCCGACTGATCCGATGACTGCCGGTCAGGATCGGTCGGATCATTTCCAGATGGGGGCATGGCGATGTTGAGAAGGGGCATAGCGCGCTCTGAAGTCACGGTGGGGCGCGGAAACAGGCCGCCAGAAAGATTTGAACACGCCCTGCCGGAGTCCTGTGTCGTTGATGCTCGTGATGCACCAGTTTCAGACCCGGACCGACAGCCTGTTCGAGTGTCTCGATGGAATAGCGAACCACAGGGTGACCACTGCAGCGAACAGGGCCGTCCTCGGCGAATGTGGACAAGAAGAGGAAGCCACCAGGCCGCAGAGCGTGGTCAAGCTGTTGACGATAACGGTGGCGATCAGCCTCCGTTGTCAAGAAATGGAAGACAGCGCGATCATGCCAGCCATCGACTGACTGATGCGGAAACTCATGAGTCATCAGATCAGCCTGCAACCAGCAAACCCTCGGGCAATGATGGGCAAGATCACTGTTGGCCAGCAGGCGTGCCCGAGTCAATGACAAGGCCACCGCGGAACAGTCAAGCAAGGTGATGTTTTGATACCCCTCCAGCAACAGTTCATCGACCAGTGTGGAGGCCCCTGCCCCCACATCGATCAAGGCCAAGGAGCGATGAGGCAACAACAGCCTGATCTGCTCCAGCGACCACCGGGGAAAGGGCTGATACCAACTGACCCCAGCCTCACCGTTCTGCGCATACACCTGATCCCAGTGACTGGGAGTTGAGTGGTCAGTGGCTGTTGGCATGAACCTTGATTCTGTCGAATTCAGTGGTTTCAGTCATCAGCGGCAAGGCTGATCTGAAAGGGAATGGGGTTGCGCAGGGTGTTGGCAACGGGGGAATAGTGGTTGGCCTGCTCGACGATCGTCTGCAGCTCTTGAGGAGTGGCATCCCCTTCAATCAGCACCTTGACTCGGATCTCCTGAAAGCCCATCTGCTCGGGAGTGACCTCCAGGGCACCGCCAGCTCCCCAGGCCGCCGGATTGCCGATGTCTCCCTCCAGGAACAATTCCAGCCTGGAGAGTTTCACCTGCTTCCAGGTGGCCACGGCCGTGATCCCCACAGCGAGGCAGCCGCCCAGGCCCGTCAGCACGATCTCACCTGGAGCGGGCGCCGTGTTCTGACCCAGCAGGTGCAGCGGCTCATCCACCACGACCGGCGCGTGATCACCGACATAACTGAGGGTGCGATATTGACCCTCGGTGACGGTGTGAACCCGATTGGTGCCGCGAGCTGAGGGATTCTGACGACCCTTCTCGGCAAAGGCGAGCAGGCCATCGCGATCAATCGGACGCAGATGGGCGCTGACAGTCTGGACGGTCTCGCCCTGGAGGGTGTCGGTGGAGGAACTCATGGCAGATGTGAGGCAATCAGTGGAAGGTGGTCGGCGAAGCTCAGCGCTGATGTTGGAGATCAGCGGCCCCGAGCTGTTGGCGCAGGTTGTGGATTTCCTTGCGCAACTGCTTGAGCGCGGGGGTGACGATTGCCACGAAGTGGGATTCCCGGATGCGGCGCTGAACGGCTGAACTGGCCAGATAACCACGCGCACCCTGGTGAAGCAGGGCGGCCTGGGCGGCTCGCAGACTCAGCTGGGAGGTCTCGGCCCGCGCCTCGAGCACGGCGAGTCGGTAAGCCGGGTCCGAGAGCCGGGGCGTCTGTGCCAGCCGAAGGATGCGCCGTTGCAGAGCCTCAAACTCGGCCTGCAGCGGCTCGGCCTGATCCTCGAGGAATCGGTTCACATGACCCAGTGGACCCTGAACGGCCGCAATCGATTCGATCGCTCCCTGGATCACCCCCAACCCGAAGCCGCATTGCAGCAGCACGAAGGAAGGGCGAATTCCTGCAACGAACCTTGCCGCGTCGCGGGCGATCACCAGTTCAGGCCCGATCCAGACCTCATCCAGTCGCACGGCGAACGTGCTCGTGCCCTCCATCCCGGAGAAGGCTGGACAGGGCACCAGCTGGACCCCCGGGGCGGAGGCGTTCAGCAGCACCATCAGGTCCTGCCCGACAAGACGGCCAGCCTCATCACGCACTGCGGCGATCACACCGCAGTAGCCATCCGGCAGCAGATGACTCACCCAGGGGAGGGAACCCCGAAGCCGGTACCCATCACCCTCGGGCCTGGCGCGAAGCAGCTGCTTTTCGATGCCTGCGTAGGACTTGATCGGATTCGACAAGCCGGTTCCCCCGAGCCCTTCGCCACGGATATGACGCCCCAGCGGCTCGGCCTGGAGATCAGGATTGCCCGATTCCTCCAGGTACAGGCCGCAGGCTGCCTGACACCAGGCGACGAACCCCGTGGAGCCGCAGACGCGGGCGATCTCAGCGATCAACTGAATCGACAGGCCGAGATCCCCGGCTTCGCCATGGCTGCGGAGGTGAGCGCTGAAAGCGCCGGCCCCTGCCAGCTGCTCCAGCACCTGACGTGGATAGAGCCCCTCGCGGTCGACGGCCTCAGCCAGCGGGGCCAGGGAGAACTGGGCGATCGAGCGGATGCGCTGCCGCCGTTCCTCAGCAGGAAGAACGCGCGTAACCCCGGATTCAACTCGGATGGAGGACAAGATTCCTTCCATGGGTAACCCGATCCTCTGCGAACAGTCCGTCAGAGCCGGGTGAACTCAGCTACATCCCGCTGGCGACTGCCCGTATTCCCGGCCACACGACCCCAGGGGGCAGAATCCGTAGGGTCGGCTGATACCACGCTTGACCGATGCGCATTTGGGCATTTCCAGGGGTCGAGGCGGAAGCCCTGGCTGCCGATGGGGCTGAGTCAGGCTTCAGTCCCTCCGCAGGATGTCCGGCCGCCCCTGCGCATTCGGCCGTTGGAACCGCTCCGCTGCTGGAGATCCGGGACCTCAGCCATTGGTTCCAGCCCCCCAGGCAGCGACGACGCATCCCTGGCCAACCCGTACTGGACGGGATCAGCCTGCGCGTCGATGCCGGTGAGATCGTCGTTCTGCTGGGGCCCAGCGGGTGCGGTAAGTCGACGCTTTTGAACCTGGCTTCGGGGCTCAACCCACGGCAACAGGGCAACGTCAGCCTTGAGGGGGAGGACATCTTCGGCCCGGATCCCAGACTCGGCCTGGTGTTCCAGCAGCCGGCGCTGCTTCCCTGGCTGTCGGTGCGAGGCAACGTCGCGTTCGGCCTCACCCTGCGCCATTCGGAGCGCCTGTCATCCAGCCAGCGGCGCGAACGCATCCAACGGACCCTGCAGCTGGTCGGACTGCAGATCGATCCGGAGACTGCGCCAGCCCACCTTTCCGGTGGCATGGCCCAGCGCGTGGCCCTGGCCCGGGTTCTGGTGCGCAACCCTCGCCTGCTGTTGCTGGATGAACCCTTCAGCGCCCTGGATGCGATCACCAGGGCAGAGATGCAGGAGCTGCTGCTGCGGATCACAGAGCAGACCGGGGCCGGCATGCTCATCGTGACCCATGACGTGGATGAAGCGATTCAACTTGGTGATCGCATCCTGCTGATGCGAGCCAAGCCGGGGGCGATTGAACGCGAATGGATCGGCCGGCGTGCCGGCGATGAACAGGAGCGCCATGCACTTCGCAGGGAAATCCTGAAGGAACTGAGTGACATTCTCAAGTCAAGATCACCTTGAACGACTGTGATACTGCAGAGCAGAGCTGCTTCCGGCTTCGCAGCGATTGCCAAGGCCGCTGCAGCTGATCTGCTCAACAACTTAAAACCCTGGCCCTGATCTTACCCACCCATGACCACACATCATCCGCTCACCTGCGACTGCTGCGGGATGAACCGACGGCAGTTTCTCCAATTCGGCAGCCTTCTCGCCGCGTCGGCAGGTCTGCAGTTGCTTGGTCATCAGCAGCCGTCCCAGGCGGCCGGAACTGCGCCCCTGAAAAACCAGGATCAACCCGTCAAGATCGGCTACCTGCCGATTCTCGATGCTTCCCCCCTGCTGATCGCCGATGCCCGTGGGGCCTTCCGCGATCAGGGCCTGACGGTGCCAGATCCGACCCGCTTCCGCTCTTGGGCACAACTTTCGGAAGCCTTCCTGTCGAGGCAGGTGAACGTGGTGCATATGTTGTTCCCCACCACGATCTGGATGCGCTATGGCAAGCGTTTTCCTGCCAAGGTGGTGGCATGGAATCACACAAACGGATCGGCACTCACCGTGCAGGAGAGGATCAACAAGCCCTCCGATCTGGGCGGGGAAGTGGTCGCGATCCCCTTCTGGTATTCGATCCATAATATTCTTCTGCAACAGTTGCTGCAAAAGAACGGCCTCAAGATTGTCCGCAAGCCGATTGAAGCCAAGCTGAGCGATCGTGAGGTCAATCTGGTGGTGCTGCCACCCGCCGAGATGGTGCCGGCGCTGGCCAGCAAGAAAATCGCTGGATACATCGTTGCGGAGCCGTTCAATGCCGCTGCCGAAGCCAAGAAGATCGGCAAAGTGCTGCGGTTCACGGGCGACATCTGGAATGATCACGCCTGCTGCGTCGTTCTGGTCCACGAAGACGACATCCAAAAGCGGCCTGAATGGACGCAACGCGTCGTTAACGCGATTGTCAGGAGCCAGCGCTGGATGCAGGGTAATCGCCCTGAAGTGGCCGCCATCCTCTCGCAGGAAGGAGGCAAGAACTACACACCTCACAGCCAGGCGGTCCTGACCAGGGCACTCACGGCCTATGGCAAGCCTTACATCGAGGATAAGGTGATTCAGAATCCTCAATGGCGGAATCAGCGCATTGACTTTCAGCCCTACCCCTTCGCCTCCTACACTGAGGAGCTTGTGCGGCTGCTCAAGAAGACCCAGGTCGAGGGCGACTCGGCGTTTCTTCGCTCACTCAGTCCGGAGACGGTCGCCAGGGATCTTGTGACCGATCGTTTTGTGCGCAAGGCAATCGCGCTCAATGGTGGTGCCAAGGCGTTCAACCTTCCGGCCAGCTTCAACCGGCGGGAACTGATCAACTTCACATGATCAGCCTGCCGTTTGATTCCGGTTCCAGTGCCCAGAGGCGCCGGCATCTTGTGTTGCCGGCCCTGGGACTGCTGATCGGCCTGATCCTCTGGTGGCTGGCCGTGCTGGTGCTGTCGGGCTGGTCCCCTGTGATTGCGGAGTTCTCTCCGGTCTCGGCTTTCGACCAGCTGCTGATCGGTCTTCGCTCCGGCGTGCTGCTCCGTCATGCCAGAGCCAGCCTGCTGAGGGTTGGCGTCGGCCTGGGGATCGCCGTGCTGCTGGCCGTGCCGCTGGGCCTGCTGCTGGGGCTGAACAGAAGGCTGGAACTCACCACTTCGGCCGCCTTTCAGTTCATCCGGATGATTTCGCCGCTCTCCTGGATGCCCATCGCGGTGATGGTGCTGGGGGTGGGGGATCTGCCGGTGTTTTTCCTCCTGGCCGTTGCGGCGCTATGGCCGATTCTGCTCACCATCATTTCTGCTGTACGCAATATCAATCCCCTCTATCTCAAGGTGGCGCGAAGCTTTGCGGCTGAACCCCTGGAAATTGTCAGCCGCGTCGTCCTACCGGCGATCCGGCCGAACCTGTTGGCCAGCCTGCGCGTGGCGGTGGGCCTGATCTGGGTGGTGCTTGTGCCGGCCGAGATGCTCGGCGTCAGCTCCGGGCTGGGCTATCTGATCCTTGATTGCCGAGATCGTCTCGCCTATGGAGAACTCACTGCTGTCCTGCTGCTGATCGGGGCGATTGGCTGGGCTCTGGACTCTGGCCTCAGGAGCCTCAGCCGCGATGGACACGGCTGATGGTTGAAACCAGTTTCACCTCAAGTTCCTCGCCACCAGGAGGACTTCAGTACTCATCGGCCAGATCGCGGGGGCATCGGGATTGAAGCCTTGAATCCAGCGGTGCAGCATGGCGCTGACCGCTCCCCGCCGGTTGCCTTCACATGAGTTCAGGTCGGACTACCGGCGCAGCTGCTCTTCCGTCCTGCGCGGCTGCCTGCGAGCGTGCCCGGTGTCAACGACGTAGGCGGCTCGCGTTAATGACGTAGGCGCGTTGTTCGCCCTTCTCCCCCTGCGATGGCAGGACCCTTACTTGCGCTCCACGGCAGAGTTCAGGTACAGGGATCCTTCATCTGGTCGTCCGCCGCCTTCAATCGCTGCAGATCGTCGGTTCGGTTGCGGGCGGCCTTGGCCGTTCCCTGGGGCCGCACCCAGTTCTCGATGGCAATGATCTCGCTGGTCATCGCCAGACCGGCGAGCAACGGATTTTCGTGCAGCGCGATCAGATCGGGCACGAGCACCTGGCGGACCGGACTGGATAAGGAGAAGGAGTGAATCGCGTGTTCGAGAAGAGGATGATGAGTCGGGAGGAGTTGCGGCGCCAGCTGGCGTTGGCCACGGCCAATACGATCAGCGGCCCCACCCTCAATGCCAGCCCAGCGACTCGGGCCGGGGAGGGGGCAAGGCTCCTGAGTCCAATGCCTCAGCTCCCGCCGCTCCAGAGACCGCTCCAGCCGAGCCACTGCGGCAACAGGAGGCAGTTGCCGGCTTTTCCTCCCGAGCCAGGCCCCGGCTGCTCCGGCGAACACCTGGCGGCCTGCTGACCTGGAGGGGCTCCGCGTCGCCCTCTCGATCCCGGCCTTGATGCCGGCGGTGCGGGCCATTAACGACGTGATGGCTCTTCAGGAGCAGCTGTACCCCGGCGCCATCCCCACCGCCCGGCGGGAACTCGATGCGATCGCCGCCATCGACACGGAGCTGGCGGGGTTGAATCCGGAGCAACGGCAGGCGCCGATCGTCGCCGGAAACCCTGGGTGAGCGAGTCGAGCAGCGGCCTGGGCAGGCTGCGCAGTGTGCTGTGCAGCTGCTGGATGGTTTCCGCCGGCAGGGGAACCTGAGCCGGGTCGGGGGCTTGGCCAGCGGGTGAGGCAACTCTGGGCTGAGCGCGCGCCGATGGGGTCAGGCCCTGGGCGGGCTGCGGCCTGCCGGTGGGCTGCGGTGCTGTCGCCGGCCGAGCGGCAGGACGCCCCGAAGAGATTGGTGCCCCGCTGGCCCCAGTGACCTCACGCTGATGCTTGTCATAGAGGGCGAGGCCGAACGGGTTCCCGAAGGTCATCAGGGCCCGCTTCATGGCATCGGTCTCGGCCTCCTTGAGGGCGGATTCATGGGCCTGGCCCAGATCCACGTCAATGCCGTGGCCAGCGCCGCTCCCCTCGCGGACCAGAGGCACCAGGCCTCCGGCGGTGACGGTGACGCGCACGCGGGCGGTGTAGGTGACACCCCAGCCAGGCTTCTGGTCCCGGCTCGTGCCTCTGGCACCGATCAATCGTTCGGCCTGGGCGACACAGCGGACGGCGATGGTCTGGCGCTGCCAGCCATCGAAGCCAAAGATGCGGTTCGCTTCCGCGATCACCTGCCAACCCTCCAGGTAACTCACTCGGCTACGGCCCTGCTCCCGCTGGCGGACGTTGGCTCGATCGAGGGGAGCGGAGAGGGCAGCGAGCTGTTCTGGGGAGAAGCCGGAGGGATGAGCTTGGGGAGCGGAGCCAGCTTCTGGTGGGGCCTCTTCGGCGCTGTCAGCAGAGCGGATCAGCTCCAGGGCCGATGGAGGCCTCTGGCTGGGTCGAGGAGGAGCAGGGCGGCTGGTGGTGCGGGTCCCGTTGGCGGAAGGAGCGGCGACGGTCATGGCGATGGAAGCAATGGTGTGAGGAGGAGAGGGGGCCCCGGCTGCTCAGCCAGGACCCCACCTGTGAGGGGGCTTTGCCCCTCAGCAGATGCGCCAGGAGCGGCGTGAGAGGAGCTGGGCACCGGTGATCTGCTGGCCGGCTTTGAGGGCCTCCTTGATGGCGGCCTTGTCCGGCTTGCTGGTGGTGGTGAAGCTCAGCCAGGCGGGATCGAGGGCCTGCTCGTCGTCGATCACCACGGCCGAGGACTTACGGGAGGTGAGCTCGTGGTTGGGGAAGGAGAAGCGGGTGGC
>JBIKKX010000018.1:0-63791 GCA_044360135.1 Cyanobium sp.
GGATTCATCGTGGCTACAAGAGGTGCATCTGCACCTCCGGAATGACAGCCCGTCATTCCACCCTGTTCACCCTCTGATCAGGGCATTCGGGCCTCGGGTTTTACACCACGGGAAGGGACGCGGCCTATGCGTCGAATCCATTGATGCGTCCAGGCTGTGGCTCACAAATTGCCAAAGAAAGCAAGTTGATCACTTTGGTCTTGACGAATCTCAAGACAAAGCTCAATGGCTTCCTCGATTCGACTCATGAGCTCATCAAGCGAGCGCGCCTGTGTGTGGCAACCCGACAGTGCAGGGACGCTCGCACTCACCCAACCTCCGCCGGCAGCCCGATCCAGCCAGCGCTGAGGTTCCAGAGCTCCTGGGCTTTGGCGCTGTCGCAGGCCTCGGCGCTGGGTTGGCGCCGCTCGAAACGCAGGCGACCGGGTCCCACCAGCCGGTTGCTCCAGTAGGCGAAATCCAACCCATCCTCGGCGGGATCCTTGACCGCGGGTGAATCAGCCATGGCACCGCTGCTGCCAGCAGACCTGCCACCCTGCCCGGGTGGATCAGCGCCATTGTCCCCCGGATCTGCCAGCGCCAGCTGGGCCAGCAAAACCCCGGCACGCTCGGGCGTTTCGCTGAAGCGCAGCAGGTCCCGGGCCAGCAGGGCGAACAGGGTCTGGCCAATTGGATTGTGACGGCGGCTATAGCGAAAAAAGCCGCCCTCACCTCGGGGGATCACCAGCCCCGGGCTCCAGGCCCGCACCGCCACGGGACTGCCGAGCGGCCGCAGCCGTTCGGTCAGGGCCCGGGCCATCAGCAGATTGCAGAGCTTGCTGTCCTTATTGGCCTTGTCCCCATCGAAGCGGCCCCCATCCACCATCGCCGCCTCGGGCCCCGATCGCAGGCCCTCCAGGTCGCCGAGGCTTGCGGTACGGCCGACCCGTCCACCAGGCGTGGCCGGATCGTGCACCTCCGAAGCGGTGACCACCAGCCGCGGCGCTTTCCCCCGCAGCAGCAACGGCACCACCTGCTGCAGCAGCGCCTGGTGGCCCAGATGGTTCACCGCCATGGTGAGCTCATGGCCCTGGGCTGACCAGAGCGGTTCCGGCGCACCGCTGTATTGAAGGCCGGCATTGAGCAGCAACGAATCGATCGGCTGATCCGCCGCCAGCAGCTCGGCCGCAGCGGCTGCCACGCTCTCCAGATTCGCCAGATCGCACACCACAACCTCAACACCCGGCAGCCGACGGCTCAGGGCGGCTGCGCTGGCGGAATCACGACAGGTGAGGGTGAGGGGATGGCCGGCTTGATGCAGCAGGGCCGCCGCCTCCAGGCCGATGCCCGAGCTGGCGCCGGTGATCAGGATCCGACGGGTCGGGCCAGCAGGCGCTGCTGCGGTTGGGGCGGCGGGTGGTGGCGGCATCAGCAGCGGCTCCTGGCCCGGTGTGGCGCCATTGTGGCGATCGCCCAGCAGGGTGAGCGGTGTTACCGCGTCGCGGCCAGCGCTTCCGCTAGAACCCGGAGCCACCCTTTCATCACCATGGACGTCGCGCAGTCCCCTGATCTGGCGATCGAAGCGCTGACCCGCCAGTTCAGCGCCGCACTCACCCAGCGCACCAACGACCTGCTCGCTCAGGCCCAGGCCGAGGCCTCCCGCCTCCAGGATGAGCTGCTCCACGAGCGCCAGCGGCGGGAGCAAAGCGAATCCCTGCTGGGGCAGCGGGTTGAGCAGCTGCAACGGCTCGAAGACGAGTTGCTCCACGAGCGCGAGGCCCGCCAGCGTGCCGAAGCCGAAGTGGCCACGATCCATGCGGCCATTGCCGCGCAGCTGGACATCGCCGAGGCTGAACAGGCCGCCCTGGAGGAAGCCGAAGCCCAACGTCAGGCTGAACTGGCCAGCCTCCGCCAGGAACTCACTGAGGAGCGTCTCCGCCGCGATTTGCTCCAGCACCGGGTCGAAACCGTGCGTCGCGCCGCTGCCGATCTGTTCGGCTTTGATCAGCCCGCCACCTGGACCCTCGGCTCCCAGACCTCTGAGGAGTACAGCAGCTCAACCTTCAGGCTTTAAGACCCCTCTTGAATGTTGTGCTTGGCCCTTGCACTTCGGGCCTCCGTTGATGCGGAGGCCTCATCATTACCCTGATGATTGCAACGTTGTTAATCAGGAGGGCGGCGTGGTTGCATCGCCATCGTGCTGGTCAGCGTTGAGGAAACGCGGTGCATAACGAATCGCCAAGACCACCGCTGCCA
The DNA here is from genome assembly GCA_044360135.1 of Cyanobium sp. Classification (GTDB taxonomy): domain Bacteria; phylum Cyanobacteriota; class Cyanobacteriia; order PCC-6307; family Cyanobiaceae; genus Cyanobium. The sequence goes on from JBIKKX010000018.1 coordinate 2,236, forward strand.
CGCCATAGGCAGCAAAAGTAAGAGCCTGGCCTGATGTCCCGGTTTCGTAAGCATCTCTGCCGAGCAGAATGGCATCGGCAACCGAGGCCAAGGTGCCCCAGATCAGCACCCACACACTCACATAAACCACACCGTTGCGGATGTCTTTGGCAGAGCGCTGCATCGTTTCAATCGCAGAGCTTCCACCCTAGGGGCTACCGCCGTGACGGGAGCCCATTCGCGGGGGGACGCCGGCGGTTCAGGCCGTCGGTGGCTGGCCGAAGCCGCTGCTGGCCTGCTGGCTGATCACCCAGTTGGTGGCCGCCTTCTGGGTGTGCCAGGCCTGCAGCAGTTGCTTGGCCACGGCGCGAAGCTGGGCGGGATCGGCGGTAGCGTCGATGACGCGATTGAAACGCTCGATTTCAAACTGCTGGCCGATGGTGAGTTCGATCGACATGGGTTACAGGGCCGCTGGTTGTGGGCTGAAGTTATCGACCCCCAGCCCAGCGGTCGTAACGACGACTACCGGATCAGCAGGCTGTCAGTGTTTCAGGTTGTAACGAGGCTCGCATTGATCAGTATTTTCTAAGATCCTGATAACGCCGACTTGTTAACCGGGATGCGCCTGAGCTGGCCTCAACATCTGCAGGTCTCCCGCACCCTGGAGCTTTCGGGCGACGGCGAGCGAGGCGTGGCCCTCGCCCTGATGGGCGTCTCCCTGCTCATTCTCGCTGAGGATCTGCTCGCCGCCGAGGGGCTCCCCGCCGACCGTCTCCCCCAGGACTGATCACCGCGGCTCCTGTCCTGCTCCTGCCAGCGTCCCTCCCCCACTAAGGCAGGGTGAAGCCGGACTGCATGTTCTTGACATCGAGCATCACCCAGGTGAGCCAGACCAGCAGGCCCACCACCCCGGACACCGCCGCCACCCGTCCGACCACACGCACCACCATCTCCACGGGGCTGATCTCCTTCACCGCAGTCCTTGGCAGCTGTGATCCCACTATGGAGGCCCCAGTCCGCCCGTGGCAGGGTCTGCCCCGATCGGCTCCTGGCCCCGGGCCGGTGCCCCCTAGGATCCATCCATGAGTTCCATCCCCGGCCCGGTGCCGCCGCCGGCGGATCTGTTCCCCTTCCCCCTCGATGGCTTCCAGCTGGAAGCCATCGACGCCCTGAACCAGGGCCACTCGGTGGTTGTCAGCGCCCCCACCGGCAGCGGCAAGACCCTGGTGGGCGAGTACGCCATCTACCGCGCCCTGGCCCACGGCCGCAAGGTTTTCTACACCACCCCGCTCAAGGCCCTCTCCAACCAGAAGCTGCGCGATTTCCGCGACCAGTTCGGCGCCGAGCAGGTCGGGCTGCTCACCGGTGATCTCAGCCTCAACCGCGAGGCGCGGATCGTGGTGATGACCACCGAGATCTTCCGCAACATGCTCTATGCGGAGATCGACCATCCCGACGACGATCCCCTCGCCGATGTCGAAACCGTGGTGCTCGATGAGTGCCACTACATGAACGATTCCCAGCGCGGCACCGTCTGGGAGGAATCGATCATCCACTGCCCACCTCCCATCCAGCTGGTGGCCCTCTCGGCCACCGTGGCCAATGCCGGGCAGCTCACCGACTGGATCGACCGGGTGCACGGGCCCACCCGGCTCGTGCTCAGCGATCACCGCCCCGTGCCGCTCGCCTTCAGCTTCTGCAGCGCCAAGGGTCTCCATCCGCTGCTCAATGAGGAGGGCAACGGCCTCCATCCCAACTGCAAGGTCTGGCGCCCCCCCAAGACCACCCGCCGCAAGGGCCCCAAGGAACCGCGGCCGCCCCAGCCCGAGGCGCCGCCGATCGGCTTCGTCGTCGCCCAGATGGCGGAGCGCCAGATGTTGCCGGCCATCTATTTCATCTTCAGCCGCCGTGGCTGCGACAAAGGTGTGCGCGACCTCGGCCGGCTCTGTCTGGTCACCCCCGAGGAGCAGGCCCGCCTGCGCACCCGGCTCGATGCCTTCGTCGTCGCCACCCCTGAGGCGGTGCGCGACGGCCATGCCGATCCGCTGCTGCGCGGCATCGCCTCCCACCACGCCGGCGTGCTGCCGGCCTGGAAGGAGCTGATCGAGGAACTGTTCCAGCAGGGCCTGATCAAGGTGGTGTTCGCCACCGAAACCCTGGCGGCCGGCATCAACATGCCGGCCCGCACCACCGTGATCTCCTCCCTCTCCAAGCGCACCGAGCGGGGGCATCGGCCCCTGATGGGCAGTGAGTTTCTGCAGATGGCGGGCCGGGCCGGCCGCCGCGGCCTCGATTCCCAGGGCTATGTGGTCACGGTTCAGAGTCGCTTCGAGGGGGTGCGGGAGGCGGGGCAGCTGGCCCTGGCTCCGGCCGATCCCCTGGTCAGCCAGTTCACTCCCAGCTACGGCATGGTGCTCAACCTGCTGCAGCGCTACGACCTGGCCAAGGCCAAGGAGCTGGTGGAACGCAGCTTCGGTCGCTACCTGGCCACCCTCGACCTGGCGGAGGACGAGGCCCGCATCGCCGAGCTCAGCGCCCAGTTGGCCTCCCTCGCCGACAGCGGCGGCGACGTGCCCTGGGAGGAGTTCGAGGACTACGAAAAGCAGCGGGCCCGCCTGCGCGAGGAGCGACGCCTCCAGCGCATTCTCCAGCAGCAGGCCGAGGAGACCCTCGCCCATGAGCTCACCCTGGCGCTCCAGTTCGCCAGCGAAGGCACCTTGGTCAGCCTCAGGGCCCCCCAGCTGCGGGGGCGTGTCACCCCGGCGGTGGTGGTGCGCAAGCAGCCTGGTTCGGGCCAGTTCCCCCTGTTGCTCTGCCTCACCGAAGACAACGCCTGGATCCTGCTGCCCTGCTCCGCCGTGGTCAGCCTCCACGCCGAGCTCAGCTGCCTGCAGGTCGATCGCTTCGAGCCGCCCGAGCTGCGCCATCTCGGCGAACTGCGCCACGGTGATCAGGACAGCGGTGGCCTGGCCCTGGCCGTCGCCGCCCTGGCCCGCCGCCACGACATGCACACCCCCCGCTACGACCTGGCGGCCGAGGTCCAGGCCCAGGGCCAGAAGGTGCAGGAGCTCGAGCAGGAGCTGGAGGGCCATCCGGCCCACCGCTGGGGCGATCGCCGCCAGCTCAAAAAACACCGCCGCCGCGTCGAAGAGCTGGAGGCCGAGCTTCAGGAGCGGCAACGGCTGCTCCATTTCCGCGCCAACCGCCACTGGGACACCTTCCTGCAGCTGATCGAGATCCTGCGCTTCTTCGGCGGTCTTGACGGAGACGACGGCCTCCAGCCCACCGAAGTGGGTCGCAGCGTGGCCGCCTTGCGCGGCGACAACGAGCTCTGGCTCGGCCTGGCCCTGATGAGCGGCCACCTCGACGGCCTCGATCCGGCCGAGCTGGCGGCGGTGCTGGAGGCGATCTCCACCGAGGTCAACCGGCCCGATCTCTGGTGTGCCTGGCCGCCGCCGCCGGCGGTGGAGGAGGCCCTCCACGATCTGCGCGGCCTGCGGCGCGAGCTGCAGCGCCAGCAGGAGTGCCGCGGCGTGGTGGTGCCGATCTGGTGGGAGCCGGAACTCACCGCCCTGGTCCACGCCTGGGCCTGCGGCGCCCCCTGGGTTGACGTGATCGCCGCCACCTCCCTCGATGAGGGCGATGTGGTGCGGTTGCTGCGCCGCACCGTCGATCTGCTCGCCCAGATCCCCTACGTGGAGGCGGTCAGCGAACAGCTGCGCAGCAAGGCCCGCCAGGCCCTGCGGGCGATCAATCGCTTCCCGGTCTGCGAAATCGAAGACCTCCTGCCGGCGGCCGGCCCTGGTCTGACGCCCAGCCCCGGAGCCGCAGACTCAGCGGCCCCCGCCGCTGCCGATGCCGCCAGCCTCGCCTTCGCGGTCCCCCCAGCCACCGCCTGAGCGCTATGGCTTCTGCGCCAGCCGCCACCACCCGCCCCGCGCCCAGGCCGGCGATCCCCTACCGGCCCGAGATCGACGGCCTGCGGGCCGTGGCTGTGCTGGCGGTGATTCTCAATCACTTCAACAACCAGCTGCTGCCGGGCGGCTATCTGGGGGTTGATGTCTTCTTCGTGATCTCCGGCTATGTGATCACCGCCTCCCTGGCCGCCCGCCGGTCCAACAGCCTCGGCGATCTGTTGCTCGGCTTCTATGGCCGCCGTATCCGCCGCCTGCTGCCGGCCCTGCTCGTCTGTGTGCTGATCACGGCGGTCCTGCTCTGCCTGGTCAACCCCGACCCCGGCATGATGCTTGGCGTGGGCTGGCGCTCCCTGTTCGGCCTCTCCAACCTCACCCTCTATCACCTGGCGGTCGATTACTTCCGCCCCGCCATCGCGCTCCATCCCTTCGCCCAGACCTGGTCCCTGGGCGTTGAGGAGCAGTTCTATCTGGTCTTCCCCCTGCTGCTCTGGTTCAGTGGCTTCTGCCGCTCCCCCGGCCGGGGGCGGGCGACGCCGCTGCTGCTGGGGGGGCTGGCCCTGGCCTCGCTGCTGATCCTGCTGCGCTGGTTGCTGGTTGATCAGCCCGCCGCCTACTACCTTCTGCCCGGTCGCTTCTGGGAGCTGGCGGCGGGGGCGCTGCTGTTCCTGGCCCTGCTGCCCCGCCCCACGGCCCCTGCCACGGTCCCCGCCTGGAGCTTCTTTCCGCCCATGCTGGCCTTGGTGGCCCTGGTCGGGCTGATGGCCTTGCCCCTGGGCTTCGGGGCCCTGCCGCTGCTGGGCGCCGTGGGGCTGACCACGCTGCTGATCGGCAGCCTGCGGACCGAGACCGCCGCCCACCGCCTGCTCAGCAGTCCGCCCCTGGTGTTCCTGGGGCTGATCTCGTATTCCCTCTATCTTTGGCACTGGAGTGTGCTGTCCCTCAGCCGCTGGACGGTGGGGGTCAGCGCCAGCACCGCCCTCTGGCAGGTGCCGCTGATCCTGGTGCTGGCCGTGCTCTCCTGGCGTTGCCTGGAGGAACCGCTGCGGCGGGCCTCCTGGTGGCCCGAGCGTTGGATGGTGGTGGCCACCGGGCTGCTGCTCGCCACCCTGGGCAGCGGGGTGTTGCAGGGCCTCACCCGCTATGGCGCCGCCCCGCTCTACCGCGGCGATCCGACCTCCGCCGACCGCGATCCGAATCGCCCAGCCAGCGGCGGCGAGCCGGGATCCCAGGCCGATTGCGCCGGCCAGTCCCGGGGGCGGCTGCTGCTGGTGGGCGACAGCCATGCCCACCACTTCATGGCCGCCGCCCCCGCCCTGTGCCGTCGCCACGGCCTGGCCTACGGCGAGTCCGCCACGGTGGGGGCCCCCTATCCGCCGCTCCATTACACAAATCCCGCCACCGGCATGGACCAGGAGAGCAGCTCCCGTTATGCCCTGGTGGCTGAGCAGCGCTGGGATCAGCTGATCCAACCCGATGGTCCCCCGCTGGGCCGCCAGGGCGTGGTGGTGCTGTCGCTGCGGTCGCCCCTCTATTTCGATCCGGGATATCTCGGCGAGACGGTGCTGGGTCGCACCGGCCATTTCGATCCCCTCAGTGGAGCCCCCGTTGCCCGTCAGCAGGCACTGCAGCGCTGGATCGCTGCGGTGGCGGAGCTGGTCGATCGCCATCGCCAGACCCGCTTCGTGCTGTTGCTGCCCACCCCCGAATTCGGCGGTGAGGTGCCGATGGAGCTCTGCCGTCCCCAGTGGTTCCGCCCCCGCCTGCCCGCCCCCTGCCGCGACGGTCAGGATCGCCGCGGCCTGGATCGTTTTTCCGCCTCCTTCGAGGCCGAGCTGCGCCGCGGCCTGGCCGGCCGGCCCAATCTGCTGATCCACAACCCCGCCGACAGCCTCTGCGGCCCGCAGCGCTGCCCAAGGCTGCGGGACGGGGCCCTGCTCTACAGCGATGGCGACCACCTCAGCGCCTACGGGGCCTCCCTGGTGCTCGACGGCCTGGTGGCCGACCTCGAGCGCCGCGGCCTGCTGGCACCGGCTCAGGCTTCATCGGCCTCACCGGGCCCCGCCAGCCCCGCTCCGGCACCCTGAGTCGGATCGCACCCTGAGTCGGACCGATCGCCCCGAGACACCCGCCCGGCCCTGCAGCCCTGCGGCCCCCACCCCGCCTCAGCGGTTGCCCGGCCGCAGCACCAGCGCCACCACCGCCAGCAGCAGGGTGGTGCTGACCACGGCTTGGATCAGATCCGCCTGGGCGATCCAGAAGCTGGCGATCAGCGTGGCGCTGCCCATCGCGATCCCCTCGCCGCTCAGATCCCCAGCCGTTCCCAGATCACCGCTAGGTTGGCCTGGTGGAGATCGGTGGCGAAGCAGGCCGCCAGTTGCTCGGCGCTGAGCTGGCCGCTCAGCTCCGGATCGGCCTGAAGGTTGGCGCGGAAATCGCCGCCTTCGCTGTTCCAGGCCGCATGGGCATTGCGCTGCACGATCTGGTAGGCCGCCTCCCGGCTCAGGCCGCTTTCCACCAGCGCCAGCAGCACCCGCTGGCTGAACACCACACCGCCGTAGCGGTTCATGTTGCGGGTCATGTTGTCGGGATAGACCCCCAGACCGCGCACCACCTCCACCATCTCCCGCAGCATGAAGTGCAGCGTTGCCGAGCAATCGGGCAGCATCATCCGCTCCACCGAACTGTGGCTGATGTCCCGTTCGTGCCAGAGGGCGCAGTTTTCCAGGGCGGCCACGGTGTAACCGCGCAGCACCCGGGCCAGACCGCCGATCCGCTCGCTGCGGATTGGATTGCGCTTGTGGGGCATCGCCGAGCTGCCCTTCTGGCCCTTGGCGAAGTTCTCCTCCACCTCCAGCACATCGGTGCGCTGCAGGTTGCGGATCTCGGTGGAGAAGCGCTCCAGGGCCGTGCCCACCAGGGCCAGGGTCTGGACGTATTCGGCGTGGCGGTCGCGGGCGATCACCTGGGTGCTGGCGATGTCCGGCTCCAGCCCCAGCAGCAGGCAGGTGATCGTCTCCACCTGGGGATCGGTATTGGCGTAAGTGCCCATGGCGCCGCTGATCTGCCCCACCGCCACCACCCGCTCCAGCCGCTCCAGCCGCTCGCGGTTGCGCTCCACCTCCGCCAGCCAACCCGCCACCTTGAAGCCGAAGGTGATCGGCTCGCCATGGATCGCATGGGAGCGCCCGATCATCACCGTGTTCTTGTGGGCCCGGGCCAGCTCCCGCAGGGCCACCGCCAGGTCGTCCAGCTCCTGGCGCAGCAGGGCCACCGAGGCCTTGAGCTGCAGGGCCAGGCCCGTGTCGAGCACATCGGAGCTGGTCATCCCCACGTGGATGTAGCGCCCCGCATCACCCACGTGCTCGTTGACGTTGGTGAGGAAGGCGATCACGTCGTGACGCACCTCCGCCTCGATCTCCAGGATTCGCTCCACCTCGAAGCGAGCCTTGGCCCGGATCGTTTCCAGCGCCTCGGCCGGGACCCGCCCCAGCTCCACATTGGCGGCGGTGGCGGCGATCTCCACGTCGAGCCAGCTCTGGAATTTGGCCTCCTCGCTCCAGATGCGGCCCATCGCGGGCAGGGTGTAGCGCTCGATCAAGGCGGCGGAGGGGGTGGCTGTTCGATCCCCCAACCTATCGGTCCAGGTCCACCGTTCAGGCGGCCCAGGTGAGGCGTCGGTGGGCCACCTCCCACTGCACCCCCTCCCCCCAGGCCTGCTGCCGTACCCAGCAGCGGCCGCCGCGGCAGTGGATCAGCTGGAACGGGGGCAGGTCGCTGGGGTGGTCGACCAGCTGCACGAAGCTGCCGGGACGGAGCAGGGCCAGGACCCGTCCATCGTCCTGGTGCTGGCGGCGCCCCGCGCTGCGGCCTGACGACGCGGGCTGCGCCGCTGGCTGGGATGCCGCATCGCTGGAGGGGGCAGATGGGGACATCGAGGACGTGGGTGCGGTTGCTGGCTGCCATCCTCCGCTGGGTCTCCGGTTAGGCCTGTCAGGTGCGGGATTTGTTCGGTTTCGTTTGTGGTTCCATAACAACAGGTGTGCATCCCCTGGCATGGCCGGCCGGCAACGGCTTGATCTGGAGCTGGTCTCGCGGGGTCTGGTGGCCAGTCGCCAGCAGGCCCAACAGCTGATCCGGGCTGGCCGGGTGCGCAGCGGCACCACCGTGCTCGACAAGCCCGGGGTGCCCGTGGCGCCGGGGCAGGAGCTGGCGGTGGAGCAGCCACCCCGTTTCGTGTCCCGCGGCGGCGACAAATTGTTGGCCGCCCTCGAAGCCCTGCCGCTCCAGATCGAAGGGCGCATCTGCCTCGATGGCGGCATCTCCACCGGCGGCTTCAGCGACTGCCTGCTGCAGCACGGCGCGGCGCGCATCTACGGCATCGATGTGGGCTATGGCCAGACGGCCTGGTCGCTGCGCAGCGATCCGCGGCTGGTGCTGCGGGAACGCACCAACCTGCGCCATCTCGGCCCCGCTGACCTCTATGGCCCCGCCGATCCCTGGCCCGATCTGGCGGTGGCGGATGTGTCGTTCATCTCCCTCAGCCGCGTGCTGCCGGCCCTGCGCGGCCTGCTGCTGCCCGAAGCCGAGGCGGTGCTGCTGGTCAAGCCCCAGTTCGAAGTGGGCCGTGGCCGGGTCGGCAAGGGTGGGGTGGTTCGCGACCCCGAGGCCCATGCCGATGCCCTGGAGGCGGTGATCGCCGCCGCCGCCGCCCTCGACTGGCGGCCGGCCGCAGCCCTGGCCTCACCGATCACCGGCCCGGCCGGCAACCATGAATATCTGATCTGGATGCGGCCCGCCACTGCTCAAGCCGTGGCCGTGAATGGGGCCGACATGACTGCGGCCGGGGCAACCATCGCAGCCAACCCTCCGCTTGTGGTGGAGCCCAGTCGTTCAGCGCTGGAGTGGTTGGTGGCCCGCACCCTTGCCCCCCAGGGAAGGATGCAGGCCGATGGTCAGGCTGCCGAAACGTAGGAATCCGCAGGCCAGGGATCAGATCGCGTCGCTGTCGCGGTCGCCGGTGCGAATCCGTAACACCGAATCGATCGTGCTGATGAAGATCTTGCCGTCGCCGATCTCACCGGTGCGGGCCGCGTTCTGGATGGCCGCAACGACAGTTTCGACCTGGTCATCATCGACCACGATCTCGAGCTTGAGCTTCTGCAGGAATTCCACCGTGAATTCCGAACCCCGATAGCGTTCGATCTGGCCCTTCTGGCGACCGAAACCACGCACTTCGCTAACCGTCATGCCGACCACGCCAGCATTGACTAAGGCGATCTTGACGTCTTCCAGCTTGAACGGGCGGATGATGGCCTCGATTTTTTTCATGGGGGCGTTGGCGGTCGACCTGCGGACCTGCCGGCATTTCGCTTAGCAGTGTCGCAGACCAGCCCACTGGAGGGGAATGGGTCCTATTACGCCGGATCGCCGCAGCCGGCGTCGTTACGGTTGTTACCGGAGCGCTGCCCCAGCCGCCGCCCGGCCGGCTCCTGTACGGTCGGCTCATCCCTGTTCCCATGCGTCCGGTGACTTCAGTCGCTGTACCGTCCGCCGCCATCGCTTCCACCGCCGCGGCGGACGCTGAATCCCAGGCCACCGCCCCGATGTCCGGAGCGCCGGACGCCGCCACGATCACACCCCGCTACGGCGAACGCGCCATCGCCGAAGCGCGGCTGATCTGCTTCGACAACCCCCGGCCGGGCCGGCCCTATGAGGTGTCGATCGAGTTGCCGGAATTCACCTGCAGCTGTCCCTTTTCCGGCTACCCCGATTTCGCGGTGCTGCGGCTGCTCTATCAGCCCGGCCCCAGGGTGCTGGAACTCAAGGCCCTGAAGCTCTACGTCAACAGCTACCGCGACCGCGCCATTTCCCACGAGGAGGTGGCCAACCGCATCCTCGACGATCTGGTGGCCGTCGCCGATCCGGCCTGGATGGAGCTCGTGGCCGATTTCAACCCCCGCGGCAATGTGCACACGGTGGTCCGGGTCAGCCATGGCGTGCGTCAGAGCTGCTGAACCGCGGCCTTCGCCTGCTGACCCTCTGCCCCCAGCTCCGATCTCAGCCCCGCCAGGAGCTGGGGCAGCACCGTGGCGAAGCCGGTGAGACTGCGGTTGCAGAGCCCGCCCACGTGCAGCCTGCCGGCCTCGCTCACTGCCCAGATCTGGCGTGTGGCGATCAGGCTCAGGCCTCCTCCTAGGAGGATCACGGCGAAGGCGGTGTAGACGAGGGGCACCCCCGGGTCACGCTTGAGCAGGATGCCGCTGGCCGGCAGGATCGAGGCCACCCGGATTGGCAGACCCCGAACCTCGACCGCCGGGCCGCCCGGTTCGATCTGTGCCAGGGCGGTTCCATCCGGTCCGAACACCTGAACCGGTCCGGACTCGTCGCTGACGCTCAGTAGCACCGGTTCGCTGCCGTCGGGCCGGGTTGGCAGGATCAGTCCCCAGATCTGTTCGCCGAGTTGCGGCAGGGGCTGGAGGGGGAGCTGCAGCACGGGGCTGCGGCCGAGCTGGATGTCGACCGCCACCAGGGCCCAGTCGGCCTGGTAGAGGGTGATGCCGCGGGTGCGCAGCGGGTGGTTGACGCTGATCTGGGCGGGTTCGGCCGGCGGCTCCGGCTGGCCGGGGCTGGCGGTGGGCAGGATTCGCAACTGGGAGGTGAACTGCTCGGGGCGACCGGAGGGATCCCGCTGGATCGTGAAGCGGTCGAGGGCAACGCTGAGCTGACTGTTGCCGCGCCGATCGACCAGCTCCAGTTCCCGACCCGGGGCCAGGAACTGTTCCAGCCGCTGGCCGGCCAGGGCCCCCCAGGCTGAGCCGACCATCAGCAGCACCAGGCCGGCGTGCACCAGAAGCGGCCCGACCCGGCCGGCCACGCCGCGGCGGCCCGCCAGCCGCCCCTGCTGACGTTGGACCTGCCAGCCCCGTTGGCGCAGGCGCAGCTCAAGCTGATCGAGGCAGGCCTCGGGATCGTTGCAGGGAACGGTTTCGGCCAGGCTGAGCTTGCTGAGCTGGCGCGGCTCCCGGTAGTCAATCCAGCGCAGCGAAGCCTGCAGCGCCGGCCACTGGCGGCGCCAGCTGCAGAGCAGCAGGGCCAGCCCCAGCCAGGCGAGCAGGGCCAGGAACCAGCCGCTGCTGTAGACGTGATCGAGCTGAAGGCCCAGCACGCCGTCGCCCCGCAGCAACCCCAGCCAGGGGGCGTCGTCATAGCGCTGGTGATAGAAGGCGGCTGATTCGAGCTGGGGGATGGCTGTGCCCAGACCGCTGCCGATGGCGATCAGCAGCAACAGGCCGATGGCGGTGCGGAGATCGGCGATCCAGGCGATCAGACGCCCCAGGGGCCGGAGCAGCGGCAGGCTGGCGGTGCTCATGGCAGCTGGGCCACCAGCGTCAGGGCGCCGGTGGTGAGCAGCACCACGCCGCTGATTGGCGGAATCCATTGCCCGACCCGGCGCAGTTGCAGGAGGTTGGGGAGGCTGGCGGCGGCGGTGCCGGCCAGGAGCAGGGGAACCACCTGGCCGGCCCCAAAGGCGGTCAGCAGCAGCAATCCGGTCACGGGGCGCCCGTTCTGGGCCATCCAGGTCAGCAGCACCGCCAGCACGGGCGTGGTGCAGGGGGTGGCGGCCAGCCCGAAGGCCAGCCCCGCCGCCAGGGGCGCCAGGGGTGCCGGCACCAGGCGGCGCCAGCGGTCCGGGTCGGGACCGGCCGGCAGGGGCAGGCGCAGCACCCCCAGCAGGTTCAGACCCATCGCCACCGCCACCACGGCCACCAGCAACGGAATCTGGCTGGGCAGGCTGCCGTAGAGGCTGCCGAGCAGGCCGCTGGCCAGACCGAGCAGCACCAGGGCCAGCACGATGCCGGCGGCAAAGCTGACGCTGCGGCGCCAGGGAAGGCTGGGGCTGACCTGGCCAGGGTTGGCGCTGCGCTCACCGCTGAAACCGGCCAGATAGGCCAGGGTCACTGGCAACAGCGACAACGAACAGGGGCCGAGGCTGGTCAGCAGACCGCCGCCGAACACCAGGGCCAGGGTGAGGGGACCCGGGTGGGCCAGGGACGATTGCAACAGCAGTTCGCTGCTGCGGGCCCAGTCGGCGAGCAGCGATGCGGGGCCGGTCATGGCCAGGTCTGGGCCGAAGGGATTCAGCTTATCGGGGCCACCTGGCCCCGCCGGCGACGCGGTTGTGCGGTTTCCAACCCCGTCGATTCGAGGCCGCAGCGCACCAGCAGGCCGGCGCTGAACAGGCTCATCAGCAGTGAATTGCCGCCATAGCTGACCATCGGCAGCGGCAGTCCGGTGGTGGGCATCGAACCGCTGGCCACGGCGATGTTGAGGATCGATTGACCGACCAACAGGGAGGTGCAGCCGATGGCCACCAGACGGTGCTGGTTGCTGCGGCAGGCCAGGGCCAGCCGCAGCCCGACCAGAGCGAAGGCGATCAGAAACAGGATGAACATCAGACAGCCCACGAAGCCGAACTCCTCGGCAAAGACCGCGAAGATGAAATCAGTGGTCTGAATCGGCAGGTATTGAAGCTTCTGGGTGGAGAGACCGAACCCTTGGCCCATTAGGCCTCCTGAACCGATCGCCAGAAGGCTCTGCACCAGCTGGTAGCCGCTTCCCTGGGCTTCCTCCCAGGGGTTGAGGAAGGAGGTGAAGCGCAGCCGCTGGTATTCGTTGATCAGGATGCTCACCGTACCCACCAGGCCCCCGAGGCCGGCGGTAGCGAGTAGGCCGGTGAGGGGAAGGCCGGCGGCCAGGGCCATCAACCAGAGCAGCAGGCCGGAAAGGGCGGCGGTGCTGAGGTTGGGTTGCTTGAGGATGAGCAGGATCAGGACGGCGAAGATCCCCAGCCAGAGGCCTTTCTGATCGAGGGCAATGCGGCGCCAGTGGGAGAAGAGCACGGCCCCCTGAAGCACCACGAAGGGTTTGACCAGCTCGGTGGGCTGGATCTGGAAGGGCCCGAGTTCGAGCCAGCGACTGGAGCCATTCACGGTGCTGCCGATCACCAGGGTGGCGCCGACCAGCAGCAGGCCCACCAGCAGCCCCCGCGAGCCCCAGTGCAGCCAACGCCGCATGCTGGTGCGGATTGCCAACCAGAAGAGCCCCCAGCTGGCCGCCATCCAGATCAGCTGGCGCTTCACATAAAAGGCAGCGTCGCCGGCCTCCCGTTCGGCCACCCACCAGCTGGCGGAGGTGAGGATCAGCAGCCCGGCCAGGCTCCAGAGGGCGGTGAGGGCCACGATCAGGCGTGTTTCCGCCGGCCACGCCTCCCAGGGGAGCGGCAACACGCCAGTGCGGGGTCGGGCCTCACGGGGGCTGGCGAGCGGCTGTTGGCTGGCCAGCGGCGAATCGGCACCGTCGTCCCGGAAGGGATCCGGACCGGTCGGCCTGCGATGGGGCCGCGGGTTCTGAGGAACAGTTCTGGCCAAGACCGCCGTGCCCAAGACGAAGCGTCCCCATTGAGCCGTGCCCGGGGCCGCTTTGTCGAGCTTTTGTCGCTGATCGCCGCCGAGAGCGAATCCGCCGCCGCCAGCAGCGGCCATGCCGCCAAAAAAGCCCGGCATGGGCCGGGCTGTCGGGAAGGGTCGCGGTGGTGACTAGCAGAGATTGCGCTGATCAGTTGCCCACGTTCTGCTGGCGGCGACCAGCGGCCAACTCAACCTTGAGGATGCGACCACCCTGTTTCATGATCCGCTGCTGTTCAGCGAACCAGCTCTCGTAGGGCACCCACTTGGTGAAGTAGGTGTTCTGGAGCTCACGCTGGGTGCGAGCCTTTTCAGGACTGGGTATGCACGCGGTGATCTTGAACAGACGCATGATCAAATCCTCAGAAACCGGACGTTGCTACGAAATCAGTTGCCGAGACCGGAGCTGATGTAGTCGAAGTAGACACCCATCTCACGGCCGGCATCGGGGCCGACGAGGGCTGCGGTGGCTTCCTTCATGGCCTGGATCGACTGGACAGTTGCGCCGATCGGCACGCCGAGGGAGTTGTAGGTCTCCTTGAGGCCGTTCAGCACGCGCTCGTCGAGGATCGAGGTGTCACCAGCCAGCATGGCGTAGGTGGCATAGCGCAGGTAGTAGTCGAGGTCGCGGATGCAGGCTGCATAGCGACGGGTGGTGTACATGTTGCCGCCCGGACGGGTGATGTCCGAGTAGAGCAGCGACTTGGCCACCGCTTCTTTGATGATCGCCGAAGCATTGGCGCTGATGGTGGCAGCGGCACGGACGCGCAGCTCACCGCTGGCGAAGTACTTCTCCAGGCGACCGATCGCGGAGCCGTCAAGGTAGAGGCCCTGAACGTCGGACTGGTTGATGACGTTGGTGATGGCGTCTTGCATGGATCCTGAGTGGGGAGCGATGAAGGGGGGAGGTGGGCCTCAGGAGAGAGCGCCGACCACGTAGTCGAAGTAGAAGCCAGCTTCCTCGGCATCAGTGCCGGTGAGGATGCTGGTGGCCACGGCCTTCATTTCACGCACGGATTCCGCAAGCGCTTCCAGGGGTGTACCCAGGGCGCGGTACATCTCACGGGCGCCGATGATGCCGATCTCTTCGATCGGTGTCACGTCGCCAGCAACCACCCCATAGGTGACGAGCCGGAGGTAGTAATCCATGTCGCGCAGGCAGCTTGCCGTCATCTCCTCGCCGTAGGCGTTGCCGCCGGGGGAAATGAGGTCAGGGCGCTTCTGAAAGAGGGCGCCGCCAGCCTGCTTCACAATCCGCTCGCGGCTCTCGGCCAGGACCTGAGCCACCCGAAGCCGGCGTTGGCCGCCGGCGACGAAGGACTTGATCTGGTCGAGTTCGCCAGGGCTGAGGTAGCGGGCTTCGGCGTCCGCGTTGATGATCGAGTTGGAGACGATGCTCATGCAGTTCTGCCTCGAAACAAGCGGTCGCCGTTAAGGAGACCGGTATCCGGTGGGTAAGGGTGAGGCCGGCAGTGCCGACCGCCGAATCATTCTGTGGCAGCGCCGCTCGCCGCCCTGGGGGGCGGTAACAGTTCTTCACTGGTTCGCTGCACGGGGCTTTGGATGCAGAACCCTTGCCCCGCAATCGATCTCCTTCGAGATCGTGATACTGGGAGCGGGGACTGATTGTTCATGATTGCCACGCACAGAAAGGCGGCGTCGTTGGTGGCGACGCCGCCTTTTTGACACTTTTGTTGTTGCGCTTTCTGTTGGGCGTTCCTTCGGCTTCTCCAGATCCTGGCAGGAGCTGGTCGCTAAGGCAGGACGCCGCCCCGAGGAAGGGGAGGGGCTGATCGCCCCTCCCAGCTAGACGCCAGGGGTCAGACCGCTCCCTTGATGGCCGGGTTGAGGCCCGCATTGCCGCCATAAAGCGCTGCGGTGCGGTTGACCGTGGTGAGAGGGATGCCATTGGCGGTTTGCAGGCCCCGCAGATAGGGGACCGTATCCATGCCGAAGGCCATGGCGTAATCGCGGCTGTCCAGGATCTGCTGGATGGCGGCCCGCTGGCCCTTGCGAACCCTGGTCGACAAATAGCGACTGGTTTCGGCGGGGGTGGCGGCCCGTCCGAGCAGGGCGAGGTGCGCAGCGGCGGCGCCGCGCAGGGGGGCCAGGCGATCGAGTCGAGCCTGGAACAGGTCGCTGAAGGCCAGCAGGGCCACGAAATCGGCGACCGACACCTGGCCATCGCGCAGCTGCGACTCGGCATCGCCCAGCCGTTCGGCCTGCAGCGGCTCGCGGTTGAGCAACTGGCGATAGCTGGCGGCGATCACCGCGTCGACCTCGGCCCGAGATGGAGCCTGGGCCAGCTTCAGGGGCGAGCCGAGGCTCTGGCGCCGTCTGAAGCCCTGGGGAGCTCCCGGCTGCAGAGCCTTGACCATGGCTGCGCCGGCTTGCTGGGCCAGCCCCACGGTGCTGCCGCTGCTGACCACCGAGCGCCAATTACCGGAGATTGGGGCGGCTGCCAGGCCTGACGGGGCTGGTGCGCCGATCTGAGCCGGAGTAGCGGTGGTGGTTTTGGTCCAGGCTCCGATCGCCGGAGCACCGGCGCCCGGGCGCCAGCTGCGTTGCGGGCTGGGGGACTGACGCAGGCTCTGGGGGCCGGTGGGGCCGCTGGTCGGCGGGGCGAAGGTTTCGCCACCGCTGATTGCGGCGCTCCAGCCTCCCCGGGCGGCGGGCGGAGGCGCGGGAAGGTTGCGGCGCACCGGGTCGCCGCTGACGGTGCGGATCTGCTGGGACTGAGGCACCAGCGGCCGACGGCTGGGGCTGAGATCGACGTAGCTCGCGGCATCGAAGGGCCGGCGCAGGGCCGGAACCCGCCGCGTGCTCAGGTCGGTGGGGGTGATGAAGCGCTCGTAGGGAACGGTGTCTTCACCGAAGGTTTCGTTGTATTCGGGGCTATCGATCAAGGCGTCGACCACGCCGTAGAAGCCACTGCGAGCGGCGATCCCGAAATAGGCGTCGATTTCCCAGCGTCCGAAGGTGGGGCGGCCGAGGATGCGGCGATGGATGACCTCGATCGCCTTGCAGATGTAGAGACCGCTCCAGTAACGACGGCGGAAGGCATTGGAGCGAGCGACCTGGCGGATGAACTCCCGCAGGGAGATATCGCCATTTTCCAGCTTGATCTCCTCAACCTTGTTGCGCTCGCCGGCATAGCCGGTGTTGCCCAGGATCTGGTTGTAAACGCCCCGGATCACCGCCTGGGTGCTGGCCTCGGTGCCACGCACGCTGGGCTGGCCACCGCGGCGCGGTACGGAGCTGCCACCGGTGGCGATCTGTTGCAGCCGCAGCACGCGCGGGCCGACCCGCCGGGGGGTGGCCTTGCGGAACTGGGTGCTGTTCATGGGACCGGGCTGGCGGATGCCATTGCCCACCAGGATCCGGCGGGTGTCGTAGCTGAACGGCACCGGACGGGTGGACACCGAGGCGGTGCCGGAGGGGAAGATCGCCCCGTAGTTGAGAGCGAGCGGATCATTGCCGCCGCCGTAGGGATGCTGGTCGGGAAGGGGCTGACGGTAGGAGGCGTAGAGAGTGACGTATTGGGGGGCGCCTTCGAACGGAGCACTGAAACGGAACAACTTGCGGTTGGATCCCCAGCCCGCACTTTCCTGGGCCTCTTCACCCAGATCGCGCAGGTACGGGACCGTCTCTTCGCCGAAGACCCGGGCATACTCCATCGAGTTGACCAAGCTATCGACCAGACCATCGAGGCCCTGGGCGGAGACGATGTCGAAGTAGCGGGTGAATTCCTCGCGGGAGCTGATGCCACGGCCGAGGAAATGGCGGAAGGCCAGCTCAACGACCCGGCTGTTGACGAAGCGGCCGTAGAACTGGCGCCGGTATTCGTTGCTCTTGCCCAGGGCGCGGATGAATTCGCGCATCGAGATGTCGCCCTGGCGCACCTGGGTGGCTTGCACCGGGCAAGGGGTCTGGCTGTAGGCCTTGGCGATGTCGCGCTCGAACACCTGCCGGTAGGCGGCCCTGATCACCTCGGCCTTCTGGGCGCCGCTGAGGCGGGGGCGCATGATGAAACGCTGGCGGCCATCGGCGGCCAGGGCATAGATCGCGGGCAGCTGCAGGCCCTGGTTCACGGGGCTGCCAAGGCGCTGGCGAGCCGAGGGCGTAGGCACCTCCAGCTCCTTGAGCAGCACGTTGAAGCAGTCGATCACCAGCTGGCGGGCCTCTGGCTCACCCTTGAACAGCTCAGCGCTTGCGGCGCGCATCTCCTGAAGGGCCACGTTGGTGGCCGCCAGGGAGCAGGCCTTCTCCAGCACATCCCGAAGGCCACGGGTGTTGACAGCCAGGATGCTGGGATCGCCTGCGACCACGGCATAGCCGACATACCGCAGGAACCAGGCCATGTCCCGGATCGACTTCCGCATCCGCTCGGTGCCGTAGCGGGCCACGCTGATCGGTGCGAAACCAGTGGGCAGGATCACCCGCACGTCGGCGTCGCCCCCCGCCCCCTCCAGAAGGCGGCTGATCAGGTTCCCACGGCTGCCGGTGTCGCCGGTGAATGTTTGGACCGATCGCTGGAAGGCCGCCTGGTCGGCGGCGAGTGGCGACTCGGTCGCTCCGGTGCTGAGGGGGCCGTCGAGATAGGAGAGCGGGGTGCCGCCGGCGAAGATCCGGTTGGCGGCCCGAGCCACGATCGCGTCGGCGTTCGCTGAGATGCGGCGGGAGGCCTCCACCCGGACCTGGCCACTCCGGAAGAAGGTGATCAGGGAGTCGAGCTCACCCCCGTCCGGGAATCGGTCCTGCTGCTCTGCACGACGGACGCTGGAGAGCGGCAGGGTGTCGAAGAGCTGAGGATTCACCCGGGTACTGCCGCTGCTGGCGGTCACGGTCATGAACGGAAGCGAGCCTGGCCCCGGCACCCTACGGCTGCCCCCATGGCCCTCCCCGGGGCCATGAACAAATGTTTGCAGCCCCCTGCCGCGCCGCCGTCCGCCGCTGCAGCCCCATGAAAAGCTCGCCAGGGTCCGAGCTCAACAGCGCTCCATGCCCCTTGTCCCGCCTGATCCCGATTCCGCCAGCGGCCAGGCGGTCGGAGATTCACCGAGCGATTCCGCCACCCCGGTGGTCGGTGCCTTCTACGACCGCTTCCCCTACCCCGGTGATCCCCTCCAGGACGGTCCGCCCCCCGGATACAACTGGCGTTGGTGTGTCGACAGCGCCCGGGCCTTCGCCCTGGGGCCGCTTCCCCACCCCGATGGTGCCGGCCAGCGGCCCTGGCGGATCCTCGATGCCGGCTGCGGTACCGGGGTCAGCACCGATTACCTCTGCCACCTCAACCCCGGATCTCGGGTGCTGGCGGTTGACATCAGCGAGGGGGCTCTGGCGGTGGCCCGCGAACGCAGCCGCCGATCCGGGGCGGCCGCCATGGTGCGGGAGCTGCGGATCGAGCGCTGCAGCCTGCTCGACCTGGAGGACGAGGGCGGTTTCGATTACATCAATTCGGTGGGGGTGCTCCACCATCTCGACCGGCCCCTGGAAGGTCTGCGCTCCCTGGCCCGCCAGCTCGCCCCCGAAGGATTGCTGCATCTCTTCCTCTACGCCGATGGTGGCCGTTGGGAGATCCACCGCACCCAGCGGGCCCTGGGGCTGCTGGGGGTGGGCAGTGGCGCTGAAGGGTTGCGGCTCGGGCGGCAGCTGCTGGCGGACCTGCCGCCTGACAACCGTCTGCGGCGCCATCACGAGGAGCGCTGGGCGCTCGACACCAGCGCCGACGCCAACTTCGCCGACATGTATCTGCACCCCCAGGAGACCAGTTACAACCTGGAGCGCCTGTTCGCCCTGATCGATGCCGGTGGGCTGCGCTTCGCCGGGTTCTCCAATCCGGAGGTCTGGGATCCGGCCCGGCTGTTGCAGGGCGAACTGCTGGACCGGGCCCGCGCCCTGCCGCTCCCGGAGCAGTGGGCGCTGGTGGAGAACCTCGACCCGGCGATCAGCCATTTCGAGTTCTTCCTTTGCCCCGCCGCGGCCCTCGATGCGGCGGCATCCGATCCCGATGACGGCTCCCTCCTGGCGGCGGGGGTGGAGCGGAACCGCTGTCTCTGGGGCTGGCCCGGCACCAGCCTGCTGGGGCCGGATCTGCAGCCCCTCGATCTGGAGGAGGGCGACCTGGCCCTCCTCCAGGCCCTGGAGGCTGCACCGGCGGGCACCCCTCTCGGCGCCCTGCCTCTGGCCATCGATGCCCCCGAGCTGCTGTGCCGGGTCCGCCGTCTGCTCCGGGAGCGGGTGCTGCTGCGGCTGGCCGGGGCTGATCGGGCTGCGTGATAAATTCCGGTCGCTCCAACGGTTCTTCCACGGTTGCCAGCCTTTCTGACCACCGCGGCTGACGCCGACACCCCAGCGGTGTCAGCCGCTGGGGCAGGTGTGGAAAGGGATGTCTCCCCGGAGGATTCGTCAGCCCCCACCCCCCCGGCGCCTCCCGCTCCGGGCCACCAGGGTGATGGCAGCGGTGCTGAGTCGGCCATCACCACGGTCCGATCTCCAGCTCCTCCAGTGGCTGGGCTCAACACCCAGATCGCCCCCGGAACCGATAACGTCGCATCCCCCCCGGCCATCGCGTCCGGGATGGAGTACTACGAGCGCCTGCAGCGCCGGTTGCTCTTAGCTACCGCCGTGGCCATTGCCGCGGCTGTTCCGATCACCGGCTTGTTGTTCGACGGCTCCACCGCCCTCAGCTTGCTGCTGGGTGGCGGGGCAGGTCTCCTCTATCTCCGCCTGCTCGCGCGCAGCGTCTCCCGCCTGGGGGGCGACCGCCGTTCTGTCAGCAAGACCCAGCTCCTGGTCCCTGTTGTCCTGGTGCTGGCTGCGTCCCGGATCCCGGCCCTGCAGATCCTCCCCGCCCTGGTGGGGTTTCTGCTCTACAAGCCGGCCTTGATTGTCCAGGCCCTGCTGGATCGCTGAACACTCCTCGCCCCTCAGCCTGGATCCCCGCGCTCCACTCCGAGCTTCAGTGACCACGGCCCCCCTGGCCAGGCCCCACTGCCCTGCATTCCCGCTGCCCTGCGGGCTGCCTCTCCGCCAACCGGCGCGGCCTTGGGCCTGCGTCCATGGCCCATCCGCCGCCCAGCGGCACTATTCCACCGCCAGGACTCCCCATCCCGATGGCTCCCCTGACCCTCAACCTTCCCCTCGCCGAACTGGAGGTGGGCAAACACCTCTATTGGCAACTCGGCAACCTCAAGATTCACGGCCAGGTGTTCCTGAGCTCCTGGGTGGTGATCGGTGCCCTCCTGGCCCTGGTGTTCGTTGGCACCCGTAAGTTGGAGCGGAATCCGGGCGGCATCCAGAATCTGCTCGAATTTCTTTGGGATTACATTCGCGACCTCTCACGCGAGCAGATTGGTGAGAAGGCTTACCGCGACTGGCTCCCCTTCATCGGCACCCTGTTTCTGTTCATTTTTGTGAGCAATTGGGGCGGGGCCCTGATCCCCTGGAAGTTGATCCACCTCCCAAGCGGTGAGCTCGGTGCTCCGACCGCTGACATCAATACGACCATCGCCCTGGCACTCCTGGTGTCACTGGCCTACTTCTACGCTGGGTTGAGCCGCAAGGGATTCCGCTACTTCGAGTATTACGTGGAGCCCACTCCGATCATGCTCCCGTTCAAGATCGTTGAGGATTTCACCAAGCCTCTCTCGCTTTCTTTCCGTCTCTTCGGGAATATCCTCGCCGACGAATTGGTGGTGGCCGTTCTGGCCTTCCTAGTGCCCCTGATCGTGCCCCTGCCGGCCATGTTCCTTGGGCTTTTCACCAGTGCCATTCAAGCCCTGATCTTCGCCACTCTGGCTGCTTATTACATTGGTGAAGCGGTGCACGAAGAGCACCACTGATCCCCCTGCCAGGCCGGGTCCCCCGGTCTGGCAAACTCTCTGCGCGCAGGTCCGGCACGATCCGGGCCCATCCCCCTCGGGGATGTCCCAGGCGCAGGTTTCCACTCCGGTCCTCCCGCGCTGCCCCAGCGCCCCTCATCACCCTTTCCACCATGGATTCGATCACTTCTGCCGCCTCCGTCGTGGCTGCTGGTCTGGCTGTCGGTCTCGGCGCCATCGGCCCCGGCATCGGTCAGGGCACCGCGGCCGGCGGCGCTGTTGAGGGCATCGCCCGCCAGCCCGAAGCCGAAGGCAAGATCCGCGGCACCCTGCTGCTCTCCCTGGCCTTCATGGAGGCCCTCACCATCTACGGCCTCGTCGTCGCCCTGGTGCTGCTGTTCGCCAACCCCTTCGCCGGCTGATCGCCGCCTGGAGTCCTGGGACATGGGCATCCCGCCCGGTCCCTTGGATTCCGGCCACCACCGGGAGGCTGAATCCCTGGATTCAGCCGCTCCCACCGCTTCCTTCCACCGCCCGCCATCCCCATGACCAGCTGGCTACTGCTTGCCGAGGCAGGGGCTTCCGCCACCGGAACGCCCGAGGGAGGTCTCTTCGACCTTGATGCCACCCTGCCCCTGATGGCGGTGCAGGTGGTGCTCCTCACCTTCATTCTCAATGCCCTCTTCTTCCGTCCTGTAGGGCGGGCCGTGGAGGAACGGGAGGGCTATATCGCCACCAGCCGCGCCCAGGCCAAGGAAAAGCTTGCCCAGGTCGAACGGCTCGAGGCCGACCTCAAGGAGCAGCTGCGGGAAGCCCGCATCCAGACCCAGAAGCTGATCCAGGCCGCTGAACAAGATTCCGACAAGCTCTATCGCGAGGCGATCGCGGTGGCGCAGGCTGAATCCAACGCCAGTCGGGAGGCCGCCCGCCGCGAGATCGACAGCCAGCGCACCGCTGCCCTCGGGCAGATCCGCGCCGATGCCGACAAGCTGGCCGATCAGATCGTCGACCGTCTTCTCGCCGCATCATGACTCACTTTCCTGCCCTTCAATTGTTGGCCTCCCACGGCGGTGGCTTTGGGCTGAATCTCAACCTCTTCGAAACCAACATCATCAACCTGGCGATTGTGATCGCTGGCTTGGTTTGGTTTCTGCGAGGGTTCCTCGGCGGCATTCTCGATCGCCGTCGCCAGGCCATCCTTGCCGACCTGAAGGATGCCGATGAGCGCCTTGCCGCGGCCACCACGGCTCTCGAGACCGTGAAGAAAGGTCTCGCGGAGGCCCAGCAGCGGGCTGAGGCGATCCTGACCGATGGCCAGGCCCGCGCTGAGGCGATCCGTCTGGACAGCGAGAAGCGCACGGTGGAGGAGATGGCCCGGCTCCGCGAGGATTCGGCGGCTGATCTCGATGCCGAGGCGGCGCGGGTCACCGCCCAGCTCCGTCGTGAGGCTGCCCGCCTGGCGATCGAGAAGGCCCTGGCCTCCCTTCCGGGCAAGCTTGATTCCGGCGCCCAGGCCCGTCTCATCGATCAGTCCATTCAATCGCTGGGGAACGCCTGATGCCTCTGCTCAATACCGTCACAACGCCCTGGGCCGAGGCCTTTCTTCAGCTCAGCGAAGCCAACGGTGACACCGCCACCGTGATTGATCAGGCTCGCACGCTGCTGGCCATCTGGAGAGACTCGCCTGAGCTTCGGGAGGCCATGGCTTCCCCTGTGCTGGAAATCGAGGCCAAGAAAGCCGCCATCACCAGTCTCTTCTCCGAGCAGATCTCACCCAGCTTCCTGAATCTGCTCAAGCTCCTGGCCGATCGCCAGCGCATCGGTGTGCTCGACGCCGTGCTCGAGCGTCTGCTGGAGCTTTATCGCGACCAGAACGGCATTGCCCTGGCCACCGTGACCTCCGCCGAGGCCCTCAGCGAGGAGCAGCTGGCCGGCATCACCGGCCAGATCAAGGCCGTTGCCGGCACCGATCAGGTCGAGGTCAACACGGCCATCGATCCAGCCTTGATCGGAGGCTTCGTGCTCAAGGTCGGCTCCAAGGTGATCGATGCCAGCTTGGCCGGCCAGGTTCGGCGCCTGGGCCTGGCCCTGGCCCGGGTGAGCTGATCCTCTCCCTCCTTTCCTCACTCTCCTTCCTCCCCATCGCCTCCCCTCCGGGGATTTCCCTCCATGGTTTCCATACGCCCCGACGAGATCAGCGCCATCCTCAAGCAGCAGATCGCTGACTACGACAAGTCGGTTTCCGTCAGCAACGTCGGAACCGTCCTCCAGATCGGCGACGGCATCGCCCGCGTCTATGGCCTGGAGCAGGTGATGGCCGGTGAGCTTGTCCAGTTTGAGGACGGCACCGAAGGCATTGCCCTCAACCTTGAGGATGACAATGTCGGCGCGGTGCTGATGGGCGAGGGCCGCGGCATCCAGGAGGGCAGCACGGTCAAGGCGACAGGCAAGATCGCCGCGGTTCCCGTGGGCGACGCCATGCTCGGCCGTGTGGTCAACGCCCTCGGTCAGCCGATCGACGGCAAGGGTGAAATCCCCACCACCGAAACGCGCCTGATCGAATCGATGGCGCCTGGCATCATTCAGCGCAAATCGGTGCATGAGCCGATGCAGACCGGTATCACGGCCATTGACGCCATGATTCCGATCGGCCGCGGCCAGCGCGAGCTGATCATCGGTGACCGCCAGACCGGCAAGACCGCGATCGCGATCGACACGATCATCAACCAGAAGGGCGAAGACGTCGTCTGCGTCTATGTGGCCGTTGGCCAGAAAGCCGCTTCGGTGGCCAACGTGGTTGAGGTGCTGCGCGAGAAGGGTGCCCTCGATTACACCATCGTCGTTGCTGCCAACGCTTCCGAGGCGGCGGCCATGCAATACCTGGCCCCATACACCGGCGCGGCCCTGGCCGAGTCGTTCATGTATAAGGGCAAGGCCACCCTGGTCATCTATGACGACCTCACCAAGCAGGCTCAGGCTTACCGCCAGATGTCGCTGCTGCTGCGCCGTCCCCCCGGTCGTGAGGCCTATCCCGGCGATGTCTTCTATTGCCACAGCCGCCTGCTCGAGCGCGCCGCCAAGCTGAGCGATGCCATGGGCAAGGGTTCAATGACCGCCCTGCCGATCATCGAAACCCAGGCCGGTGATGTCAGTGCCTATATCCCCACCAACGTGATCTCGATCACCGACGGTCAGGTGTTCCTCAGCTCCGACCTGTTCAACTCCGGCCTGCGCCCCGCCATCAACGTGGGCATCTCGGTGAGCCGGGTGGGCGGTGCCGCTCAGACCAAAGCCATCAAGAAGATCGCTGGCACCCTCAAGCTGGAGCTGGCCCAGTTCGATGAACTGGCCGCTTTCTCCCAGTTCGCCTCCGATCTTGACGCCGCCACTCAGGCCCAGTTGGCCCGCGGTAAGCGTCTGCGCGAACTGCTCAAGCAGTCCCAGTTCAGCCCCCTCAACCTGGCTGAGCAGGTGGCCGTGGTTTACGCCGGTGTGAAGGGTCTGATCGATGAGGTGCCCGTGGACCAGGTCACCAGCTTTGCCCGCGAGCTGCGCGAGTATCTCAAGAGCAGCAAGCCCGAATACATCACCGCCGTGATGAACGAGAAGCAGCTCAGCGAAGCCTCTGAGGCCACTCTCAAGGACGCCATCAAGACGGTGGTTTCCTCGATCACCGCCGCCGCCTGAGGATCCCCAGCCATGGCCAATCTCAAGGAGATCCGCGATCGGATCAGTTCGGTCAAGAACACGCGCAAGATCACCGAGGCCATGCGTCTGGTGGCCGCCGCCAAAGTGCGGCGTGCCCAGGAGCAGGTGTTGCGGAGTCGGCCCTTCGCTGACCGCCTCGCCCGGGTGCTGCAGACCCTGCAGACCCGCATGGCCTTCGAATCCGCCGATGCACCGCTGTTGGCGGCCCGTGACCTCCGCACCATCACCCTGCTCGCCGTCACCGGCGACCGGGGTCTGTGCGGCGGCTACAACGCCAACATCATCAAGCGCACTGAGCAGCGTGTCGCCGAGCTCCGGGGGCAGGGCTACACGGTTGATCTGGTGTTGATGGGCCGCAAGGCGATCACCTACTTCCAGAACCGCGCCTCCCAGTACAAAATCCGCGCCACCTTCACCGGCCTCGAGCAGGTGCCGACGGCGGCGGAGGCCAACACCATCGCCAATGAGGTGCTGGCCGAATTCCTCTCCGGTTCCACCGATCGGGTCGAGATCATCTACACGAAGTTCATCAACCTGGTGAGCTCCAAGCCGGTGGTGCAGACCCTGCTCCCGCTCGATGCCCAGGACATCGCCGATCCCGACGATGAGATGTTCCGCCTCGTCACCAAGGACGGTCGCCTGACGGTTGAGACAGTGGATGTGGCCAACAGCCAGCCAGCTCTTCCTTCCGACTTCGTGTTTGAGCAGAGCCCTGAGCAACTGTTGAATGCGCTGCTTCCCCTGTATCTCTCTAACCAGCTGCTGCGCTCGCTCCAGGAAGCGGCCGCCAGCGAACTGGCCAGCCGGATGACGGCCATGAACAACGCCAGCGATAACGCCAAGGCCCTCGCCAAATCCCTCACCCTGGATTACAACAAAGCCCGCCAGGCTGCGATCACCCAGGAAATCCTCGAAGTGGTTGGTGGCGCTTCTGCCATGTGATCTGCTCCGGCGCTAATCCATCGCAGGATTCGCCCGCTTCAAGGCTGCCCCATCCTGTGTGGGGCAGCTTTTTTATGACTCCGCTTCGGACCAGGCTCCCCCCGCCGCTCCACCCATGCCCACGCCGATGGCGCCGCTGCCCCAGCCCGGTGGCGGCCTTCAGCTCCAGGCCCTGTTTCCCCTTGCCCTGGGGCAGGTGCAACTCCAACCCGATCCGCTTGATCTGGCCCTGCAGATGCAGGCGATCCGGGAGCTGCAGGAGGGGGCCGCCTCCAACCCCGATCCCGGCTGCGCCTGGACTGGGGATCTCAACGGAATCTGGCAGCTGCACCGGGATCCCCGCTTTGCGCCCCTGATCGCCAGCCTGCTGACCCACGCCTGGACCTATCTGGAGCAGCTGGGTTTTGGGCGCGATCGGCTGGCCCTGCATCTGCAGCGCTGCTGGCCGGTGGTCAGTGAGCTGGGTCAGGTGGTGGGTCGCCACCACCACCCGAATGCCCATCTGAGTGGGGTGTATTACCTCAATGGTGATGGCAGCGGTCGCAGCGGCTGCATCCGCTTCTTTCCCCCCAGCGCCTTGAATGAGCTGGTACCCGGACTGGCGGTGGGTCATGGGGGACCGATTCTGGGCGATGGCGCTGCCGCTGCGCGCTGGAACGCCCCCTGGGTCGACCTGGCTCCCCGGGCCGGGTTGCTGGTGTTGTTCCCGGCCCGCTTGGATCACATGGTGTTGGAAAACACGGACACCAACGACAGCCGCTTTTCAATCAGTTTTGATCTGGTGCTGACATCCCCACCGCACCCTGACCCAGCAGGGATGGCAGGGGAATTTCTGGCGCCCCATCCCTCTGCCTGGATGCCCGTCGGAGCCGGTGGCTGCGGAATCGATGGCTGATCCTGCTCGTGCCCAAAGCGGAGAGCTTTTCGCGACGGCACAAAAAAGCCTGTGACAGACCCTTAACCGGCTTTTTCCCTGTGGACGGTTCTGAGAAGCGTCACAACAATGGATCTACATCTGGTGCTTTGGCATGAGCCGCGACATTGGGCGGATGACTGGCCTACTCAAAAAGGCGGGTCTCGGTCTCGCTTTGGTTCCCGCCCTTGTGCTTGTCTCTGCTCCTCGGGCCGAGGCGATCCTGCGCTATTACATTCATGATTCTGGGGGCGTGGGCCGGATTGATGCGCTAGGGAGCCTCAATCTGCCGGCAGCCCTGGAAGAAAGGACGGGTATTGCCGCCTACTGTCCGTCTAATTCATCGTTTTTCCCCCCGATCGGCGGTGCCGGCTTACAGACCAAAGCCTCCATACCCGCCTTGAACATCTGCACCGGACCTGCCGGCAGCTCCACTGTTGATTACAAGGGTTACGCTATGGAGAGCACTTTCCAGACTGTTTCCGCCAATCTTTTTGCACCCGCTACTTCCTTTTCTGGATTGGCCACCGGGCTGATCGGTGAGGGTTCGGCCTTTTACATCCAATCCTCCTACACGGGCGGGACGATTGCTTCCTCTGCGCTGTTTGCCGGCACCCTGGATTCGGTTGGCATCTCGGGTTCGGGGCTGATGGCCAGTTACAACATTCTCGACGGCACCACCGTGACCGACACCATCGAGGTTCTTCTCGAGGCTCCCCCTCAGCCGGTGCCGGGTCCGCTGCCGGTTTTTGGAGCCTCTCTGGCATTCGCCTGGTCGCGCCAGCTGCGCCAACGGGCTGCGACGCGCTGAGGCCGGGCCGTTCAGGGACAATGGCAGCAACCACAGCAGCGCCTTGAGCGACCCCACGCCTTTCCTGATTCAGGCCAGCCTCCAGGGCCGCGACTACAGCTTCCCCTGTCTGCCCGACCAGACCGTCCTGGCCGCCGCCGAGGCCGCCGCGGTTCCCCTTCCTAGTTCGTGTTGTTCCGGCGTCTGCACCACTTGTGCGGCCCGGATCAGCGCCGGCACTGTGCATCAGCCCGATGCGATGGGGGTGCGCCATGAGCTGCGCGAGCAGGGCTTTGCCCTGCTGTGCGTGGCCTATCCCCGCAGTGACCTGACCCTGGTGGCCGGCCAGGAAGATGCCCTCTACGAGGCGCAGTTCGGCCAGTTCCAGAAGTGAGGCTGCAGGCTGAGACCCTCTGGTTGGCGCCGGTCCCCGGTCCGTTGCTCCCCCAGCTCAGGGCCCAGCTGCGGGAGCTCTGCCAGCAGCGTGGGGGAGCGGGAACCCGGGCGCTGCGCTGGGCGCTCACCGCGGCCGAGCAGGCCAGGGGGGTGCGGATCGAGGTGGTGCTGGTGTTGGAGGGGCCACCGCTTCCGCCAGCCAGCGCGCCAAGGCCAGAGGGGGCCCCCCGCGCGCTTCCGGGCACCACAACCACTGCCAGCCCCACCCCCGGCTCCCCGCCAGTGATCTCCAGCGAGGACAGCCCCAGCGCCCCCATCCCGGAGGCACTCCCCCTCGCCTCCACCGCCATCGCCACCGCCATCTCCTCGGCCAGCCTCGCCGCCAGCCAGATCCGCCCGGCCTCGGCCCATGCCGCGCTGGGGCTTCCCCAGGGATGCTGAGCCCGGGGGCCCCGCCACTGCCGACCCTGCTGGTGATTCCCACCGGTGTGGGTTGCGCGGTGGGCGGTTATGCCGGTGATGGCCTGCCGGCGGCGCGCCTGCTGGCCGCCGCCAGCGGGTGTCTGATCACCCATCCCAACGCGATGAATGCGGCCTCCCTCTACTGGAGTGATCCGCGCATCCACTACGTGGAGGGCTGGGCTCTCGATCGCTTCGCGGCGGGTGATCTGGCCCTGCAGCCCGTGGCCGGTCGGCGGGTGGGGCTGCTGCTTGATGCCGGGATCGAGGCGGAGCTGCTGCAGCGCCACCTCCAGGCCGCCGAGGCCTGCCGCGCCAGCCTCGGCCTGGCGATCGGACCGGTGCTCTGCAGCGATGCTCCCCTGGGGGTGGGTCTGAGCCTGGGGCCGAGCGGGGTGAGCTGGGGAACGCTGGAGCACCCCGACATCCTGCTGCGGGCCGGCGAGCGCCTCGTGGCCGCCGGCGCCACCGCGATCGCCGTGGTCTGCCGTTTCCCCGATGACCCCGACAGCGAGGCCCTGGCCTCCTACCGCCAGGGCAGTGGCGTCGATGCCCTGGCCGGGGCCGAGGCGGTGATCAGCCACCTGTTGGTGGAGCACCTCGGCATCCCCTGCGCCCATGCCCCCGCCCTGGCGCCCCTGCCCCTGGACCCGTCCCTCGATCCCCGCGCCGCCGCCGAGGAGCTCGGCCACACCTTCCTGCCCTGCGTGCTGGTGGGCTTGAGCCGTGCCCCCGACCTGCTTCCCCTGGCCGGAGGCAGGCTTGCCGGTTTCCCCGGCCGCCCCGCCCCGGGTCCCGCGGCCGTCCCCCCCGCCACGGCGCTCAGCGCCGACGCGCTCGGCGCGGTGGTGGCGCCGGCCGGGGCGTTGGGGGGCGAGGCGGTGCTGGCCTGCGCCGAGCGCGGCGTGCCGTTGATCGCCGTGACTGGCAATCCCTGCCTGCTGCAGGTGGATGGCCAGGCCCTGGGCCTGCCGGTGCTGGAGGCTGCCAGCTACGCCGAGGCGGCGGGTCTGGTGCTGGCGTTGCGGGAGGGGCTGGATCCGGCTTGCCTGGTGCGCCCGTTGCGGCCCCTGGAGATCTGCCGCGGCTGACGCGGCCAGAATCGAGGATCCGCCCCCCCCTGCTGATGGCTGCACGCCCGCTCTGGCCACGGCGGTTTCCGTTGGGGTGGCAAGCCCGTTCCCCGGCGGCGAAGGGGTGGGCGGCTGGGGCTGCCGCCACCGCTGCGGGGGTGGGGGCGCAGAACGGCGATCCGCCCAGGCGGACTGCGGCCCAGCACCGCCAGCTGCTGCTGGCTGTGCTGCTCTGCGGGCCGCTCCTTGCCCTGGTGGTGCTGCCGCTGCAGGGGCTGGCGATCGCCGGCTATGCGCTGGAGAGGCTCTGGCCCCATGGGCAGCCGGGCCTGGAGGAGCCCCTGCTGCCGGTACTGGTGTTCTGCGGCACCCTGACCCTGCTGGCCCTGGCCTGGGGGCCGCTCGCCGCCGGCCGGGGCTCGGGCGCCCTGGCGCTGGAGGGGCTTCAGGATGCGGGCCTGCCGGCGACCAGGCGCGATCGCCTGCTGGCGGTGTTGGGCTGGCGTGCCCAGCTGCAGCGTCTGATGCTGCTGGCCGTGGGCCATGGGGCCGGCCTGGCGGTGGGGATCGAGACGCCGGCGGCGTCATTCGGGGCCTCCACCCTGCTGGCCCTGCGCGGTCGCCTGGCGGGGCTGGGGGGGCTGCCTGTGCCGCTGCTGGTGGCGATCGGGGCGGGGGCCGGCCTGGGGGCAGCCTTCCGTTCGCCGCTGCTGGGGGTGATCTACGCCTTGGAGTGCCTTGGCAGCAGCGGTGGGATGTCGCTGGTCTGGCCCACGCTGCTGCTGGCCGGGCTCGCCTCACTGCTGCCGCTGACGCCCCTGCCGCTGGCGCCCCTGGCGGGCATCGCCCCGATGGGACTGGTGCCGGGCTTGGTGCCGGGGCTGAGCCAGGCCGGCGGGCTGCCGCTGGCGCCTGTGCTGCTGCCCTGGGCCCTGCTGCTCACCCTGGCGGTGGCGCTGGTGGGGGCCGGCCTGAGGCGGGCCCTGCTGGTGCTGACCCCCCGGATCGATCGGCTGCTGGAGCAGCGCTTCCTCCCCACCGCCCTGGTGCTGGCCGTTCTGGCCGCGGTCCTGGCCCATCGCAGCGGTGGCATCAGCCTCAACGACGGCGCCCGCGACCTGACGGCGGCCCTGACGGGAGCCGCGGCGGTGCCCCGCTGGGCCGTGCTGCCGCGGCTGCTGAGCCCACTGCTGGCCAGCGCCAGCGGCGCGCCGGGCGGTCTGTCGTTCGATTGCATGAGCCTGGGGGCGCTGGTGGTGGCGCCCCTGGTGCGGCGGCTCGCCGCGGATCAACAGCTGATCCTGATCGCCCTCGGTGCGGCGGTGCTGTTCAGCGCCGCCTGCCGCACGCCGCTGTTGGCGGCTGTGTTCGTGGTGGTGGTGCAGGGGGATGGGGCCAGCCTGCCGCTGCTGCTGCTCGCCAGTGCGATCGGGGCAGCGGTGGCCGGCGCTTTTCCGGATCCGCCGCTGGCGGCGGGCTCAGGTGCGTTGCTGCACGGCGTGCCGCTGCCAGCGCCGGCGGGTCGGCTCGGCGCGAGTCGGCTCGGGGACGATCGGCCGGCGCCGGGCGGGATCAGCGCAGACAGGCCATCGGGTGGCGGGGATTGAGATCGAGGGCCTTGGCCACGCCGGGGTGGCAGACGGAGCCGTTGACGGTATTGAGGCCGGAGAGAAGCTCGGGCCGGTCGGTGACCGCCTCGGTGACGCCGCGGCCCGCCATCACCAGGATGTAGGGGAGGGTGACGCTGACCAGGGCTTCGGTGGAGGTGAACGGCACCGCCCCCGGCATGTTGCCGACGGCGTAGTGCTGCACGCCATGGATCGTCACCACCGGATCGGTGTGGGTGGTCTCGCGGCTGGTGGCGATGCAGCCGCCCTGGTCGATCGCCACATCAACGATCACCGATCCCGCCTTCATCGCCCGCACCAGCGGTTCCTCGACCAGGGTGGGGGCGCGGCCCCCGGGCAACAGCACCGCGCCGATCACCAGATCGGCATCGGGCACCAGCCGCTCGATCAGGGCCCGGCTGCTGACCAGGGTGACCATGCGGCCGCGGCGATCGGATTCCAGGCCCCGCAGCCGCTGGGGGGAGTGGTCGAGCAGAAACACCTCCGCATCCATCGCGGCGGCGATGCGGGCGGCGTTCCAGCCGACGGTGCCGGCTCCAAGCACCACCACCCGGGCCGGCTGGACGCCGGTGCAGCCGCCCATCAGGATGCCGCGACCACCGTGGGGTTTTTCCAGCAGGTGAGCGCCCACCTGGGCGGCGAGGCGGCCGGCGATCTCGCTCATCGGCGCCAGCAGCGGCAGGCTGCCGTTCTCCAGCTGCACGGTTTCGTAGGCCAGGGCCGTGGTGCCTGCCTCCAGCAGGGCGCGGCTCACGTCCGGGTAGGCGGCCAGGTGCAGATAGGTGAACAGCACCAGGTCGGGCCGCAGGAAGCGGAACTCCTGGGGTTGGGGCTCCTTCACCTTGACCACCAGGTGGGCCGCCCAGGCCTCCTGGCAGTTCACCAATGCGGCGCCGGAGGCCCGGTAGTCATCGTCGGAGATGCCGGCACCCTCGCCGGCGCCCGCCTCGACCCTCACCTCGATCCCCTGCCCCACCAGCTCGCGCACGCCATCGGGGGTCAGGGCCACCCGTTGCTCATCACGCTTGATCTCCCTGGGCACACCGATGCTCGCCATCGGCGAAGCCAGGGGAGCCGCCAGGCCGGGGCGTGCCATGGGCTGGGTGCGAGGCTGGGGCCTTGAACCTAGGACGGGATCGCCAGAGGGTGGGCCTAGGGAATCAGCAGGCGCCGCACCTCCAGCTGCCAGCCGCCGAGCCGTTCCAGCTCTGGGCGGAAGGCGTTCAGCGCGGTGGTGGCGTAGGCGGGGAGGAGGCGGTGCTGGCCATCGAGGCGATCCCTGAGCTGGGGTGGGGCCGGGATGATCTCGCCCCGGGTGAGGCTGTGGCCTGAAGCCTCAATCCTGAGGCCCCCCTTTCGGCTCGGTGGGGCTGTCCGACCCGGCCGTGCCATCGGCAGACGCCGCGGAATCAGCTGGAGGCTGGTGGCCGCCAGCCGATCGGCTAACGATCCCGGCAGGGAAGAGGGTGGCCTTCCTGGCGGCAACAGCCGGATCCGGCACCCCCAGCCAGCGGGTTTCCCTGCCGAGGTCCACCGCCAGCCGAGGATTCCAGTGCGGCAGGGTCTGCCACTCCTTGAGGCTGTACACCAGCAGGTCGCAGGCCAGCGGCAGGGAGCCGGTCTCCCAGCGGCGCAGACGCTCCCAAATCGGCACGGAGCACTCCCGCAGGATCAGCACCAGATCCAGATCACTGCCCACGCCCGCTTCGCCACGGCCATAGGAGCCGAACACGCCCACGGCCAGAAGATCCGGGTTGGCGTGTTGCTGCTGGGCTGCCCAGCGGTCGGCCTCGGTCAGCACCTCAGCGGCGCTGGGCCAACGCAGCACCGACCCAGGTGGTGATGACCCCGGCATGGAGAAGCGCCTGCTCGCTTTGCAGTCTGCCGAAGTGTTCCCCCGGTGTGCCTTCCGGGTAGCTGTCTGGATAGCGGGTGGGGATGTAGAAACCGTCGAGCAGCCGCAGGCGGTCCTCCAGCTCTGCGGGGTGGGGAGGCTGCCAGTCCTGCGGCGGCAGGCAGGCCCAGAGGCGGGTGAGGGTGTGCCCCCAGGCCTGTTGACCCAGCGCCAGATTCAACCCCTTGAGGGCTTTCTCCACGGCCTGGTGGGCGGCGAAGCAGGCCCATTCATGGCGTCCCGCCTGCATCGACTGCTCCGCCTGCTCCAGATCCCGAAGGGCCTGCCCCAGCCAGTCGGCCGATCGATCCGCCAAAGCCCGTGACTCGTCACGGTGTCAATGTACGGGCCCCGTCGATGGCCTGGAACGACCGCGGGCGAGACCCTGGCCATGGCCAACCCCCATGGCACGGTGAGCCGAGCGGCCTCACCCGGCCGCGATCGGCATTCGCCAACCCGTGCCGAAGGAGCGGCGGCTCACCTTCAGGGCCGGTGCCGCCTGGCGCCGCTTGAACTCGGCCCGGCGCAGCAGGGTCCAGATTCTCTCCACCAGGGCCGGGTCGTGGCCGGCGGCTACCAGATCCTCGGGGCTGGCCATCGCCTCGATCAGTTGTCGCAGGATCGGGTCCAGCACGGCGTAGTCGGGCAGGGAATCGCTGTCGCGCTGGTCGGGGCGGAGCTCGGCGCTGGGGGGTTTGCGGCGGATCGCCTCACCGATCAGCTCCCCTTCGGCCGGCAGCCCCAGGGCGGCGCGACAGGGGGCAGAGGCCGGCCCATCGAGCCAGTCGCAGAGGGCGAAGACGGTGCTCTTGTAGAGGTCCCCGATCACCGCCAGCCCGCCGTTCATGTCGCCGTAGAGGGTGCAGTAGCCCACCGCCAGCTCCGATTTGTTGCCGGTGGAGAGCAGCAGCTGGCCCTGCTGGTTGGCCACCGCCATAAGCAGCGTGCCGCGCAGCCGCGATTGCAGGTTCTCGGCCGTCACATCCCGCGGCGCCTCGCCGAGGGCGGGGGTGAGGGCGGTGTCGCAGGCGGTCATCAACGGCGCGATCGGCACGGTGTCGCAGGCCATGCCCAGCCGCTGGGCCAGGGCCTCGGCATCGCTCAGGGAGCCGGCGGAACTCCAGGGGGAGGGCATTCGCAGGGCCCGCACCCGCTCGGCGCCCAAGGCCGCGCAGGCGATCACGGCCACCAGGGCCGAATCGATGCCGCCGCTGAGGCCGAGCAGGGCGCCGCGGAAGCCGCACTTGCGCCCGTAGTCGGCCACCCCCAGCACCAGGGCGCGCAGCAGCAGTTCCTGGGGGGCGGGTTCGGCCGGGGCGGTGGCCAGGGGCCGGGGATGCTCCGGGGGAGACGGGACAACCGGGGGTTGGGGCATCGCCCAGAGGGCCAGGTCCTCCATCGCCCAGGGCTGCTGCAACAGCACCGCGCCGCCGGCGTCGACCACGAAGCCGCCGCCATCGAAGACCAGCTCGTCGTTGCCTCCCACCTGGTTGACGTACACGGCCGGCACCCCAAGCCGCCCCGCCGCCCGGCCCGCCAGCCGCCGCCGCAGGGCCGCCTTGCCCTGGCCAAAGGGGGAGGCCGAAAGGTTCACCAGCAGATCAATCCCCTGACCCTGCAGATCGGCGATCGGATCGCAGCCCCCCAGGGGCTGACCCAGGGGTGTCTCCTCCACCCAGAGGTCCTCGCAGATCGTGATGCCCAACCGCCAGCGCCGGCTGCCGCCGCCGTGCCCATCGCCGCCGCCGCTGCCGCCATCGCCGCCATCGCCGCCGCCGCCGCCGCCATCGCCGTCTCCGCTGCCGCCGATCTCCAGCACCGCCGCCTCGCTGCCGGGCCGGAAGTAGCGCCGCTCATCGAACACGTCGTAGCTGGGCAGCAACCGCTTGCGCGCCACCACCCGCCAGCGGCCGCCCGCCACCAGGGCCACGGCGTTGTGCAAGGACGGCTGGCCCTCCCCCGGCAGCGGCTCGGCCACGCCCACCAGCAGCGCCACCCCCGCCGGCAGCTCCGCCGCCAGCCCCTCAAGGCTGCGCCGCTGGGCCTCCAGCAGGGCGGGCCGCAGCAGCAGATCCCGGGGCGGGTAGCCCCAGAGCGAGAGCTCCGGGGTGAGCACCAGATCGGCCCCGGCTGCGGCTGCCTCCCGGCAGCGGGCCAGGATCCGGGCGGCGTTGCCCTCCAGATCCCCCACCAGGGGATTGAGCTGGGCCAGGGCCAGGCGCATCAGGGGGCGGGGGGTGATGGGGGCCCGGCGAGGCCGTAGAGATTGTGCTCCAGCAGCAGCGGCCGCAGGGCCGCTGGCACCTCCCCCAGCGCCGGGGCCCCCTGGCGCACGTGGCTGCTGGCGGTGCCCGGCACCTCCAGGTCGGTGAGGATCTCGGTCCGGCCGCCGAGGGCTTCCAGGCCTGCCAGCTCGCCCTCCTGCAACGGCCAGCCCTGGCGGGGGGCGATCGCCAGCCGGCAGCCCTCCAGCACCGCCCGGGCCTGGCGCCAGCGCGGGATCTGGGCCACCAGGTCGCTGCCCACCACGAACACCAGCTCCTGGTCGGGCCAGCGCCGGCGCGCCCGCTCCAGGGTCTCGATCGCCCAGGGGCTGCTCAGGCTTGCCTCCAGGCTGAGGCGGGGATCGCCGATCGCCGCGATCAGGGCCTCCAGCAGGGCCATCCGCATCGCCAGCGGCTGGCCGTGCTGCTTGATCGGGTTGTCGCTGGCCCAGGCCGCCACCTGCGGATAGCGCTGCAGCAATCCCTCCAGCAACACCCGGTGGCCTTCGGTGGGGGGATCGGCGCTGGTGCCGAACAGGGCGACGGCCACGGGGTCAGGGCATCAGGGCATCGGTGGGACCAGCCTCGGCCTTCGCCCGCCAGGCGCTCAGCCAGCGGCGAGCCTCCGGATCCTGGGCCGCCAGACGCCGCAACAGGGCGCCGGGCTGGCCGGCGGCGCTGGCGGCCTGCAACAGTTCCGCCGCCGCCAGCTGACCGGTGCGGCGGGTGGTGTGCACCGCCAGCGCCGCCTGGGCCAGGGCCACGGGGGCGGCCGGCACCAGGCTGAGGCCGCCGCTGAGCGGCGCCGCCGCCAGCAGCGCCTGGCGCACGCCGCCGAGCAGCAGCTGCAGGCCGATCTGGGCGCCCCCCAGCAGGGCGTTGTGGCCGGAGAGCCGCGCCGCCAGCTGGCGGGCGCCGGGGCGGCTGATCGGCAGGCCGTAGAGCTGGCAGAGCTGCACCACCAGCGCGCTGTCGCAGGCCAGGCCACCGGCCAGATCGAGCAGCAGCAGCGGATTCATCGCCACCCCCGTGGCCTTGAGGGCGGCGAAGCGCCCGATCAGATCCTGGGCCCGGCGGCGCCCATGGGCCAGGCGGCAGCGGTGCAGCGCCTGGCTGAACTGGTCCGCCGCCCGCAGCGCATTGAGGGCCAGCAGCAGCGGGCCCTCCTGCTCCAGCAGGCTGGCCATGGCCTGCTGCAGGGGCGCGATCCGTGGCGCCACGGCCGTGCTCCGCACCGTGCCATCGGGGCGCAGCTGGGGGTCGCGGGGGGCCGCCGCCACGGCGATCGGATCGAGGTGGCGGGCCTCGGCGGGCAGGCGCTGGCGGATGCTGGCCCTCAGTGCCGGCAGCTCCGCCGCCGGCCAGCAGTCGCTGCGGTTGAGCACCAGCAGCACGGGTTTGCCGCTCGCCACCAGGACCTCCAGGGCCTCCAGCTCGCCCCGGCCCAGGTCGGCGTCGAGCACCAGCAGCACCACATCGGCGCCGAGGGCGATGCGGCGGGCCAGCCGGGCCCTGGCGGCGGCGCCGATCTCATCGATGCCGGGCGTATCGACCAGATCCACCCCCTCCAGGCCGATCAGGGGCTGGCGCCAGGCCCGCTGCTCCTGGCGGCGGGTGCAGCCGTGGGCCACATCGGTGGCGAAATGCGCCTCCCCCAGCAGGGCATTGAGCAGGCTCGACTTGCCCACCCCCACCCGGCCGAACACCACCACCCGCGGCCGCCGCCGTTGCAGGCGCTCCAGCTGGCGGTCGAGGGCGACAAGCTCCGGGCCCAGCACGGTGGTTTCCCGGGGGCTGAGCTGCAGGCCCGCCCGCCAGCGCGCCAGCAGCAGGGCGGCTCGCTCCGGCGTGGGCGGGCAGCCCGGCGGTGGCGCCTGGGGCACCGCGGCGGCGGGGTCGCACGGGGCGGTGGTGGGTGGGGCGGCCAGCGGGGCTGGGATCCTGCTCCCCCCTCGGCTGCCGTTGTGGTTGCGGCCGCGGCGGGAGGGGCGGGCGCCACGGGGACCGCTCATGGGCTGGCCTCCCCCCCCAGGGGCAGGGGACGCCGCCACCAGCCCGCCAGCACCGCCAGCACGGCCTCGGGGCCCACCACCCCCACAAATCCTCCGAACTCATCGACGACCACCCGCACCCCCGAACCGTTGCGCCGGAAGCTGGTCAGCAGCCGGTCGGCGCGGATCATTTCCGGCACGAACTCGACCGGGTCCATCACCGCCGCCACCGCCGCCTCACCCTGGCCCTGGGCCAGCAGGGCGAGCAGCCGTTCGCGGCTGGCCACCCCCAGCACCTCATCGACCTCCTCCCCCAGCACCACCCACCAGGGGGCGTTCTGACGCAGCAGCACGGCGCGCTGGGAGTCGAGGCTGGCCTCGGCCGCGAGGGTGGGTGCCGCGACGCGGGGCACCATCAGATCGCGGGCGGTGAGGTCGTTGAGCTGGAACACCTTGGCGATCATCGCCGCCTCATCGGCCTCGATCTGGCCCTTCTGGGAGCCGAGCCGCGCCAGCTGGCGGATCTCGTTTTCATCGGTGCTGAGCTCGTTCTCGGCGGTGATCGCCGGCAGCAGCTGCTCCAGCAGCAGCACCACCGGGCTCATCAGCCGCACCACCAGCCCCACGGCCGGGGCGCTGCTGAGGGCCACCGGCAGGGCCAGGCGGCTGCCGATCGCCTTGGGCAGGATCTCCCCCAGCAGGATCACCAGCAACGTCAGGCCCACCGAGAACAGGGGCAGGGCCACGCCGCTGACCCCCTGGCGGGAGAACAGCTTGGCGGCATAGCCACCGACCATCAGGCTGCCGAAGATGTTGAAGACGTTGTTGGCGATCACCAGCACCGCCAGGGTGCGGCCCAGCCGCAGCCGCAAGTGTTCGAGCTGGCGGGCACCCGCCGGCGGCCGTTCGCGCCGCGCCAGTTCATGCACCTTCACCGGGTTGACGGTGAGCAGGGCCGCTTCGACGCCGGAGGAGAAGAACGACCCCAATAGCATCAGCACCACCGCCAGACCGAGCAGCAGCAGATCGTTCATCGGAGGGCGGAGGGCTCGGACCGCAGGGACGGCCCGGGAGCGGTCCCCGTATTTAATCGGTTGAGCCACCATGGCGCTGGCGCGAGAACCGCCTTTCGCCTCACCGTTCCCCCCTTCTGCCTGCCCGGCCGCCGCTGTTCACCCCCCAGCCCCCCTGTGCCCGACCCTTTCGCCCCGCCCCTCGATCGCGCCGCCTTCGCCGATCGGCGCGACCGTTTCCTGCGGCGCCTCGGCGGTGCGGCGGCGGTGATCCCGGCCGCTCCCCTGGTGACCCACCACGCCGATGTGGAGCACCCGTTCCGGCAGAACAGCGATTTCTGGTATCTCACCGGCTTCGATGAGCCCGGCGCCGTGGCCCTGTTCCTGCCCCACCAGCCGGACAATCCGTTTGTGTTGTTCGTGGCTCCGAAGCAGGCCAGCGCTGAGGTCTGGAACGGCTTCCGCTGGGGCTGCGAGGGAGCCGTGGCCGAATTCGGAGCCGCCGTGGCCCATCCGATCGAGGAGTTGGCCCAGCGCTTGCCGGATTACCTCAACGGCGCCGAGGGCATCGCCTTCCGGGTGGGGCGCCATCCCGCGGTGGAGCCCCTGGTGCTGCGGGCCTGGGCTGCCCAGCTCGACCGTGCCCCCCGCAGCGGCCGGGCCGCCCTCGGGCTGGTGGCCCCCTGCCCGCTGCTGCACGAGCTGCGGCTGCGCAAGTCGCCCGCCGAGCTGGAGCGGCTGCGCGAGGCCGCCCGGATCTCAGCGGAGGCCCACGAGCTGGCTCGCCAGGTGGCCAGGCCCGGACTGAACGAGCGGCAGGTGCAGGCGGTGATCGAGCACCATTTCCTCGAACAGGGAGCCCGCGGCCCGGCCTATGGCTCGATCGTCGCCGGCGGCGACAACGCTTGTGTGCTCCACTACACCGCCAACAACGCCCCGCTCGGCGACGGCGACCTGTTGCTGATCGATGCCGGCTGCTCCCTGGCCGACTACTACAACGGCGACATCACCCGCACCTTCCCGGTGAACGGGCGCTTCAGCGGCGAACAGCGGGAGCTCTACGCCCTGGTGCTGGCGGCCCAGGAGGCGGCTGTGGCGGCGGTGCGGCCCGGCGCCACGGCCGAGGGGGTGCACGACACGGCGGTGCGGGTGCTGGTGGAGGGATTGCTGGAGCTGGGCCTGCTGCGGGGCTCGGTCGACGGGATCATCGAGCAGGGGGGCTACCGCCACCTCTACATGCACCGCACCGGCCACTGGCTTGGCCTCGATGTGCACGATGTCGGCGCCTACAGGCTGGGTGAGCACCCCCTGGAGCTGGAGACGGGCATGGTGCTGACGGTGGAGCCTGGGCTTTACGTGAGCGACCGCTTGCCGGTGCCGGAGGACCAGCCCTCGATCGAGCCCCGCTGGAAGGGGATCGGCATCCGCATCGAAGATGACGTGGCCGTCAGCGAGCACGGCCATGAGGTGCTCACCGCCGCGGCCCTCAAGTCGGTGGCGGCGATGGAGCGCCCCCTGGCCGGCTAGGGGCGGAGCATGGCCAGGCCCAGGCCGATCCCCGCCACCACCACCAGACGGCGCAGCAACACCGGATTCACCCGGCTGGCGCAGCGGCCGCCCAGCAGCCCGCCCAGCCAGGCGGCGATGGCCATCGGCAGCACCAGGGCCCAAGACACGGGGCCGCCGCTGGCGAACAGCAGGGCGGCGCTGAGATTGCAGGCCAGGGCCAGGGGCTGCTTGAGGCCATTGAGCCGGGTCAAGGAATCGCCCAGGCCGGTGGCCAACACCGCCAGCAGGATCACGCTTAGGCCGGCGCCGAAGTAGCCGCCGTACACGGAGGCGGCCAGTACCGCCGCCACCGTCCCCCAGCCCGCTGGCGGCGCCGGATCGGGGCCCCCAGCAGCGGCCCGGCGGCGCCGCAGCCGCTGCCCCAGCGGCTCCTGCAGGGCCAACAGGGCGGCGCCGCTGAGGATCAACCAAGGCACCAGCCGGCGAAACAGGCTGGCATCGCTGTGGAGCAGCAGCCAGCCGCCGGCCAGGCCCCCGAGCACCGCCGCCGGCAGCAGCCGCCGCAGCGGGGGGCCCTGGCCCGCCAGGTCCCGCCCCTGGCCGAGGCTGGCCCCCAGGTAGCCCGGCGCCAGGGCCAGGGTGCTGGTCACGTTGGCGGCGATCGGCGCCAGGCCGAAGGCCGTGAGCGCCGGGAAGCTCAGCAGGGTGCCGCCGCCGGCCAGGGCATTGACGAAGCCCGCCGCCAGGGCGGCGCCGAGCAGGGCGGCGGTGGCGGCGATCGCCATCGGTACCCCGTTCAGGACCCCGGCGGGAGCCCCGCCGGACTGGCCGCCGGCCAGGGCCAGGATCCCGAATGGCGCCGCCGCCGGCCGGGCCTCATGCCGCCACCCCCAGCCGATCGCGGCTGAGGCGGTCGTAGTCGCGGCGCTCCGCCTGGAGGGCCAGCTCATCGCTGTCGGCATGCTCCAGGGGTAGATCAAACCAGAAGGTGGTGCCCACGCCAGGGGCGCTGGTCATCTGGATCCGGGCGCCGTGCTTCTCAAGGATGCCGCGCACGATCGCGAGGCCCAGGCCCGTGCCGGCCTCGGTATGCACGGCGTTCTCGACCCGGTAGAAGCGCTCGAAGATGCGCTCCTGGTCGGCCTCGCTGATGCCGCAGCCCGTGTCGGCGATCTCGATCCGCAGCCGCGGCAGCGGCGAGCTCAGGGCGCAGACGGGACCGTCATCGACGTTGGCGCCCGGATCGATCGGGCACTGGTCGGGCCAGGGGTAGGCGCGCAGCATCAGCAGGCCGCCGCGGGGGGTGAACTTCAGGCCATTGCCCACCAGGTTGTCGAACACCTGCAGGAGCAGATCCCAGTTGCCCACCACCCGCGGCAGGCACTCGGCGCAGTCGAAGCCGAGGTCGACGCCCTTGTCGCGGGCATTGAGGCGGTAGTTGCGCAGGGTCTGTTCGATCGCCGGGGCGACATCAATTGGTTCGTTGCTGAACACCCGTTCCGATTCCAGTCGCGATAGATCGAGCACATCTGAGACCAGGCGGGTCAGGCGGTCGGTTTCGTCGTTGGCGATGCCCAGGAACTCCTGGCGCTGGGCATCGCTGAGCTGGTCGCCGAGATCGTGGAGGGTCTCGAGGTAGCTCTTGATGTTGCACAGCGGGGTGCGCAGCTCATGGGACACATTGCTGATGAAGCGGCTCTGGGCGGCGTTCAGCTCCACTTCGCGGGTCAGGTCCTGGATGGTCATGGCGATGCCCTTGAGCACCTCGCCACTGGCATCGCGCACCGACTGCAGCACAATCCGCAGGGTGCGGGGCGGTTCCCCCAGGCTGCAGCGCACGTCGCTGCCCTCCTTCTGGCCGCTGATCAGGTTCTGAAGCGCTGCCCCCAGCTCCATTGCCAGCCGGTCCGGCAGCACATCGAGCAGGTCGCTGGCCTCCAGGTTGCGGGCCTCCCAGCGGAACAGGCGGCGGGCGGTGGGGTTGGCCAGCACGATCCGGCCATCGGCATCAAGCAGCACGGCGCCATCGGCCATGGTGGCGATCAGGGACTGCTGCTTGCCCTGTTCTGCCCGCAGCTCCTCGATGTTGGCCGCCTTGTAGACCTCCAGCTGGGAGGCCATCGTGTTGAAGCCCTCCAGCAGTTCCCCCAGTTCACCGCCCACCGGCAGGGCGATGCGGGTTTCGAAGTTGCCGCCGGCGATCGAGCGCACCCCCCGCAGCAGCTCTTTGACGGGCCGGATGATCGTCAGGGCATTGATCACCGAGCCGAGGATCACCAGCACCCAGATCGAGACGAACACCGCCACGGTCACCTCGCGGGTCAGGGCGGAGCTGACCAGAAGGGTTTCGTTGGGGTTGATGCCCAGGGCGACAACGCCGAGGTAGCGATCGCCGCTGACCATCGGCACGAACACATCGGTGACCTGGCCATCGGGGGTCAGGTGCTGGCGGATCAGGGGGTTGTCGGGACGGCGCTGCAGGTCGGCGGGCAGCTCCAGGCGGCGGCTGAGCAGTTGTTCGCCCACCGGCGAGAGGCCATCGACGCCGTTGCCCATCGGGATGCCGAGGTAGATCACCCCCTCGGCGTCGGCGAAGACGATGTAGCGCAGGCTGCGGCTAGAGCGCCAGAAGCGCTCCGCCACCGCCGCCAGCTCCCGGTCATTGCCCTGGGCCACCAGGGGCGTGACGTTGGCTGTGAGCAGCAGGCCCAGGTCGCGGGCATAGCGGGTGTCGCTCATCCGGGCGTCCTGCTGGATGCCGTTGAGGGAGAAGAAGGTGATGCCCGTCATCAGCAGGCTCACCACCAGGGTGGCGACGGCCAGCAGCTTGGTCTGGAGGGTGAATTCAGCCCACCAGCGCTGCAGACCCTGGCGCCAGTCGCCCTGTGGCGACGGGCCGCCGCTGCTGGTGGCGGGGGCGGTTGGGGCCGCGGGGCCGCTGGCGGTTGGCCCGCTGTCGGCAGTGGCGGGGGGGGCTGTGGCGTTCATGCCGATGGTCCCGGGCTGGCGCGGCGCACTTGGTGGCCGATGTCCCGCCGGTAGGTGATGCCCTCGAACTGCACCTGGGCCAGCCCCGCATAGGCTTTGGCGAAGGCGCTGTCGAAGTCGTCGGCCTGGGCCACCACCGCCAGCACCCGACCGCCGGCGGTGAGGCAGCGGCCCTCTCCATCGCGGCGGCTGCCGGCGTGGAAGACCTGCAGGCTGTCGCTGGCCACCAGCTCGCTCTGGATCGGATCGTCGCGCCGCACCTCTCCCGGGTAGCCGGCGGCGGCGGCGATCACGCAGGCGCTGCAGCCGGGATGGATGGTCAGCGGCGGCGCCGTGCTGAGGTCGCCGCGGGCGCAGGCCAGCAGCACCTGGGCCAGCTCGGGGCCGAGCAGGGGCATCAGGGTCTCGCATTCGGGATCGCCGAAGCGACAGTTGAATTCGATCACCTGGGGCCCTGCGGCGGTGAGCATCAGGCCGGCGTAGATCACGCCCCGGTAGTCGATCCCCCGCTGCCGCAGCGCCGCCAGGGTGGGCTCCAGCACCCGCTCGCGCACCGCCGCTAGCTCGTCACCCGCCAGCAGGGGCGCCGGCGCGTAGGCCCCCATGCCG
Source organism: Cyanobium sp. (assembly GCA_044360135.1). Taxonomy (GTDB): domain Bacteria; phylum Cyanobacteriota; class Cyanobacteriia; order PCC-6307; family Cyanobiaceae; genus Cyanobium. The sequence continues at coordinate 45,596 of JBIKKX010000018.1, forward strand.
CCGGTGTTGGGGCCGGTATCGCCCTCGCCGATGCGCTTGTGGTCCTGGGCGGTGGGCAGCAGCACCAGATCGCGGCCATCGCTGAGGCCGAACACCGAGACCTCCGGCCCGCTCAACGTCTCCTCCAGCACCAGGGAGGAGCCCGCCGACCCGAACCGTCCGGCGAACACCGCCTCGATCGCGGCCCGGGCTTCCTCCCTATCGGCGGCCACGGTCACCCCCTTGCCCGCCGCCAGCCCGTCGGCCTTGACCACCGGCGGCCGATCGAACTGGAGCAGCAGCTCCAGGGCCTCCTCGCGGCTGCTGGCCGGACAGTGGCGGGCGGTGGGGATGCCGGCCTCCACCATCAGCTCCTTGGCCCAGCGCTTGCTCGCCTCCAGCTGGGCCCCATCGGCCCCAGGGCCGAACACCGCCAGTCCGGCGGCACGCAGCTGGTCCGCCAGGCCCGCCGCCAGGGGGGCCTCCGGGCCCACCACCACCAGATCGACGCGCCGCTGCTGGCAGGCCGCCACCAGGGCCTCGCCATCCTGTTCCGGGATCGGCAGGGCTTCGCAACCCGGTAGCTCGGCGGTGCCGCCATTGCCGGGGGCGATCCAGACCGCCTCGACACCGGGGCATCGGGCCAGGGCCCAGCCCAGGGCGTTCTCGCGGCCGCCGCCGCCGACCACCAGGATCCGGGCCGGGCCGCTGTTGCCGGTCGGGGTGGCTCCGTCGGCGGGGACTGGGGTGGGAGGCATCAAGGGGCTGCTCCGGTGCCGGCTCCCCGGCCGCGTTTCGGCCAATCCTGCCAAGCCGCGGCCCTGGGCGCGCAGGGGCTGGGTTGGCACCGGCCGGCTCCCTTAGGTTGGCCCCTGGCCCGGGGCGTGCCGCCAGCCTCCGCCTGGGCAGCCGCTCCGCCCTCCCCACCCCGCCTTCCCCTGACGCCGCTTCCCCCGCCCGTGCCCCCTCCCGCGCCGGCGCGCCGGCCCGTCGCCCGGGCCATGGCGCCGCTGCCAACCCGACACGCCGGGTTCCGCCCGGGCCTGGGGCGCTTGGCCCTGCTGCTGCTTCTGTTGACCCTGCAGCCCGGGCGGGCGGCGGTGGCCCCCCGCCCGGGCGTCGGCCTGCCGGGCGGGGCGCTGTCTCCGGCGCCACCGAACGGGGCCGTGGCCGGGGCCGTGGTCGGGGCCGTGGTCGGGGCCGCTCCGCCTGCCACGCCGCCGGCGAAGGCGCCGGGCCCGATGAGCAACGCCGAGCTGCGGGCGCTGCTGCGCCACGGCGACCTGGAGGGGTTGGCCCTGGGCTGCGAGCGGGCCCTGGCGGAGGAGCGCTACGACCGCCTGCGCCTGCTCCGCCAGAGGCTGCTCACCCTCCATCCGGCCCCCCAGCCCCTGCCGGTGGTGCTGGCCAATGCCGATGTGCTGCTCGGCTGCCAGCAGCCGGAGGCGGCCCTGACCGTGCTTGAGCGGATCTCACCGGCGGCCGGCGCCGAGCGGGTCCAGTGGCTGCTGCTGGAGTGGCGCGCCGCCTACGCCGCCCTCGACCACCGTCGCGCCGCCTTCGCCCTGGAGCGGCTCACCGCCTCCCGTCCCGAGCGCCTCGACCTGCTGCAGCTGCCGGTGGCTCGCCGCCCCGACGGCAGCGTGGTCAGTCGGCCCGCCCTCGACCTGCTCGCCGAACACCAGCGGGCCCGGGGCTTCCCCGAGGCTGCCGCCGCGCTGCTGCTCGCCAGCCGCGAGCCCGGTGCGGTCGGGGCCGAGCGGCGCCTGGATGCGGTGCGCGCCCTCGCGCAGCTGCCCGCCCAGGAGCGGGAGGCCCTGCTCGAAAGCGCCCTCGACCAGGCCGCTGCCGCCGGCGCCTGGGGCCTGGTGGCGGAGCTGCTCGATGCCCAGGCGGCTTTGCCTTCGGAGCGGGCCCGCCAGCGCCGGTTGCGGCTCAGCCCCCGCATCGACGACGCCTACGGCGAGTGGCTGCTGCATCGCCAGGAGCCGCTTCCCTCCGCCCGTCAGCGGCAGCTTGAGCGCCAGCTGCGGGCCCCCGTTCCGCTCCAGGCGCCTGCCGCCGGCTCCGCTCCGACCCCACCCGCCCCTTCGCCTGCCCCCCGATGACCGCCTTCAGCCTGGGATCCCTGCTCTATGAGGGCAAGGCCAAGCGCGTCTTTGCCACCGATCACCCCGACCGGGTGGCGGTGGAATTCAAGGACGATGCCACCGCTTTCAACGCCCAGAAGCGGGCCAGCCTGGCGGGCAAGGGTGCTTGCAACTGCCGCATTTCAGCCCTGATCTTTGAAGCGCTTGAGCGCCGCGGCATCGCCACCCACTACCTGGGCCTGGCTGATGAGCGCTGGATGCTGGTGCGCCCGGTGCGGGTGGTGCCGGTGGAGGTGGTGGTGCGCAACATCGCCGCCGGTTCCCTCTGCCGCCAGCTGCCGATCGCCGCCGGCACCCCCCTGGAGCCGCCGCTGCTGGATCTCTACTACAAAGACGACGGCCTCGGTGATCCTTTCCTCAGCGAAGCGCGGCTGGAGCGTCTCGGTGTGGTGGATCAGGACCAGCGCCGGGCGATCGGGGAGATGGCCCTGGCGGTGAACAGCGGCTTGCGCGAGTTGTTTGGTTCGGTGGAGCTGGAGCTGGTCGATTTCAAGATCGAGCTGGGCTTCGCCGCCGATGGCAGCCTGCTCCTGGCTGATGAGATCAGCCCCGATACCTGCCGGCTCTGGGACCGCCGCCAGAGCGACAGCCGAGACCGCATCCTCGACAAGGATCGTTTCCGCCAGGATCTCGGTGGCGTGGTGGAGGCCTACGGGGAGGTCCTCAAACGGGTCCAAGGGGTGTGTCCTGAACCCAGGGTCTACGGGTAGGGTCAGCGCGAATTGCGGCATCGCCGCACCAGAGCTCTCCCCCCAATGGCCGGCGCCAGCCTCCGCAGGAAGACCGCCCTTCGCACCGCTGGCTCCCTTTCCGCTCTGCCGCTGCTGGGTGCGGTGCTGATCGGCGCTGGCCAGGCCAGGGCGGCGGAATCCTCCCCCGCGCCAACGGAGACCAGCCCATCCCCTGACGCGGCCGGCCTGCTGGCGATGGCGCCCAGCGTCCCGGCCCAGGCCGGCAGTGCTCCCCCTGCCCCGGGCATCGCGGCGACAGCAACGTCCAGCCCGGCGATCGGTCTTTCGCCGATCAGTTCGTCGCCGACCAGTGCGTTGGCGACAGCCCTGCCGGCGGCAGCACCGTCTGCGGCGGCCGTTGCGGCCGTCGACGCCGCTGAACCGCTCCGGCCCCAGCCCAGACCGGGCGGCTCGGCGGCCAGCGCTGACGCCACGATCCTCGCCCAGGCCGCCCCGACCCCCGTTCCCGCCGGATCCAAACCCGCTCCATCCAGCCCCAACGCCACCGCCCCGGTCGCCAGTCCGAAGCCGGCCACCACCGCTCCCGTCCCGGCCGGCACCACACCGCCTGGGGCCGCCACCCCCGTGGCTCCCGGCGCCGCCGAGCCTTCCCCGGCCGAGGGGGCGACGCCTCCTGCCGGGCCCGGTTCCCCCTTCACCCCGTCCCCCTTCACCCCCGTCCCCACCACCCCTGCCCCGCAGGCTGAGCCCGCCGCCGCCGAGCCGGACAACGAGCCGCGGGTCCTGCTCAGCGAAGTGGTGGTCCAGGGCCTGGACGGCCACCCCGAGCGCCAGCGGCTGGAGCAGGCCGTTTACGGCGCCATGACCGTGATCCCGGGCAGCCGGGTCACCCGCACCCAGCTGCGCAAGGATCTGTCGGCCATCTATGCCACCGGTTGGTTTTCCGATGCGCGGATGCAGCCCAAGGATGGCCCGCTCGGGGTGCGCCTGATCGTCACGGTCTCGCCTTACCCGGTGCTGACCAAGGTGGTGATCGAACCGGCCGACGCCAAGCTGCCGGTCACGGTGGTCAACGACACTTTCGCCCCCGACTACGGCCGCAGCCTCAACCTCAACACCCTGCAGACCCGCATGCAGGAGCTGCAGAAGTGGTACTCGGACCAGGGCTTTTCCCTGGCGCGGGTCACCGGCCCGGGCCGGATCGGTCCCGATGGCAGTGTGCAGCTGCTGGTCCGTCAGGGCACGGTCAGCGGCGTCGAGGTGCAGTTCCTCGACAAGGAGGGATCGAGCACCGATGCCAACGGCAAACCGATCCGTGGCAAGACGAAGCCATGGGTGATCACCCGCGAGATCTCGCTCAAGCCCGGCCAGGTGTTCAACCGCCGCAACCTTGAGGACGACATCAAGCGGCTCTACGGCACCGGCCTGTTCAGCGATGTCAAGGTCACCCTGCGGCCGCAACCGGACGATCCGGGTCAGGTGGCGATCGTGCTCGGGGTGGTCGAGCAGTCAACCGGTTCGCTCTCCGGTGGTCTGGGCTACAGCCAGAGCCAGGGTGTGTTCGGGCAGATCCAGGTTCAGGACAGCAACCTTCTCGGTCGCGCCTGGGACCTGGCGACCAGCTTCACCTACGGTCAGTTCGGCGGTTTGTTTGACATCACCTTCACCGATCCCTGGATCAAGGGTGATCCCTACCGCACGGCGATGCGGATCAAGGCATTCATCAGCCGCGATGTGCCGCAGGTGTTCCAGAGCCAGAACAACGGCAATATCTACACGGTGTCTGAGTTTTACGAGGCGCCTGGTGCCAGCCTTAACGACCTGGCCTATAACATCAATGCAAATAATAATCCCGTCAACCGTCGTTTTGATTCGGTTCAGGATGCTGTCGACGCCGATTCCAGCAGCAGCTGGTTCAACTACGATGGCAACACCGTGGTGGTCCAACGCATCGGCGGCAACCTCCAGTTCGTGCGGCCTCTCAATGGAGGGAATCCCTTCAAGCGGGCCCCCTGGAGCGTCGTGGTGGGGATGAGTGGCCAGCAGGTCAGGCCGATGAATGTGGGCGGTGAGACCATGGCCTATGGCGCGGCCGATACGATCGACGGCTTTGATCAGAACGGCAATCTCAATGTCGGTGATCTGGTTTGCATCGCTTACAACTGCGCCACCCGCAACCAGCTGCTGGGGGTGCGCCTGGCGACCACTTACAACACTCTTGACGATCCCCGCAATCCCACCCGCGGCGATTTCTTCAGCCTCGGCACCGAGCAGTTCGTGTCGGTGGGCCCCGACTCCCCCACCTTCAACCGGGTGCGCGGCAGCTACACCCATTTCATCCCCGTCAACTGGCTGAAGATCTTCAAGGGCTGCCGCACCGGCGCCACGGGTACTGCCGCCAACTGCAAGCAGGCCGTTGCCTTCCAGGTGTCGGCCGGCACGGTGATGGGCAACCTCCCCCCCTATGAAGCCTTCTGCCTGGGCGGCGGCAATTCGGTCCGCGGCTACTACGACTGCGACCTGGGCGTCGGCCGCAGCTTCGGGGAGGCCACCCTCGAATACCGCTTCCCCCTGTTCAGCATCGTCAGCGGTGAGCTGTTCATCGATGGCGGCACCACCTTCGGCACCCAGAACGATGTGCCGGGCAATCTCGGCAGCCTGCTCGGCAAACCGGGTGCGGGCTTCTCGGTGGGCACCGGTCTGATCGTGACCACCCCGGTGGGTCCCCTGCGCCTGGAGGTGGCCAGCGAGGACTTCAGCGGCAGCTGGCGCTTCAACCTCGGCGTGGGCTGGAAGTTCTAGTGAGCGTCTGGCCCTCCGATTACCGCCTCGCCTGGACCCTGGCCGCGGCCGTGGAGCGCTCCGGCGTCGGACTCCACAGCGGTCTGCCCTGTCGGGTGCGCCTCGCCCCCTCCGCCCTGCCCGGCTACAGGGTCGGCTGGCTTGATGCGCCGGAGCTTCCATTGCGGCGGCTTGAGCCCTCCCAGGTTTGCGACACCCGTCTCTGCACGGCCCTGCAGCTCGGCGAGCGCCAGCTCTCCACGGTCGAGCACCTGCTCGCCGCCCTGGCCGGCACCGGCGTCAGCCAGGCCGAGATCTGGGTGGAGGGCGGTGAAATCCCCCTCCTCGACGGCTCCGCCCTGCCCTGGGTGGAGGCCATCGCCGAGGCGGGGCTCACGGCTCTGGGGGAGCGGCCGGAGCCTACCCTGCCGGAGCAGCCCCTGACGGTGCGGCAGGGGGCGGGCTTTGTGACCGCCTTCGCTGCCGAGGAGTGGCGGCTGGCGGCGGCCGTGGAATTTCCCCAGGCCGCCATCGGTCGCCAGTTGTTTTCGCTCACACTCACCCCCGAGAGCTTCGTGCGCGAGATCGCGCCGGCCCGCACCTTCGGATTCCGGGATCAGGTCGAGCAGTTGCGCCAGGCCGGACTGATCCGCGGTGGTGCCCTCGACAACGCCCTGGTCTGCGATGGCGACCGCTGGCTCAACCCTCCGCTGCGCTTTGAGGACGAACCGGTGCGCCATAAGCTACTGGATCTGCTCGGGGATCTCGCCCTGGCAGGGTTGCCCAGGGCCCAGGTGTTCGCCTATCGCGGCTCCCACGGTCTCCACACCGCCATGGCCCGAGCCCTGGCCGCTGCGGCCGATCCGGGGTCACCGGTTCCAGCGCCGCCCATGGCAGGCCGCCCGAGCGCAGCCCAGGCTCCGGCCACGCCCGCTCCGATCCCTCCCATCCTCAGCATCTGAGACCTTGACCGCTTCGCCCACCATCCCCGCCGCCACGGAGCCCGGATCGGCTGACGATCATCGTGATTCAGCCCAGGCGGGCCTTGAGTCCGAGAGCTTCGCCCGCGGCGGCCTCGTCCTCCCCGATCCGGTGGTGCTGAACAGCGAGCAGATCCAGGGACTGTTGCCCCATCGCTATCCCTTTTCCCTGGTGGATCGGGTGGTGGCCCATGAGCCGGGGCGGATGGCGGTGGCGATCAAAAATGTCACCCTCAACGAACCCCAGTTCCAGGGCCATTTCCCCGGCCGGCCGCTGATGCCCGGGGTGCTGATTGTCGAGGCGATGGCCCAGGTGGGCGGCCTGATCGTGACTCAAATGCCTGATCTGCCCAAGGGCCTGTTCGTGTTCGCCGGCATCGATGGGGTGCGCTTCCGTCGCCCGGTGGTGCCCGGCGACCAGCTCCGCATCACCTGTGAATTGCTCAGCCTCAAGCGCAAGCGCTTCGGCAAGGTGAAGGGTGAGGCCCGGGTTGATGGCGAGCTGGTCTGCTCCGGCGAGCTGATGTTCTCCCTGGTCTCCTGAGCTGATGACGAGCGCTGCCACGCTGACATCGGTCCACCCCACGGCGGTTGTCGATCCGGCCGCGCGGCTGGGTGAGGGGGTGACGGTCGGCCCCTATGCGGTGATCGGTCCCGACGTCGAGATCGGTGACGGCAGCCGCATCGGTCCCCATGCGGTCATCGATGGACGGGTGCGGATGGGCCGCCGCAACCGCATCTTCCCCGGTGCCTGCATCGGCCTCGAGCCCCAGGACCTCAAATACGACGGCGCCGCCACCGAGGTGGTGATGGGTGACGACAACACGATCCGCGAGTGCGTCACGATCAACCGCGCCACCGGCGAAGGGGAACAAACCCGGCTGGGCAGCGGCAACCTGCTGATGGCCTACAGCCACCTCGGCCACAACTGCCACCTCGGCGATCGGATCGTGATCGCCAACGGCGTTGCCGTCGCCGGTCATGTGGTGATCGGCGATCGGGCCGTGATCGGCGGCGTTCTCGGCATCCACCAGTTCGTGCACATCGGCGGTCTGGCGATGGTGGGTGGGATGAGCCGCATCGATCGCGATGTGCCCCCCTTCAGCCTGGTGGAGGGCCATCCGGGCCGGGTGCGGGGCCTTAATCGCATCGGCCTGCGCCGCAGCGGCCTGGCCGAGCGCCAGGGTGGCGAGGAGCTGCGCGAGCTCCAGGAGATCTGGGCCCTCCTCTACCGCAGTGATCGGGTGCTCGCCGAGGCCCTGCGGGAGGCGCGCCAGCGCAGCCTGCTGGCAGCGGCCGACGAACTCTGCAGCTTCCTGGAAGCTTCGGTGGGCCCCGGCCGCCGCGGCCCTCTGCCGGCCTCTCGCTGATGGTGCGCCTGCTGGTCAGCACCGGTGAGGTCTCCGGTGACCTGCAGGGCAGCCTCCTGATCCGGGCGCTCCACCGTGAAGCGGAGCACCGGGGGCTGGCCCTGGAGGTGGTGGCCCTGGGGGGCCGGCGCATGGAAGCGGCCGGGGCCAGCCTGCTGGCCGACACCGCCGCCCTCGGCGCCATCGGCCTCTGGGAGGCCATTCCTCTGGTGCTGCCCACCCTGCGCCTGCAGGCCCGGCTGCGGCGCTGGTTGCGCCACCATCCGCCCGATGGTGTGGTGCTGATCGATTACATGGGGGCGAACATCAACCTCGGGCTGCGCCTCAAGCGCACCTACCCGCGGGTGCCGATCTCCTATTACATCGCCCCCCAGGAATGGGCCTGGCGGATGGGGGATGGCGGCACCACCCGCCTGATCGGCTTCACCGACCAGATTCTGGCGATCTTCCCGGAGGAGGCGCGCTTCTATGCCGCCCGCGGCGCCACGGTCACCTGGGTGGGCCATCCCCTGATCGACACCCTCACTGAGCTCCCCAGCCGGTCCGAGGCCCGCCGCCGGCTCGACCTGCCCGCCACCGCCCCGGTGCTGCTGCTCCTTCCCGCCTCCCGCCCCCAGGAGCTGCGCTATCTGCTGCCGGCGATGCTTGAGGCGGCCGTGGTGCTGCAGCGGCGCCGCCCCGATCTGGAGGTGCTGTTGCCAGCGGGACTGGAGAGCTTCGAAGCGCGCCTGCGGGACGCCGTGGCCGAGGCCGGTCTACGCGCCCGGGTGATCCCCGCCGCCCAGGCCGATGCCCTGCGGCCCGATCTCTGCGCCGCCGCTGATGGGGCCGTGACCAAATCGGGTACCGCCAACCTCGAACTCGCCCTGCGGGGGGTGCCCCAGGTGACCGGCTACCGGGTGAGCCGGCCCACGGCCCTGGTGGCCCGCCACGTGTTGCGCTTCCAGGTGCCCCATATCTCCCCGGTCAACCTGATTCTCGGCGAGCGGTTGGTGCCCGAGCTGCTTCAGGAGGCGTTCACGGCGGAGGGGATCATCGCCGCCCTCGAGCCGCTGCTGGATCAGGGGAGCGGGCGGGAGCGCATGCTGGAGGGCTACGGGCGCCTGCGCCGCTGCCTCGGGGAACCGGGGGTCACCGGCCGGGCCGCCTCCGCCATCCTGGACCAGGTCCAGCACGCCCAGCAGCCATGCGCCTGAGCCGCCGCCCATCCCGCCGCATCGCCGGCATCCCGCCCGGGGAGACGCCGCCTGCAGGGGGCGGGCCAGGGCCGGTGGCCCGCTGGCTCCTGGGTCCGCTGCTCGCCCTGCTGCTGCTGCTCGCCCCGGCCGCCGCCGGCCTGGCGGCCACCGAGGAGGCGGTCCTGGCGGGGGGATGCTTCTGGTGCCTGGAGCACGACCTCGAAGACCTGCCCGGGGTGCTGGATGTGGAGAGCGGCTACAGCGGCGGCCGCAAGGCCAACCCCAGCTATGGCGAAGTGTCGGCCGGCGGCACCGGCCACCAGGAAAGTGTGCGGGTGCGGTTCGACAACACCAAGATCCGCTACGAGGCCCTGCTTCGCTCCTACTGGCGCCATATCGATCCCCTCGATGGTGGCGGCCAGTTCTGCGACCGCGGCGATTCCTACCGGCCGGTGATTTTCACCACCAACGCCACCCAGGCGGTGGAGGCCCGCAACAGCCTGGTGGCGGCGGCCCGCGAGCTGGGACGACCGGCGGCGGCCATCAAGGTGGCGGTGCGGCCCTTGGCCAAGTTCTGGCCGGCGGAGATCTACCACCAGAACTACGCCCGCCGCAACGGCCTGCGCTACCGCTACTACCGCTGGGCCTGCCGCCGCGATCAGCGCCTCGATGCGGTGTGGGGAGAGCGGGCCCGCCGCGGCGACCGCTGGCAGGCGGCCCTGGTGCCCGGCAGCTCCGCCCCGCCGGCCCAGGCCGCCGCCGGCGGCGCGAATGGCACCGGCGGCGCCCGAAGCACCGCTGCTGAGGCCGCGGCGTGATCAGATCCTGATCTTGCCGCGACCGCTCCCGCCACCAGCGAGGCCAAAAAGGGGAGGAAAGATAAAGAAAGTCAGTGGCTCCGAGGCTGTGCCGTTCTGGGGATGCTCGGTTTTCACGGCTTCCGCGGCCTGATTTTCCGCCTAACGTGGTTTTGCCCTGAGAGCTGTGCGTGTATGTATCTGCTGACCATCCGTGACGGTCTTCAGACCCGTCACATCGGTCCCTACAGAACGCCCCAGGACGCCGCCGCCCAGCTCGATCAGCTGCTGCTCCATGCCGGCGATCGCGCCCATTGGCAGATCCATGAGCTTGAACCTCCCCAGGGCCCGGTGCGTGAGGTCCTGGTCAGCAGCTCCAGTGCCGTAGGACCGGCGGTGGTTGCGGCGGCCTGACCCCCGGGCCCGCTGCCGCTGCACCGTGCTCCAGCCCCAGCCCTGGCGCGCCAGGGGCTGCCTGTCTTCAAGGTTTGGGGGAGCCCGGATATCCCCGCCGCAATCCGCTCTCGATCATCAGGCCGATCCCGGCATTGATCAGCACCAGGCCCAGGGTCCCGTACCAGAACCACGGCCCCGCATCAGGGACGACGGCCAGCTTCTGGGGCACCGTCATCGCCAGAGCGGCGTAGGTCTTGATCCCCTTGCGGATCACCGCTTCGCCGAACAGGCAGAGCCCAGCGGGCAGCAGCAGCACGCCGATCTGGGCCTTGAGGTACCAGCGCAGTTTCTGGAAGGGCATCGGCAGGGGGCCGTCGGCCCCCTCAACCTAGGGGTCTGGTTTCAGCTCAGGCGGGGGCGCCATCCAGCACCCAACGCACCAGGGTGCGCACCCCGAAGCCCGTGGCCCCGGTCCCATCCGCACCGCGGGGCTTCTCATTCCAGACGGTGCCGGCGATGTCGAGGTGGGCCCAGGCCAGACCCTTGGGCACGAAATCCTGCAAGAAGAGGGCTGCGGTGATCGATCCGCCCGGGCGGGGCCCGGTGTTCTTCATGTCGGCCAGCTGGCTCTTGAGGCCCTCTTTGTAGGAGCCCCGCAGCGGCATCCGCCACAGCGACTCACCGCCGCTGCTGGAGGCGCCGAGCAGTGCTTCGGCGAGCGCATCGGAGGGGGACCAGAGGCCGGCGATCTCTTCGCCAAGGGCGATCACACAGGCGCCGGTGAGGGTAGCCAGATCGACGATCGCATCAGGCTCGAGCTTGCCGGCATAAACGAGGGCGTCGGCCAGGGTGAGCCGGCCCTCGGCGTCGGTGTTGTTGATCTCGATCGTCTTGCCGTTGGAGGCGGTGAGGATGTCGCCCGGATGAATGGCTCCGCCACTCACCATGTTTTCGCAGCTGGCCACGATCGCATGCACCTCCACCCGCTCCGGGCGGAGTTGGCCGATGGCCCGCATCGCCCCGAGCACGGCGCCACTGCCGCCCATGTCGTATTTCATCATCTCGATCTGGGAGCCGGCCGTCTTGAGGTTGTACCCCCCCGAATCGAAGGTGAGGCCCTTGCCCACCAGCACCACCCGCCGATTGGCATGGGCCGGGCGGTAGGTGAGATGGATGAACTTGGGCGGCAGATCCGAACCCTGGGCCACCCCCAGATAGGCGCCCATCCCCAGGGCTTCGCAGTCGGCGCGCTCCAGCACCTTCAGCTCCAGCCCATGGGCGCTGGCGATCGAGGCGGCGCAGTCCGCCAGGGCCTGGGGGGTGGCCACGTTCGGGGGGGCCGCCACCAGCTGGCGGGCCAGTTCCACGCCGGCGCAGAGCGCGTCCACCGCTTCCAGGCCAGCGGCGGCTTCAGGGCCCAGTCCCAGCAGGCTGACCTGCTCCGGCCCTTTGCGGGGCTCAGGTTCGCTGCGGAAGCGCAGATCGCTGTAAAGGGCCAACCGCACCGCTTCCGCCATCGCGGCGGCGGCGGCGGCCCCATCCAGCCCCTCCACCGGCAGGACCAGGCCAAGGGAGCTGGCACCGGCGGCGGCGGCGGCCCTGGCCACCGCGGCGGCGGCCAGCCGCAGGGCCTGACCGTCGAAATCGGCCGGATCCCCCAGCCCCACCAGGATCAGGGTGGCGGGCCGGCCCTCCGGGCGCTCCAGGCTGAGCAGGTCGCCCGGCTTGCCGCGGAAGCGGCGCCGCTCGAACAGGGGCGCCAGATCACGACCCAGCAGCGCGGCCACGGCGCCATGCAGGGGGTGATCCGTGCCGCTGAACAGGCCCACCGCCAGGGTGTCGCCCTCCCAGCCCTCGGGGAGTTCACCGGCCGCGCCGAGGCCACCGCTGAGGCAATGGAACGAAGGACTGGCCTGAGCGGTAGGGCTGGACTCCATGCGATCGGGGGTGCCGTCTGGGGGCCGATCGTAGCCAGGGTGAGCCGCCCTATCGGGGTGCCAGCAGCCCTGGCGGAGCCGGGCGCCCGATTCGATCGGGGCAGCGGAGCTGAGGGTTTTGGGGCGTGTCGGGATGGGAACGGCGTTCCCCTGGCCTCCGGGCGAGGGGGAACGCCCTTGGGGGCCTGGCATCCCCGGGCTGTGCGGCTCGCGATTGCCACGGCGGGGGCGGCATGGCCCGGGCAGCGGCTTCGGGGCTGAACGGTGGGCCCAGAACCCCAGCCCTGGCGCCGTTCCTGTCGCTCAGAGCGGATCGGCGGTGAACGGCGTGGTCCAGCGGTCGCGGGTCTCTTTGTTGAACGGCGGCAACCAGAGGCGGATCAGGGCCTGCTCCAGGGCCCGGCGGCGGGGCGCCTCGGCGGGCACGTCACTCCAGAAGCGGATGCTCAGGCGCGGTTCCAGGGCGGCGCGGTGCAGGGCTTCGCTGTAGGCCGCCAGGTAGCTCTTGCAGTCGTGATCGCCCTTCCAGCGACGGTCGGCCCGGGCCGTCTCCCCCACATAGAGCAGCAGGGGCTCCGCCAGTGCCGCCGGACGGTCGAGCACCAGGTAGATCGCGGCTCCCTGCTGCGGCGCCGCTGGCCAACGCCAGAAGGCCAGGCTCTGGGCCTGCAGGAGCAGGGGATCAAGGGCCCGGGCTGCGCCGCTGGTATCGCCCCGGGCGGGAGCGGCGGTTCCGGTAAAACCAGCCCCAGCGCCGGACCAGCCGGCCAGGGGGAGGCCACCGGCGGTGGCGGTGGCGCTGGCGGCCACGCCGCTCACCGCCGCGAACAGATCGCCCTGGCCCGCACCCACCCCACCATCGCGCCGGAACAGGGGACCTTGGTGGGCGACCAACCTTGCCTGCCAAGCCAGCAGCTGCTCCCGCAGCAGCTGCGGTGGCGGCGCCGCCGCGCTCAGCCCCGCCGTGGCCGCAGGGCCGAACAACTCCCCCTGACGTCCCTCGCCCCGGCCCGCCATCAGCCCGCCGGCCCCCGGCTGCCGGAGGCTCCTGCCCTTTGCGCCGGGCCTGCGGGGCCCGATCCCCCAGCTGGCGCCGGGCCGCTGCCCTTGGTCCGCAACGCCGGCGGGAGTTCGGGTCCGGCAACGCCGGAGCGGCCCTGGCCGGCAGCGCCGGAAGCCGCGGCCCCCCGGCCAGCCACGCCCTCGCGGCCGGAGCCCGGCGCGCAGTCGACCCGGCCGATCCAGCTCTCCACCACCTCGGCGGGCAGGCAGAGCCGCTCCCCCAGCTCGGCCAGATCCCGGAACGGGGCCCGCCGCCGCTCGCGCTGCAGCCGTTGGCTGCGTTCGGGGGTCAGCCCGGGCAGGCACGCCAGCTCGGCGGCGCTCGCCAGGTTCACCGCCACCGCCGCGGGGCCGGCCGCCACCGCGTCGCCATACCAGCGAAAGCTCAGCAGCGGCAGCCAGCTGGCCAGGGTGGCGCCATCGAGGCCAAGCACGGCCTGCAGATCCTCAGGACCGCTCAGCTGCACCCCACCGGCCCGCAGCCGGGCCAGCAGATCGGCCCGCTCGGCACTGCAGCCCGGCAGCCGGATCCAGTCGGCGGCGGTGGCCTGGTTGACATCAAGGCGCCAGCCGAGGGCGGCGGCATGGCGCACCTCCTCGGCATCGCGAAGCCGCAGCCCGGGGTTCTGGGCCAGCTTCAGGGCCAGCAGGTCGCGCTCCAGGGCGTCGTGCCGTTCAGCGGGATCGGTGGGCATGGCCCAGCCATCCCCTGCGCCCTCGTTGCCCCCCTGGGCCGCTGCCCCGGACTTGCCGCCGCTGCGGCGAGCAGCGCGGGCCGGGGGATCGGGCGGCAGCTGGCCGCTGGCGATCAGTAGGCGACGGGCGAGGGGATCGAGCCAGTGGCGCCTGGCCATGGGCCTGGAAACCCGATCACAACGGGCCGAACTTAGCGGTGATTCCGGGCTCAGGGCCACTCCAGCAGGCCGAGTTGCAGACCCTTGACAGCGGCATGGGTGCGATCGCGGGCCTGCAGTTTCTGCACCGCCCGGCTGACGTGGCTTTTGACGGTGTCGACGCTGAGGAACAGGTGGCGGGCGATCTCCTGGTTGCTGTCGCCATGGAGCACCCGCTGGAGCACCTGACTCTCGCGGCTGCTGAGCAGGCTGGTGCGGGCCCTGGCCTGGCGGCATTCGGTCTCCAGTTCGCGGTCGATCACCACGCCACCGCTGCAGATCGTGCGGATCGCCATCAGTTCACCGCCGGTGCCGAGGGCATCGGCCCGAAGCACCGCCTCGCAGCCGGCGGCGATGGCGCTCGCCACCCGGCTGCGTTCCGGGGTGCCGCTGATCACCAGCACGACCCGGGTGGCCGGATGCAGCCGTTTCACCTCCTGGGCCACGTCAACGCCGCAGCCCTGGCTGAGCCGATCGCTGAGCAGCAGCAGATGGGGGCGATGGCGCGCCACCAGGGGCAGGGCCGCGGTGGCGCTGGTGGCCGCCGCCACGATCCGTTCCGGGTCCGGCATCGCTCCCACCACGGCGCTGACCAGCAGGGGGCTGCCCAGACAGAGCATCAGCCGCTGACCCTGCAGCTGGCTGGCGACCAGGGCGTGATCGGCTCTCAGCTGGGCGAGGAAGGGTGTGAGGTCCACGCTGAACCTATCGAGACGCCCCCTGCACCGTGACCAGCGCTGGCCGGAGTTGGTGCAGCGGTTGCTACAAAATCGGCCCCTAATCCAGCCTGAGGTGGCTTAGATCGGGCCTCGGGCTGGCTTTGGGCTGGTTTTGGGCTGGCTTTGGGCTGGGTTTGAGCTGGGTTTGAACCGGGGCCGCTGGAGCCCGCCCGGGGCCCGCGACGGCCCGAACGGGGGGCGGGTGGAGCCCGCGCCGGGGCGCGACGGGACGGGAAGGGGCTCCCTGGTTTGTCCGATCCCCCTGGTCTCACCCCGCCCGCTGTCCTTAGCCGCTGTCCCTGGTCGCCGTCCCAGGCCGTTCTCCGCTGGCCTGCGCCCACCGGCCCTGGCCGCCGCGGTCGTTTCTGCTCCCGGCCCGGCGCCGGCGTGCGTGGATCCGCACTCCCCGGCCTCGCCCCTGCTTCCCAGAATCAAGGCCCAGTCCAGCGCCGGCGATCGCCAGCGCCGCAATCCGATGGCCTTTTTCGATTCCGAGATCGTCCAGGACGAAGCCAAGCGGCTGTTTGGCGATTACCAGCAGCTGATGCAGCTGGGCAGCGAGTATGGAAAGTTTGATCGTGAGGGCAAGAAGCTCTACATCGAGCGCATGGAGGAGATGATGGATCGCTACCGCGTCTTCATGAAGCGCTTCGAGCTGTCCGAGGATTTCCAGGCCAAGCTCACCGTCGAACAGCTGCGCACCCAGCTCGGCCAGTTCGGGCTCACCCCGGAAACGATGTTTGGCCAGATGCAGCAGACCCTGGAGCGCATGAAGAGCCAGCTCGACAAGGAAGGCTGACGGCAAAGCTGAACGCAAGGCTGAACGCAAAAGCCAGAGCCCTACTCACTGCCTCAGGGCGTGGGCGTGCCGGGGGCTGCACGGAGCATCCCGCCCGGCCCCGCAGCGCCAGGGGCAGTGGGCCGGCCCCCTGTTTACGATCCGACGGCACGCGGTTCTGCGGCCTCCGGTTGTCCATGCTTGATCAGCCCACCTCCAGGCCAGATGCCGCAGCGCACGGCTCCGCTGGCCTGCCCGCCTGGTTGAGCCGCGGCCTGGCCGATCTGTTCCCGGCCGCCGCTGATCCCGCCGTCGCCGCCGATCCGGACCAGACCCTCACCGCCCGCCTGGCAGAAGCCCAGGCCGAGGGCCGGCCGCTGCGGGTGAAGCTGGGCATCGATCCCACCGGCTCCGACATCCACCTGGGCCATTCGATCCTGTTCCGCAAGCTGCGCGCCTTCCAGGATGCGGGCCATACGGCGGTGCTGATCATCGGCGATTTCACCGCCCGCATCGGCGATCCCACCGGCAAGAGCGCCACGCGGGTGCAGCTGAGCGCCGCCCAGGTGGAGGCCAACGCCCAGACCTATCTGGCCCAGCTGGGCCAGGGGCAAGATCCGGCCCGAGCCCTGCTTGATTTCGAGACGCCCGGCCGGCTGGAGGTGCGGCGCAACAGCGAATGGCTGGCGGCGATGGATCTGGCGGCGGTGATTGATCTGCTCGGCACGAGCACGGTGGGCCAGATGCTGGCCAAGGAGGATTTCGGCAACCGCTATGGCTCGGGCACGCCGATCTCGCTGCATGAATTTCTCTATCCCCTGCTTCAGGGCTACGACTCGGTGGCGATCCGCTCCGATCTCGAGCTGGGCGGCACCGACCAGAAGTTCAATGTGGCGATGGGCCGCGATCTGCAGCGCCACCATGGCCTGCGCCCGCAGTTCGGAATGCTGCTGCCGATCCTGCCGGGGCTTGATGGGGTGCAGAAGATGAGCAAGAGCCTGGGCAACACGGTGGGGCTGGCGGAGGATGCGCTCTCGATGTATTCCAAGCTCGAGAAGGTGCCCGATGCGGTGGTGAACGACTACCTCACCCTGCTCACCGACCTCGATCTGGCAACCCTGCCGGCCAATCCGCGCGAGCGCCAGAAGGCGATGGCGCTGGAGGTCACCCGCCAGCGCCATGGTGAGGATGCCGCCCGCCAGGCCCAGTCCGATGCGGCCCGGCTGGTGACCGGTGCCGCCGGGGCCGGTGCGGCCGATGCGGAGGTGCCTGAGGCTTCGTTGGCGGCGGTGAATTTCCCGGCCAAGGCCTTCTATCTGCTCAGCGCTGTAGGGCTCTGCAGCAGCAGCGATGCCCGCCGCCAGATCCAGGGCGGCGGCGTGCGACTCGACGGCGAGAAGCTCAGCGATCCCAACCAGGTGTTCACCGATGCGGCATCCCTGGACGGCAAGGTGTTGCAGCTCGGCAAGAAGACCTTCCGGCGACTGGTGGGCTGAGCCAGCTCGCGCCGGCCGGGCTGCACGCAGGCGGCGGCGCCGACGGGAACGAGATCATCGACGACTTCCGGGGTGCCCAGCTGACGCTGGTTCGTCAGCCGACCCCCAAACCCCTGGGTGTGGTCGGCCTGGCAGAGGGGGCAGGCCATGGCTAGCAGCAGCCAAATCAGCCCTTGAGAGGAAGGGGTGGCCTGCAGCTGAGCCAGGGCAGCAGCAGCTTCGCCAACGCCGACACCGGCATTCTGTTCGACACTGGCGCCTTCACCACGATCCACCAGAGCAGTGCCAGCACCGTTCCGCCCACAAGCCTGCCCAGTGATCTGATCAACCCCGGTTCGGGCTATCCCTACCCCTATCTCCAGCCCGGCACCCAGGTGGTGGTCAGCGCCCAGGGCGTTGGCCTGAGCAGCTTTACACCATTTATGGCCTTCGAGGCCGGCACGATCGTTGATCAGAATCTGGTCGATATCCAAACCGATTCCTATTACCTCAACACCGGCATCCTGCCGTTCCTGAGCAATGACATCATCTACGACCTCCACGGCGCCCAGCTGACGCTGGTTCCCCAGCCGACCCCCGAACCCCTGAGCGTGGCCGGCCTGGCGGCGGCCGCTGCCCTGAGTCGCCGGCTGCGGCGTCTGGCCAGAAGGGCTCGCCGGGTCGAAGCTTCATGACGGACGCCGCCCAGCTCGATCCTGCCGGATGCTGTTCAACCGCTTGGAAATTCCCGGCCCATGGGCGCCACAAACGGGCGCATCGCTGCGCGGTTGGTGAAGGGTCAGAGAAAGGGTGAGGCCACCAGCACCTGATCAAGCTGCAGCTGGTGGGGAGCGGGGGCCTCGGCGGCATTGAGATCTTCCATGGTAGCGCCCCTTCGAGTGGTGTAACTCAGGAGGTCCTGTGACCCTTTCCGGAGGGTGAACAGGAGCAGTCAGGGGAGACTGCCGGGAGGCTGATCGCTCAGCTCCGTTCATCCACTATGAACCCT
>JBIKKX010000042.1:0-24504 GCA_044360135.1 Cyanobium sp.
GCTCCGAACAGGGTCACAGACCGGCCCACCCATTGCCACAGCTGAGATCTGAGGGAGGCGAGCCGTCAGCCCCGGCTACGCCGGGGCTGATCCTCCTGAGTTACACCACTCCATGGGACGCCGCCTCCATCAGCAACAAGAAGAGATTCAAGAAGTCCTCGATATTTTGACGCCGCCCTACCTTTAAGAGGTTGCAAATCTCTCGACAAAGAATCTCGCCCAACGCTGATCCTGAGTAGCAAGCAAGAAGCCAAGGGTGGGTCAACAGAGAGTAGATGGTGGCTTGACCACTCGAGAGGCAGCTTGGATGCGCTCATTGACGTGAAATAATCCGCAGAAGTCGTTTCGAAAATCCAAGTCTGGCCATTTTTCTTTCCAAAAAAGACCGTGCATGACTGAAGAATAAAGCAACCCAACCCTGTTTGGAAGGATAGTAATCTTCCCACTCGTAGTGCACATAGGGAAAAAAGTGGACGGATTAAAGTCCTTATCAAATGTTAGAAAGTGCTTAGGAACATTACTGAAGGGCTCGTATTCTCTTATAAGACCTGAGTCAGTCCAAGCCTTGCCTAATGGCGAAATTGTATTGAGCATCAGAAGCGCCTGCTCATAGTTTGAAATTCTTGATCTAGCAATTCGCGCGAGAAGTCTCTTGTCTGCGTTTTTAAGCCCCGACTCCTTGATATAGCGATACAATGTGTACAGATTGCGGAAATAATGAGATAGCTCTTGTTGATGGCCTGCGAGATAATCTTTGCGAAAGCCCTTCCCTTGATCATTTTGCCTTTTGATTTGGACTGCATGATGGAATGCCTTGGCGAGAGATTCTCCCCAATATGCTTTTGATAGCTCGAGAGCCTCTGAGCATGGGCCATAGTACGTGTAGACATACGCAATACTAATTTTGTCTTTAATGGATAGGCATATGTCGCCATTCGCAACCCCTTGGGTCAGGCCATAGATTTGATAGAACTCATGAAGGACTCCGCCAAAAGGATCAATCTCAGGTTTATAATGTAGACGATCGAGCCCTTTGGAGAGCTTATCGTGCGCCTGCAGAAGTTCAAAGACACATTGGAATATTTTCTCCCGGCGTCCTTTGTAGGTGTCGTTCCACCAAGTCTGGAAGACAAAAATAAGTGTTATGGCTCCAACAACAGTTCCGAAGACGCCGCCAATGTAATCGCCAAGAGGTGCATAGTATGCGGTCAAATCAGGGCTTTTACCTTGGATAGCTTCGATTGAGATAAGCGGCTTGAGGTCGTTCATTTTTTGTTTGCTGAAACCCTTCGAGGCCAGCGCTTGTCTATCCTTGGATCCTTGCAGTGGCCCATCCACTATCAATTACGGCGGATCCGCCCAATATGCACCCGCCTACCAATACTGTCAATATATCGCCCCACACTCGGTCCGGCAACCCATCCAAATGCGAAGCGCCACACGCCATCTCAGCCGGAGACACCCTAATATAGGAACATTATGGGGATCCGCCCAAGATGGTATTCTTCGAATCAACAATATGAGACTTCTTGAAGCCAGGGAAAGGTCGTAGCCAATATTGTTGAATCCTCGAGTCGTATAATGCACCTGCGATGCGATTTAGCGTATCCTCTGCATGGACGGCAAAATCCAAAACAACCGCCAGATGCCCAATGGATGACTATGGCCAAAAATACAAAGGGCTTGTAAAAGCAGGGGTGTTTAAACTTATTTCAGGGGAAGAAGTAAGCGGTGAACTTAGGCTAATGGGTCCAGACTCGTCTCTTTGCCTCTTCTCGGATTTCCCATTTGATGCTCGTGCGAGCAGAGAGATTACTGGAAAGCTCTTTGACGGAACATTGGTCACATTAATCGATTGTGTTTTTCTAAAGGGATCAGGAATATCAACTGAGGATGGCTTTGAATTTAGCAAAGCCACAATCTTTCCTCAGTGCGTAGTGATTGGCACAGGTAGCTTTGATTTAAACACCAAGTTAGTCCACTCAATATATTTTAGCATCGATGATGTATATTCTATTTTTCACGACTTCTCTGCCTTCGGCAGAATAACTCAAAACACACGCGCGGTATTGGGAGAGGCTTTATTGAGAGAACCGCAAAGCAAACAGCTAGAGATTGGTCAATCGCCTCTAGTCTATTATTTTACGGACAAGTCGGAGATCATTTCCATTGAGACTATCATAGGTCTTGTGTCAGTGGTTCATATGCCCTCGCTAGGCATGCCAGGACCCAAAGGCATTGAACTAAGAAATAGAATAGAAATAAGTATTCAGCCTAATGAAGAGGAGCCGCTAGCCCGTATAATTCAGAACCTTACTGACCTAGTTCAATTCTTCGGAATAACTGCCGGCAGGCCGCAGAATGTGACGTACATCACAATATTACCGGCTAGCAACACTTCCGAGCAGCTAGAGATTCATTTGAGTTTCCCTCCAAATCGCAATCAACCAGTTTTTGAGCCTTTCCGTCCAGTACACATAGATATACCAATAAGTCCCATAACACAATCCGAACAATTCAAGACGGTTCTTAAGGCTTGGCTAGAACGCCACGATATATGGCGAAATGCAAGGGAGCGATTCATGACCTCTTTTAGCCTCCAGAATATATATAGTATTGACCGCCTTATTAGTGCTGCCAATATGTTTGATATCTTGCCAAGCTCAGCGTGTCCAGCTGATAATGTGATTCCTAAAGAAATCTTGCTGGCCGCAGAAAGAGCACGAGCTGACTTTCGTATTCTATCTGTAAGCCCTGACAGAGATGCTATATTAGGTGCGCTGGGAAGAATTGGTCAGCCATCATTAAAGAAGAAGATAAGAGCAAGAGCAAGCATCATTAGCTCGAAACTAGGGGGGCATTTCCCCGATCTTGAATTAGTTGTAGATCAAGCTGTGAATTGCAGAAACCATTACGTACATGGATCGATGTCTAAGATTGATTGCACAAAGAATGACTGTCTGAACTTCTTTGTTGACACCTTAGAGTTTATATTCGCGGCATCCGACCTGATTGACTCTGGTTGGAGAATTCAGGAATGGGAGAAACGTGGCACTGCAATGTCTCACCCTTTTGGGAGATTTCGTGAAACATATAAAGACAGGCTTGCTGCTCTAAAAAAGCTGCTAGATGTGTAATTGCAATAGATATAACTGTACGCCAATATTGCATAACATCAAGATACAGAAGGCGGGGGCTGAGGTCATATACTGAGCCCAAAGCACTGGCCAGCTTCTGATCTTGAGCGTTGCAAAGATGCGAATACCCATTGCAGACCTGGCTAAGCCCATAGAGACGTTCCAGAATTGACCTGCCACCAACCATCTTCCGGGAAGGCGAATTTCGTTTCTTCTTCTCACTGGAGGAGAGTCGCCCTCACGTCCATGTCAGTCACCCTGCTGGTGAGGCGAAGTTCAGGCTCAGCCCGACCCGTTGAATTCGCACGCAACATCGGGCTAAGCTGGTCAAGGATAAAGAAGCAGAACGCCTGGTCGAGACACGCCAACAGGAGATCATCGATGCCTGATACAACCACTTTGGCGGCTGAGGTCACGAATGTCTCTGGACATTGTGTCTGGATGCTTATCGATGATGAAGAGCTGGCGCTTCCCTATTCAGAGTTCCCCTGGTTTAAAGCGGCAACGATTCAGCAAATTCTCAACGTGTTACGTCCGAGCTCGGACCACCTTGATTGGCCTGGTCTAGATGTTGACTTGTCTATCGAGTCGATACGGCACCCGGATAGGTTCCCGCTGACGGCCGAGAGCACTTTCCACCCCTGCCATACCCCTGACCCGCCTCCTTCAATTAAGAGACCCCAAGGAGACTGAGTGACCCCAAGGAGACTCGGAACCCGCAGCTCTTTGCGGCCATGTCATGCCCAGCGCCCCCCCCGCTACAGCGGCCGAGAGGGTCAGCCAAGAGATTCCCCCCGCCAAGCCTCCCCCCACCCCCGATGATGCCCCCATCCCCCTGCGGGTCTCCTCTCCTGTCATGCACGGCCCCCACCTGCCCGTCAGTCCCGCCTTGGAGGCGCAGCTGCGCGCCTGGCTCGCGGAGGACATCGGTCGCGGGGATCTGACCGCCCCGGCCCTGGTGGGCCGGCGGGCCGAGGCCCATTGGATCGCCAAGGCCGAGGGGGTGCTCTGCGGTGGGCCCCTGGCCCTGGCCCTGTTCCGGCTGCTCGATCCGCAGCTGGAGGGTCGGCTGCTGGTGGCCGATGGCGCCCCGCTGACCGCGGGTCAGCGGCTGTTGGAGCTGCGCGGCGATGCCGCGGCCCTGGTGGCCGCCGAACGCACCGCCCTCAACCTGGTGATGCGCCTCTCCGGCATCGCCACCGCCACCGCCGCATTGGTGGGCCTGCTGGCCGGCAGCGGAGTGCGCCTGGCCGACACCCGCAAGACCACACCGGGCCTGCGGGTGTTGGAGAAATACGCCGTACGCTGCGGCGGTGGCCTCAACCATCGCCTCGGCCTCGATGACGCCGCCATGCTCAAGGAAAACCACCTGGCCTGGGCCGGTGGTGTCGGCCCCGCCATCACCGCCGTGCGCGCCTCCGCTCCCTGGCCCTGCCGGGTGATCGTGGAAGCCGAAACCGCCGCCGAAGCCGAAGCCGCCATCCGGGCCGGCGCCGATGGGGTGCTGCTCGATGAGTTCAGCCCCGCCGAGCTGGCCTCCCTGGTGCCGCGGCTGCGGGCCCTGGCGGCCGAGGCCGGCTCCGGTGCTGTGGTGCTGGAGGCCTCCGGCGTCGCCCCCGACCAGCTGGCCGCCTACGCCGCCTGTGGCATCGACCTGATCTCCAGCAGCGCTCCGATCACCCGCAGCCCCTGGCTCGACCTGAGCATGCGCTTCACGCCGCTGCTGGCCTGATCCGCACGCCCCACGGCCAGCGTGGGCGCCGTGGAGGCCGCCTGTTGCTGCCATGTAAACGACCGCGCCGGCCGTGTTGACCGCCCCGGCCGCGCTTCATAGCTTGAGGACAGTGTTCGGCGCTGCCCGTGACCCTGCCCTCACCACTCCCCCCGGCGCCCGCCGGCGGACGCCGTCCGCGCCTCGGCCAGCGCCGCCTCGCCGCCGTCCTGCCGCTGCTGGCCGGCCTGGCCCTGGCCTGGGCGCCGCTGGCGGCCTCGGCCCAGACGGTGCTGGAGCGGGCGATCAGCAGCGGTGAGCTGGTGATGGTCGGCACCACCGACGTGCCGCCGCTGATGAGCCTCGATGCCAAGGGCCAGCCGGTCGGCTACGGGGTCGAGGTGGGCAAGCGCATCGATGCCGAACTGCAGACGGTGCTTGGCGGCAAGGTCAAGATCCGCTTCGTGCCGGTCGCCAACACCGCCGCCATGATCGACGCCGTCGCCAACGGCGGCGCCGGCCTCGCCTGCGGGGTTCCATTCAGCTGGGAGCGGGAGATGGCCGTCGACTTCTCCCTGCCGATCGGCCTCTCCGGCCTGCGCCTGCTCACCACCAGCGCCGGCCTCGATGGCAGCGTCTCCTCCCTCAAGGGCCGTCGCATCGGCGTCGTGCAGGGCTCCCTGGGGGCCACCGCCCTCCCCAACCTCCAGCCCGCCGCCAAGGCGGTGAGCTTCGACAGCCTGGATGCCGCCTTCGTCGCCCTGCAGCGGGGCAAGGTCGACGGCCTGCTCGGCGACTCGATCGCCCTGGCCGGCCTCAGCAAAACCCGCCAGCTCAAGGCCGCCCGGCTGGTTCCGTCCGATCCCTACAGCAGCTACGGCATCGGTTGCATCCTGCCACAGAACAACTCCGACTTCGAGAACATCGTCAACCTCGCCATCGCCAAGCTGCAGACGGCCTATCTCGAAGGCCGCCCCGATGCCATCGCCGCCGTTGATCCCTGGGTCGGACCCACCGGTGTGCTCGGCATCCCCGCCGCCCAGGTGCGCACCTTCTTCCAGATCAACCTGATCAACCTCGAGCCCCTGCTGCTCACCCCGGCCGCCGCTCCCAAACCGGCCCCCTGAAGCCCGGCCCCCCTTCCCCCCTGTCCGCCGCACCCCTCGCCTCGTCCGCCTCCGATGGCCCCTCTCCCCCGCTCCGGTCTGTTCGGCTTTCTGCTGCTGCTCGGTGCCCTGCTCCCCTCCCAGGGCCTGGCCGCCAGCAGCCCCACCGCTCCCGCCAACCCCTCCAGCATTGAGGCCCGCCTGCAGCGGATCAGCGCCGCCCTGCACCAGCAGACCATCCCCCCCGGCGCTGACTCCGAACCCGGCGCCGACAGCACCGCCACCAACGTCGAACAGGCCGGCGTTGACGGCTCCGCCGGCGCCGACAAGGACAAACTGGCCTGGACCTTCGTCAACGGACCCGCCGTCGGCTTCCGCAATGGCGGCTTCCGCAACGGTGGCTTCTACAACGGTGGTTTCCGCAACGGCGGTTTCTACAACGGTGGCTTCCGCAATGGTGGCTTCCGCAACGGCGGCGGCTGGCGCAACGGCGGCTTCCTGAACCGCTGGTGATCCGGTGACGGCTCCCCCCCGCCGCGAACCCGACGCCCCGGTCGCCGCTTCAGCCCCCACCCCGGCCCCCGCCGCCGCCGAGGCTGCGCCGCCCCCATCGGCTGGCGCCGGCCCCGGCGGTTTTTCGCCCGTGGCGGTGCGGCCCCTCTGGCCCGACGGGCCACCGCCGGGCAACCCCGAGGGCTACGGGCCGGTGGAGCTGCTGGTGATCCAGCCCACCCCCTTCTGCAACCTCGACTGCGACTACTGCTACCTGCCCAGCCGCGACGATCGCCAGCGGCTGGCCATGGCCACCCTCGATGCCGCCCTCGATCGGGTCCTGGAAAGTCCCTACGTCGGCGGAAACTTCACCCTCCTCTGGCATGCCGGCGAACCCCTCACCCTGCCGATCGCCTTCTACGACGCCGCCACCGCCCGCATCGCCGCCGCCCTGGAGCGCCACCCGTCACGCCAGCTGACCATCCACCAGTCGGTGCAGACCAACGCCATGGTGATCAACGACGCCTGGTGCGACTGCTTCGCGCGCAATCAGATCCATGTCGGCGTCAGCCTCGATGGGCCCGCCTTCCTCCACGACCGCCACCGCCGCACCCGCACCGGCCTGCCCAGCCATGCCGCCACCATGCGCGGCATCGCCGCCCTGCAGCGTCACGGCATCCATTTCCAGGTGATCTGCGTGCTCACCGAAGCAGCCCTGCACCACCCGGACGAGCTGTTCCACTTCTTCGTGGATCACGGCATCCATGATCTGGCCTTCAACATGGAGGAAACCGAGGGTGAAAACCTCCAGTCCACCCTCAGCCGCCCCCACAGCGAAGCCCTCTACACCAGCTTCCTGCAGCGCTTCTGGCAGCTCTGGATGGAGGACCCCTCCCAGCTGCGGCTGCGTGAATTCGAGGGGATCTGCAATCTGGCCGATACGGACAGCCGCATCGATCACACCGACATGAACCATCCCTTCGCCATCGTCAATGTCGATGCCGGCGGACGCCTCTCCAGCTTTGATCCCGAGCTGCTGGCGGTCCGCACCGAGGAATACGGCGACTTCGTGCTCGGCGATGTTCACCACGACAGCCTCACGGCGGTGGCGGCGACGCCGAAGTTCCAGCGCATCGCCCGCGAACTGCGCGCCGGCATCGAGCGCTGCCGCGCCGAGTGCGACTACTTCGGCCTCTGCGGCGGCGGTGCCGGCAGCAACAAATACTGGGAGCACCACCGCTTCGACGGCACCGAAACCCAGGCCTGCCGCTACCGCATCAAGCTCACCAGCGACGTGGTGCTCAGCGGCCTGGAGGCGATGCTCGGGCTGCCGGCCGCCTGAAATCGAGCGTCGCCGGCCCGCCCCGGGGGGATGATCAGGGCATCAGCCCGATCCGCCGCCGGCCGCGATGCTCCAGGTCTTCCAGCAACTCGATGCCCAGCTGCGGCAGGCCATGGCCGCGGCCTTCCCGGAAGCGGCGGCCGCCGCGGACCAGGGCCTCGATCCCCAGCTGGCGCCGGCCAGCAAACCCGACTTCGGCGACCTCCAGGCCAATGGCGCCCTGGCCCTGGCCAAACCCCTCGGCCTGAAGCCCCGGGCCATCGCCGAGGCGATCGTGGCCCGGCTCCAGGCCGATCCCGCCTTCACCGCCCTCTGCCTGGAGCCCCAGATCGCCGGCCCCGGCTTCATCAACCTCACCCTGCGGCCCGAACGTCTCGCCGCCGAAGTGGCGCTCCGGCTCGGTGATCCACGCCTTGGGGTGCCGCTGGCCGGTGGGCCCCAGGCGGGGGCGCCGGCGCCGGTGATCGTCGATTTCTCCAGCCCCAACATCGCCAAGGAGATGCACGTGGGGCACCTGCGCTCCACGATCATCGGCGACTGCCTGGCGCGGGTGCTCGAATTTCGCGGCCATCCGGTGCTGCGCCTCAACCATGTCGGCGACTGGGGCACCCAGTTCGGCATGTTGATCACCCACCTCAAACAGGTGGCCCCCGAAGCGCTCAACACCGCCGATGCGGTCGACCTCGGTGATCTGGTGGCCTTCTACCGCCAGGCCAAGCAGCGCTTCGATGACGACCCGGCCTTCCAGGCCACCGCCCGCGAGGAGGTGGTCAAGCTGCAGGGCGGCGATCCGGTGTCGCTCAAGGCCTGGGGGCTGCTCTGCGACCAGAGCCGCCGCGCCTTCCAGGCGATCTACGACCGCCTCGACATCCAGCTCAGCGAGCGCGGTGAATCCTTCTACAACCCCTTCCTGGCCGCGGTGGTCGACGATCTGCGCACCGCCGGGCTGCTGGTGGTGGACGACGGGGCCGGCTGCGTGTTTCTGGAGGGGGTGAGCGGCAAGGAGGGCAAGCCCCTGCCCCTGATCGTGCAGAAGAGCGATGGCGGCTTCAATTACGCCACCACCGATCTGGCCGCGATCCGCTACCGCTTCGCGCCGCCCCCCGGCGGCGATGGCGCCAGGCGGGTGATCTACGTGACCGATGCCGGCCAGGCCAGCCACTTCGCCGGTGTGTTTCAGGTGGCCCAGCGGGCCGGCTGGATCCCCGCCGATGGCCGGGTGGAACACGTGCCCTTCGGCCTGGTGCAGGGCGAAGACGGCAAGAAACTCAAGACCCGCGCCGGCGACACCGTGCGGCTCAAGGATCTGCTCGATGAGGCGGTCGAGCGGGCCGAAGCCGACCTGCGCCGCCGCCTCGCCGAAGAGGGCCGCCAGGAGGACGAGGCCTTCATCCAGCACGCCGCCACCACCGTGGGCCTGGCGGCAGTGAAATATGCCGACCTCAGCCAGAACCGCACCACCAGCTATCAGTTCAGCTTCGATCGCATGCTCGCCCTGCAGGGCAACACCGCCCCCTACCTGCTCTACGCCGTGGTGCGCATCGCCGGCATCGCCAGGAAGGGGGGGGATGGCCGTGATCCCGGCGCCGGGGCCGCCGCCGCAGTCCCTGCCGGCGAGGGCGCAGCCGCAGCGAACGACGCTGGCGGGGCAGCGCTCCAGTTCAGCGAACCCCAGGAGTGGGCCCTGGTCCGGGAGCTGCTGAAGTTCGATGCGGTGATCGCCGAGGTGGAGCAGGAGCTGCTGCCCAACCGGCTCTGCACCTACCTGTTCGAACTCAGCCAGGTGTTCAACCGCTTCTACGACCAGGTGCCGGTGCTCAAGGCCCCTCCGCAGGCCCGCGGCTCCCGCCTGGCCCTCTGCCGCCTCAGCGCCGACACTCTCAAGAAGGGCCTGGAGCTGCTCGGCATCCCCACCCTGGAGCGGATGTGACCATCCCCTGATCCGACCAGGCCGCTGGCGGCCCCCGCGGCGGCCAAGCCGCCAGGGCCGGCCTCCCTACGCTGCCGGGATGAATCCGATCGATCCTGTGCGCGATCCATCGACCCAGGGGCCCGTCGGCGCGGCGCCAGCGCCCGCAGCACGGCCGGAGGTGGAAAGCCTCCAGGCCTACAGCGCTCCCCTGGAGGGGCGGCGCGGCCTGCTGCGGCTCGACTTCAACGAGAACACCGTGGGCCCAAGCCCGCAGGTGGTGGCGGCGATCCGCGCCATCCCCGCCGACCACTACGCCATCTATCCCGAATACGACGGCCTCCGCCAGGCGGTGATCGCCTCCCTGCAGGCCACACCAGGCGGCGGCGCCCTGCCGGCCCCGGCCCCAGCGCTGCGGCCGGAGCAGATCGGCCTGTTCAACGGCGTCGATGCCGCCATCCATGCGGTCTTCCAGGCCTACGGGGGGCCGGGCGATCGCCTGCTCACCACCTCCCCCACCTTCGGCTACTACACCCCCTGCGCCCGCATGCAGGGCATGGCGATCGACGCCATCCCCTACCGCCTGCCCGACTTCAGCTTCCCCCTGGAGGAGATCCGGGCCGCCCTGCTCGCTCCGGCGTCCACCGGCGCGGACGCCTGCACGCCCCCCCGCCTGCTGCTGCTCTGCAACCCCAACAATCCCACCGGCACCAGGCTGGCCCCGGAGCGGATCCTGGAGCTGGCCGCCGCCGCGCCGCAGACGCTGGTGGTGGTGGATGAGCTCTATGAGGCCTTCACCGGCGACAGCGTGCTGCCCCTGCTGCTCGGATCTGGCAGCGGCGCCAACGGCAGCGGCCTGGCCCCCGCAGCCCATCAGGCCAGCCCCGGCCCGGATCCCGCCGATCACTTCGCCCCATTCCCCAACCTGCTGGTGCTGCGCTCCCTCTCCAAGACCGCCGGCATCGCCGGGTTGCGGATCGGCTTCGCGATCGGCGCCGCCGCCGTCATCGATCGGGTCAGCCGGGTCACCGGCCCCTACGACATCAACAGCTTCGCCGTCACCGCCGCCCACGCCGCCCTGGCGGACCAGGCCTACGTGGATGCCTACGTGGCCGAGGTGCTGCAGGCCCGCGATTGGCTGGTGGCGCAGCTGCGCCAGGCCGGGGTGCGCCACCACGTGGCCGGCGGCAATTACCTGCTGCTCTGGCCCGACCGCGATCCCGCCGCTGTGGACCAGGAGCTACGCGACGCCGGCATCCTGGTGCGCTCGATGGCCGGCAAACCCCTGATCGATGGCTCCCTGCGGGTCAGCCTCGGCACCCGCGAGCAGATGGAGCGCTTCTGGACCACCTACCGCGGCCTCACCGCCGCAGGGGCCTGATCGCAATGGGGGAGCGCCGCTGCTCCGCCGCCGAGGCCGCCCATGGCGGCGGGGCCAGGTTGCCAGGCCGGCCTGTTGGCCAAGCCCTGAAATCTGCCAGATTAGTGCTACCGTTTCGCGGCTTGTTTCAGCTTCAGACTCAATCTGCCGGGCCCTGCCCAGCCATGCATGCCCCTGCCCGCCTCGACACCCTCAGCACCAGCCACCGACGGAACCACGCCCAGACCCTGGCTGCGACAGTGGCGACGGCGAACGTCAGCCCTGTTCCTCGCGCTGGTCGGCTGGGGGGCGAGCCAGCCGGCGGCCCTGGCCCTGCGGTTTGATTTCGTCTGCGGCACCGATCCCAGCTGCGCCAGCCTCAACAGCAACGCCTATGCAGGCTTCCAGGCGGCGGCGAACCGCTGGAGCAGCATCCTCTTCGATCCGATCACAGTGAAGCTCTCCATCGGCTTTGAGTCGATGGCGCCGAACATCCTGGGTGGCACATACCATACAGAGAATTTCCTCACCTACAGCGGCTTCCGTACCGCCCTTGGCCTGGATCGTCAATCCAGCAACGACAACCAGGCCTTCGCCTCCCTGCCGACCGGCAGCACGTTTCCACTGCTGATCAACCGGACCGCCAACAACCCGGCCGGAGTGGGCAGCGCCACCCCCTACGTGGATAACGACGGCGATCTCAACAATTTTGTCATCAACATCAGCACTGCCAATCTCAAGGCGATCGGTGTCAGCCCCGATTACGGCACCGACGCCTCAGCCCTGGATGGCGAGATCAGTTTCAATAGCCTCTTCAACTGGGACTTCAATCCTGGCAACGGGATCAGCTCCGGCAGCTACGATTTCATTGCGGTCGCGACCCATGAAATCGGCCACGCCCTTGGCTTCCTGAGCGGAGTGGATGTCCTTGACTACAACTCTCCCTACGGCACCACCTACTACAACGACAATCAATTCCACTATGTGAGCCCTCTCGATCTCTACCGCTATTCCGCCCAAAGCGTCGCCTCCGGCGTGATCGACTGGACCGCCGACAGCCGCGCCAAATACTTCTCGCTCGACGCCGGCATCAGCAGTCTCGGCGGCTTCTCGACGGGCACCACCCACGGCGATGGTCGCCAGGCCAGCCATTGGAAGGACAACCTTGGCCTCGGCCTGCTCGATCCCACCCTGGCCAGCGGCGAAATCGGCCAGATCAGCGCCCTCGATCGCCTCGCCTTCGATGTGATTGGCTACGACACCCTCAGCCGGGTGCCGGCGCCCCTGCCCCTGCTTGGGGGCAGCGCCGCCCTGCTCTGGAGCCGCAGGCTGCGCGAGCGTCGCGCCGGGGGACAGCGGCCCAGCTGATGGCCCCCGAAGCAGCCTCCACCGATCCAGCCTCCCCCGAAACGCCCCCGCCCTCCGGTTCCTGGTCCATCGATGCCGTCCAGCTCGAGCCGGGCTCGGAGGCGACGAACGATCCGGCGGTGCTGCTGCTCCCCTGGGCCCTGGGCCGGGCCGGCTGGCTGCTCGGCCTGATCGCCCTGACGGTCCCGGCCCTGGCGCTGCTGGCCGCCGGACTGCCCTCGGCCGAGGGCTGGCAACGGTTCAGCGCCCTGGTGCTGGCCCAGGCCCCCCTGCCCTGCTCGGCCTGGTGCTGGCCCATCTGGCCGTGTTGCTCGATCCGGACGATCGGCAGCTGCGGCGACGCCTGACCCGCCTGCGGCGGGCTGCGGCCGTCGGTGCTTTGGTGCTGGTGCTGCTGATCCCCCTTCAGCTGTGGCTGATGCGGGCCGTCCCCGACGCCGTCGCCGACCGCCCCCAGCTGGAGCAGCGGCTGGAGCAGCGCTTCGCGGCCCTGCGGCAGGCCGTGGTCGAGGCCCGCTCCCTGCCGGAGCTGCGGGAACGGCTGCGGCTGCTGCAGGGCCCGCCCCTTTCCCCCCAGGCCGATGTCCTGCCCCTGCCGGTGCTGCGCCAGCGGCTGCTGCGGGCCCTGGACCGCAGCCAGCCCTTTGTGCGCGAGCGCCTGGCGGACAACCTGGGCCAGCAGGCCCAGGTGCGGGACGGCCTGGAGGCCCTGCGCCTCGTGGTGCCCTCACTCCTCTACGCCATCGCCCTGGCCAGCCTCTCCCCCCTGGCGCCCCTGACCCTGCCCGACCGCTGGTTCAGGGGCGCCAGGGGAGCGGCGCTGCCGATCCCGATCCCGATCCCCAGCCCCCGGGGCCGGGACGCCGCCGATCAGCTCGCCCAGGAGCTGGCGGCCCAGGCCCCCCCTGAGGCCTCAGCCCCGACACCCCCAGGGGAATGAGCGCAGCGGGCCCTTGGCTGGTGGCCCCGACCTCAGCGCAGCAGTTCGATCACGGTGGTATCGCCGAGCGGCGGCGCCAGCCGCAGGCTGCTGCCGCCCCGCCGCACCGTGGTACCGGTCATCGCCTCCAGGAAGGGGCCGGCGCCGCCCTGGTCGCAGCCCGCTATCGCCCCTCCCCGCCGGTACTGAACCGGGATCACCCGCCGGGCCTGCAGCTGGCGCACCACCGCCGCGGCCTCGGCACCGTCGTAGACCTTGGCGCCACCACCCACGCCGATGATCAGCACATCGGGGCGGCCCAGCAGCACCCGCTCCTCCGGCGCGATCGTGGCGGTCGTGCCGCCGAGATGGGCGAACTCCAGGCCCCCCTGGCGCCAGCGCCAGAGGGTGGAATAGCCGAACCGCCGGCCGCCGAAGCGATCGTGGGGGGCGCTGAAGCCCTCGATCGCCAGGCCCGCCACCCGATAGGAGCCGGGCTTCAGGAGCAGGCGGCCCGAGGCCACGGCAGCCCCCTCATCGCGGAGGCTGCTGCTGGCCAGGATCACATCGGCGCTGAGGCGAGGTTCGGCCAGGCCAGCGGCGCAGCCCACCGCCTGGAAGGGATTGAGCAGCACCCGGGCGCCGCCCCCCTCAATCAGCAGGGCGCTGTGGCCGTAGCTGGTGATCGTCACCCCGCCCCCGGCAGCACCGGCCGGCGCTGCCGGAACCGAGCCAGCGACAGCCAGGGCCGCGACGGATCCCAAGGCCGAGCGCCTGGCAACGGCTGCCAACCCGGCAGCGGCCTTGGGGCGGTTCGAATGGCGGAGGGTGTTCATCGGGCCTGCCGGCATGGCGTGTGCTGCACCAGGGGGCCCCGGCGATGGCGCGAAATTAGCAGCGTTACGGCAGCGCTCCAGCGGCCGCCACCGGGGAACAAGCGGCCGCCAGGGAAAGGAAATTGGCCAGCAGCTGGTGGCCGCTCTGGGTGAGCACGCTCTCGGGGTGGAACTGAACCCCCTGCAGGTGGGGATGGTCGCGGTGGCTCAGGCCCATGATCGTGCCGTCCTCCAGCCAGGCGGTGATCTCCAGGCAGTCCGGCAGCGACTCCCGTTCGGCGATCAGGCTGTGGTACCGGGTGGCGGTGAGTGGATCGGGCAACCCCGCAAACACCCCCCGGCCGCCGTGGCGCACCGGTGAGGTCTTGCCGTGCATCAGCTCCCGGGCCCGCACCACGCGACCGCCGAACACCTGGGCCAGGCACTGGTGCCCCAGACACACCCCCAGAATCGGCACGGTTGGCCCCAGCTGGCGCAGCACCTCCAGGCAGACGCCCGCCTGGTCGGGATCGCCGGGGCCGGGCGAGATCAGGATCGCCGCCGGCTGCAGGGCTCGGATCTGATCAACGCTGAGGGCATCGTTACGCACGACCCGCAGATCAGCAGCGATCGGATGGTCGACGGCCAGTTCCCCCAGGTACTGCACCAGGTTGAACGTGAAGCTGTCGTAGTTGTCGAGAACCAGAAGCATGGAGCGGTCGACCGGCGATGGGCGGAAAGGGAAGCGCCAGGGTTTCAGAACCCCAGGCGCACCAGCAGCGGCGGCACCAGCAGCAGCAGGGCGATCAGCATCGACGCCAGGGCGGCCACCAGCACGGCGGCGGCGGCGCAGTCCTTGGCGATCCGGGCCAGGGGATGGAACTGGCGGCCGATCGCCAGGTCCACCACCGCCTCAGTGGCGGTGTTGAGCAACTCCAGCACCAGCACCGCAGCCACCGTCAGCACCAACACCGCCATCCGATCGAGGCTGAGCCGCAGCCACAGCCCAAGCACAAACACCAGCGCGCCGGTGATCACATGGATGCGGAAATTGCGCTGGCTGGCGAAGCCATAGGCCAACCCCTGGGCCGCGTAGCGGAAGCTGGCGGGCAGATCGCCGGCCACCTTCCAGGCCCCAACCCGAAACTTGCGGCCGCGGCGGTGGGGGTCCGGGCTGGGCAGAGGCTTGGGACCCGGCAGATCGATGGGGCGGGGGAGATCGCGCAGGGCTGGCGTTGGGCGAGGGGAGCTGGCCGCGGGACCCGCCACCTCCCAGTGGGGGAGGGAGCTCTGGTGCGTGGTGCCATGCACCTTACAGCGATCGGCTGGAGGACCATGCAGCCCTCGTCACGGCCGCCGCTGACCCGGCCGATCAGCCCTGGGCTGGCTCCGGCTCGGACAGGCCGCTGATCAAGGCCTCCTGACGGGCCAACATCGCCGCCAGGCTGGCCGGATCGGGGTGGTCCCAGCCCAGCAGGTGCAGGAGCCCATGGCTGGCCAGGAACAGCAGCTCCCGCTCCAGATCGCCATCGGCAGCATCCGCCTGGCGAGCAGCGGTCTCCAGGGAGATCACGATGTCGCCCAGCTCCAGGGCTTCCGGCTCGCACTCCGGCTCCTCCCAGTCCGGCGGCGCCGGCGGAGCGGGGGGCATCCCGCCGAGGGCATCGGGGTCGAGGGCGGCGAAGGCGAGCACATCGGTGGGTTCAGGCCGCTGCCGCCACTGGCCGTTCAGGGCGGCCAGGCAGGCGTCGTCGCTGAGCTGCAGCCCCAGGCTGTAGGCGCCGATCCGCCATGGCTCGGGCAACTCGGCCGCCAGCTCCGCCAGCCACTGGCCCAGCCATCGCTGCCAGAGGGCCTCAGCACCGTCGCCGGTGAGGCTGCCGCCCCGACGCAGCAGGGGATCGAGGCAGGCAGGCAGGGGATCGCCGGCTTCGGTTTCGATCCGGAAGGCCAGGTCGAGGTCGATCGGTCCGGCCTGCTGGATCGGGGCGACCGGATCCGGTGCCGACGGCGCCGTCATTGGGGCAGCTGGGGCCGCCCCAGCCAGGCCAGCAGCACCAGGAAGCCGGTCAGGCCCAGGGCGGTCAACCCGAAATGGACCAGGCTCTGGCGGCCCTTGCGCACCATGTTGCGCATCGCCAGCCGGATGAAGGCTGGATTCTCGGCAGCGGCGCCGTCATCGCCAGGGGTGGGCCGCCGCTCGGGGAGCCCGGCAGCGGCCGTGGCCTGATCCGGGCGGGGGCTGGCGGGCTCGCCGGGGGGGCCGGGTCGGGCGTCACCGCTGGTGGACTGGGTCATGACAGAGCGAGCCGCGGCGGCGGGACTAAAAAAATCGGCCGGTCTGGACGCTACTCAGGGGCGGATCTGAACGGCGAGGGTGGCGATCAGGCCTCCGGAGCCGCCCCCACCTCCACGTCCTGGCGCAGCAGCGACTGGATGAACGGATCGAGATCGCCATCCATCACCCCCTGCACATCGGTGGTCTCGTGCTGGGTGCGCAGGTCCTTGACCATCTGGTAGGGATGGAACACGTAGTTGCGGATCTGGTTGCCCCAGGCCGCCTCGACGATGTCACCGCGGATATCGGCGATCTCGGAGGCCCGCTGCTCCTGGGCGATCACCAACAGCTTGGCCATCAGCAGCGCCATCGCCTTTTCCTTGTTCTGCAGCTGGGAGCGCTCTTGGGTGCAACGCACCGCCAGGCCGGTGGGGATGTGCAGGATGCGCACGGCCGTCTCCACCTTGTTGACGTTCTGGCCACCGGCACCGCCCGAGCGCGAGGTGGTGATCTCCAGATCCTTGTCGGGGATGTCGAGCTTCACCTCCTCCTCCAGCTTGGGCATCACCTCCACCCCCGCAAAGCTGGTCTGGCGTTTGTCATTGGCATTGAACGGCGAGATCCGCACCAACCGGTGGGTGCCCTTCTCATTGCGCAGGTAGCCGTAGGCGTAGCGCCCCTCGATCTCGATCGTGCAGCTCTTGATCCCCGCCTCCTCCCCTTCCGAGAGTTCATCGACGCTGACCTTCATGCCGTGGTCCTCCGCCCAGCGCGTGTACATGCGCATCAGCATCAAGGCCCAGTCCTGGGCATCGGTACCACCGGCGCCGGCATTGATGCTAATCACGGCCCCCTCCTTGTCGTAGGTGCCGCTCAGCAGCCGCTCCAACTCCCATCGGTCGAGATCGGACCGCAGCTGCCTGAGGGCGTCATCGGCTTCGGCGAGCAGGTCCTGATCGGGTTCAAGGCCGTAGAGCTCCAGGGTGGCCTCGCCATCGGCCACGGCCGTCTGCCAACGGCCGAGCTGGTCGAGCTGGGCCCGCACCTCATCGAGCTGGCGCATCCGGGCCTGGGCCTGCCGCTGGTCGTCCCAGAAGTCGGGCTGGGACGCCAATTGCTCCAGATCCTGTTGCCGGGCCTTCAGTGCCGGTACGTCAAAGACAGTCCTGGGCATGGCCCAGGCGGTCGGTGAGCTCGGAGAGATCGCGTTTGAAATCGGTGAGATCGAGCACCGGGGCAGGCTGTGGCTGGCTCGACCGTACCAGCGGAACCGCACCGGCCGCCGGCGCCAGAGGCGGGCCATCCCCCAGAATCGGGGCCACCTCCATGCCAGCTGTTCCAATCATGGGAACCCCCAGCCAAGGGATCAACCGCCCTGAAAGCGGGCCGAACCCGGAGCAAAGCGGACCGGCGAAAGTGGAGATCTACACCTGGCGCTTCTGTCCGTTCTGTATCCGCGCCAAGGGTCTGCTCGATCGCAAGGGCATCACCTACAGCGAATACATGATCGATGGCGATGAGAGCGCCCGCCAGGCCATGATCCGCCGCTCCGAGGGCCGCAGCACCGTGCCCCAGATCTTCATCAACAACCGCGGCATCGGCGGCTGTGACGACCTCTTCGCCCTCGACCAGAAAGACCAGCTCAACCCGCTGCTGGGTCTGGCTTCATGAGTGCCAGCCAGGCCCCAGCCCAGCTGTTTGTGATCGATCCGATCACGCGCCTCAAGCCGGCCAAGGACACCAGCGTGGCCCTGATGCAGGCCGTCCAGCGGGCCGGCCAGCGCCCCTGGGTCTGCACCCCCGCCGATCTCTCGGCCGCCGCCGCCGAGGGCGGCCATCGCGCCTGGGCCACCGCCCAGCCCCTCACCCTCGCCCCAATCCGCTTTGGCCCCCAGGGCTGGGACGTGCCCTCCCCCTGGTATGCGCTGGGGGAGCCCGAGCGGCTGCCCCTGGAGCGGTTCACAGCGGTCTGGATGCGCAAGGATCCGCCGGTGGATGAGGCCTATCTCTACGCCACCCATCTGCTCGACCTGGCCGAACGGCGCGGGGTGCGGGTGATCAATCGCCCGGCGGCTCTGAGGGCCTGGAACGAGAAGCTGGGGTCCCTGCGCTTCAGTGCGCGCATGGCCCCCACCCTGGTGAGCAGCCGGGTGCAGGAGCTGCAGGCCTTCACCGCCTGCCATGGTGAGGTGGTGCTCAAGCCCCTGGGCGGCAGGGCCGGCCAGGGGGTGGTGTTCGCCGCCGCCGGCACCCCGGGCCTGCGGGCCCTGCTCGAACTGGTGACCCAGATGGAGGCCTTGCCGGTGATGGCCCAGGCCTTCCTGCCCGGGGTCCAGGCCGGCGACAAGCGGATCCTGCTGGTCGACGGCGAGCCCCTCGGCGCCGTGAACCGGGTGCCGACGGGCGGCGAATTCCGCAGCAATCTGGCCGTGGGGGGCAGCCCCGAGGCCACCGAGCTGAGCGCCATCGAGCGGGAGATCTGCAGCGAGCTAGGCCCGGTGCTTCGCGCCGAGGGGCTGTTCTTTGTGGGCATCGATGTGATCGATGGCCACCTCAGCGAGATCAACGTCACCAGCCCCACCGGTGTGCGCGAGGTGGAAAGCCTGGGGGGCATCCCCCTGGCCGATCTGACGATCGAACGCCTGCTGGCAGGATCCTGAGCAGCGGGCGCTGGCGACCTCAGACGACGGGGTGCCGCGGCCGCTCCAGGGGATGGCTGTCAAGGTTGAGCTGCTGCTGCAGCACCCCCAGCTTGAGCGCCACCTCCTGCAGTTCCCGCTCCGGTTGCGACCCCCGCACCAGGCCGGCGCCGGCGGTGAGCTCCAACCGCTGACCGTGCAGGCTGCCGCTGCGGATCGCGACCCGCAGCTCCGCATCACCGGCGCTGTCGATCCAGCCGATCGGGGCGGCATAGAACCCCCTCTCGAACGGTTCCAGGCTGCGCAGCGCCGCCATCGCCTCCCGCCGCGGCAGGCCTGCCACCGCCGGCGTGGGGTGGAGGGCACCGGCCAGGGCCAGGGGCTGCTGCTGGCCCAGGGCGGCGGTGATCGGGGTGTGCAGGTGCACCAGCTGGCCATGGCGGGCCAGGCGCGGGTGGCGGGGCCGGCGGGGGCACAGGCCGGCCTCCGCCAGCGTGGCGCTGATCGCATCCACCACCAGCTCATGCTCGCGGCGGTCCTTCTCCGAGCCGGTCAGCAGCGCCGCCGCCGGCCCCACCGGCGCCGTGCCCGCCAGGGCATCGCTGCGCAGCTGGCCCTGGCGCACGGTGAGCAGCCGCTCCGGCGAAGCCCCCAGCAGGGCCGGGCCCGCTCCCCGCTGCCAGAGGAAGCGGCAGCTGCCCGGCTGGCGCTGGCGCAGCTGGGCCAACAGCCGCAGCGGATCGAGGGGCTGGTCGAGCAGCAGCTCCTGCCGCACCGCCAGCACCAGCTTGCGCAGGGCGCCCCCCTCCACCAGCTCCAGACCCCGCTCCACCACGGCCCGATAGCCCGGCTCCCAGGCGGAGCGATGGCGGATCGCCGGGCCGCCGCCCCCATCGCCCAGGGCATCGGGGTCGGCCGGCAGCCGCGCCAACCGCTCGGCCTGCTCCCACAGCTCCTCCGCCAGCGAGCGGGCGGTGACATCACCCCCGAGGGTGCGCTGCAGCCGCAGCCAGCAGTGACGGCCCTGGCGGCTGAGCTGCCAGCGGGGCAGCACCGCCTGCACTCCGGCCATGCCCTCACCCTCCTGGAGGGGGCTGTCGAAGAAGGAGAAGGCCAGCAGCAGCCGCGGCCTGGCCAGGGGCGGGCAGGCCTGCGGAGCGGCCAGACGGCTGAGGCAGACGGCGCTGAACCGTTGGGTGAGCTCAAAACGACGGGGTCCGCTCAGCTCCAGGCTGTTGCTGCGGCCACTGGCGGCCAGGCAGAGACCCGGGGCGCCGTCCCAGAGGAAGCGGAAGCGGTCGCCACCCTCCAGCTGGCCGAGCAGGGCCAGGGGATCCCGCAGGGGCAGCGGCAGGGCGAGGCTGAGCACCCCGTCGCCATCGAGCCGACGGGCTCCCGCCGCCGCCGCCTCCAGCAGCTCGCTGAAGCCGTCCGTGGCGACGCCGCTGGGGGGGGTCGTGCGCTGGGTTGTGACGCTGGCGGGAGCCTGCACCGGGACGGCCGAAGCGGCTGCTCAAATGTATGGGTCTTCGCGTGTCTGCCGTTGCCGCCCCCTCCCTACGACCCCAAGGTCGTCGCAAGCCTTCACGCCCCGGGCAGCGAGCGGCGGCGGCTGTGGCAGGCGGCGATCAAGTGGCCGATGTATGCGGTGGCGGTGATGCCGGTGCTGCTGGCGGCGGGATGGCGCCTCAGCCAGGGGCAGTCGGTGCGCCCCGACCAGCTGCTGCTGTTTCTGCTGGCGGCGGTGCTGCTGCTGGCCTGGGAGAACCTGGCCAATGATGTCTTCGATGCCGATACCGGCGTCGATCGCGAGGGCAAACCCCACTCGCTGGTGAATCTCACCGGCCGCCGCGACCGGGTGGCCCTGGCGGCAAATGCCGCCCTGCTGCTCGGCCTGGCCCTGATGGCCCTGGTGGCCCTGCGCAGCACCGCTCTGGTGCTCCTGCTGGTGCTGGCCTGCTGCGGCATCGGTTACGCCTACCAGGGCCCGCCCCTGCGCCTGGGCTACAGGGGCCTGGGGGAACCCCTCTGCTGGATCGCCTTCGGTCCCCTGGCCACGGCGGCCGGCCTGCTGGCCCTGGGGCCGGCGGGGGTGACCGCGGTGCCCTGGCCCACGGCCTTCGCCCTGGGGGGAGGCCCGGCCCTGGCCACCACCCTGGTGCTGTATTGCTCCCACTTCCATCAGGTGGCTGAAGATGCGGCCCACGGCAAACAGTCGCCGGTCGTGCGGCTCGGCACCGAGCGGGCCGCCGATCTGGTCCCCTGGTTCGTGGCCGGCAGCCTCGCCTTCCAGTGGGCGCCGGTGCTGCTGGGTCAATGGCCCCTCACCGCCCTGCTCAGCGCCGTGGGGCTGCCGCCGGCCCAGGCTTTGATCCGGCTGCTGCGGGAGCACCACCGGGAACCGGAACGGATCGCCGGCAGCAAGTTCCTGGCCCTGCGCTTCCAGTCCCTCAGCGGCCTCGGCCTGGCGGCGGGGCTGGCCCTGGCGCCCCTGCTGGGGGTGGCGGGGCTCCGGTGAAGGGGCCGCTGGCGCTGCGCTGGCGCCCCTTCCACTTCTTCTTGCCCCAGCCCCTGGTCACCGCCCGGGGTGTGGTGGTCGATCGCTCCGGCTGGCTGTTGCGACTGGAGACCGCCGACGGACGGCTCGGCTGGGGCGAAGCGGCGCCGCTGGAGCCGGCCGCAGCGCAGGCCAGCGGCAGCACCCCGATCGCGGCGACCGCCAGGCCCCCAGGGGCAGAGCCGCAGAGCACCTGGGGAGACGCCACGCGGCCCTGGGGGACAGCCCAGCGGGCCTGCGCTGCGGCGATCGCCGCCTTGGGGCTACAGGCCGAATGGAGGGAGCTGGAGGAGGCCCTGCCCCAGCTGCCGACGCCCCTGGCGTTCGCCATCGGCGC
This sequence comes from Cyanobium sp., assembly GCA_044360135.1. Classification (GTDB taxonomy): domain Bacteria; phylum Cyanobacteriota; class Cyanobacteriia; order PCC-6307; family Cyanobiaceae; genus Cyanobium. Next base: position 21,971 of record JBIKKX010000042.1, read on the forward strand.
TGCTCTGGCGGAGCTGCAGGGGCTGGTGGGGGAAGCGGCGGGGGGGTGGGGCGCGGCGCCCGCTTCGGCCTGGCTGCTGCCGGCGGGGGAGGCGATGGTCCCGGCCCTGGAGGCCTGGCTGGCGCCCCCGGAACCAATGGAAGAGAAGGGGCCTGGGCCCACCCTGAAGTGGAAGGTGGCCACCGGCGACGACCGGCTCGAACGGGAGCTGCTGGAGCAGCTGCTGCTGCGGATGCCGGCCGGGGGCAGGCTGCGGCTCGATGCCAACGGCGGCTGGGACCGGGCCACGGCCGCCGGCTGGGCCGAGCGGCTGGCGGGCGAACCGCGGCTGGACTGGCTGGAGCAGCCACTGGCCGACGACGACCTGGAGGGGCTGACAGCCCTGGCGGCGCAGCTGCCGGTCGCCCTTGATGAATCCCTGGTCCACGACCCCGGCCTGCGCGAGCGCTGGACGGGCTGGCAGGTGCGGCGTCCGGCGCTGGAGGGAGATCCCAGACCCCTGTTGGCGGCCCTGGCCGCCGGCAGGCCCCGCTGGATGGTCAGCACCGCCTTTGAAACCAGCGTCGGCCGGCGTCTGGTCGACCATGCCGCCGCCCTGCAGTGGCGTGGGCCCACACCGACGGCTCCGGGGCTGGCCCCCCACTGGCGCCCGCACGGCCCGCTGTTCAGCGGCGATCCGGCCGCCGCCTGGGCAGCCCTGGCCGAGGGGGAGCGATGAGCGCCAGCGGATCGGGCCAGGAGCCTGGCGCCTGGCCCAGGGGCCCGGTGCGCCCCCTGTCGCTTGCGGCGGCGGCGGCCCTGGCCGATCCAGCCAGGGCGGCGGCGGCCCTGGAGCGGCAGCTCAGGGAAGGACGCGTGGTCGCCCTGCCGGCGCCTGGAGAGGAGGGGGCCCTTGCGGCGTCCCTGGCGGCCGAAGGCCCCGCCGGACCGGCCCTGGTGCTCGGCAGCGGCGGCAGTGCCGGCGGCCGGCGCTGGGTGCAGCTGCCGCTGGCGGCCCTGGAGGCGGCCGCCGATGGCCTGGGGGAGTGGCTGGGGCGCCAGGGGCTGGAGCCGGCCAGCTGCGACTGCCTCGACCCGCTGCCGCTGCATCACGTCAGCGGCCTGATGCCCTGGCTGCGGGCCCGGCGCTGGGGCGCCCGGTTGCGCTGGTTGCCCGCCCCGCTGCTGCGGGATCCGGCCGCCCTGGCGGCGGCCTGCCCGCTCCGCCCCGATCGGCCGGCCCTGCTCTCCCTGGTGCCAACCCAGCTGCGGCGGCTGCTGGAGCGGCCGGAGGGGGCCGCCTGGCTGGGCGGCTGCGGACTGATCTGGGTGGGCGGCGCGGCGCTACCGGACGATCTGGCCGCCGAGGCCCGGCGCCTTGGGCTGCCGCTCTCTCCCTGCTATGGCAGCAGCGAGACCGCCGCGATGGTGGCCGCCCTGGCGCCAGCGCGGTTCCAAGCGGGGGAGGGGGGCTGCGGGCCGGCTCTGCCCCATGCCCAGCTGCGGATCGATCCCGCCAGCGGTGCCGTTCAGGTGCGCGGGCCGAATCTGGCGGTGGGGGAACATCGGGGCGGCCGGTTCCTGCCGTTGCCGCTGCAAGCCGGGGGCTGGTGGAGCAGCGGCGACCGGGGACGGTGGGGGGCGGCTGGCGGCCTGGAGCTGCTGGGGCGGCTGGATGGCGCCATCAACAGCGGCGGCGAGACCGTCTTCCCCGAGCAGGTGGAGGCGATGCTGGCAGAGGCGGCGCGCCAGGCAGGACTGCCGCTGGGCCAGCTGCTGCTGCTGGCAGAGCCCGATCCCCTCTGGGGAGAGCGACTGGTGGCCCTGGTGCGGGCCGATGGGGAGGATCCCGATCCCAGCGCGGCCGCTGGGGCCCTGTTGCCGGCCCTCAGCGCCCTGGCAAAAGCCCTGCCCCCCAGCCAACGGCCGAGGCGGTGGCTGGCCTGCCCGGAGCTGGAGCCCACCGCCCTGGGCAAATGGCAACGGCAACGCTGGCGCTCATGGCTGGAGCGTCGACCGATGGGCCATGGCTGATCCGCCGTGGCTAGAGCAGACCAAGACAGCCAGGGGCGTCGGGCTGGACGCTGCACCATTGCGCCCACAACGGCGAGCAGGGAACGAGACCGAGCTGCTGGTCCAGGCCGATCAGCTTCGAGGTGGGATTCACAAGGACAGTGTGATTGGTGATTGGGCCACTGCTGGTTGGATTGCAAGCAGACGGGGTCTTGGACGGCAGGCCTGATCGTGTCCAGCGGCATGGCCGCACTGGGATAGATGCCAAGCACCGGCTGGGATGGGAAAGAGGGAATCAGCCGCCAGGCATCCTGCACAGGCTTCCTGAGCCTGTGCAGCGGGTGTCCTCACCGAGGAGAAAGTGTCACCAGGGCTGTGTTCAGCCGCATTGGAATAAAGGGCAGCTCGAACAATTAAGGGCACCTCGAAAAATCAACAATGCACCTGATCCCGGCATGATCACGATTATGATTTGCTGAGCATTTGTCGCGACAACGGTGGGTCAGAGAGGCTTCTGGGACGAACAGCAAAGAGTCACAAAG